>CAZELR010000005.1:0-111607 GCA_964513075.1 uncultured Anaerolineales bacterium
AGATCCGTACACTAAATTCTAGCCGGGGTTGTCTCAAAGTCATTGAAACATTCCGATGCCCCCCCCATTCTACAGTGGTGGCGCTAGTAATGATTGGGACTGTCAATGGAGTCCGGAGTGCATCGTTACTACACCATATGATCCTCAATTAAACACTGTTACTTGTTCCGCTCGCTATCAATTTTCTGACCAGTGCATCGCCTCTGATGTATGCTGTGGTGCCAATGGTTCAGGTCCAGAAGTATGCTGGCAAAGTTGTGGGTCAGGCGGATGCAACAAAGGTGGCCAATCCAAAACCTGTTGTAATCCAGATGGAAGCTATGGCACTTGTGATGCCATCCCGCTGATTCGCTCTTGCACGGTCGGCACCATAACTGGCGGCACGTCTTGCACTGGCGGCGTCACCGGCTCACCAGCACCAACCAATACACCACCACCAGCTGGTTGCGAACACAATAACTGCAATACTAATGACGCTGGGACTTGTTATTCTTGGGGCTTATCCGGTTGCAACTGGTGTACAGATACAAATACATGCGTTTGTGGTGATTGCCCGGTGCGCCCAGCTTGCCCACCAACCACAAGCTGTATGCCTGCTGGAGCAAACTGCGTAGATGTTGCCGGTGCGTGTCCTGTGGGAGAAAGATGCTGTCAAGCCCCACCCGGCTGTGGTGATGCTGGGGGAAGTTGCCGAAAATCTAATCCCTTCAATGATCCACCCATCTGGTTTGGACACGTGGGTAGTTCATCGGTCGCTCAATGCAATGCCACTTATTTACCTAATCACTACATAAGAACTTCTTTTTTAGCCGATTATGATGAGGATTGCTCAAATAATTTAAATGGTTGCGACAACGTTCCTAGTGGTTTTAATTGCTATGATCTCTGTTGTGGAGATCTTTGGCCGGCTCCCACTCCAACTGCTACTGCCACGCCTACAATTACTCCTACACCAACAGCTACACCTACCCCTACACCCACCGCCACTCCTACACCAACAGCTACACCTACCCCTACAACCTGTCCAGCAATCGTAGCTCCTACGATCACTCAGTTTAAACGGCGTAGAGCAACTGGCTCGATTCAAGACAACCTCTCACTCGAATGGTCAGCTGTAGCTGGAGCCACCGGTTATTGGGTGGAATATCTGAAAATCGGTGGTAACTGGACGTACTTAACAACCACCGATAATGTTACTTATACTGTGGGAATGACAGCTCCCTATGGCGTAGATGCCGGTAGCGATTATCAAATGAGAATTAAAACTTTAAATATCAATCCGGGCTGTAAAGAAAGTGGCTTTGTTCAAAGCCAACCCCTACCATCTGGATGTAATTTATTCGGGTTGTCTGCAGCCGCGGGATGTATTGGCATACAACCCAAAGTTGATCTGTATTGGAGTCGTGTTTTTGAGGTGGATTACCCTAACGATGACATAATTGTTAATCGGGGAAGCAACAGTTATCTTGTTGGCGCATCTACCACACATTACACCGACAGCTCGTCTCTATCTGCCAACGCGTCATACACATATAGTGCAAGTTGCTACCGAACTGGCGCAGAAGGTGTATACGCTTATGGATCAACCCGCCAGAAAACTGTTACCACTAATCAATGTGAGGCTCCCTTTTGCAATATCCCACCAACTCCTGCGAACGCTCCCGTTACAATCACCTGATTCCGCTGCCTCACACCGTGCTAGCAGAAAGCTTCTACCCCAAACGGAAACATACCCGTCGGTGCGTCGGTACGCGCAATTGACGAGTGGAACAGATGTTTGTATACTATGATTGTGCCACTCAGGAGATAGCCATGGATGTTCGCGAGAAGCTCAATTTATTGGGCGAGGCGGCCCGTTACGATGATTGTCGTGCTTCGGCGACGGACGCGGTCGCCGAGGGCCGCGGGTTTTTCGCGCCGGAGACCGGCGCCGTCCCCGATTCGCGTGTGCTCCCCTGCGTCTCCCACCTGACGACACCGTGGGGCGAACGCAAAGCCACCCTCAAGGTCCTCCAGACCAGCTCGTGCCAGAACAACTGCAACTACTGCATGTTCCGCGCGGGCCGGGATCTCCGGCGCGCCCACCTGACGCCGGATGAGCTGGCGCGCAGCTTCGACCTGATGTATCGCGCTGGACTGGTGGAGAGCATGTTCCTGAGCTCCGGCGTGATGGGCACAGACCGGACCATGGATGAGATGCTGGCCACGGTCGAGCTGACCCGCCTGAAGTATGGCTTTCGCGGTTATATCCACCTCAAGCTGCTGCCCGGCGCGGAGGCGGCGCATATCGAACGGGCCGTAGAGCTTGCCGATCGTGTGTCGGTGAACCTGGAAGCGCCGACAGGGGAGGCCCTAGCTGCACTCGCGCCGTTGAAGGCGATGCCGGAGTTAGTCGGCCCGCTGCGCACAGCGGGTGAGATTCGACGCAAGATTGCTGCGGCATCCTTCGATGGAGTCCGGCAGACGGTGCCGGACTTCGCTTGGGATGCCTGGGGGGGTAGGCTTGGGGCCGGCGCGAGGCCGGGGGCAGGTGCAAGGCCTGCCCCTACCTGGGGTAACGCCAGGCTGGGCCTATCCACACAGTTCGTTGTGGGGCCCGCGGGCGAGAGCGATCGGGCGCTGCTGACCACGGCGCAGATGCTCTACCGTGAGATCGGGGTGGCACGGGCGTATTACAGCGCATTCTCGCCTGTGAGGGGCACTCCGTTGGAGAACACGCCGCCCACGGACCCCACGCGCGAATTTCGCCTGTATCAGGCCGATTGGCTGCTGCGTTATTATCGTTTTAGTGCGGAGGAGCTGCCGTTCGATGCGGACGGCTGTCTGAGCATCGACCTTGACCCGAAGGCTGCCTGGGCGGAGGCGCATCCCGAGAATTTTCCTGTGGAAGTCAACGTTGCTCCATTCGCAGAATTGGTGCGCGTGCCGGGCATTGGCCCCACGTCGGCCCGGGCGATCGTGGAGGCGCGGCGCGTGAGCAAGCTGTGCGAGATTGGCGACCTGCGCAAGCTCGGCGCGCGGACCGAGCGCGCGGCGCAGTTCGTCACCCTGGCCGGCCGCCGGCCGCCTCATCAACTGCTGCTGCCGTTTTAGGAGCTAACGCCTCACCCCCCTGCTCCCTCTCCGTAAAGCAGCCTGAACGCCCTGTTGGTCAGGCAATTTGTCCTTGTGCTTCCCCGCGCTAAATGGTATCATATCTTGCTGTGAAATAATTACCAAGCTAGCCTATCACACCCAATGGTGAGCGATGACACTTTGGGCTATCCTCTCTGATGTGCATGGCCGGGGCGACCGTCTGACGCGTGCCCTGGCCGATGCACGCGTTCAGGGTGCAACGGCTATTCTTGCGTTGGGCGATATCGGCAGCACCTATGCGCTGGATTTGTTGGACGGGGCTGAGGCCAAATGTGTGTTTGGCAATTGGGAGGCTTCGGGGCTGCGAGGGTTGCCCGCCTCATATCGCAACTGGGTGGTGCGGTGGCCGGCACAGGCGCAGTTCGATGGTTTTTGCGCTGCGCATGCCAGTCCCGTATGGCCTGCCGGGTTGGAGATCGTGCAGGTGGTGGAATACTTGCGGATGTGGTCGCTGCATTGGACCGCACTCTTCCCCTCTCTGCAACGTTCCGAAGACGCGCGTTTGGCTGCTTGGGCTGAGCTGGACGCCGCCGGCCTGGCTATTTTCTTCCACGGCCACACCCACATCCAGGAGGCATGGTGTTGGACGCCGGGCGGTGCGCCGGTGCGTATGAATGATTCCGGGACCGGATTTGCAATTCAGGCGGACGAGCGCTGGCTGATCGGTGTAGGCAGCGTGGGCGATCCGCACGACGGCGGCGGCGCCTGCTACGCGCTGTACGATGCAATGGCACGTAGGGTGACCTGGCGGCGGGTGTAGCTGCCGGTTATTTTTTCCGGCCGCGCGTTCCTTAAGGAGGCGGACGTGTTTACGGTGGGTTTTGTCCAGTTCATGCCACAACGCCACGACGTCGCAGCCAACATCGCGGCGGTGGAGGCGTTGTTGTGCGGCGTGCGGGCCGATCTGTTGGTGCTGCCGGAGCTGGCCAATTCCGGTTATATGTATGTGTCTCCGGCCGACCTGGCGCCTTATGCTGAACCGGCCGACGGCTCGGGGCCGTTTTTGGCTGCCGTGCAGCGCCTGGCCGGCGCTGCAGGCGGCATCGCGGTCACCGGCTTTGCCGAGCGGGCGCAGGAAGGCCTCTACAATTCGGCGGTTGCGGTCAGTGGAACAGGCGTCTTGCAGTTCTATCGTAAGACGCATTTGTTTAATGATGAAAAGGAGTTGTTCCAGCCCGGCGACACAGGGCTTCGCGTCTTTGAGCACGCCGGTGTGTGCATCGGGATGATGATTTGTTTCGACTGGTATTTCCCGGAATCAGCGCGGACCCTGGCGTTACGCGGCGCACAAGTCATTGCCCACCCGGCCAACCTGGTGCTGCCGCACTGTCAAACCGCAATGGTGACGCGCTGCCTGGAGAACCGGGTGTTCGCTGTCACCACTAACCGCTATGGTGTCGAGACGTTGGCCGATGGCCGTTCACTTACTTTTACTGGCGCATCCCAGGTGGTGGACGCGCGGGGCCGCCGGCTGTGCCAGGCGCCGGTTGCAGGGGATGCCGTAATCCTGGTCGAAATCGATCCCTCCCTGGCCGATGACAAGCACGTGACGGCGCGCAACGACCTTTTCAGCGATCGCAGGCCGGAGATGTACGCCTGACGGGAGTGCTTTCCCTGTGCAACACAATGTGCTAGAATGCTGTTCCAGGAGGTAGGCCATGACGCAGCATGCCCATCTCGATCCTGCTCCGTTCTTCCTTTCAGGCGGTCCCACCGGGGTCTTGTTGATCCATGGCTATACCGGCTCGCCGACGGAGATGCGCTGGATAGGTGACAGTTTGCACGCGGGCGGACTGACCGTGTCCGGACCGCGGTTGCCGGGGCATGGCGCCACGCCGCAGGAGATGAACCGCTGTCGCTGGACGGATTGGACGGAGCACGTGGAACAGGCTCTGGCCGATCTGCGGGCGCGCTGCCGCACGGTATTTGTGGCGGGTTTGTCCATGGGCTCGCTGTTGACTCTACACCTGGCCCGCCGGCATCCCGATCTACCCGGCATCATCTTGTATTCTCCCGCGCCGTGGGTGCAGAACCAGCTCCTTTATCTGGCCCCCTTGGCCAGGTACTTTGTGGGCATGCTGCCGAAGAGCGCTGACAGCGACCTGGTCAATCCGGACGCCGATCGGCAGCTTTGGTGTTATGATGTTGATCCGGTGGGCGCGGCCGCTGAACTTCTCAAACTCATGCTGCGCGTGCGCTGGAATCTGGCTAAGATCACCTGCCCGGCTTTGATCATTTACAGCCGCGGCGACAGCGCAATCCATCCGGAGAGCGCTCGCCGCACCTTTGAGCGCATCAGCTCGCGCGATAAGCAGTTGTTGACCTTGGAGGAGTCGGGCCACTGCATCACCGTCGACGTGCACTGGCAGTGGGTGGCCGAGAAAAGCCTTGCGTTCATACGTGCTCGTGAAGGAGGTTAAGATGCGCAGACCTTTGACTCGATGGGTTGTCATCGCCTTAATGCTGTTGCTGGCGGCGACGGCGGCTGTCGCGTGGGCGCGCAGCAGCAACGCTGCGCCGAATGACGCGCGGCCGGAAGTAGGCCGCGGTGTTGACTTGCAGGCTGTCGCAACTCCAGCCAGGTTATCTGGGGTCACCCATGTGGTCAAACGAGGCGAGACGCTAGCGATCATCGCAAAGCGGTACGGCCTCAGCGTCAGGGATATCGCAGATTACAACGGGGTCACGAATCCTGATCGCATCTACGCTGGCCAGGTGCTGAAGATTCCAGTTCCTGTGGCGCCAACCCCAACGGTGCCTTGTCCCTGTGAGGAAATTGTCATTATCAGCCCTGGCCGTGGCATGACTGTTACCAGCCCGATCACCGTATCTGGTGTGGCGTCGTCGCCCTTCGAGCAGACTGTGGTCGCGGCCGTGCTGGATGGCAGCGGCGCGCAGATTGGCATTGCGTCGGGCATCATTGCCGGCGAAATGGGCGCGCGCGGCCCCTTCACGATTTCGGTACCGTTCAGTGTGCCGTTTAATAGTCAACCGGGTCGCATTCAGGTTTTCACGGAGAGCCCGCGCGATGGCGCCATGGAGCATCTCAGTTCGGTGACTGTGAACATTCAAGGGTTGGAGCTGGATGCGTTGTTGGAGCGGCTGGAGGCGGCGATTTCTGCAAAAGATTCCGTAGCGCTGGGGGCCTTGATGGCGCCGCAATTTCGGTTGGGTGGTTACCGATCGGAGTGGGGCGATATGCCGGCCAGCCAAGCCATGGAGATGTTGCGGGTTAACTACCTCGAACCGGGCAGTCCCAAGCTTGACTTCAGCGTGGATGCCCGCAGCATGTTGACTGATAAGGTCACCTGGCCGGATGATGTGGTTCACGTGGTGTACAGCACCGGTTGGGGCGCCAACAAGAACGATGATGCTTTTTTGTTAATTGGGTCGGTCGATGGGCAGGCACGTTGGGCGGGCATGCTGTACGTGGCGCATGATCTGATCGACTATCGTTGAGTAGCGTTGGGGAGTTGGCGATCGCCATGGCTGATAATGAAGACTGTTTCGATGTGATGTGTTACGGAACCATCAGCGTCGAAAACGTGACCAGACTGACACATCTGCCGACTCCTCGACGCGATGTTGCCGCCCTCTATGAGTACGACGAGCTTGGCGGAGAGGCGTTGAAGGTGGCTATCCCGTTGGCATTGTGGGGTCTGCGGGTGGCAGTAGTGGGCAATTTTATCGGCGCTGATCGTAAAGGCGAGTTCATCTTATCTGAGTTGGGACGTTATCCGGGGATCGACCCTCGTTACATCCGGCAGTATCCCAACGTGTCGACTCCTTTCTCGCGCATTTTGGTGACGCCCGATGGCGAGCGCAGCCGCATTGCCTACGGGTATGACCAGACGCCCAAAGATGAGTTGAGCCCCGCTTTGATGCGCCAGGCCAAGATTCTGAGTGTTGATGCCTATGGCCGCGACGAGCGGGATCGTGCAGCGACCGTGGCGCGCGAACTCCAGCGGACGGTGATTTCCGCAGATGCCATCTGGCTCCAATATCCATTGGCCAGCCTTAGCGATGTCGTGATCATCTCCAACGCCTGGCTACAAAGCAATTTCACCGGCGCCTATGAATACGATCATGCACTGGACTTGCAGCGGCGAGGCGCAGGGGTGATCATCGTGACGGATGGACCGCGACCTGTGCTGGTGGTGCGTGCGGATGGCGCGCCGTTTGGGGTCGAGCCGTATGAAATCGAACGGATTGTCGACACCAGCGGCGCCGGTGATTTATTCAAGGCCGGCATCATTTACGCGTGGCTGCAACCTGAATGGTCCCTGGAATACAAGGTCAAGTTTGCCTGCGCAGCGGCCGGCTTGAATTGTGCGCGCGATCGGTCTGTCGAATTGCCCCCCACACTTGATGAAATCTTCGCCTTGATGCGTGCCCAGACGCGTTGAATCACCTGGACAAATCACGGCTCTGATGCTAGACTAGCGAATGCCGGGCTGATTGCCCGGTATTTGTTGCCGGGGAGCGGTATGCATGTTCACACCCACTTATGTTTCGCGTACTGGGGAGCTGATTCCGTCAGCGCAGGCCCATATCTCAGTCTTTAATCCTGCTATCTACGGCGCCTATGGGGTCTACGAGTCGATGCAAGTAGTGCACGGGGCTCCTTTTGCTGGCCAGGCTCATCTCGATCGGCTGGCGCATTCCGCCGATATCTTGGGATTGGTGCTGCCGGCCAGCCTGAGCACTATCGCCGCCTGGATCGACGAGGTCCTTGCCGCCAATGGCATGGCCGATTGCACCCTCCGCCTTTTTGTCGTGGGCGATGACAGTGGGGGAAAAGCGAGCGCCTACATTTGGCCCCAGCCGCCCACGGTGTATCCGCCCGATTATTATACCCTGGGCGCCACGGCCATCACCTTTGAGGCGCAACGCTATTTGCCGCAGGCCAAATCTCTTAATACGCTCTCTAGTTTCATGGCGCAACGTTCGGCCAAGGCGACCGGGGTTCACGAGGCGCTGTTGCACAGCCAGGGCTTTCTGACCGAAGGTTCCAATAGTAATTTATTCGCGGTAGTGGATGGCTGCGTGTTGACGCCGCCCTGCCATGATGTTCTCTCCGGTGTTACGCGCGACCTCGTATTGATGTGCGCAGCGCAGCAGGGCGTGCCGTTGCGAGAGGCCCGGTTGCCGGTGGCGGACCTGCCCCGCTGGCAGGAATGCTTCATCACCAGCACCAGTCGACATGTCATGCCCATCACCGCCATCAACGGCCGCCCGATCGGGAGCGGTCGTGTGGGCCCGCTGACACAGCGTCTTCGGGAGGCCTTTGAGGCTTTTTTTGTGGAGCAGACAACGCGAGCGTAAGATGTTCCAGAAGGATCGGCACCTGTCAACTTGCCTCCCGACCTGGATCATGGTATACTCGCTTTTGCATTATCGACTGGAGCATGCGCCGAGGTATTCCAGCGGTGTTTCGGTCTATCAACAAAGGAGTGTAGGGAAATGGCTCTTTCGAAAGACGAAAAAGGCGCCATCATCCAGGAATACCACGTACACGCAAGTGATACGGGGTCGCCTGAGGTGCAGGTCGCAATCCTCACGACGCGCATCAATTCGCTGATTGATCACTTGAAGACGCACAAGCAAGATCAGTCATCGCGCCGCGGTCTGTTGAAACTGGTCGGCCAGCGCCGGCGCCATTTGGCGTATCTCAGTCGCAAGGATCCGGATCGCTACAAGGAGCTCATTGCGCGGCTTGGCCTTCGCAAGTAGACGTTGAGGCGACGAGCAACCGCAGGCAAATGGCACAATCGTAAGCGGTACTATGGACGAGTAGATGCGACGTGTCGTATCTACTCGTTTAGCATTTAGGAAATATGCGCACATGAGGAGGCACAGGAATTGGGGAGTGCGGTCGAGCCAAGATCTCGACCGCACTCCCCAGCTCCTGAACCTCCCGGCGTATTACCTGCTTGGGTGCGGCGTGGGCCAATTTGTCCGGCAGGATATCTTAATCAAGGAGTTTAGGGAGTAATATGCAGAAGCACGTCTATACAATTACGATTGGCGGTCGTGAGATTTCGGTAGAGACCGGAACGCTCGCCAAGTTGGCCGGCGGCGCAGTCACCGTCCGTTCCGGAGATTCGGTCGTTCTGGCGACAGCCTGCGGCTCGAAGCCACGTGAGGGCGTGGATTTCTTTCCGCTCAGCGTGGACTATGAGGAACGCCTTTATGCTGCAGGCCGCATCCCCGGCAGCTTTCAGCGTCGTGAGGGCCGCCCCAGCGACCAGGCCATCCTGGTCTCGCGGCTAGTAGACCGGCCGTTGCGTCCGCTTTTCCCGAAGGGGATGATGAATGAGGTGCAGGTGATCATCACCGCGCTGGCGCGTGATCCTGAAATTCACCTGGACATCCTGAGCATCATCGGCGCCAGCACGGCCGTCATGCTTTCCGACATCCCGTGGGAAGGCCCCATCGGCGCTGTGCGCGTCGGCTTTATTGATGGTCAGTTCATCATCAACCCAACCGTTACGCAGATGGCCTCCAGCACTCTTGACCTGCGCATGGCCGGCACCGCTGATGCCATCCTGATGGTCGAGGCCGGCGCCGACGAGTTGCCTGAGGATCTGATGCTCGAGGCGCTGAAGCTCGGTCACGAGGCCATGCAGCCGATCATCCAGCTCCAGAACAAGATGCGTGCGGAACTTGGCAAGCCCAAGTTTGAGTTTACCCCGGTGCTGTCTGATCCGGCGGTCGAGGCTGCTGCGAACGCCTGGCTGGGTGATCGCGTCCGCGAGGCCATTGCGCAGAACCCCGGCAAGGAAGCACAATACAAGGCGTTGGGCGAGGCAAAGGCTGCGCTGGTAGCCGCGTTGGGCGAGAACCACGAACCCAAGGCGCTGGCCCAGGCATTCGACAGCATCGAAAAGAAGGTGGTGCGCGAGCGCATCCTGGGCGATAAGATTCGTCCGGACGGCCGCGACCATCGTCAGATTCGGCCGATCAGCGTCGAGGTGGGCATCCTGCCGCGCGTGCATGGCAGTGGCCTGTTTACCCGCGGCGAGACCCAGGTGCTGACGGTTGCGACGCTGGGCACCCCCGGCGACACGCAGAAGCTGGACACCCTCAACGCTGAAGATAGCAAGCGCTACATGCACCATTACAACTTCCCGCCCTTCTCTACTGGCGAGGTAACCCCTAACCGTGGCCCTAAGCGCCGCGAGATCGGACATGGTGCGTTGGCCGAACGGGCGCTTGAGCCGATGATCCCGGCCCAGGAAAGCTTCCCTTACACCCTGCGCCTGGTGTCCGAGGCGTTATCTTCGAACGGCTCGACCTCGATGGCGTCGGTCTGCGGCAGCACCTTGGCTCTGATGGACGCCGGCGTACCCATTAAAGCGCCGGTGGCCGGCATCGCGATGGGCCTGATCACCGACGGTGATGTGGCCAGCTCTGGGTTGCGCTATGCGATCCTGAGCGACATCCAAGGCCTGGAAGATCACCTGGGTGACATGGACTTCAAGGTGGCGGGCACCGAGCACGGCATCAACGCCCTGCAGATGGATATCAAGATCCACGGCCTCACCTATCAGATCATGGAAGAGGCGCTGGCGCAGGCGCGCGAAGGCCGCCTGTTCATCATGGAAAAGATGTTGGCAGTGCTGCCCGAACCGCGCAAGAGCCTCTCGGTGCATGCACCGCGCATTCTGACGACCCACATCGATCCGGAAAAGATCGGTAAGGTGATCGGCCCCGGCGGCAAGATGATTCGCGGTCTGCAGGAACAGTTCAGCGTCAAGATCGATATCGAGGATGATGGTTCGGTCTTTGTTTCGGGTGCTGAGGGAATGGGCGCCGAGCTCGCCCTGGCCGAGATCGAGAAGATGACTGAAGAGATCAAGATCGGTCGCATCTACACCGGTCAGGTCGTCCGCATCGAATCATATGGTTGCTTTGTGCAGATCGCGCCCGGCGTGGATGGTATGGTGCACATCTCACAACTGGCCGACTACCGGGTGCCCAGTGTCGAGGATGTGGTGCAACTTGGCGACGAGATCACCGTAATGGTGATAGATATCGACCCGGCCGGGAAGATCCGTCTCAGCCGACAGGCGGTGATGGAAGGCTGGACGGCCGAAGAGGCGCGCGAACGCGACCGGGGCGGTGGGCGCCCGAGCGGTGGCAGCCAACGCGGTGGCTTCTCAGGCGGCCCTCGCGGCGACAGCCGGGGCAGCGATCGTAACCGCAACAGCGGCCCGCGTCGGAGCTAAGGAACCCGCAGATTGATTTTATAGGGCATTGTCCGGCAAGTTCAATCGGACAATGCCCTGACCGATCATAAGCTGAGAACGTTATGTCCGATAATAGTATCTTGCCAGAGGGTCCCGTCGCCTCAAAACCGGCTGGTTTGGGTGAGTGGTTGCGCGCGGTGTTGCGTGATCTGGTGGGCACCCTCCTGCCCGCTATTCTCATCGCCCTCCTGATTCACGTGTTTTTGGCGCAAGCGACGCGGGTGTACGGTCAAAGCATGGAGCCCAATCTGCATACCAACGAGCGGCTTGTGATCGAGAAGCTGAGTTATCGATTCCACGGCCCGCGCCGCGGCGATGTAGTGGTTTTACACGATCCTGGCGGCAGCCCTGAACTTTTGATCAAGCGGGTGATTGGGTTGCCCGGTGAGCGAATTACGATTGCCAACGGCGGCGTTTTTGTCGATGGCGTGGCGGTCAATGAACCGTACCTCACCCAGGAGACCCAGGGCGGTGGCCGCTCCTGGATCGTCCCTCCTTTCACAGTTTTTGTATTGGGTGATAATCGCTCGGCTAGCCGGGATTCGCGCATTTTCGGCCCGGTGGCGCTCGACCAAATCCTGGGCAGGGCCCTCTTCCGCTACTGGCCGTTGAGCGAGATAGGCGTTCTGCGCTGATCGACCCTGACGTGGTGCTGCCTGCTGCGATCTATGGACACCCGCTGGAATCCGTTTCTCAAGCAACTCGTCGTCATCGGCACCTTGATTGGCGCAGTCTGGCTGTTGGCGCGCACCCGGGTGATCCTGACGCCTCTGATCCTCGCTTTCTTCCTGGCTTACCTGGTGTCCCTTATGGCTGGCGGCGTGCTGCGGCGCACCGGTTGGCCCCGAACCCCCGTAGTTATCGTTTCTGAGATTGTTGTAGTGCTCCTCCTTTTGACCTTGCCCGCGGTTGTCATGCCGTCGCTGGTCAACACACTTACCGGCTTTATCAACAACCTTGTCAGTGTGATCCAGGAACTGCTGGAAGTCACCCCAAAGCCCATTGTCCTGACTCCTTCTTGGACCATCGATCTGGGCTTGTACTATGAGCCGATCAACCAATGGCTGCGCAGCATCCTGGCCCCCGATCTGAGCGCGATTCAGAGCTTGCAGAACTGGCTGCGGCCTGTGGCGACAGGCGCGGCGGGCGTATTACGCGGCGCGGTCAATGGCATCGTCTGGGTAGTTCTCATCCTGGTTGTCAGTTTTTATGTCGTGCGCGACGCCCCAAAGCTGGCGCGTTCGGTCTCTGTCAGGCTGCCCGAGCCCTGGCGTCCTGAGTTGAGGCAATTATGGCGCGAACTGGTGCATATCTGGGATGCGTTCGTGCGCGGGCAATTGATCCTGGGGCTGATTATCGGCGTAGCTGTTTGGTTGGCTATGAGCATCTTGGGTGTTCGCAGTGCACCTGCGCTCGGGCTTATTTCGGGCTTTCTTGAATTTGTTCCGGCCATCGGCCCCTGGTTAGCAGGCATTCCCGGCGTTGCGATTGCTCTTGCCCTCGGCTCCAGTTGGCTGCCAATGTCGAAACTTTGGTTCGCCTTGCTCGTGGCTTCGGTCTATTTTCTGATCCAGCAGATCGAGAATCTTTATCTGTTACCGCGCGTGGTCGGTAGCCGAGTGCGGTTACATCCTGCCGTCGTGATTGTGGGTGCGTTGGCTGGCGCACAACTGGGTGGGGTGTTGGGCATTCTGCTGGCCGCCCCGGTTATTGCGGCAGGGCGCCTGTTGTTGGGTTACGCGTTTCGCAAGGTGTTTGATCTGGATCCGTTCCCTGCCGGCGAGACGCCGCTTGATCGAGCAAGTCTGTGGCGTGAGACGAGAGATAGACGTGCGGTGCGCGCGGTGCTGTTCGACCTTGATGGCACGCTGATCGAGACCGACGATCAGGTGGTTGCTGGCCTGGTGCGCCGGCTAGGCCTCCTGGGGACGTTGGCGCCGGTGGAGCGGCGGATGCGTCTGGCACGGCGCTTGTTGATGCGGAGCGAGACCCCTGTGAATCGCTTTGTGACCCTGCTCGACCGGCTCGGTTTGGATAACATGCTGTTCCGACTGAGTGATGCACTCCGCCGTTTGCGAGGCATTCGCGAGCCGGAGCGTTTCGTCGCTGTAAACGGCGCCCCTGAGATGCTGCGGGAATTAGCGGGGCGTTATCGGCTGGCGGTCGTCACCAGCCGCCCTCGTCACGAAGCGCAGGCATTTCTGGTGCAGTACGACCTCGTAGATCTTTTTGAGACGGTGATCACGCGTGAGGACGTGCGGCGATTGAAACCGCATCCGATGCCGGTGCGCATGGCAGCCGAGAAACTCCGTCTCCCGGTTCAACAATGTGTCATGGTCGGTGATACCGAAGTGGATGTACAGGCGGCCAAGGCGGCCGGCGCGCTCGCGGTGGGCGTGTTGTGCGGTTTTGGGGAACGCAATGACTTCGATGATGCCGATCTGGTTCTGGATTCCACGACACAAGTGGGCGAGTGGCTGTAATTGTCGGGGCGAGGCCACCTCGCTCCTACGCCTTCCCAGGCATTCGTCGTTCCAGCCCGCGCACCAGTAGCGCCAGTCCGACAGTCATCACCAGGTACAGGAATGCTACCACGTTGTACGTCTCGAAGAAGCGGAACGTGCCAGCGGAGTAGATTTTGCCGAGTTGGGTAATGTCCTGTACGCCAAGCACCGAGACCAGCGACGAATCCTTCAGCATAGCGATAAAGTCGTTGCCCAACGGCGGCAACACGTTGCGGATGGCTTGTGGCAGGATCACATGGCGCATGGCCTGGCCGTAAGTCATACCCAACGAACGCGCTGCCTCCATCTGCCCGCGGCCGATGGATTCGATCCCAGCGCGGAAGATTTCGGAGATGAAGGCGCTGTAACCAACCGTGAGCGCCAGGATGGCGCGTACCACAAAGCTGATGTCGCGTGATCGCAACGTGGCCAATGAGTCGCCCAGGCTCGCCAGCACCCCTGTCCCCATCAGCCACTTTCCAACTGCATTGATTCCGCTGACGAGAGCTGGCGCACCTACGAACGCGATATAGTATAGGATCACCAGCATCGGCACGCCGCGAAGGATTTCCACGTAAAACGATGATACCTCCTTGGCCACCCGATTGCCCGAAACCCGCATCAGCCCGACCGCCAATCCTACCACCATTGCCAGCGCATATGCGATCAATGTGACGTAGACCGTTACCCAGACGCCCTGAGCAACTGCTTTGAGAATTACCGTATAGCTTTCCTGCGATACCATTACCCACAGGAAGATGACGCCGAGCAGGATCGCCGCCAGCAGCCAGTACGGCAACCGCGCCAGCCGGTTTGTGAACGGGGTCAGGTGTGATTCGCGTGGGATGGCGGTGCGGGACATGCGTTGCTCCGTGTGGGCGTATGAGAGCGCGGGCGTGTGGGAGTCTTCCGTACTCCCACACGCCCATAGGCAATTACTTTGCTGCCGCGTCGTACAAGAAGAACCAACGCGTGTTCAGGTAGTCCACGAAACCGTCAGCCTTCATCGTCGCGATAGCAGCGTTGAAGGGGACGACGAGGTCGGACTTGGGCGTGAAGATGAAGCCGAAGTCTTCGGAGCCGAGGGCCTCGCCGACAATTTTGAGCTTGTCGGGGTTGGCGCTGACATAGCCGCGGCCGGAGGCAGCATCGGTGAGGACCATGTCCACGTCGCCGGCCAGCAGCGCCTGGACCGACGCACCGAAGGTTTCGAAGAGCTTGATGCGCGGGTTCTGTTCGTTGCCGTCCAGCACGTTGTAGACGGCGGAGTAGAAGTTGGTGGTGCCGGCCTGGGCGCCGATGAGCAGCTTTTCGTTGGCGCCGAACGTCTTGGCGTCGGTGAAGCGGGTCTCATCGGCGCGGACGAGCATGAACTGCTGGGAGGTCATGTAGGGGTCGGAGAAGTCGACCTGCGTCTTGCGTTCGTCGTTGATGGTGATGCCGTCCATGCCGACGTCGAACTGGCCGTCCTTGATCGCGGGGATCATAGCATCCCAGGAGGAGAGCTTCCAGTCCACCACACAGTTGAGCCGGTGGCAGATCTCGTTGACTGCGTCATATTCCCAGCCGACTGCCTTACCGGTCGCGGGATCGACGAAGTTGAGCGGCGTGTAGGCGTTTTCCGTCACCGCCACCACCGTCCGTCCCTTCAGATCAGGTAATTCGTGGTAGACGTCCTTGCCGGCAGGGTCGACCAGGAAGAACCAGCGGTTGTTGAGATAGTCGAAATAACCGTCGGCCTTCATCTGGGCGATGGCAGCGTTGAAGGGGGCGACGAGGTCGGACTTGGGCGTGAAGATGAAGCCGAAGTCTTCGGAGCCGAGGGCCTCGCCGACAATTTTGAGCTTGTCGGGGTTGGCGCTGACATAGCCGCGGCCGGAGGCAGCATCGGTGAGGACCATGTCCACGTCGCCGGCCAGCAGCGCCTGGACCGACGCACCGAAGGTTTCGAAGAGCTTGATGCGCGGGTTCTGTTCGTTGCCGTCCAGCACGTTGTAGACGGCGGAGTAGAAGTTGGTGGTGCCGGCCTGGGCGCCGATGAGCAGCTTTTCGTTGGCGCCGAACGTCTTGGCGTCGGTGAAGCGGGTCTCATCGGCGCGGACGAGCATGAACTGCTGGGAGGTCATGTAGGGGTCGGAGAAGTCGACCTGCGTCTTGCGTTCGTCGTTGATGGTGATGCCGTCCATGCCGACGTCGAACTGGCCGTCCTTGATCGCGGGGATCATAGCATCCCAGGAGGAGAGCTTCCAGTCCACCACACAGTTGAGCCGGTGGCAGATCTCGTTGACTGCGTCATATTCCCAGCCGACTGCCTTACCGGTCGCGGGATCGACGAAGTTGAGCGGCGTATAGGCGTTTTCCGTTACCGCCACCACCGTCCGTCCCTTCAGATCAGGCAGGCGCAGGGTCGCCGCGACCGTGCTGACAACGGAGGGCGCTTCGGTGGGAATCGCTGTGGGCGGTACGGCAGTCGGCGCAGGAGCTTCAGTGGGCTCTGCTGTGGGTGCAGGCGCCTGGGCAGGGGCTGGCGTGGCGGCCGTTGGTGCACAGGCTGCCAGCAGCAGGCTGAGCAGCCCAATCAAGGCGAAAACCGTCAGGCGTTGGTTCATGTTGTCTCCTCCATCGAATCTGGGTGATGTGTTTAGCTGGGCCTCGTGCGGTCAGTGATGACGGGCTGCACATCTCTGCCGCAGTATCGGCATACGGTAGCTTCATTGCGGATACGTTCCGCGCAGAATGGGCAATGGCGTGTTCTCGATCGGTAGGCCAGGACCCCGCCCACCCCAATCGCAACCGCAGTGAGCAGCGGGATCACAAGCAGCAGCAGCAAAAGCACGATTTCTCCGGCCCCAAGGTACATGGGTTCACTCCTCAAGACATGCATCGTATCGAGATTTTACCCTTTCTTTCGTGCTGCGTCAAAGCGTTACGCGTAAATGCAGAATTCCAAAGACATCATGCGCGCGCCGCGTGCCCATGATGCAAGTCATGGTCAGACCAAACGTTTATCGGCTATAATAACGATGTATCTGAGTTATCGTGAGACAAAGCATTCTGCATACTACCCATCGGAGGCGTCAATGTCGACCCTGGAATCTGTTCTGGAAATGAAACAGGCTCATCGCATCTTCGCTGAGTTCAACTACAGCGTCCCTAAGGTCGAGCGCGGTTATGCCGGCCAAACCCTTTACGTTAACGTGGCCACCGGAGACATCGAGTCACGGCCTGTCACCGATGAAATGAAGCGCATCTTCGTTGGCGGCAAGGGCTTTGGCTTGTGGCGGCTATGGCACGCCGTGAAGCCTGACACCCGGTGGGATGACCCCGAGAACGAGATCGTGATTGCTGCCGGCCCGCTGGCAGGAGCGATCGTCTACCCCGGCACCGGCAAATCATTGGTGGTGGGCATCTCACCGCTTACTAACATCGTAGTAGATAGCAACGCCGGTGGGTACTTCGGGCCACTGCTGAAGATCGCGGGGTGGGATGCGCTGGAGGTGCAGGGCAAGGCCGCGGAAGAGGTGGTCATCTTCATCGATGGGGACGCGGGTCGGGTGACTATCGAGGTTGCACCGCAGGAGGCAGTGAACACGCACCTGGTATCGGAGCAGCTTACGGCGATGTATGCCCGGGATGAAGGCGACAAACGCAACATTTCGGTGGTTTCGGCCGGACAGGGCAGTGAGCATACTCGCATCGGCTGCCTCAACGTGAGCTGGTATGATCCTAAGCGCGGCAAGGTCCGTGTCAAGCAGGCCGGCCGCGGCGGGTTGGGTACGCTGCTGCGCGACAAGAAGATCAAAGCCATCGTTTGTCGCCGCGCCGGCCTCAGGGCCGAGGCCAATGCGCCGGCAGACATCAAGCGCATCCGGGCTGTGGGCCAGCGCATTAACAAAGAGATCGTTGAGCTCGATGACGAGCAGAACAAGATGCGCCGTGTCGGCACCGCGCACCTGGTCGAGATCATGGACGATTACGACCTGCTGCCGGTGCATAACTTCAAGTTCGGCAGCCATCCTGACATGCCCAAGATCAAGTCTACCGTCTGGGACGCTCTCTTTACCCAGACACACCCGGATTCCTGCATCTACGGCTGCACGATGGCGTGTTCGAAGGGGGTGGATGGCTACCGCGTGCGCACTGGGCCGTATGCCGGGCACATCGTTACCGTGGACGGGCCGGAGTACGAGACCGTGGCGGGCTGCGGCTCGAACCTGGGCATTTTCGACCCGCCCGACATCATCGAGTTGAACTTCTACTGCGACACCTACGGCATTGACTCCATCTCTTTCGGCACCCTGACCGCGTTTGTCATGGAATGCTTCGAGGCGGGCATCCTGGATAATGCAAAGACCGGTGGGTTGGATCTGCGCTTCGGCAACGCCGAAGCGGCCCTGGACCTGCTGCATCAGATGGCGCGCGGCGAGGGGTTCGGCCTGATCGCTGGGATGGGCGTGCGCGCGATGAAAGCCTATTTTGTCGAGCATTTCGGCGCTGACCCCGCGTTTGTCCAGGATATCGGGATGGAAAACAAGGGGATGGAGTACTCGGAGTACATGACCAAGGAAAGTTTGGCGCAGCAGGGCGGCTACGGCATGACCAACAAGGGCGCGCAGCACGATGAGGCGTGGCTGATCTTCATGGACATGGTGAATAACCAGATCCCGACGTTTGAAGAAAAGGCTGAGGCGTTGCACTACTTCCCCATGTGGCGCACCTGGTTCGGACTGAACGGTTTGTGCAAGCTGCCGTGGAACGACATTGAGCCGGCTGACAACGCGCTGACCGACGAGCCGGCGAAAGTGCCGGAACATGTGGCGAACTACGTCGCGCTCTTCTCTGGCACCACCGGGCTAGAGGTGACCAAGGAAGATTTGATCTTCATGTCTGAGCGGGTCTACAACTTCCAGCGCGTCTTTAATCTTCGAATGGGCCGTGGTCTCCGTGCCGATGACGCGATTCCCTACCGCTCGGCCGGACCGGTGACGGTTGAAGAATACGAGAGCCGCGTTGAGCGCTACGACAAGCAGTTGCGTGAGAAGGTGGGTATTGACCCGACTCACATGAGCACGCCGGAGAAGGTCGCTGCAATGCGCAAGTATCGCGAAGCCCAGTACGAGAGCCTGCTCGATGCGGTCTACAAGCGTCGCGGTTGGACTCCCAACGGCGTGCCGACGCTGGAGACGCTGCGCAAGTTGGAGATCGACTTTCCCGCAGTGGTGGCGGTCGTAAAAGAGAAGTTGTAATTGGGGGTGTTGGATGATCGTGCCAACGGTCAAGCCATTTCAAGCACGAATCTGAACACCTTTGACTTGCTTGAGATATCGACAAGAGAGGTCTGATTTTTGATCCGCGTCAACGCCCAATACGACGTCGAGTGGCGTCCTGGCATGACCGTCCAGGACGTACTCGACGCGCTCAAATTCAGCTTTCGTATGATCGTGGTGAAGATCGACGGCAAGGTGGTGCTGAAGCGCGACTTTGCGTCTACCGAAGTGCCCGATGGCACGGAGATGCAGGCGATTCATTTGATTAGTGGCGGATGAGCAGCCTTTTTTCTCATGAGGTGCCGAGTTCTCTGTAGGACCCGGCACTTTGATTTTTTCGATTGCAGGATAACACTTTTTCCTATGCAACGTGGGCGTTCTCGTCCAAACCTTCAGTAACCCCTAGAAAATCGGATGTGCCATGATCTACATTGAAGCTTTTTCCAAGGTTCTTCCTGTCATCTTGCTCTTTGTGCTTGGCGCGTTCCTGCGCAAGATGCGCTTCCTGGATGAAAGCACGGTTGGCGGGTTGAAGAAGCTGGTCGTCAACATCACCCTGCCGGCGGTGCTGTTTCTGGCGTTTGCGGGGGTGGACCTTGAGGCGCGTCACTTTGCGATCGTGGGGCTCGTGTTCGCCGGTTGTGTGCTGGCGCTGCTCACCGGCCGGTTGATCGGGCGGCCGGCGGGGCTGCCGTCGCCTTACCTCCCCACGTTGATGACCGGCTTCGAGGCCGGCATGATGGGGTATGCCATCTTCGCCGCGGTCTATGGCGCGGCCAACATCTTCAACTTCGCCGTGGTGGATCTCGGTCAGGTGGTTTTTGTGTTCTTCGTGCTGGTGCCGTTCGTACAACGGTTATCGACCGGCGCGATCTCTTTCGGGCAGACGCTGGTCGGCTTCCTCAGGACGCCGGTGATCGTTGCGATTTTTCTGGGGATCGTTTTCAACCGCCTGGGGCTTGAGCCGATCCTGCGCGCGTGGCCGCCCACCGATGCCGTCTTCGTCACTTTAGAGTTGTTGGGAGCGGTGACGACGCCGCTGATTGCGCTGGTGATCGGCTACGAGGTGCGCTTGCAGCGAGGGGCGCTGCTCAAGCCGGCCAAGGCCATCGCGCTGCGCCTGCTTTTCTGGGCGCCGGCGGGGCTGTTGGTGAACGCGCTGGTTGTCCGTCCGCTGTTCGGGGCCGACCTGATCCTGCAGGCAGCCGTTATGACCATGTTCGTCCTGCCGCCGCCGTTCGTGATCCCGTTGTTCATGAGTAAGGCCGATCAGGAAGAGCGCACGTTCGTTGTGAATACCCTGTCGTTGGCCTCGCTGGTGACGTTGGTCGCGTTCACGATGATTACAGTGGCGTACAGGCCGTAAGGTATAATAGTCCTCATGTCAATGCTTTCTCTTGCACCGAAATTGCCCCTTTACTGGAGCTTCCGTCGTTACGGCTGGCCACGGATATATCCGTTCTCCGTTGTGGTCTCCGTCAGCTTCCGGTGTAATTCCAAGTGCCGCACGTGCGACGTGTGGCGCAAGCCTAACGACGATATGACCGTGGAGGAATGGGACAAGGTCTTTGCTAACCTGGGGCGCACGCCGTTCTACATCACCTTTACCGGCGGCGAGCCGTTCCTGCGCAAAGACTTGGATGAGATGGTGATCAGCGCGTACCGGCACTGCCGTCCGTCCGTCATCACGATTCCAACCAATGGCTTGCTTACCGAACGCGTTGTCGAGCGCGTGGATCGTATCTGCCGCGAGTGCCCGACCAGCCAGATCGGCATTAACCTGAGCCTAGATGGCATTGGCGACGAGCATGACGATATCCGCGGGGTGCCAGGCAATTGGGAAAAGGCGATGGCGACGTGGGCGAAGTTGAAGGAGTTGCAGAAGGTGCGGCCCAACCTGGTCCTCACCGTGCACACGGTCGTCAGTCGTTTCAATCAGGAGCGTTTCCGCGGAATCTACGACGGCTTGCAGTCTCTCAATCCCGACTCGTATATCACCGAGGTGGCCGAGGAGCGGGTCGAACTGGACACGATCGGGTGGGGCATCACGCCCGACCCGGACGCATACGCGCCGATTGCCGATTTCCTCAGCGCGCAGGCGCGTTCCAGGCCGGTTAAGGGAATCGCCAGGGTCACCCAGGCGTTCCGGGCGCACTATTACCAGCTTGCCAAGCGCGTGCTCTACGAACGCACGCAAGTGATTGCCTGCTACGCTGGCTGGGCTAGCGTCCACATCGCGCCCAACGGCGACCTCTGGAGCTGCTGCATCCGCGCTGAGCCGGTCGGCAACCTGCGTGAGACGAATTACGACCTGGCGCCGATCTGGTTCGGGGAGCGGATGGCGAAGCTGCGCAAGTCGATTTACGACAAGGAATGCGCGTGTCCGATGGCCAATGCCAGTTATGCCAATATGCTGCTGCATCCGCCTACGGTGGTACGGGTGGCGTCGGAAGTCATTGGCCTGAGCGGAGGTCAGAAGGCGCGGGGATGAGATTCAAGTCCTGAAACCTGAGGGCCGTTCTGCACCCTTCGACTGCGTACTGCGGTGCTTCGCTCAGGGTGCTCTGCTGCGTTTCTACGGCAGCGCACTCACGTAGGCCCGGAACATCTCGCCGACCGGTGTGATCGTGCGCGTTTCCGGGTCGAATAAGTTGGATGTCGGGTAGATTGTGTCGGCCGCGCTGTACCAGCAGAAGGCTTGCACCAGGCGGTCGTCGTCCGCAGGATAGCCGATTTTGGCGTCGCGCGCGGTCAGGAAAAAGTCGAAGCTGGCGACTAGAAATTCAGCGACCCGGTCGGCTGGAAAACCGTAGCTTTCGGGCATCAACACACCGTACTCCGATACAATCAGCGGCGCATTTCGGAAACCGCGCATGGTCATCCACCGCCGGAAGTCTACGATCTGCTGCTTGAAAATGGCCATGTTATCGTGGTCGACGATTTCATACAAGGCGCCGGTCTCAACCGCCATCCCCGGTGGAATGTCTACGCCCCAGGATCCTCGTTCCTCGCGCAAGATGAATGCATGCACGTTCCACACATCCACCGGCATCGCCGCGCCGAACTGCGTCCGGTAGGCCGCCAGGATGCGATCGAGATAGGCCAGGCGCAGCGGTGTCGACTGGCTGACTCCGCCGATCGCAACCAGCGCAGTGGGATCGGCGGCCTTGATAGCGGGATAAAGGATGCCGTAGGCCGCCGCGTATTGCTCTGGCGTGGCGTTATCTTGCCAGACGACATCCGGTTCGTTGCCGATCAGCCATAGGGCGCCCGGCTGCGTCTGCGCTATTTGCTGTATGGTGGGCAACTCAGGACTGAAGCTGTCCTGGCGGATGCGCACCATTTGTGCGAAATGGGACTCAGATAATTGCGGCCCATTTAGGTCGGCGCGCCATACGAGCCACCAGCCGGGCAGGCTCGCGTCCCAATCGTAGTTATTGATGTAGCCGACCGGGAACCCTACGCCGATGCGGCCACGGGCCGAGCCTCCGAACGGGAATTCGGCGTTGGCAGCGACCTGCGGCGCTTGCAGCGGCAAAGAGGGCTGCACTGTGCTCTCAACAGCGGTCGATTCAGGGGTGAGTGTGACCTGCAACGCGGGCAGAGGTGCGGGCGTCAACGGATCAGTGGCAGGCGCGGTGGCGGTAGGCTGCGGAGGCTGCGTGGCCCGGTATTCGGGCAGGGGCGTTGGCACCAGCGGCTCAGCAGTGGGTGCAGGACGCAAAGGGCTGGGTCGGGCAGACGGCCGACCGGCCGTCTGCATCCCCGGCAGCCACCCCAGCCCGGCGACAAGCAAGAGGGCCAACAGCAGCGCCCCGAGCAGTGTGGCACGGGTGGTATGCGGGGAAATCATAAGGTAACTCGCTCGAGGGGCGATGCTTTCAATCGACGCTCACATCGTAGCCGCTATCCCTGATCACACTAAGCAGTTGGGCTAAGTTGGCTTCCTTGACCAAGATCGCTTGTGCTGAGATCAGGTCGCCCAGCAGTGGAGCGATGGCCGGATCGGCGCGCAAGCTGGCCAGGGTGCTGGCGTCAGCCACGCGCAGCACTGCGCCGCGGGAAATGTGCACCGCACCGCCGAGCTGGTCGAAGCGGGTCAGCGCGGCAGTCACCCTGGCAGGCAGACGTCCGCCGGCTGCGCGCTTAAGGAATTCCGCCGCCGCTTCCGCTTTCAATCCGGAGGCGCGCGCTCGTGACAGGCTGGCGCGGGTGATGCGGTGACGAGTGCCGGTGAGCGCTGACGGGGTTTTCTCTTTTTCCAGCACCGGCTCGGTGAATCTGAGCAGCCGGAAGCGGTCCAGCAGCGGGCAGAGCAGCGGCGCGGTCACGACGAAATCATCCCCCACGTTCAGCCGCGCCGGACGGGGCAACTCGGTCGGCGTTGTGTTGGTCAGCCAGGCCCTCCCAGCCGCAGTCAGCCGGAATGCCGACGCGGCTTCGGGCTGTGCGTCCAGCGCCACCGCGCCCAGCCAGTAAAGTGGTCCCGTCAGAAGGAAGCGGACCAGCCGTCCCTCTACCTCATCCCATGCCTCGAAGCCTGAGAGGTAGCGGCCTGTTTTCACATCCTTCAGGTACCAGCCCGTGTAGTTGCCGTCCGGCCGCTGAAAGTCCGGGTTAGTAGCTTTGAGATGTGCGATCAGGTCAGGAAGCGCATACCACGCGGCCGGCGGCATTGCATGTAGTGCGTCCAGAACCGCGTAGCGGGCCGGCAGTGGATCATTGCGCCACTCCCCTTCGGCATGCAGAGTTGTTATTCGGCGCAGATCGTTCCAGTCACTGCTGTCGCGCCATCCCGTGAACAGTCTCGTCATCTGCAGCCACGGGGTCAAACGCAGCCACGCGCTGGCTGTGCCTTGATCGATGACCAGGTGGTCGCGGTGGGGAACCAGCCAGCCGCATGTGCGTGTCAATGACATCAAGAGGTCGAAATACACCGGGTCATCCGACAGCAGCAGGCTCTGCACGCTCTCTGTCGCAGTTGACGAGGTAACACCGGCTCTGTTGAGCGGTAACGGCGTCTGACGTGTTGCCGCCAGCAGCGTACACGCGTCCACGGCCATGCGATTCAGCATCGACACGCCTTTGACGGGCGCCGGGAGCGCGGATAGCGCGCTGGGTGGCTGTGGAGAAATGACGTCTTGTGAAAGCGCAGCCGGGATGGCCATGTCTTCCGGGATGTAGATGTATTCTATGGGGCCCTCACCGAGATCGGCAAAGGTGCGAAAGATCAGCCCGCGATACCATAATTCCTCTGCCGGCCCTTCCGGCTGCCGCCACGTCGCTTCTCGCTCCAACCGGCCCGGACCCACCGGCCTGATCTCGCCGTAGGATCTGGTGAAGGCCGCGACTTTCATGCGTCCATCCGCTCCGTGCAATGCGGCCCAGGCTGATCGAGCCGCAGGCGAGCACGCGTCCAGCGCAGCTTGAGTTGTCTCCGGATCGGCCAGGAGGGCCGCTAACTGGGCCGCGACATCGACCCGCGTGTTGGACGCGAGCTCCACGTTATGCAGTTCCGCGATGCCGCGCAACAGCGCAATTGAATGGTCGCCCAGGCTGGCCAGAAGAGTACGCATAACTGCGATTATACCGCCTGCCGGGATCGCTGTAAAATAGATTCGAGGCGAAACCTAATCAGCGGGCCTATCGTAATGGAGAGTGTAATCGTTGTTTGAGAGGATAAAGAGTAGAGGGGCTAGTGAGAATGACGAATAAAACAAACACACCCGATTCCAAAGTCGGCTTGTTGGGCGAGATCATTCGCAGCGGCAGGCTGGCTTGGCGGCTGATCAACGATCCGCGCGTGCCGACGCTTAATAAGTTAGTGATTCCTGGGTTGATGGGCGCCTATCTGTTGTGGCCAGCCGACCTGCTGCCGGATTTCCTGCCGATGCTTGGGCAATTGGATGATTTGGCGTTGTTGGCATTGGCAATCAAGCTTTTCATCGACCTCAGTCCGGCTGACGTCGTGCGCCAGCACCGGGATGGCATGACGCCAAGGGGCCCCAGCGGCCCGGGTGAAGACGCCACGAAGGACGTGGTAGACGCCGAATACCGCGTTGTAGAATGATGTTGTGTACGAAAGGAAACGAGTGGCCGATGAGGCCACTCGTTTCCTTTCGCGTTATCTTGCCGTTCTCATGCCGCGTCCGTAACCGGCTCGGCTACCAAGTCATACGCCATAGCTCCGTTGATGCGGACACGCGCCATGCGCCCCAACGGTAATGTGCCGGAGACTACCACCAGCCCATCTACTTCCGGAGCGTCGCGGTAGCTGCGGGCCAGGGACACCGGTCGTCTTGGCATCCTGGCTCGGCTGCGCTGCTTGCTGGCGCCGGTTGCTGATGGTTCGGCGGTTGCATCCAGTGCTCCGTGTGCCTCTACCAGGACATCCAGCGTGCGGCCAATCTGCGCCTGGTTCCGCGCCAGCGAGATGCGCTGCTGCAGCGCCATGAGCCGGGCGTAGCGTTCGTCCTTGACCTCTGCGGGCACCTGATCAGGCATGTCGTGAGCAGGCGTTCCCGGCTCCGGGCTGAAGGTGAAGACACCCACCTTGTCGAACTGGATCGTCTCTACGAAATCGAGCAACCCTCGGAATTCCTCCTCGGTTTCGCCGGGGAACCCTACGATGAAGGTGCTGCGGAATGCCATATCCGGCAGCGCCGTGCGCATTCTGGCAAAGATCTCTAACAGTTTGTCGGTGTTGCTGGGGCGGAACATGCGCCGCAAGGTGGCCGCGTGACCGTGCTGTAATGGGATGTCCAGGTAGTGACAGATGCGTGGGTCGCTGGCCATTACGTCGATGAGCGCATCCGTCACGTGGCCGGGATAGGCGTACATCAGGCGAAGCCAGCGCAGGTCGGGCGCACCTTTTAGAATATCTCTAATCAGTTCCGACAATGCGTCCGGCTGCCCCCAGTCGCGACCATAATCGGTGGTGTCCTGAGCGATCAGAATGAGTTCCTGGCTGCCGTCAGCCACCAGCGCTTGTGCCTCGGCTACAATGGCCGCTGAGGACCGGCTGTGGTGCCTGCCCTTGATCATGGGGATGGAGCAGAACGCGCATGGTGCGTTGCAGCCATCGCTGATCTTCAGGTAAGCACTGCCGTTCAAGGCCGGGGGACGCGGTACGGCTCCAGCCAGAGGTTGTGCGGGATCGCCCAGCAGCGCGACGCGGCCGAAAGTGCGTTGTCCCTGGCCCCCGCGCAGGCCCTGAATGAAAGGCGCCACCTCCATCCAGCGTCGCGTGCCCAGCAGTCCATCTACGCCCGGCACCTCGCGGACAATTCGTTCTCCGTTGCGTTGCGCCATGCAGCCGGCCGCGACCAACACCTGGCCGCGGCGTTTGTGGGCGGCCAGGTCACGCAAAGCGGCAAGCGATTCCTCTTCAGCAGCCACCAGGAAGCCGCACGTGTTGACGATCAGGACGTCGGCGTCGGCAGGTGCTGCCGTGCCACGATAGCCAGCGTCGCCGAGGAGCATCGCCATGCCCTCGCTGTCTACCGTGTTTTTGGGACAGCCAAGGGTGAGCAGATAGTATTGCATATGATGACCCCTGGAATAAGTAACGAGTAATAAGCGGCGCGGCTGGTATGCTGCTCGCCACCCATTACTCGTTATCTGTAATTTGTTATGTTCAACCGGTCGGGGTTGGCGTAAGAGTCGGCTGCGGCGATGCGGTCGGAGCCACTGTTCCGAACGTCGTCTCAGTAATCCCACCTTGGTCAACGATCCAGGAGCGCTCCGCCACCTCACCGACACTGCCCATCGTTCCCAGGTCTTCTCCGTTCAAGATGAGGCGCACACCGCCTGCGTTACCTGTGCGGATAATGATGCTTTCGTTGGCATCCCAGGTGCGTGATTGGTCGGCGGCGAGCAGCCCTTCTTCGGGGGTCTGGCCATCTACGATGACCCGCAACCATGAGCGTTGGGTTGTACGCACTTCCAGGGAGATGCGTGTCACTAATTCGGGTGTCGCCGTGGGTCGCGGCGTCGGTGTGGGCGACGCCGGCACCGTCGGTGTGGGCAAGGTAAACAGTCCAGACGTCGGCGTCGGAAGCGGCTCGACGGGGGTGAGGGTTGGTTCGGGTGTCGCAGTAACTACCCAGCGAGTGGGTGTATTAGTTGTCGTGACCGAGGGCACAGGGCCAAATGCCCGGAGCAGGCTCGAGCCCGGGTTGCGGTTCAAAAACCACCAGCCTGCAGCCCCGAGGGCGATGATGATTGCTAACGCCGCCAGCCAAGGCCACCACGGTGTGTGAAGACGTTCCTGCGCCAGTTCGACTTCAAGGGGGCGATAGTCCACCAAGCGCGGTTTTCCTGGCTCGGCAATGGACACCTCCTCGCTGGCGTCGCCACTTTCTTGGACGTATTGCTGCAAGACCGCGTCTACGTCGAGGCCGAGATAAGCAGCGTAGGTGCGCAGAAACCCGCGGGCTACGGTGCCGCGGGGCAACTGGGAGTACTCTCCAGCTTCGAGAGCTTCCAGGTACTTCTGGCGAATACGCGTCACTGCCTCTACGTCGGCCAGGCTGATTTTTTTGGCCGTGCGCGCCTCGCTTAACAGGCGCCCGAGTTCACTCATGCGTTGTTGATCCTTGAGTTATGGATAAGCTGGTCCACTATACTCGCGCCGCGGCGAAAAGTCAAAACTGTGCCCCTTGGAGGCATTTCGTGTTGCGTAAACTCGTTGTTGTGAGTATGATGCGTTTGTGAGAGTGGAGAGTGCGACGTAAAACGGCGGCACGGGCACGCAACCTGACGTTGCTGGTAATTGCAGCGCTGATTCTCGGCGGCATTTGGGCGGCCGAGCAGATGGCGCGCGCTGGCAGCGGTCCCACATGGCTGGGAGCTTTGTGGGATGAATCGAGCAACGATAAGGCACGCATTGGGTTGGTGTCTGGCCATCGCGGTAATGATTCAGGCACCGTCTGCCCGGATGGTCTGACCGAAGCAACGGTGAACGCGCAGGTTGCCACCCTGGCTGCTCGGCAGCTACAAGCGCAAGGCTTTGAGGTGGATATCCTTGATGAGTACGATAGCAGACTGAACGGTTATGCGGCGGCCGCGTTTGTGTCGATTCACAGCGATTCCTGCGAGGTGGATTTTTCCGGCTTTAAGGTTGCGCGTTACGAGTGGGGCAGCGAAGCGTCTGAGAGCCTGGCGCAATGCCTTTGGGACCGCTACGAGGCAGAGACGGGGCTACACCGGCATACTGACACGATCACGCTCGACATGACCCGCTATCACGCCTTCCGTGAGATTTCGGCATCCACGCCGGCTGTTATCATCGAGATGGGCTTCCTTAACGTGGACCGAGAGCTGTTGGTCGAGCAGCCCGAACGCGCGGCCGCGGGCATTGTTTCCGGAATTTTGTGCTTTTTGCAGACGGCACGCTGAACAGGCGTTGGCTGGAACCCGGGGTTCCGGTCAGCGTTCACCCAGTACATACCGGAGCACCAACGCATGGACTACTTGCTCTACAGGCGCGCGATCATCGGTGAAGACTGGTGTGCCGGGCGCAGGCCGCGCAAGGCGGGCTTGCGGTGCGGCGCGGCGGGCCACCTCTGCCAGCAGGGGCTGGCTGAAACTCGGCAGATTGGCCTGTAAGTCAGTCAGCGCGGTAGGCTGCGCGGTCGCAACGACCAGGCTGTTGCCCAGTGGGCTGTCGTTGTTCGGTTCATCTATGATGTAGACGCTGGGGAAGACTATCTGCATGGTCGCTGCGATGGCATCGACCAAGCTGTTGTCCGTGCGTGTTCTGCCGACGTTCACTGCTACTACGCCATTTGCTGTCAGCCGCGTCCGGGCCAGTTCGAAGAATTCGACGGTGGTGAGGTGAAACGGAATGTACGGAGGGCGATAGGCGTCCACCGCAATGATATCGTAGGGCGCTGATGCATTGGCTGGGAGGTTGGCCAGGAAACGACGGGCGTCTAGCGCCGTTGCATGCAAGTTTTCCAGGTTCATGTCAAACCAGGTGCGGCCGGCCGCGATAATGGCGGGATCCAACTCGGCTCCGTCGATCGGGATTGGGCCATAGGCTTCGGTGAACAGCCGGGGGATGGTGCCCGCAGCCAGCCCTCCCACGTAGACCCGATGTACTTGTTCGGGGCCGTAAGGGGCGCGATTGAACGCCGGCGCGAGCAAAAAGTAGTCCCAGATGCCGTCGGCCAACCCGCCCTGAGGCCGATAGACAGAGTGGATGCCCTCTCCTTCGTTCAGGCGCAACTGCCGCTCGACCCCCAGGTCCAGAACTTGGATGTAGTTGAAGGCGGACTCGGTCTCGAACACCAATCCCGCAGCCGGTTTCAGTGGGCCGGCGGGCTGAAAGCCCAGCCAGCCAACCAATCCGGCCAGGACCGCCAGCGCCAACGCATCTAGCCGTCGGATATGGGCCAGGCCGATCAGTATCACGACCATCAGGGTCAGGGCCAGCAGCGCAAAGGTGCGACGGGTGCCGACGTTGGGAATCAGCACCAGCACCGGTAGAAAGCTGCCGATGATACTGCCGGCGGTGGAGAGCGCGTAGAGACGCCCAGCTACTGTTCCGCTGCTTTGTACATCACTCAAGGCCAGGCGTACGGCAAACGGACTTACGCAGCCTAACAGCGTGACGGGAACGGCAAACAGCAGCAGCACGGCAGCCATGCTGCCGATGATAAGGCCCGCATCGAAATCGGCCATGCCCTGGCTGGCTGTTTGAAGTACTGGTCGCGCGATCACCGGCACCAGACCGACGCCAAGCGCGGCTAGGCCGGTCAGCCTCAATAAAGTCAACAGGTGCGGCGAGCGATCCGCGATGCGTCCGCCCAACCAATAACCGGCAGCCAGGTAAAGCATGATCAGCCCGATCAGGCTGGCCCAGACGAATAGGGAGTTGCCGAACCAGGGGTCCAGCAGCCGCGAGGCGGTGAGTTCGACGCCGAGTGTCGTGAAGCCGGCAACGAACGTTAAGATGTAGAGGTAGCGACGGCCGATGTTAGGAGGCATGGCGAGATTATACTCGAGCTGGGCCGCGATGCCAACCGTCCCAACAGGCTAAGTGTCTGCAAAAGAACGATTTTGCCGATATCGGCTCAACGGAGGTTGTAAAGGATCGATGAGCCCTAAGTCGCCCCATGGCTGGCCGTTCATACTGCGACTGCTGGTTATGCTCGCCCTGGGAGCCCTGCTGATCGCGCCGCCGGTAATCTGGCGTGCAGAGCTGGCGCACATCTTTGCGAGCCGTGAGCAGATTGTTGCTCAGGTGCGTACGGCGGGCGCGTGGGGGCCTTTGCTGGTGGTCGGGTTGATCGTTGCACAAACGGTTGTCGCACCGATCCCGGGCCAGATGATCAACCTGGCGGCTGGCTATCTGTATGGCTGGGCTGCAGCACTGCTTTACAGTTGGGTGGGGCAGCTGTTAGGGGCAGCGTTGGCGATGGGTCTGGCTCGCATGGCCGGCCGACCCCTGGTTGAGCGGTTGGTGCCACTCGCCACACTGGAGCGCCTGGACCGGCTGGCGGTGCGTCAGGGGTGGCGTTTCTTCTTTCTTGTCTTCCTGATTCCGGGTTTGCCGGACGATGTATTCTGCTTTCTTGCCGGTCTGACACAGCTTCCATTGCGCTTACTGATCGTGCTCAGCGCCACGGCACGGTTTCCGGGACTGTTTGTGAGTGTCTGGCTTGGCGCCCGCGCCGAAAACGCGGCCTGGCAAGTCTGGGCGGTCGGCGGTGTGTTGGCTGCGGTAGGGCTTTGGGCGGCCTGGCGTTTTGGATCGCGCATTCAGGATGCCATTCTTCGTCATCTGTCAGGACCGAAAAGCTAGATGCAAATTTGCATCATTGAACAGTGATCTGGTCCCTCAGCTTGTTGAAAGTGGCCGCACCGATCCCGTCCACGCGCAAGAGGTCGTCGATCTTGCCGTAAGGACGACCCGAAATAATGCGCTGCGCCAGGGCCGGACCGATGCCGGGCAGAGTATCTAGTTCTTCCAGTGTGGCAGTGTTTATGTTGACGACCCGCGCCGGGCCGGCTGCCGCTTCCGGTGTTACGGCCGCGGCAATCGGTTCCGGCGCTGTCACAAGCACAACAGAATTGGAGAGCAGTGGCGCACCGGATGCCTGGATGCTTGGCACACGGATTTGCATGCCGTCTTGCAGGGGCACAGCCTTGTTCACCATATCCAAGGCGGCATCCGGGCTGGCGCCGCCCGCGGCTGCGATCGCGTCGGCAATGATGCCATCCGTCGGCAATGTGTAGACACCGGGCGCACGTACTGCGCCGGTAACATCGACGCGCAAAAGGCGCGCGGTGGGGCTTGGTTTCGGCGCAGCGGTGGGCGCGGGTAGGATTTCGATGGGCTGGGCAGAGGGCCTGCGCGTCAGAAGCAAGACCACGCCCAGGACTGTCAGCCAGACCAGCGACAATCCTACATAACCGCGCCATGATGACGCCCACGGAGCTTCTGCATGGCTGCGTCCTTTGCCTATGAGAATCCTATTTCAGCCCTGTGCTTCTTCCTTGCGCTCGCCCCCAATCATTCCCGCAAATGCCTTCATGAACTCTAGCGGCACAGGGAAGAGAATCGTAGAATTCTTTTCTACGGCGATCTCCGTGAGGGTTTGCAGGTAGCGCAGTTGGATCGTTGCCGGTTCGGCGGCGATCACGGCTGCGGCCGCGGTGAGTTGCTTCGACGCTTCAAATTCACCCTGGGCGTGGATGATCTTGGCGCGCTTCTCGCGTTCGGCCTCGGCCTGCTTCGCCATGGCGCGTTTCATGGTGTCGGGCAGCTCCACGTCCTTCACCTCGACGATGCTGACCTTGATGCCCCACGGCTCGGTCTGTTCATCGATGATCTGCTGGAGCTTTCGGTTGATTTCGTCACGGTGGATCAACAACTCGTCCAGATCCGATTGGCCTAACACCGAGCGCAGGCTGGTCTGGGCAATCTGGAAGGTGGCGCGGCGGAAATCCTCGACCTTAACGATGGCATGGGAGGGATCAACCACGCGGAAGTACGCAACGGCGTTGACCTTTACGGTCACGTTGTCCTTCGTGATGGCCTCTTGGGCTGGGATATCAAGCGTCACCACGCGCAGATCGACCTTCACCATCCGGTCGATCATCGGGATGATGAAGAAGAGGCCAGGACCCTTGGCGCCGATCAGCCGGCCAAGCCGAAAGATCACGCCCCGCTCGTACTCTTGAACCACCTTGATGGCCGAGCTTGCCAATGCCAGCACTGCAAGGATAATCACCCCGAACGAAGTCAGGAAGCCGACGATTGTGTCCATTAGTCTTTCTCTCCTCTCAAATCAAAGTAGTAGTGATCTGGTGCGTTGCATTTGTTACCGCTACGTTATTGGGTGCAAACGTATTATACCTCATTAACCCCAAAGCGAACAACCTGATACCGAAAGGGTGGGTGAGACTTCAGATTCATTTGACGGAAGATGTGATCCGTGCTATGATGTCATTAATTCAATATATGGGTCATCGAAGCCCTCCCCTGGCGGCGTTACGCCGGTGCGGAGGGCATCATTTTATCAGTTCGAGTCGGAGGCCAGCGGCTCGTATGCATATTGGAATTGACGCTAGACTTGTATATTATACGCGCGCCGGCATTGGCGAATATACGGTCCGCTTGACTCAGGCACTTGCCGCGGCCTATCCGGATGAGACGTTCAGCCTTTTGCAGGATTCGCGCACTCCCCAGGCTTTGGTTGAGGCTCCGAACGTTACCATTTCACGTTCGCAAGTCCACAGTCATCACCGGGTCGAGCAGCTTCTGCTGCCTTGGGTGGCTACACGCCTCGGTGTTGACGTGTTTCATAGCCCGGACTTCATTCCGCCGTTGCGCTACCGGGGACGTTCGGTCATCACTATTCATGATCTAGGGTTTCTAGTTTATCCGCATTTCCTCACCAAAGACGCCGCGCGCTATTATGGCCAGATCGACCGTGCCGTGCGCCGCGCACAACAAATCATCGCCGTCTCACAGAGCACCAAGAACGATCTGGTTCGAATGTTGGGCACGCCCGAAGACAAGGTCTCAGTGATCTACGAGGCGGCCGACCCATTGTTCCGCCCCCTTGATCGGGCTGATGCTTTGCAGCGGGTCAAGGCCTTGTACGATGTGCCTGATGAGTTCATCCTATTTGTGAGCACCATTGAGCCGCGTAAGAATGTGGGCGGGCTGCTCCGGGCTTATCGCCAGTTGCGGGATGACTATAAGCTAACCCCCGGTTTGGTGCTGGTGGGTGCGCCGGGCTGGCTCAGTGATGATGTCTACACGCTGGTGGATAAGTTGGATCTCCAAGCGGACACATTTTTCCTGGGCCGGGTCGATGCCCCTACACTGCGCTACCTGTACAATGCAGCGCAGTGCCTGGTGCATCCGGCGTTTTACGAAGGCTTTGGCCTGACGCCGCTGGAAGCCATGGCCTGCGGAACGCCGGTCATCGTCTCCAATATATCCAGCCTCCCGGAAGTAGTGGGAGATGCGGCGTTGCTGGTGAGCCCGGAGAGCGATGATGAGATCACAGTGGCCTTGTGGCGCCTGCTGACAGACCAGGCGCTTCGGGCGAGCCTGCGCGACAAAGGGTTGCAGCGCGCGGCGGCATTCTCTTGGTCTCGGGCCGCGGAACAGACGATGGCTGTCTATCGCATGGCCGCCAGTTTGTGATTGGACGGTCTCTTGGCTTGTTTTATCAGACAGGTACCCGATGGCGCGCATCCTGATCCTTACACCACAACTGCCTATCCCGCCCCAGGCCCTCACCGGCACGTCCCAGGGCACTACCATCCGCAATTACAATCTGATTGCCGGCCTGGCTAAACGTCATACGATCGATTTGGCCTCATTCCGGGCGCCGGACGATCCGGCCGGAGAGTCTGCCGAACAGGCTGCCGCGCTGGCCGCGCTGAGCGGCCACTGTTGCCGGATGGTCGTTGCCGAGCAACCCGTGCGTTTGTTAGGTCGTAGGGCGCTCGACACGTTGACGCGTCCGTTGCCGGACATGGCTTTGCGGCTTGCGTCACCGGAGATGCGCGGCCAGATGCTGCGCTTGCTGCGTGAGGCTCCTGCCGCGTACGATGTAATTCAGATCGAAGGTATCGAGATGGCGCCGTATGCGTTGGCCGAACTGCGCCAAGCGCGTCCCGGCGAAAAGCCCCCACTTATGGTATTCGATGATCACAATGCCGAATATGTGTTGCAGCAGCGTGCATTTCTGACCGATGTGCGTAAGCCGCGCCGCTGGATCGCAGCCGCCTATTCTCTGGTCCAGTGGCTTAAGCTAACCGCCTATGAGCGCCGGGTCTGCAAGACGGCAGATCGCGTCATTGCGGTCTCGGAAGCGGATCGAGACGCGTTGCAGCATCTGCTGCCGGGTCTTGAAGTTACCGTCGTGCCGAACGGTGTGGATTTGGAATTTCTCCGGCCAGGAGTGGTGCCGCCCGCACCAGGACTGCAGCAACCTGCGTTGGTGTTCACCGGCAAGATGGATTACCGGCCAAACATCGATGCTGTCTTGTGGTTTACCGAGGCAGTTTTGCCGTTGATCATCGCGGAGATGCCGGCTGTGCACTTCTATGTGGTGGGCCAGAAGCCACATGCGCGCCTGGCGGTTCTTGCCAACCATCCTGCTGTGACTGTTACCGGTCGCGTGCCCGATGTGCGGCCCTATATCGCTGGGGCAAGTGCCTATGTCGTACCGCTGCGGATTGGTGGCGGCACACGATTGAAGGTGCTGGAGGCGATGGCCATGGGGCAGGCAATCGTTTCTACGCGGTTGGGATGCGATGGGTTCCCGTTTGAGGATGGCCGCGAGGTTGCGTTCGCCGACGACCCGGCCGCGTTCTCGGCCAGCGTCATACGTTTATTGAGAGACCGTCAGCAAGCTGCGGCGTTGGGGATGCAGGCCCGGGCTTACGTGGCCGCCCACTTCGGCTGGGATGCCATTGTGCCTCGGTTGGAGGCCGTGTACCAGTGAGCGCGATCAGTGCTTCAGAACAGCCTGCGCCGAGGTTCCCGGGCAGGATTCCTTCTCAGGCGCCGGCCTTGACGCCGCGGCAGCTCATCCGCCTGCTGCTGCTGCGGGCTGTGGGCCGCCTTTATCGCAAAGACAACGCATCCCGCGCGCCGCGCTCGCTGCTCCTGATCCGTCCGGATCATTTGGGTGATGTCCTTTTTTTGACCCCGGCATTGCATGTTTTGCGCCGCGCCTTGCCCGAAGCGCGCATCACGCTGCTAGTCGGTCCTTGGAGCCAGGGTATTGTGCAAGGTAATCCCGATCTGGACGCGGTTATCACGTGTCCTTTCCCGGGTTTTGAGCGCCGAGCTAAGGCCCATGCCTGGACGCCCTATCGCCTATTACTGACCCAGGCGCGCGATCTGCACGACCGCGGCTATGAGGCGGCTGTGGTGCTGCGCTTCGATCACTGGTGGGGGGCATGGTTGGCGGCCGCGGCCGGCATCCCGCGGCGCATCGGCTACGACCTCCCTGAGACGCGACCGTTCCTGACTCACGCCTTGCCCTATACGCCCGGTCAACATGAAGTGCAGCAAAACGCGGCGCTGTTGGGGATGCTGTCCGGCGGCCTGGCCGGCTCGCCCGGCCCCACACGCTATCGTGTCACAGCCGAAGATCGAGCTTGGGCCGCAGCATGGCTGGAGGCCGCCGGCATCAGTCCGACCGCGCGCCTGGTGGCGATCCACCCCGGCGCGGGTGCGGCGGTCAAGCAGTGGCCGCCCAAAGCGTGGGCTGCGGTCGCCGATACCCTGGCCGCACAACACGACGCTCGCATTCTGCTGACCGGCAGCAGTGATGAGCGCACGCTGGCCGCTGCTGTTGCGCAGCAGCTCACTTGTTCGCCGCTGGAGGCTGCCGGCCAGACCACCTTGGGTCAGCTTGCCGCTTTGTACGAGCGCTGCGCAGCGGTGTTGGGGTCTGATTCGGGCCCGTTACACCTGGCGGTAGCGGTTGGGACACGGACAGTGCATCTTTTCGGTCCGGCGCCGGCGGCCGAGTTTGGACCGTGGGGTGATCCGGATGACCATATCGTTTTGACGACTTCTTGGGCCTGTGCGCCGTGCCGTCGGCTGGATTGGCCAGCCCCTACGTTGGCGCAACATGCCTGTATCGCTGCAATCCGAACTGAGGACGTGCTGCAGGCCGCAGCGGCGCTGTTGAGTCGCTAACTGCAAGGAGAGACATCAATGCCATCGACACCTATGCTGACCGTCATTGAAGAAGACAAGCACTGGTGGTTCGCCAGCCGGACGCGTGCGATCCTGGCTTATTTGGATAAGTACGTGGGGACCGGTCGTGGGCTGCGCGTGTTGGATATCGGGTGCGGTGCGGCCAACATGGCACATCATCTGCGCCATTACGGTCACGTGGTGGGCGTGGACAACAATCCGCGGCCGTTGGACGTAGCGCGCCAGCGCGGGATGGAGGTCCGCCAGGGGACGGCGGATGCGCTGCCGTTCGGCGCGGAGGAGTTCGACCTGGTAGCGATGCTTGATACGGTAGAGCACGTGCCGGCAGAAGAAAAGGCCTTTGAGGAATGCGCACGCGTGCTGCGCAGCCCTGACCCCGCAGCGGGCCGGCCGGGCGGGCGGCTGCTGGTGACCGTGCCGGCCTTCATGTTTCTGTGGAGTCATAACGACGTCATCAATATGCACCAACGTCGCTACACCGTGCCGGAATTGAGGGCGAAATTGGCGCAGCACGGCTTTAAAGTGCTGCGCATCTCCTATAATAACTTCTTCATCTTTCCGCTGGCTGCCGCGTTGATTTTGTTGCGTCGCGACCGGGCCGAGCCCGAACTGGCTTCGCCCCATTTCGATGATGACTCATACCAGGTGGAGATGGAACCCGCGTCCCCGCTGGTCAATCGCGTCTTGACCTGGGTGGGAAAGCTGGAAACCGCTTTACTGCGTCGCATCAGCCTGCCCTTTGGCACGTCGATCATTGCGATTGCGGAGAAGGGATAGGCAGGCGGTCTTTCTCTCACCAATCCAGCGCTAAGATCCCCGCCAGGTCCTCTGCCGTATAGCTGCCGCGCACGCGCACCCGCTTCAACGCGAAGATGTCGTCCAGGGTGTGCGTCGCGCCCTGCTCGGTTGATAGCCCACCCCAGTAATACGCCGATCGGTATACGGCGATGGTCTGTGCGTCGTACTCCCCCGAAGGATAAGTGATCCAGCGCGGGTGATAGCCCAAGTGCTCCTGAATTGCCTCCATGGCCCCCAGGGCGTGCCATATCAGGTAGTCGATTGAGCCTCCCTTCTGGCTTGGGATGTGGTAGCGTGCATGTGAACCGAAACGTTGCCCGGCGACGGCCATCTCCTCGATCTGTGACCAGTTCATATAGCCCGGTGTTTCAGCGCTTATCACATCCGTCATAATGGAAAAGTGCCCGATCATGCCGTACTTTTCAAGCAATGGGAAGGCATTAAGGAAGTTGTCCTCGTAGCCATCATCGAAGGTCAGGATGATCGGTTTGGGCGGCAGTGAACGCCCTTGTGTTAGCGCGTAGAGCAGGTCGTCCAGCGTGATGGTCTCATAGCCAGCCTGGCGCAGATATTGCAGGTGGTTCTCGAAGCGCTCGGGCGTCACGGACATATCGCGGCGGTAGATGTCTGCATCGGCAGGAGGCTCGGACACGTAATGATACATCAGGATCGGCGCATGCAACGTCCGAGCCACGCCATCAGGGGTGGGACCCAACGTCGGGGTCGCGGTCGCAGTCGGGGCAGCCGTGCCGGTGGGGGTTCGGGAAGGTGTGGCCGCTGCCGGGTTGATAGCAGTAGGCAACGCGGCTAGCACCGGGGGAGGCGTTTGTGTTGCGGCGCTGGTTGCAGAGGGCTCCGGTGCACGATGCGCGGGCGTCGGCGCGTTGGTGGGGCTGGCTGTCGATGGCAGGCCAGGCGGCGTGGTCTGCGCGCCCTGCGAGCAGCCACTTAGGAGCAACAGCAGAATAGATCCCGCCAGAAACAGCCTGGCCGGCGCCATGTCCAAGATACTAATCATCAACACCTGTCCCGAAGAAAAGGATAAACCAAGGTCTTGTTTGTGTCAATACTGCTCCTCAGCCCTTCTCGGCACGACCGGGCCATCGTGGTTTTCGCGCATTATGATAATGACTATCGTTAGTGTATTTTGCAGCACACTATGTTCATAGAGAGAAAAGCTAAAATTCGCCAAAAAAAGAGTTGACAAGTTTTGGATAGTATTGTATTATCTGATTGTAACTGCGAAACATGCCACTCATATTGATTTCTTCAATCGGCATAAATCCTCATTAATATGTGGATGTGTTGGCTGATCAAAGTGTTGTGGCAGTCAAACCGGAACGTAAGTTTGTCATCTGTGTTGTTGAACCACGTTGCGGTCGAATTGCGGGACGTCCTCTTCTGGTTCGGGGGCAAGCGGCACTGGGCGAACGGTTCAGCGCCGAAAACATCTATTTTTAAGGAGGTGCGATTATGTTCAGGGAACAGATCCGTAAGCACTATGACCACTTGTCGCGAAGTTACCGCAGGGTTGCTGACTTCATCCTGAGCGACTATCGAACGGCCGCTTTCATGACCGCGGCTGCGTTGGCGGATGCCGTCGACGTGGATACGACGACGGTAGTTCGTTTTGCGCAACGTTTGGGCTATCCGGGCTTTCCAGAGTTGATTGAGGATATCCAGGTGCAGGTTAAGCTTGAACTGAGCCAGACCTATGCCAATCCTGTCGAGGAAGACGGGCTGCACACCAAGGTGCAGGTTATGTTGGCCAGGGATCGCACAAACCTGGAGAAGGCATTGGCCCATAACACCTTGGATACGCTCGAGAATATCTTGGATATGCTCCGGGCTGCGCCGCGCATTGTGGTCACGGGCGAGTCATACGCTGCACCGCTAGCGAAATCCTTCGCCGGCATGTTGCGAGAGGCTGGCTTGCCGGTGGTCTACGCCGAAGGGGACGTCTACGATCGCGCTGCCGCGCTGGGTCGCCTGGTGCGCAAAGAGGTTGTGATCGGAATGAGTTCTGTCGAGGGCGCGTCGGGCGTCGCTCAACTGCTGCGTTACGCGCGCAGCGAGGGGGCCATCACGTTGGCCTGCTCGCCCAGTCTCAGCAGCCAGGCAGCCAGGTCGGCCGAACACCTTTTGTATGCTCCCGGCGAGTCTGAAGGCACCATCCCCAGCCTGACGAGCCTGTACGCGATTTGCACGGCAATCGCCCAGACACTGGTTGCCATGCTGCCGGAAGCCGCTGCGAAGCGCGCTGCAGAAATCAAGCACGCCCTTGCAGCGCTGGCGTAACATCGATCAGTGCGAAATCGGGGGCCAGCTTAATAGTGTCCCTGCCGGGCTATGGCGGCGCGTAAGCAGTAAGCGCCGCCATAGCTCACAACTCCCCGCTTTTATGTGCTTATCGCAGGGATGCGTTTTTCTGAATCGAGCAATGTCCCCAACGCGAGAAACGCGAGAATATAACCCAGATAGTTCTCGTTCAAGAAGCGTGAAAAGAAGAAGAACGCCAACAGGAACAGGGCATAACCCCAAGCCGCACGAGCCGGTGTGTTATCAGCGCTTTGCTTTTTCAGCAACACCAGGAGTAACGGTAGGCTGACGACCACTTCGGTCAGCCAGAAGGGCCAATAAGCGAAGCGATCTTTCACCCAGCCCAGGGCTAACACCAGGTTCGAGGCGCCCCACCCCCAGATTTGATATGCAGTCTCCGATGTTCCAGCCGACCAGCGCCAAACATCATCGAACAACGCGGCCGGGTCCCAGATCAGGTAGGGTCCCACGATCAGCGCGGTCACGGCCAGGGCCGGCCAACCAGCGCGCCAAGCCCGCCTCAGCCAGACCGCCGGACGACGCCAGAGATCGCATGGGTCGCCGTCTGCGACCAAGACCAGATAGAACGGCGCGAGGAACCACGCGGTGGGTTTGCTGGCACAGGCCAACCCCAATGCTGCGGCCGAAGCGATCTGCCACTTACGGCTTGCCTCCGGCGCCAATCCTTGCCTATACAGCCACAGGCTCAATATGATCCAGGCCAACACAAAGCTATCGTTCTGCCCATAGATCAGGTCGGAACCCATGATCGGGTTCAATCCCAATAGCATCACCAGCAGCAGCTTGTTCTGTTTGCTGCGTGTCAGGCCAGGGGTCAACAGCAGCGTGACAACAAACAGCAGTAGATAGACAAAGCGCTGGTCGTACCAGCCGAGAGTCGCATCAGCTAGCAGTTTGAATGGAGCTGAGAAAAGAAACGTCCACGGCAGATATGGGTAGTGATAGAGCGCCGTGCGAAATTCGTTGATGCCCCATTCCGCCATCGGCGTCTCGACATAGTCCGCTACGTAGGGGTTTTGTCCGTCCAACAGATATTCGATGGTAGCCTCAGTCTGAATCACGCCGCCATCATGGCTGTAGCTTGCTGGGCCGCTGTTTTGGCGCAAAAGGATCAGCTTCAGACTGGGTGCGCCGACTGTCAGGAGGATGATGGCCCAGATCAGCACCAGGCTGATCCAGTAACGCAGACGCTCCCCCCGCACGAACTCGGCAACCAGTAGATAGGCCAACAGGCAGCTGAGGGCAGCCACAATCAGCAGCAGGCCGACCGGGTCCACCAATTGCTGTTGGGCCAACAGCGTTGCAGCTTGTGGTGAAAACAACTGGCCCAGCCAGGGATGACGCGCGACATCAGCCTGGCGCAGGGGCAGCACTGCTCCCTCTGCCAAAGTGTCAATGCGGATGCGAGCTACGACCAGCACCGCCAACACCAGGGCATCCAGGCGCCGTTGCAACGATGAAGTAACAAAGAAATTCTGCACCATGCCCTTATTATAAATCATCTGCCGGCGCTTGCGTAGTTCTTGACCAGGCGCATCGGTTGGTACTTTGTCATTTGTTGCAGTTCAACCTATAATCATTTTGTTGATGGGGAGGTTTGAAGTCAATCTCAAGGGGGCCAGCGTGGACCAGAAACTCGATTATCTTTCGGATGTCGATTTGTTCCGCGATCTTTCCGAGCGTGACATGGTGGAACTTGATCGCATGACGACGATCACCAACGTGTTGCGGGGACGTGTTTTCTATCAGCCTGAGGATGTCAGTGAGGTGCTTTTTTTGATCAAAGAGGGGCGGGTGCAGCTTTATCGCATCTCGCCTGAGGGCAAGAAGCTGGTCATTGCCACCTTGGGGCCCGGGACGGTCTTTGGCGAGATGGCGCTCTTGGGCCAGCAAATGCATAACGCGTTTGCGGAGGCGCTGGATGACTGTCTTATCCTGGTGATGAGCCGTGCCGATCTGGAGCGCCTGATCCTTAATAAGCCCAGCGTAGGGCTGCGCATGCTGGAAATCACTGGCCGGCGGCTGAACGATGCTGAGATGCGGTTGGAAGATATGGCTTTCAAGGGCATCCCGGCGCGTCTGGCGTCCCTTTTGCTGCGTCTGGCGGCTGAGCGTGGCTCCAACGAGATTATCGGCTTGACGCATCAAGACCTGGCCGAGACTATCGGGACCTATCGCGAGACCGCGACTCAGGTCCTGAACGATCTCAAAGTTCAGGGTCTGATCGAAATTGGGCGTAAGAGGATCGATCTACTGGATCCCGAACGGTTAGCCCAGGTTGCGCGGAGTTGAGTTGCTTTGTGTGTTTCGGTTCAAAAGCTGCGTGCGCGGTTTGACAAACGCTCGCAGCCGTTTTAGAATAGTGTTGCTTTGCCGCTGACGACTTGCAAGGGTCGTCACTCATTATGGTAGCTACTAAGTTTAGGAGGAACAAGATGCCCCATGTGATTTTCGACCTGTGCATCCGCGACGGCGCCTGTGCGGAGGTCTGCCCCGTCGAATGCATCGTGCCCGGTGAACCGGAGTCAGAATGGCCCTGGTTCTACATCGACCCTGATACCTGTATCGACTGCGGCGCTTGCCAGCCCGAATGCCCGGTTGACGCAATTCGTCCTGAGGATGACCTGAAGGATGAGTTCCCGGAGTATGTGGGTGCTATCGAACTCAATGCCCGGTACTTCTCCGAAGGACCCGGGTATGCCAGCAAGAAGTAACCTACACCGATAAATGCCGTGTTTTGCAGGCCCCTGCCTTGGCAGGGGCCTGCGTTTTATCCGGAAATGGCAGCAAGATGGTGGAAGACCGTTCGGCGCGGATGTATCCTGCGCGACCGTTAGTCGGCGTGGGTGCCGTGGTATGGGATGGCGAGCGCGTGCTTCTCGAACGGCGCGGACAGCCGCCGGGGCAAGGCTCTTGGGCCCTGCCGGGTGGCCTGATCGACGTAGGCGAGACCGCCGCAGACGCGGTCCAGCGCGAGGTGCGCGAGGAGTGCGGCATCGAGGTAGCGGTTGGCCCGGTGTTGGGGTTGTTCGAGCCGGTCCAGTACGATTCCGATGGCCGCATTCGGTATCATTACGTGGTGATCGATTTCCTGGCCACCTATCAATCGGGCGTTGTGCAGGCGGGTGATGACGCAGCCGAGCTCAGTTGGGCGAGGCCTGACGAGTTGGATGGTTATGCGTTGCACCCCGCCACCCGTGAAATGATCGAGCGAGGCTTGGCCGTGGGCGCTGATCCGGTTGAGTCGCGGAGATCACCCTCTGTGGCCGGGTAGGATCCTCAGGTTGTCGCAGACACGCCGGGCGCCAGCACAGCAGCTGAGCCGCTCTTTACTGCCAAAGGAGGCAGCATGTTTAAAAGTTTCGACGCCGCTGCGGCCTACGTCCGTGACAGCGGCATCCGCATGATCGACCTCAAGTTCAGCGACCTGTGGGGGCGCTGGCACCATGTCACCCTTTCTGCCAGTGAATTTACTCCCGGGCTCATGGCTGCCGGCGTCGGCTTCGATGGCTCCAGCGTGGGGCTGCGCAGCATCAAATCCGGTGACATGGTCCTCATTCCTGAACTTTCCACCGGTGTGCTTGATCTCTTCTGGGAGGTGCCTACCCTGAGCTTCATTTGCTCTGTGATGGAGGCGGACAGTAAGGCGCCCTTTTTTCGCGATCCCCGCGTCATTGCCCAGCGCGCCGAGGCCTATATGCGCGCTACCGGTATTGCGGATGAGAGCCGGTGGGGCCCCGAGTTTGAGTTCTACGTTTTTGAGAACGTGGCTTATGAGAACAGCGTTAATGCCGCCAGCTACCGGGTCGATTCGGCCGAGGCGGATTGGCACAGCAAAGAGGGTGGGCTGGGGCACTATGTGCCGCTCCATGGAGGGTATCACGCCATCCCCCCAAAGGACCAGCTCTCTGGCCTCCGCACGCGCATTACCATGGCCCTAGAGGCGATGGGGGTGCCGGTAAAATACCATCATCACGAAGTGGGCGGCCCCGGTCAATGCGAGATTGAGACGCCGCTCATGGGCCTGCTCCCGGCCGCCGATGCCGTACAGGTTATCAAATATGTCTCGCGCCTGGTTGCGCGTCAGTCAGGCCAGGCGGTCACCTTCATGCCCAAGCCGCTTTACGGCGAGGCGGGCAGCGGGATGCACTTTCATCAGCATCTGTTTCTGAACCGGGTCAACCAGTTCTATGATCCGCAAGGCTATAGCCTGCTGAGCAAGACCGCGCTGTACTATATCGGCGGCCTATTGCTTCATGCACCGGCGTTGCTGGCACTTACGAATCCCAGCACTAACTCCTACCGCCGCCTGGTGCCTGGCTACGAGGCGCCCGTTAATTGCTTTTTCTCCACCGGCAATCGCAGTGCGGCGATCCGTGTGCCGAAGTATGCCACACAGCCGGAGGCGGTGCGCATGGAGTTCCGCCCGCCCGATGCCACCTGCAATCCATATCTGGCCATGGCCGCCATGTTGATGGCTGGGCTGGACGGTGTGCGCCGCGAGATGGATCCTACGAAGCTCGGTTTCGGGCCGATCGACGAAAATATCTTCTCCTGGCCTCCAGAGAAGCGTGCGCTTATCAAAGCATTGCCCGCATCGTTGGGAGAGGCGTGCGATGCACTGAAAGCGGATCACGCGTTTCTGTTGGAAGGGGGAGTATTTGACGAGGAATTACTTAACGACTGGATCAAGACTAAGCGGGCCGAGCACTACGCTGTACTGGAACGACCGCATCCGTACGAGGTGCAGTTGTATTTTGATTTGTGAGAGAAGTTCAGAAACCAGGTTGCGCGAAGAAACCTGGTTTCTGAACTTGGTGACGCACTTGGCATAACCAACCTTAACGGAAAATCACCAAGCCTAACTTTAAGGTTTGATGAATTGGCGCTGGTTTCGTCCCTAAAGTGTGCCTTGCATTTGGCAGACCACTATAAGTAGTGTAGAACGAACGTGCTTTTTGGTGAGTTCAACATAAGCAGTTGACAAAATGGCAGTTTGCTGCAAACTGCCATTTGCCCCTTAGCCACTCGTACGCTAGAATGCTCACCTATAAGATCGGTCCGGCGCGCGTCCTGTATTGTTGACTCTCCTGCTCGTCTGACCGGTAGCCGGCCTCTTTTCGCTGCGGTGGACGGCGCTGCCCGTCCAAGCTGGACTGACCAGCGATGTGATGATCTTGTCGTTTCTTTGAGATGCTTGCGCGGGCAAGCATCGGGAAGTTTGCGCCCTGCTGGCGGGCGCTTTTAGAACTTGATTAGGTGAAGTGATATGAACCTGCCAGATGTAGCCACCACGCGATCTTCGAAAGACGTCTGGGATATCGTACGCAGCCATCTGCGCCTGCAATTGCCTCGGAGCACGTACGAGACCTGGGTTCGCGATACTGTTTGCCTGGCGCAGGAAGATGGCGCTTTTGTGATAGGCGTTGGGAACGCTTATGCCAAGGATTGGCTGTCGCTGAGACTGCGGCCGATGATCAAACGCACTCTAGCCAGTGTTGTCGGACATGCGGTCGATATTTCATTTGTGGTGCAGCCGACACCGGTCGTTGACGCGCCTGATGCCCCCCCTGCGCCGCTTCTGGTTCAGGAACCCATGGCCGAATCGGTCTTGGAGACACCTCAGGTGATTCAGGGCGCCAATTTGAATCCGCGTTACACTTTTGATTCTTTCATCGTTGGCCCCTCGAACCGGATGGCTCATGCGTCAGCGTTGGCCGTGGCCGAACGGCCCGGCACAGCTTATAATCCATTGTTTCTGTATGGCGGGAGCGGCCTGGGGAAGACGCATTTGCTTCAGGCTATCGGGCACAGCTTTCAGTCCGCTAATAAGCAGGTGCTTTACGTCACCTCCGAGGTTTTTACCAACGAACTGATCGGCGCCATTCGTACTCAATCTACCGATACCTTTCGGGCGAAGTATCGCAACACCGATGTGTTGTTGTTGGACGATGTTCACTTTTTGGCCGGCAAAGAGCAGACGCAGGAGGAGTTCTTCCATACATTTAACGAGCTGCATGCCTCTAATCGGCAAATCGTGCTCACCAGCGATCGTCCGCCGCAGGCCATTCCCACCCTGGAGGATCGCCTGCGCTCGCGTTTCGGCTGGGGCATGATTGCCGATGTTCAAGTCCCCACCTTGGAAACGCGCATTGCAATCTTGCAGACCAAGGCCGCATCCATGAATCGTCGCGTCCCTGACGATGTGCTTCACCTGATAGCTCAACGCGCACATCGGAATATTCGGGACCTGGAAGGCGCGTTGAACAAGGTGTTAGCTCATGCCGAGCTGTTCAAACGGCCGCTCAACGCACAGCTCGTGGAGGACGCATTGGCCTATCTCGCGCCGGCCCAGGGCAAATTGACGCTGGAATTAATCCTGGATGGAGCTGCCGACTATTTCGGTTTTACGATCAGCGAACTTATCAGCCGCGACCGCAGCGCCAGGGTCGCGCTGGCGCGCCAGATCGCGATGTTTGTGATGCGCGAGGAGACAGGAGCATCGCTGCCGCAGATTGGTCAGGTGCTGGGCGGGCGCGATCACACCACCGTGATCCACGGCTGTGATAAGATTGCCGCTGAGTTGGGCAGCAATCCCGATCTGGCACGCGCTGTCGGCGAGTTGCGCAACCGGCTTTACGAGCCGGTGCGCGTGCGCTGATCCAGCTCTTACTATCATTTAAAGCAAAAGCACTCCCTGGCAATCGGTTTCGCCAGGGAGTGCTTTGTGCCATAGAAGTAGCCAATTAGAGCGGCGAACGTGTGTTTTGCTTGGGCCTCTGTGGATAACTAGCCGCTTTCTTGTGGGTAATTCTGATCCGCTGTGGATATCGTATCCTGGCCCGGCCCGAAATAGGTCTTTGTGCTGGCCCAACCCCTACAATTAGTAGTTTGCCCGTGACAAACGCTGTGGATTTGAGCGGCCCTACGTGGGTCTGTTTGGTTCCAGAGATGGCATCGAATGGTTAGTGCCTCGGTATCTCTCCCAGTACTGTCAGGCCCATCTGCTCCAACTCAGCGCGCTCGCGCACAGTTGTATCGAGGTAGTGCCACAGAAAGGCGAGGGCGATGCCGGCAGCCAGCGCTAACAGCGCACGCAGCGGCAGATCGAGCTGTGTGCGCGCTGACTGACCGACCTGGCTGATGGTCGGTGGGTCGATAAGCCGGATGTCCGCTTCGTCTGCGCTGAATTGACCGAAGAATTCAGCGCTACCCTCGGTAAGAGTGGCCGCGACGGCTTCAGCGATAGCCCGGAGCTGAGTCTCGTTGCCCCCACCCACGTTCACCGTCAGGATGCGGTGCAGCTTACCGGGCTGGGTGTTGGCTCCGATGGTGCCGGCCGGTACGACAAGGCCCTGGTCGGCCAGGCGTGCGCTTACAGCGGCCGCAAACGCCTGGCTGCGCACGATTTCGCCCAGATCATCCACCAGATACTCCGACGTGAGCATGGTGTAATAGCGGTCATAGGTGTAGACGCCGGGGATGCGCTCAGGTGCAATGCCGACGTTGAAACGCATGGCAGCATTGTAACGGACTGGCTGCGGTTGCCAGGGCTTCTGCATGGCTAAGGTCAGCGCGGTGACCAGCAGCATCAACCCGATGGGCAACCACCAGCGGCGGACGATGATCTTCCAATAGGCGCGTAGTTCCATGTGACACCCTCGGAGTGTTGTGTACTGTGTATTACGTACTACGTACGGCGAGACATGCAGGCAATACACACGCAACACGCAATACGCAGTACGCAATACTATCATGTTGTACGCTTACGCGTGTTTTTCGATAAATGCCCTCAGCTCCGCCTCAAATTGCTCGGTGCGGAACCGTTCCGCGTTGGCGCGGCACACAGTTGGGTCATAGGCGGTCGGGTCGAAGCTTGCAAGGATAGCCTTGAGTGCATCGACTGTTTGTTCAGCAAAGAACTCGCCGGTTTGGCCGGGAAGCACAGTATCCAGCGCACCGCCGCCCCGGAACGCGATGGTCGGCCGGCCCGCGGCCTGCGATTCAAGCGGCGCAATGCCGAAGTCTTCCAGTCCCGGGAAAATGAACGCCCGTGCTCCCGCATAAAGCCGCGCTAACTTATCCCAGGCTACCCGGCCCAAAAACGTTACTGTTGGCCCGGCCAGTTTCTCCAAGGCCGTGCGATCCCGACCCGTCCCGTAGACCAACAGTTTTAATCCCAGCTCCGAACATGCCCGCACGGCTAAGTCGGTCCGCTTGTAAGGAATCAGCCGGCCACCGGCCAGATAATAATCGCCAAGCGGCTCGGCGCCAGGCCGAAAGCGGGCGATGTCCACCGGCGGGTAGATGATCGTGCTGTCGCGATTGTAAAAGCGCCGGATGCGCGCCTGGATCTCGGTCGAGATGGCGACAAAATGGTGCACGCGCTGTGCGGCCGCATAGTCCCAGCGCCGTAACAGCGCAATGACCGGCTTCAGGATCGCGTCCGCAGCGGCGCTGAGCGCCTCGCGCTGCCGGTACGTCTCATATTGCCACAAAAAGCGTGTGGGCGCTAAACAGTAGCAGATATGCGTGGCCCCTGGAGGCGTAGGCACGCCGTGACAGAAGCCGCTCTTGTTGCTCAGGATCAGGTCGTAGCCGCGCAGATCCACCCGGCTGAACGCGAGCGGATAGACCGGCATGTAGACCTGGTGGTGCGTCGTCACACCGGGCAGGCGTTGCATGAAGGTGGTGCGGATGTCCCACGACCGGTATTCCGGCGGCATCTTCGCAGGCGCGTACATGCTGGTGAAGATCGGTGCACCAGGAAACATGCGCACCAGTTCCTGCAGCACGTTTTCCGCACCGCCGACCTGGTTGAGCCAGTCGTGGATGAGCGCGGGGCGTGAAACGTGATGCGACGACCTGCGGTCGTGGCGTGTTGTATCTGTCACGGTCATTTCTGATTCACCACCATACCCGCTTTCGCTGCCGGCCTCAGAATTTTCTGACCGGGCAGGGCGTCCGGTGCGGCAGCGGAGGCTTTGGCGATGCCAGCGTTCAGCTCGTCCCAGCAGGCGGGGCCTCGGCGCACTTGTCGGCGCAGAAGCGCTTGACCCAGCCGCGCAGTTCGTCATCCCGAAGGTTGCTTGCGCAGCCGGTTTTCTCCGGGTATTGCCACTCTCAGATTATTCGCCAGCTTTTTCTTGGGGTTCGGTTTTTATCACCCGAGGCGGGCTGAATCGCACTGCCTCGCGCAGACGTTCCGGCGCTACCTTGTTGGCCTTGCCGCAGTAGGGACAGGGCACGTGTGCGTGCTTCTTGCCTGCTGCATCCGCCAGGAAGTTTTGGATCTCCTCGTCCGTGGGAGTGAAGCGGCGCCGGCATTTTTCGCAACTGATCGCAGTCATGATTACCTCCGCTGATCATTGTACCGCAGTGGAGGGGCAATTGACAAGGTGTATCAGGCTGTGATGTAATGCTGCCACTTAATTCACACCCGAGGTTCCTATGCCTGATCCCATCCGTATCGCCATAATTGGCACTGGCCTGATCGTGACCGGTAAGCATTGGCCCGCTTTGCACAGCTTGCCGCGCGATTTTTGCGTGATCGCGCTGGTCAACCGGACTCCCGCCAAGGCCGAGGCGCTGGCTAAGGAGCTAGGTGCGGCGACGCGCCGCCGTCCAGCGGTCTACACCGATTATCGCGAGATGCTCGTGCAGGAGAAGCCCGATGCCGTCTCCCTGGCGTTGCCAACCCAGCTAAACCCCGAGGTGACCGAGGCTGCGCTGGCCGCCGGCAGCCACGTTATTGCCGAAAAGCCCATTGCAGCAAACCTGACGGACGCGGCGCGCATGTTGCCTTGGGCGGAACAATTCCAGCGCACGTTGATGATCGCCGAGAACTATCGTTACGCGGCCGGCTTTCGCCGCGCGGCCGAGCTCATTGCCGATGGTGTGATCGGTGCACCGCAAGTGGCGCGCTGGTCCCTCTTCCCTTATATGACGCCGGCCAACCCATACTACCATACCGCGTGGCGGCAGCAGCCCGCGCATCCCGGTGGCTACATCAGCGACGGGGGGGTGCACCAGATGGCGGTGTTGCGGTTGCTTTTGGGTGAAGTCGAGACCGCTGCGGCGCACGTGGCTGCCTTGCGGCCCGACCTGCCCCCGGCGGATACACTCAGTGCGTCGTTGCGGTTTGCCAGCGGTGTGGTAGGCAGTTACAACGTCACCTATGCCGTGCCGGGGCCTGAGACCCCGCTGCAAATCGCCGGCACGGAGGGCACATTGCTGGTCACGCGTGACCGGGTGGAACACTGGAAGCAGGGGAAGATAGTCCAAACGTGGGCTGAGCCATCGGCTGAGGATGGCTTGGTGGCGATGTATGCGGACTTCGCTCAGGCCATACGCACGGGGCGTCCCCCGCGTTCAACTGCTGCCGAGGGGTACGCTGACTTGCAGTTGATCGTGGCAATGCTGCGCTCGGCGGAGACGGGGCAGCAAGTCCGGGTGCAAGAGGTGCGCTAGGCCGGGTGCTGGTCAGGAAAGCGGCGGGTGACTTCCAGAAAGTCCTCGGTCTGTGCCAAGATGCGCCAGTCCAAGACGGTGCTGAGTTGCGTGTCTCGCACGCCGGGCACCATACGAATCCAGCTCATTACGAAGCCGGTCAACGCGGCGGTGCGTTCGCCCAACAGCAGCATCAGCAGGTCTGCGTCGACTGAGTGGAACACCTTGACCACCCAGACAACCTGAACCTGCTCGTGCACCGGTAACGCCAGCAACGCGTTATATGCTTCACGTTCGCGGCCCGGCTGCAGCTTGACCTGCACGGTGGCGGCGGCGCGGCGATCCCATCCCGCGTTGAACATCGAGATATCCAGCAGCGCGTCCCCATGCACCACACCATCGAACGCCAATTGGGCTGACGTGCCGCGCACCCCAGGCACTTTGCGGACGACGTTGACCAGAAAATCGTCGAAGCGTTCCAGATCATGCACGAGGCAGACCACTCGTAGGTCGGCACGCTCGCGCAACCAGTTAACCCACAAGACTGTCAGGCACGGCTCGCGAAACTGGCGCAGGTTTTCCAGCAAGTCCTCGCGTGCCAACTCGTCTTGGCCGCTAAAGATATCGATATCAATGATAGCTAGCGTCGGTTTCATACGGTGCTCCTCAACCCGTCGGCGATTTCGGAAGGCTAGGTGCTATCTTAGCACGGTTTTTGCTTGAACCCAAGTCCCCTGCCTGCCAGTTTCGACTGATGCGTAAAGAATGCTATAATAACAGCATTAGGGTGTTCTTGCACAGCAAGGAGCAATCAAGTGACGCGCGAGAGATTTGATTTCAAGCTAAAGGCGCTTCAGGAGCGCCTTCTCAGCCTGGGTGCAATGGTAACTCAGGCGCAGGAGCGCTCGGTGCACGCGTTGGCCGAGCGCGATGAGTCGTTGGCCCACGAGGTCATCGCAGCTGATCAGGTCATCAACCAGGCGCAACATGACATCGAGGATGAGTGCCTGCTGTTGATCGCTAGTCAGCAACCCGTGGCGCGTGATCTACGCTTGATCTTTTCCATCGCGGCGATTGCAGGGGAGATGGAGCGCATGGCCGACCATGCCAAGGGTATTGCTACCCTGGCGTTGCGTCTCATGGATCAGCCCATGCTCAAGCCGCTCATCGACATCCCGCTTATGGCCGAGATTGGCCGCGAATTGCTGATGGGCCAACTTGATGCCTTCATGCGTTGCGATACGGAAGCTGCCCACCGGCTTGCAACGCGCGATTCCGAGGTGGATCAGCTCAACGACCAGGTGTTTCGTGAGTTATTGGTCATCATGATGACCGATCCGCGCACTATCACCCGTGCGACTTATCTGTTGTGGGTGGCCCATAACCTGGAGCGCTTTGCCGATCGCGCAACCAACATCGGCGAGCGCGTGATTTTCCTGCAAACCAACGTCGTCGTCGAATTGAACGAATGATGGGGAGGGCGGCAGGCCCTGTTTGGTAGTAGAATTTGGAGGCCCATGGACCTGACACAACTGAGCCAGATGGTCGCCTGGCTGGATGAAGAACATCGTCGCGACCGGGAAGAGATTGCGAAGCTCGATCAGCGCCTGCAGAGCATTGCCGTCGAGCGTCAAGAGCAGGCGCGTCGGATCCAGGACCTGGAAAGCCGGCTGGCCAGCACCCACGCGCAGTTGACCCGCTTCACACAGATCGAGCAATCATTGCAGCAGCTCAAAAATGAAGTAGTTGTCATGCTGGACAAGCAGACAGAAGCGCGTCTGCAGACTGACCGTGAGTCTGAGCGCGCCCGTCTCAGCGACCGGGAGATTTTGGGCCGGGGTGTGGCGGAAATCCGCAAGGAGCTGCCCCGGCTTGGACGCCTGGAGGAAGACCTGGTAGCGCGCCAGGCTGAAGATCAGCGCCTGGGCGAAATGGTGTTGGCACTGCGCCAGTCGGTCAACAACGTCGGGAAGGATCTGGACGAACGCACCCGCAGTCTGCCCTATATGGTGGAGCAGCGCGCCCAGGATAACAAGCGCATCGCCCAGATCCAGGGCGAGAGCGTGGAGTTGCTTAAGCGCACTGATGCGCTGGCCAGCCGGCTGCCGGCCCAGGAAGAGCGCCTCCAACGACTTGAGAAGGAGCTGACGCGTATTCAGCCCATCCCCGAGCAGGTGCGTCAGGATCAGCAGACTTTCATCGAGGCCCAGAAGCTGGCTGAGGTCGAGCGTCAGCGTCAGATGAGCTTATGGGAGCAGGATTTCGCCCAGCAGCGGGCGGTCATTGAGAAGCAGGCAGTGAAGCTGCGGGAGTTCGAGATTCGCTACGAAGCGGCCGGCCGCGCGATCAAGACGATGGAGGAATTCCAGGCGCAGATCGTGCAAGGGCAGAAACAGACCGCCGAGTTGCAGCGGTTGGCCGAGGAACGCCAACGCAAGGAGCTGGCCGAGTGGCAATCTGAGAATGAGCAGCGGTGGAAAAAGGAAACGTTGCGCTGGGATTACGCTCTTGGCGAGCAGAACAAGATCAACCAGAAACTGGAAGAGCACTTTCCGCCCATTGGAAAACAGCTTGCGTTGCTACAACGTGAAGTCGAGGGCCTTTGGCGGTTACAGGAAGCTACAGGCAACCAGCAATTGGCTTCGATTCAGAAATTGCTGGATATTGTCGGCGGGGCTGTCGACGCGCGCCCGAAACGGGAAAGCTGAGTCATGCGGGTCATCGGCACGGCTGGCCACGTCGATCATGGCAAGTCGACCCTGGTGCAGGCTCTGACCGGCATCGATCCGGATCGGCTGCGCGAGGAAAAAGAGCGTCAGATGACCATCGACCTCGGCTTCGCCTGGCTGACGCTGCCGTTGCCGCAGGGGTCAGGCACCGAAAGTGTGCAGAGCGGGGGGCCGGGAGCCGAATGGGTCGGCGTGATCGATGTGCCGGGTCACATTGACTTCATCAAGAACATGCTGGCCGGCGTGGGCGGGATTGATGCGGCATTGTTCGTGGTGGCAGCCGACGAAGGCGTGATGCCTCAGACGCGCGAACATCTTGCGATCTTGGATTTGTTAGAAGTCCCTGCGGGTGTTGTGGCGCTGACCAAGGTCGACGCCGTGACCGAAGAAGGGTGGATCGATCTGGTGGCCGCCGATCTGCGCGGGGTGTTGGCCGATACCTGCCTGGCCAACGCGCCGATCGTGCCTGTGTCGGCCCGCAGCGGCACAGGTCTGACCGACCTGAAACAAGCGCTGGCCGACGTGTTGGACTCAGTGCCCTCGCGCCGTGATGTAGGACAGCCGCGGCTGCCTGTCGACCGCGTGTTTAGCGTGGCCGGCTTCGGCACCGTCGTCACTGGCACATTGAGCGACGGCCAGTTTCGCGTCGGAGACGAAGTCGAGCTTGTTCCCGGCGGCCTCAAAGCTCGAATTCGCGGCCTGCAAACCCACAAGCGCGCGGTCGAGATCGGGTTGCCTGGCAGCCGGCTTGCCATCAATCTCACCGGTGTGCATCCCGACGATTTGCGTCGCGGCATGGTGGTCGCGCGGCCGGCTTCTCTGCAGCCGACTACTCTGGTCGATGTGCGCCTAAGATTGGTAAGGGGCGAGGGCTGGCAGGCGCCGTTGCAACACGGTCAGGTGGTAGATTTCTTCAGCGGCGCAGCGGAAGTGTCTGGTCGCGTCCGGCTGCTCGATGCCGAACAGCTGCGACCTGGAGGGTTTGGCTGGGCGCAACTTGTGCTGGCGGAGCCAGTGGCGCTGGCATCCGGCGACCGGTTCATCCTCCGTCAGCCTTCACCCAGCGTTACCCTGGGTGGCGGCATTGTCGTAAATCCCCACCCGCGGCGACGTTGGCATCGATATCAGGACGATCTGTTAGCTCAACTGGAGACCCTGGCGCGCGGCACCCCCGAAGCCTTGGTGCTGCACGCGCTCGCGCGGCAGGAGCCAGGTCCGTTGAAGACGGCGGCTGAGGCGTCCGGACTGGATGCCAGCACGGCAGAGCACGTGCTGGCTGATATGATCGCGTCCGGTCAGCTCATCCTGTTGGGTCCAGTCCAAGCACCGCTGGTCAAGAGCCCGACACCGGTCATTTCCATCGGCGGCTGGCACACCTTGGCTGCGCGTATGGCCGAGACGTTGGCTGATCACCATGCCCAATTTCCTCTTCGTCCAGGCATGGGGCGAGAAGAGTTGAAGAGCCGGGTGCAGGGCCGCAACAGATGGCCGACCAAGCTGTTCAACGAATTGGCTGCGCGTGCCGTGGCCGAAGGCCTGTTGGTTGAGTCCGGTGAGTACCTTGCACGTCCCGGGCACCGCATCGCCTTCAACGCGACCCAACAGGCCAAAGTGGCTGTGCTGTTAGCTGCTTTCCGTCGCCAACCCTATACCCCGCCATCTATGGCCGAGAGCGTCGCCATGTCCGACGCTGAGCTGATCAGCGCGTTACTATACCAGGGGACGTTGGTGCGTTTGAGCGAGGATGTACTGCTGTTGAAGGAGACCTATGAAGAGGTGGTTGCCGGCGTCGCAGCGCACATCAAGGCCAATGGCAGTATGACCGTCGCCCAGGTGCGTGATCGATACAGTACCAGCCGTAAGTACGCTCTGGCAATCATGGAGCATCTTGACGAGCAAAGGATCACGCGGCGGATAGGGGACGAACGGGTGCTGAGGTAGATCAGAAAGATTAAGGCCCCAGGATTTCTTCAAAAGCCCTGGGGCCCTAATCTTAGAGCGCGTCTCTCACGATGTGTTCGTAGATCGTTTGTAGTTCTTCGTCGGAAAAGAACGAGATGACCAGTTTTCCGCCGCGACGGCCCCGGGTCAGTGCCACTTTGGTCCCCAAAGCGCCGCGGAACGCATCCTCCAGATGTTGCGTGTAGATGCGGTCGGGGTCATCATCGGCCGGCTCCTCAGGCTTGTGCACAGCAGAGAGCGTAGTGGCCGCCAGCCGGCGCACGAGCTCTTCGGTCTGGCGGACTGTCAGGTCGCGCACGATGACTTGTTCGGCCGCCCGCAGGATGGTCGCGTCGTCGGGCAACGCCAGGAGCGCACGCGCATGGCCTTCGGTTAGCGCGCCTTCGGCCAGCAGTGTTTTCACGCGATCGGGCAAACGCAGCAGGCGCAGGGTGTTGGCCACTGCCACGCGGCTCTTCCCCACCCGGTCGGCTACTTCCTGCTGGCTGAGCTTGAAGTCATCCATCAAGGCGTGGTAGGCTTCCGCCTCTTCCAGCGGAGCCAGGTCGGCACGCTGGATGTTTTCGACCAGGGCCAGCTCCAGAAACTGTTGGGGCGTGGCTTCTTTGACCATGGCCGGCACAACCGCCAGCCCGGCCAGTTGTGCGGCTCGCCAGCGCCGCTCGCCAGCTATGAGCTGATAAGGCGCGCGTTCGGTGGGTTGCGCTCGGGTAACGATAAGGGGCTGGATCAGGCCATGCTCTTTGATAGATGCAGCCAGTTCGGCCAGAGACTCGCTGTCCATATGCATGCGCGGTTGGCGCGGATTGGGGATAATGTCACTGACAGCCAGTTCCAATACGCCCGTTGGGTGTTCTGAGCGCGCGCCTTCCTGGCTGGTCGAGGGGATCAGTGCTCCCAGGCCACGACCCAGGCCACGTGTCTGTGTATTCATGGCGACTTCTCCTTCGACAAAAAATCAGTGACGTCGGTCAAATGGCATCTTCACGCGCCAGCAGCTCTTTGGCCAGGGCACGATAAGCGGCTGCGCCGGAGGAGGCGGGCGCGTAGGTCAGGATCGTTTGGCCGTAACTCGGCGCCTCACTCAGGCGCACGCTGCGTGGGATGACAGTTTTAAAGGTTTGGTTGGCGAAATGACTGCGCACCTCGCGGACGACTTGATCTGATAAGTTAGTGCGCGCATCAAACATCGTCAACACCATGCCGCTGATATAGAGTTGCGGGTTCAAGTTCTCGCGCACCAATTGGATCGTCTGCCACAGGCGTCCCAAACCTTCCAGCGCCAGGTACTCACACTGGATGGGCACAATCAGGCCATCTGTTGCTGAAGTCAGTGCATTGATCGTAAGTAATCCGAGGCTGGGCGGACAGTCGATGAGGATGTGATCGTAAGCAGCACCCAAGCCTTCCAGCGCACGGCGCAGCAGGTATTCACGGGCCATCAAGGGGACCATCTCGATTTCAGCGCCGGCCAATGCAGGGGAACTCGGCGCCAGATAGAGGCCGGGCTGTGCAGTGGTCATTACGACATCGGCCAGTGCTTTGTGCCTGATCAGCGCATCGTAGAGAGAGGCCGGTTGGGTTGCGGGGTCGATGCCCAGGCTGCTGGTTGCGTTGGCCTGTGGATCGGCATCGATCAGCAACACGCGTCGGCCTGCATCAGCCAGGTACGCGCCGAGGTTGACGGTCGTGGTGGTCTTGCCCACGCCTCCTTTTTGGTTGGCGAAAGCGTAGATATGCGTCACGTTACCCGTTATCCTTCGACGGTTCGACTGAGCTCATCGCAAGCTCAGGATCCATCCTTTAGCCAGGCATCTACCTGACTGCGTTCCGGGATGCCCTCCATCCCTGGCGCCTCGATTGACATCGAGGCAACAACATTGGCGAAGCGTGCTGCCAGCAAAGGGTCGTGCGTTTCAGATAGCCGCACCAGAAAGGCGGTGGCAAAGACGTCGCCAGCGCCGGTTGGATCAACCTCGACCGCTGGCCGTGGTTGAACATGGTATCGCTTACCCGCAACATGGACGGCCGCGCCGTGCCAACCGTCGGTCACGACCAGCAGCCGAGTTTGGCTGGCCAGCTCGGCCAAGTATGCATCATCACCGCCGACATCTTCGCGGCTGAGGATTACGGCGTCTGCTCGCTGTAGGAAGGGCTCCGGGTCCTTCCATCGAGTTGGCCGCACATGCCCGCTGGCGTCCCACGTGCGCAGCCAGCCTTGGGGCGTGACTCCCAGGAGCGCCCTTGGAAAGGCATCTGCCCAGGCAGGTTCCACCTCATGAGCGATAGGCCCCAACAAGACGATATCGGGGTTCGCCCACTCAGCCGGTAAGGCGTTGGGCGTTACCGGCTCAGCCATGGCTTCGATCACTTGCGTACGTTGGCCCCCCCGGTAGATGTTGACGAAGGTCGTACACACCGGTGATGGTAATAGGCAGACTGGGATGCCGGCCAGCGGACCGGCGACCGACGTCATGAAATGGCCTTTGCCCCGCTGTTTCTTGCCGAGGCGCAGGTTTTCGGTCGAGCCGCGCGTCATGATCCCTGGTCGCAAGCCCAGTCGTCGCACCGTTGCGGCTGCGAAAGATACCGTGCCCCCAAAGCGGAAGCCTTCCGGTGCAAGATCATGCGTGATATGTCCAACAGAAAGAAAGTCGATAGCCAAGTTGCTTCCTTATATTGCGGCAGGTGCAGTCTGCACTATTCTATCACAGCGCCAGGGGCAATAGAAACGCCGGCCGCGTGATAACGTGGCCGGCGTTTACCCGCGGCATGCTGGCAGGTCCAGGCTTGCCAGCCATTAGGTCGCGTCTAGCTCTTCTTAGGAACGAGCGTGACTTTCCGCCGATCGCCTTCACCCACGCTCTGCGTGCTTACGGTAGCATGATTACGCAATGCCAGATGGATGATGCGCCGTTCGGCCGGCGGCATCGGCTCTAACGCCACGGTGCGACCGGTCTGTTCTGTTTGCTCGGCCATGCGCAATGCCAGGCGGCGCAGCGATTCGGCGCGCTTGGCGCGATAGCCGTTAACATCCACTGTAAAGCTGGTACGCGTGTGGGTTTGCTGGTTGACCATCAGCCGCGTCACGAATTCCAAGGCCGAGAGGGTCTCATTTTGGCGACCGATCAATACTCCCAGGTCGTCACCCACGATATTTAGCACCAAACCGCGTTCGTCGTCATCGTCGCTCTCCGCATCGCTCTGCGGCACGATTTCCACGTTGGCTCGCAGGTTCATGCGCTCTAACAACCCGCCTAACATCTCCTTGCCTTTTTGCGCGGCGGCTGCGACCTTGTCGTCGGATGCAGGGATTGCCGCGGGCTGGCTTTCAGGCTGTTTGGGGGCTGACTTGGGCGCGGGCGTCGGGCGCGGCTCGGGGCGCGCGACCGGAGCTGGTTGGCTGGTCAGCGATTCCGGCTCAGGCCGGGGCTCGGGGCGCGAGGCCGGCTTGGGTTCGATCTTGGTCAGGTGTACGGACGTCAAGCGTACGATTGCGTCCTCGGCGCCGATACCCAACACGCCACGGCTGCCGGGGCGCACGATCTCAACTTCTACCTCTTCGCGTGACAGCCTCAGCGCAGCGAGGCCGATGCTGATGGCTGCTTCAGCGGTTTTACCGCGAAATTCTCCGCTTTTTTCACCTGTCATGCGTCTACTTCCTTAGAAAGCTTTACTTGGAGCCCGCCAAACAAACACTCCCGATCTTGGATCATTCTTCTGTCGACCCTTAGCGTTTGCGCTTGCGGCGTTTGACCGGCTTTTCAGGTGCTGTTGCCGGTGCGGACTGCGGGATGGGTCCGGTGGTCACAATCGCCATGTCGTCGGCTTCGATCCGTTTCTTGAGGAACGGAAACCACTCGTTCAAACCTCCCCAGCCGGTGACGAAATACTGCTGGATGACGCTGAGCACATTGGACACCGACCAGTACAGGGTCAGCCCGGAAGGCAATCCCAGCGTAATCCATGCGAACATGAGGGGCATCATGAACATCATCTGCGACATCATGCGCGCCTGGGGATCCTGCTTGCCGTCCTTGCCGGTTGCGGACAGCGCAGACATCTTCTGGAGCAGGAGCTGCGAGATCAGCATAAAGATGGGCAGACTGGTGTAGGCGGCCAGCATGGCCCAATCTTTGGCCTGGTAGCTGGTTCCGAGCCACTTCGTGCTGATCTCGAGGCTGGGAAAGGATAGATCGGGCACCCAGAAGAACCGGGCGCCGGTCAACTCGCCCACGCTGGGATTTGCCAAAACATACAGCGCCTGGTAGAGGGCAAACAGCACCGGCATTTGGACCAGCAGCGGCAGACACCCGCCCAGGGGATTGAAGCCGGCTTCCTTGTAGAGCTTCATCTGCTCTTCGGACAGCTTCTGGCGATCCTTGCCGTATTTCTCCTGCAGCTCACGCAGCTTGGGCTGCATCTGCTGTTGGGCCTTGGTGCTTTGTAGCTGTTTGAGCGTCAGCGGCAAAGTCACGAGCTTGATGGCGATCGTGAAGACGATGATTGCCCAACCATAGCTGTAGGGGACGCCAAGACCAGCAATGAATTTATTGAGGGCGATGAGCAGTTTGGCAAGAGGATAGACGAAAACGCCGTTCCACAAGCCTGGATCCGGGTTGTTCAGATCGATCGTCCCCTGTGGGATGCCACACCCGGCGAGCATCAGGGCGGCCAATACCAGGATGACGATCAACAGCACGTTGCGACGTTTTTTATTCACGCTAACTAAAACTCCTTGGGTCCCAGGCTGCGCCTAGGGAACGGGGTCGAAGCCGCCCGCATGCCACGGATGGCACCGGCTCAAACGCCGCAGACCCATCCAGCCGCCACGCCGCACCCCATACTTTTCGATGGCTTGGTACGTGTACTCGGAGCAGGATGGGTAGAAACGACATGTTGGCGGCAGCGCCGTCGAAATCCGGCGCTGGTAGAATCGGATCAGCGCCAATAGCACACGTTTCACAGTCGCTTATCCGTGCCTATACGGTTTCTGTTAGCGCCTGCGCTCGCCGTAGCAGGCGGATACAGGCACTTTGCAGTTCCGAGAAGTCGGCCTCGTTGATGCCCGGTCGAGCAATCCATACCATGTCCAAGCCAGGCGTTATCAGATCCCACAGCAGATAGACGGCTTCGCTCATGCGACGCCGGGCCCGATTCCGTGTGACTGCCTTGCCGATGCGCTTGCTGACGGTGAACCCGCTCCGGCTGATCGTTTTTTGGTTGGGCAGACAGCAGAGCACCATCAAAGGATGAGCGTAGCTGACGCCTTCTTGCCTAACCTGCCGGAAGCGTGCCTTATCGCTCAGTCGGTGCTGGCGAGGCAGCATGCTGACTCCACAAGTTGTCCGTTACACCGTTAAGCGCTTGCGGCCGCGGAGGCGTCGTGCTTTCAGCACGCGACGTCCATTATGGGTGCTCATTCGGCTGATGAACCCATGAACGCGCATCCGGCGGCGGCTCTTAGGCTGATAGGTCCGCTTAGTTGACATTAAAATCACTCCATCTTGATCTATATCCGCATCCGCCCGCCTGCTGGCGGCGGACAGAAAAAGCAGGCGAGACAGACAGCAAATCTCACCCGCTCAAGTCAAGCAATTATACGTGGGAGCAGGCATTAGTGTCAAATCAGGACGTGTGAGGGGTGCGTTTGGGGAGTCGCCCGACGGCCACGCTGACTAGCGCCATGATCACTGCGCTCACTCCGACGATTTCCAGAACGCGCGGGATGCCGACAGTGTCGGCGATGCCTCCCAGTCCCAACATCGGAGGGATGCCGATCAGGTTGTTAAGCATATATTGCACCGAGAATACCCGGCCGCGGATGTCGGCCGGAGATTCGAGCTGAAGCGTCGTCTGGGCCAGAATGTTGACCGTCGACAAACAGAGGCCCAGCACCAAGCCCAAGGCCATGGTCATCGTCGTCAAGCTGAACGCCGCCCTGGGGTAGACCTTCAGGATTGGTTGGAGTAGGTGTTGGTAGTCCAGGCTAATCCATCCCATGCCCGCAAAAGCCAGCCCGACCAGCACAAGCCCGATCCGTCCGAATCCGATGCGGCGCAGCACGTGCCCCCAGCGGCCCACGATGCCTGTGGCTAACAACATGCCCAGTCCGGCCGGGGCAAAGACGATGACCGCGTTTTCAGCCCGCATACCTAGCACGCGCGCAGCGTAACCCGGCGCCAGCATGGCCAACACCATCACCAGCGTCGCAATCGTTACCAGTTGCGTCATCGCGGCCAGCACCTTGGGTTGGCCAGAGACGAACTGCCACCCCTCACTGATGTCATCCCACAGCCGGCGCCAGCCCGAAATGGCGGCCTTGGACGGTCGGTCCGGGCGCTTGTCAGGCGGCAACATGCTTACTGACAACGCCGCGCCCAGGTAAAGCAGCGCAATCAGCACGAAACCGCCCTCGATCTGCAGCAGACTGATGGCCAAGGGGCCAAGAATCAGCAAGCCCATCACCTGGGAGAGCGCCATGGTCAGGGTGAACAGGGAATTAGCAGGCAGGAGTAGATTTTCCCCCACCAACAGCGGGATCGTGGAGACTTCGGCTGGGCTGAAGAATTGGGCCAGGGTGGCGGTCAGAAACGTCACGGCATAGATGGCCAGCAGCTCCCAGGCGCCGTTGAGATGGCGTACGATCAACAGATAGCTGAGCGCAAAGGCAACGCGGATCAGGTTCGAGCTGACCAGGATCCATTTCTTAGGCCAGCGATCGACCACCACGCCCGCGATCGGGCTGAACAGCACGCCGGGCAGCGAAAACGCCAGGATCGTCAGGCCGAGATGCATCGTTGACCCGGTCAGTTTCTCGATCAGCACCATCTGGATGAAATGAATGGCGTGTTGAGAGGTTTGCGCGAGCAGTTGCGCGAGCCAGAGGGCGCGAAAATTGCGATTGGCGAGTACGGGACGAAAGCCCCGATCGGTAGTTTCTTGCATGAGATGCTTAGTTGGGCGCCTGAGGATCAACCAGCGTGCCCTGCTTCACCAGCGTTTTTACCTGGCGCAAGAACTGGCTGCGCGGCAGCAGAACGCGCCGGCCGCAGCCCGCACAGCGCATGCCGATATCCGCACCCAGGCGCACCACTTCCCACTCCTGAGAACCACATGGATGCACCTTGCGCATCCGGATGACGTCGCCGAGATGGATCTCGGTGTAGGATGGAGTATTCATATGCTATTCTGCCAGGATATTGAGTAGGTCGGGCCCATATTCCTGCAGCTTCCAGGGTCCCATCACGCCCAGGGCTGCCAAGGCTTCCAAGGTGGCGGGAGCCACGCGAGCGATGGTGGTCAACGTCTCATTGGTCAGCACGACGTCGGCGTCTACCGCGCGTTCACTCGCGCGCTGGGTGCGCCAGGCGCGCAGGCGATCGAAGCGGGCCTGCACGACGGGGTCAGGCCGGCCGTTACCGGTGTGGGGCCTGACGGGTGGCTGGGGTGGAGGTGCATGGCGCCCCCGGGTGATAGCTGCCAGGATGCCCCGGCCATAGCTTTCCGTCTGCCGTTGGTTCAGTCCGAGATCCGCCAGGTGTTGCGGCTGCCGCTGGCTGAGTCGAATTAACGCGTCGTCGCCAAGCACCTTGAACGCCGGGCGGTTCAAATGGCGGGCTTGCTCATCGCGCCAGAGATATAGCTCGCGCAGCACGGCCACTTCGTTGGGATACAAATCGCGGATGCTGCGCATCCGCCAGAAACCGTCCGGATCGAAGGGCTTTTCGGTATAGACGATAGAGGGCAATGCCGCAAACGCCTCCCGCGCCTCGCGCCACCGCTGCCGCGACTGCAGTTCGCTGATCTGTAATCTGCGTAGGTCAAACAGGAAGTGGCTATCGAGCCGCGCATAACTGAGTTGCGCCGCGTTCAAGGGGCGTTGACCCCAATCGGTCAATTGGGCCCGCTTGTCCAGCTCAACATCGAAGTGCTGTTTCACCAGAGCAGCCAGACCCACCTGCGGCCAGCCCAGGATGCGGGCTGCCAGCATGGTGTCGAACACATTCGCAAAATCGAAAGCAAAGTCCCGCTTCAGCATCAGAATATCGTTTTCGGCGGCGTGGAAAATCTTCTCGACGGCTGGATCTGCCAGAAGCAGGCCGAGCTGCGCTAGGTCTGGGAGGCGCAGCGGATCAACGATGTAGTCACAGCCGGGCGTGCTGATTTGGATCACACAGACTTTATAGAAGTAGCGATACAGGCTGTCGGCTTCGGTATCCAACGCAATAATCGGCTCATGCGCCAGCGCGGCCAGCATCTTGTCGAGCGCGGCGGAGGTATCGATCAGGACGGGCGGCGGCAGGCGCCGATCCTGATCGGAAAGACTGGTAGTGGGTGTGTGTGTCGGCGGAATCAACATCGCGGAGCTATTATCGCCTTATCGGGATAGGCTGTCAAAAGAACCCTGCCATTATCGGACGAATTTGCCCTTCCTGTCCGGCGATGCCTGATATGGCGCAGGTTATTTGACAAAAGAAGGACCGAACGCTTACAATAGCCTTTTATATGGCCCAGAAAAGGCTTGCTTTTCGTTGAGCGAGCGGATTCTTTGGCCAGTTCGGCCAATCTGTTGAGCAGCAAAACTCAACCATTCTATTTCACCAGGAGGTCTCACGAAGTTCTCATGGGTGCATTACATCTTATACCATTCGAGATTACGGCCATCATCGGCGTATTGATTGTTGCTGTCATCAGCCTGATATACGCCTTCTTACTCTTCCGCAATGTGATGAGTGAGGGCAAGGGTACGGACGCCATGATCCGCGTCTGGACCGCTGTCAAGGATGGTGCGGACGCGTACCTGGGCCAGCAGCTCAGGACGATTCTGCCGTTCATCGGCATTCTGGTCTTTGCGCTGTTTGGCAGCGTCTGGATCTCGCAGCCTACGCCGGAAGCGAAAGAGATGTTCGGGGACAGCGCCCGCATCACGATCGCCTTTGGCCGGGCCATCGCCTTCGTCCTGGGCGCCTCTTTCTCCTTGATCGTCGGCCAACTCGGCATGCGCATGGCGGTGCAGGGCAACATCCGGGTGGCGGCGGCGGCGATGGGGAGGGACAAGGTTGAGAGCTACGGGCACGCGCTGCGCATTGCTTACCGCTCGGGCACCGTCACCGGCATGTTGACCGACGGCTTGGGCCTGTTGGGCGGCACCACCATCTTCATTGTTTTCGGCGCGGCCGCGCCGGACGCGCTGTTGGGCTTCGGTTTCGGCGGCACGCTGCTGGCGCTCTTCATGCGCGTCGGCGGTGGCATCTATACCAAGGCCGCGGACGTGGGCGCCGACCTCGTCGGTAAGGTGGAAGAGGGGCTGGAAGAGGATGACCCCCGGAATGCGGCCGTCATCGCCGACCAGGTGGGCGACAACGTGGGGGACTGCGCCGGCATGGCGGCGGACATCTTCGAGTCCTACGAAGTCACCATCGTCTCCGCTTTGATCCTGGGCCTGGCGCTGATGCGCCTTACCGGCGACATCTACTGGATTATCTTTCCGCTGCTGGTCCGCGCCATCGGCGTCATCAGCTCCATCATCGGCACCTTTTCCGTGCCGGTGTGGGAACGCACCGTCGCTAAGGGCAATGCCTGGCACAGCATGGAGATCGCGTATGAGGTCTCCTCGATCATCACGATCGCCTGCTCGTTTCTGTTGAGCTTTTTCTACATCCGCTCGGTGGAGAGTGTGAATTGGTGGCAGCCGGCAGCGATGATTTCTACCGGCGTCATCTTCAACGTTATCGTGAACCGGTTGACCGCGATGTTCACTGCCACTGAAAGCACCTCGGTGAAGGAGATCGCCAAGAGCACTCGCTTCGGCCCGGCGACCACGATTCTTAGCGGCCTGGCTGAGGGCTATGAGTCCAGCGTGTGGGCGATCTTCACTATTGCGGCCGCGATCACGGTCTCGGTGCTCGTCTACGGCGGCCTGGGCATGCATTACGTGATCTACGGCGTGGCGCTCATCGGCATCGGCTGGCTGACGCACGCCGGCAACCTGGTCTCCATGGACTCCTTTGGCCCGATCTCTGACAACGCCAACGGCATCGGCGAGATGGCCTCAATGCCCGAGGGCGCGCGCAAGATCATGACCGACCTGGACGCGGTGGGCAATACCACCAAGGCGATCACCAAGGGTGTCGCCATCGGTTCTGCGGTCATCGCGGCGGTGTCGTTGTTTGGCTCCTTCATCACCGACATCAACGTGGTGCAGAACGAGCTGATCAAGGCCGGCAAGCTTACCTCTGATGCATTGATCACGTACATCAATATCGCCGATCCCCGTGTGTTCATCGGCTTGCTGATCGGCGGCGGCGTCCCGGTGTTGTTTGCTGCCCTGTTGGTGAAAGCGGTTTCCCGCGCGGCCAATGGCATGGTTGCAGTCGTCCGCAAAGAGTTCGACGTACCGGGTGTGCGCGAGGGCAAGGTGATGCCGGACTATCGGAAGGCCGTGGGCGTCTCCACCCTGGCCGCGCAGCGTGAGCTGCTGCCCGTGGGCATCATGGTGGTGCTGATCCCGATCGTCGTCGGCTTCGCGTTGAAGGCCGAGGCGTTGGGCGGCTTCCTGGCGGGCGTCATCATCTCCGGCCAACTGTTGGCGGTGTTTATGTCCAACACGGGTGGCGCGTGGGATAACGCCAAGAAGCTCGTCGAGGAAGGCCAGTATGGCGGCAAGGGCTCGGATGCGCACAAAGCCAGCATCGTCGGCGACACCGTTGGCGATCCGCTGAAAGACACCGCCGGCCCCGCGCTGAACCCGCTGATCAAGGTCATCAACCTGATCTCGCTGATCATCGCGCCGATCGTCGTGGGCATCCAGGGGACGCCCCCCGTCATGATCATCGCGCTGGTCGTGTTGCTGGCTGTGATCGTCTGGGCGATCTCGCGCAGCAAGCGGCCCGCGCAGTATGGGGTCGAAAGCTAACCGGGGACGCGGGTCGGCAGGACGCACCTGATCCGTGATCTGGAATTTGGTATACGAGCCGGGGGTCTCTTATTGAGGCCCCCGGCTTCATTGTTCAGGGCCGTTTATGTTGGTGTAGTTACTGAGATCGTGTTAGAATCCTGTTGCGATGACGCCCTCGACAGGCTAGACACTTCTGAGATGCTCAACACATGAGCGTCGATACTGAAACACAATGAGGTGACATCATGACCACCGACAAACTTGCTTTCATCCGCGCAGACATGGATGGTCTGCGCGAAAGTAACCTGCTCATCACCCTGCGCACCATGGGCTCGCCCGCGGATGCGTGGATGGTGGTGGACGGCAAGCAGGTGCTGAACTTCTGCACCAACAATTATCTGGGGCTGGCGAACCACCCCACGATGAAAGAGGCCGCCAAGGCGGCAGTGGATCGTTGGGGCGTTGGGCCGGCAGCGGTGCGCTCCATCGCGGGCACGCAGGCGCTGCACATCGAGCTGGAGCGCCGGCTGGCCGGTTTCAAGGGGGTCGAAGACGCGCTTTACGTTCAGAGCGGCTTTCTGGCCAACCAGGCGGCGATTGCGCCGCTGGTAGGCAAGGAGGACGTGATCTTTTCCGACCGGCTGAACCATGCCAGCATTATTGACGGCGCGCGGCTCAGCAGCGCAAAGATCGTCGTCTACGAGCACTGCGACCCGGCCGACCTGGAGGCCAAGATCTCGGAGCACCTGCCGAACTATCGTCGGGGGTTGATGATTACGGACGGTGTGTTCAGCATGGATGGCGACATCGCGCCGCTGGACAAGCTGATGGCCGTGGCCGACCGCTTCGGGGTCCTGACCATGGTGGATGATGCGCACGGCGAGGGGGTGTTGGGCCGGGGCGGCCGCGGCATCGTGGATCACTTCGGGCTGCACGGCGCGTTCGATGTGGAAGTGGGCACGCTGAGCAAGGCATTCGGCGTTGTGGGCGGCGTCATCGCGGGCAAGAAGGCGATCGTAGATTATATTCGCCAGAAGGCGCGGCCCTTCCTTTTTTCCAGCGCGGTTACGCCGGCCGACACTGCTGCGTGCCTGGCTGCGGTGAATCTGCTCGAAGAGTCCGAGGCGCTGGTGGCGAAGCTGTGGGAGAATGCAGCCTATTTTCGCGCGGAGCTGCAGCGGCTCGGCTTCGACACGGGCAAATCGCAGACCCCCATCGTGCCGGTGATGCTGGGAGATGCAGGGCTTTCCAAGCAGTTCAGCCGGGAGCTTTTCGAGGCAGGCGTGTTCGCGATGAGCATCGGCTTCCCCACCGTCCCGCGCGGCTCAGCACGCATCCGGGTGATGAACACTGCAGCGCACAGTCGGAACGATCTCGATCGGGGCTTGGAAGCTTTCGCTGCTGTGGGGCGAAAGCTTGGCGTGATTGCATGAGCCAGTAGAGACGAGGCATCCCCAGGCGAGCCTGGGGCGACCAGGGTCTCGCCGCGGCGGAGGTCGCGTGACTGGCGCTATATTCCGGACGGAAGGCCGCGTCCCTACAGACATTGACGCTTGAACGTGCATGTGGTAGGATTGTGGCATCTAACAGCAACACGATCATTTTTTAATTTTCGGCGCATTGCGCCAGGGAGGCACATCATGAACATTCGCCCTAAGATATTCGTCATCGTTGTGGTTTTGGTCCTGTTGAGCCTGGCGCTGGTTGCCTGCGAGCGGGAACGCCCTGCGGCCACCACTGTGCCAACAACCTCGCCGCGCGGCACGGTTGCACCCTCATCCACGCCGCAACCCCCGGCCACGCAAGTGACCCTGCCTGGCGTCACTGGCGCCGAGACGACCCCTGGGGCGGTAGTCGCGGCGACCCCCACTGCACCCGCAGCTGAGCCCGTGGTGGGTGGCGCGCAAACGGCGTCTGGTGGGGGCGCATATTTCACTTACACGGTGGTGGCAGGTGACACGTTGGCTGCACTTGCTGCTCGCTGCAACGTGACACAAGATGCGATTATGCAACTCAGTGGCTTGACCAACCCGGATGCATTGGCTGTCGGGCAACAACTTAAGGTTCCGGGCACTGCAGCCGCCTGCACTGCAGCGGCCGCTACCACCGGCAACACATCGAAGTATGTGGTGCAGGCCGGTGACACGCTGCTGGCCATCGCCCGACGGTTCGGCACGACCGTGGAGGAGTTAGTGGCGCTGAACGGTTTGGCCAATCCCGACAGTCTTGCGCTGGGCCAGGAGTTGGTGGTGCCGGCTGCGAGCGGCGCCGGAGAGACCACGACCGGCGGCGCGACTCAGAAGCATGTTGTGACTTCGGGCGACACTCTGAACTCCATAGCCCGTCAATATGGGGTTACAGTGGAGGCGCTCCAGCAGGCTAACGGTATCACCAACCCCAATTTCATCTATATCGGCCAGGAGCTGGTGATTCCCTGAGGCTGCTTTTCAGCAAGTTAGAGAAACCAGGTTTCCACGAGAAACCTGGTTTCTGGTTTAATCTCTTGACTTTACTGTGTCACGGGGCTATACTTTCTTTGTAAATGGCTTTTAGACGATCGCCAGGCAGGAGCCAGGCATGGAATACAAGGACTATTACAAGATTCTCGGTGTGGAACGAACCGCAGACGAGAAGGAAATCAAGAAAGCCTATCGGCGGCTAGCGCGCCAGTATCATCCTGACATGAAACCTGGCGACAAGGCCGCCGAAGCGCGTTTTAAGGAGATCAACGAAGCCAACGAGGTGCTTAGCGACGCGGAGAAACGCCGGAAATACGATGAGTTAGGCCAGAACTATCAACGCTGGCAGCAGTCTGGCGGCCAGCCCGGCGGCTTCGATTGGAGCCAGTGGGCCGGCGGCAGCCGCTCCGGTGGAACGCGCGTCGAGTATGGCGACGTTCAGGATTTGAACGATCTCTTTGGACAGGGCGGATTCTCTGATTTCTTTGAGGCGATTTTTGGCGGCACGGCAGCGCCTAGTTCGCGTGCCGCGCGTACGGGCGCCCGCCCGGCCGCCCGCGATATCGAGCAGGAGGTGGAGGTTACCCTAGAGGAGGCGTTTCGCGGCACTCAACGCATCATGGAGTTGGACGGCAACCGGCTTGAAGTCAAAATTCCGGCTGGGGTGAAGGGCGGCTCGAAGGTGCGTGTTGCGGGTGAAGGGCTGCCCGCCGGTCGAGGCAACCCGCGCGGCGACATCTACCTGGTCATCAAAGTGCTTGCGCATCCAACGTTCGAGCGCCGTGGCGACGATTTGTACTGCGATGTGCCGGTAGAGCTCTTCACAGCGCTGTTGGGCGGCGAGGTGCGTGTGCCCACGTTGGCGGGACCGGTGGTGCTGCGCGTGCCGGCCGGCACCCAGGCCGGTCGCACGTTCCGTTTGACCGGCCAGGGCATGCCCAAGCTGCGCTCCGACCAACGGGGCGATCTCTATGCCAAGGTGCATATTACGCTGCCGGATAAGCTCAGTGAGCGGGAGGTGCAACTGGTGCGCGAATGGGCGCAATTGCGGGGCGTTACTGCCTAGGGCTTATGGCCGCCGGCCATAAGCCGGTGTACATTGCCCCGGTGCATCTGCATCGCGGCATCGTGCGACAAACGTCGCTCACATACCACATTCAGGAGCGTCGACGATGATGCAAGAACATGATCTTCATGAGCTGGCCGAACTGGTGAGCGAGAAGGCCGATGTGTTGAGCCTTTACCTAAATCTGGATCGGCGCAGTCACTCCATCGAGGAGCACAAGCTGGCATTACGCACGTTGCTGGTTCAGGCAGACGAATTGGGCGCGACGCCAGCCGACATTGAACGCATCGAACGCTTCTTCGAACATGAATTTGACCGCCAAGGACGCGCGGTCGCCTGCTTTAGCAGTCAGGTGCGCAAGTTCTGGCGTGGTTACTCGTTGTTAGTGCCGTGTCAGAACGCAGTCTTCTTGGGGCGCCGCCCCTATGTCAAACCCTTGAGCGATATTTGGGATAACTACGGCCGTTTTAGCGTGGTCATGGTAGATCGCGAGGGCGCACGGGCTTTTGTTTATCACTTGGGCGCCCTGGTTGACTCGGATGGCGTACTCGGCGCGGAAGTGCGCCGTCATAAGCAGGGCGGTTGGGCTGCTCAGAAGTTACAACGCCACGAGGATCAAGCGGCACGCCATAACCTTAAAGATGCAGCCGAGTGGGCCGAAGGCTACCTGACGCAGCAAAAGGTCAATCGTGTGGTGCTGGCCGGCACCGAGGACAATCTGGCCGAGTTTCGGGAACTCATGTCGCGACCGCTGCTCGACAAGGTCGTCGGACAGATCAATTTGGACATGAGCACAGCACCTACCGAGGCGTGGGAGCGCGGATACGAGGTGGCCCAGGGGGCTCAGCAAGCTGTTGAAGCGGATCTGCTGGAGCGGGTGATTACCCAGGCGCACAAGGGTGGCGCCGCCGCAATAGGCATCATCGATACGTTGGCTGCAGTGCAGCAAGGCCGTGTTCACCAACTATTGGTAACCCGCGGGTTGCAGGTAGCCGGCCAGCAGTGCACCCAATGCCATGCTGTGCTGGTCCAAGTGGCCAAGACGTGCCCTTATTGCAATGGCGCGTTGGTTGCCTCAGCTGATGTGGTGAATCTGGTAGTGCAGCGGGCGATTGATGATGGCGTGGGGGTTTCGGTGCTGGAGCAGGATGCCCGGTTGAACGAAGTGGGCGGCATCGCTTCGGTGCTGCGTTACTAGAGAATAAGCGGTTTGGAGCCGCGCATATACTAGCGCTAACATAGCTGTGGTAATCTATCGTATAGATAGGATGCAAGACTGACTACGTATCACGCAACCCGTAGCCTGCGGTGAGGAGCTGCTGCGTTGACAGTGCACCGTGCTGCGGGTTGCAGCGTTTTTGAGAAGGAATGACGAATGCGATTTGACCGATTCACAGAACGGGCGCAGGATGCGGCCATGCGGGCCTATGAGATCATGCAGCGACACAGCCACACCCAGGTGGATGTTGAGCACCTTTTCCTTGCGTTGCTGGATCAGCCCAAGGGGCTGATTACGGATTTGCTGGGACATATGAGCGTACCCGTCGACATCATGCGCGAGCGGTTGGTTGACAACCTTCAGCGTACACCGCGCTCCGCGGGGCCAACGATGTATCCACAGGCTGTCGCCCAGGTGTTCATCACCCCGCGGCTTAAGCGTGTCATCGACCAAGCCACGGAAGAGGCGCGGCTGCTGCAGGATGAGTATATCTCCACCGAGCATCTGTTGCTGGGGATCCTGAGCGAGCGCGGCGGCTTCTCCGCTAATCTGTTGCGCGATGCGCGGGTCACGCGGGAAACGGTTTTGGGCGCCATCGAGCAGGGGCGCGGGGGTCAGAAATCGAGCAGCCCACAGGCTGAAAGTCGTTATCGCACCCTGGAGAAATACGCGCGTGATCTCACGGCTTTGGCCCGGGAAGGCAAGCTGGACCCGGTGATCGGCCGTGATGGCGAGATTCTGCGAGTGATTCAAGTGCTCAGCCGGCGCACCAAGAATAACCCTGTGCTGATTGGCGAGGCCGGCGTGGGTAAAACCGCTATCGTCGAAGGGCTGGCACAGAAGATCGTGCAAGAAGACGTGCCGGAGATTCTGATCGGCAAGCGGCTGATGAGCCTCGACCTGGGCGCGATGATTGCTGGCACCCGGTTTCGTGGGGAGTTTGAGGAACGCCTCAAGACTACCATCGAAGAGGTGCAGAAGGCCGAGGGCGAAGTGATTCTGTTCATCGACGAGTTGCACACCGTGGTAGGTGCGGGTGCGGCCCAGGGTGCAATGGATGCCAGCAGCATGTTGAAGCCCGCGCTCGCACGCGGCGAGTTACGCTGCGTTGGTGCGACTACGCTGGATGAATACCGCAAACATATCGAGAAGGATAGTGCGTTAGAGCGACGGTTTGCGCCGATTTACGTAGACGAGCCATCGGTGGAAGATTCCATCGGTATCCTGCGCGGGGTGCGCGAGCGTTACGAACAGCATCATCAGGTCACCTTTACCGATGAAGCACTGGTGGCCGCGGTGAAGCTGTCGCATCGCTACGTCACCGATCGCCGCCTGCCCGATAAGGCCATCGACCTGATGGACGAGGCCGGTGCGGGGCTGCGAGTGGCGCTGTTCACCATGCCCGAATCGCTGAAGTCCGCTAAGAAGCGTCTCGCCGCGCTGAAGATTGAGGAAGACAAGGTCTACGCCGAAAACGACTTTGCGCGGGCCGCAGAGCTGAAGAGCGACCGGTTGAAGCTGGCCGGCCAGTATGAGGTTGATTACACCGCGTGGAAGCACTCAACCGGCCTGGATGAGGTCGTGGAAGCCTCCGATATCGCGGCCGTGGTAGCGCGCTGGACCGGCATCCCGGTGAACACCATGCTGGAGGGCGAGACCGCCAAGCTGCTGCGCATGGAAGAGGAGCTGCACCGCCGCGTGGTCGGCCAGGATGAGGCGATCGGCGCGGTGGCGGATGCTCTGCGTCGCGCCCGCAGCGGGCTGAAGAATCCCAGGCGGCCCATCGGGAGCTTCATTTTCTTGGGCTCCAGCGGCGTGGGCAAGACCGAACTGGCCAAGGCGCTGGCCCAGTTCCTGTTTGATGACGAGGATGCGCTGGTGCGTATCGATATGAGTGAGTACCAAGAGCGTCACACGGTCAGCCGCATGTTCGGCGCGCCGCCCGGCTACGTGGGTTACGATGAAGGCGGCCAACTTACCGAAGCTGTGCGGCGTCGACCCTACCGGGTGATCTTGTTCGATGAGATCGAAAAGGCGCACCCTGAAGTATGGAATGCGCTGTTGCAGATCCTGGAAGATGGCCGGCTCACCGATGGCCAGGGCCATGTAGTTGATTTCCGCAACACCGTGCTGATCATGACCTCCAACATCGGCACCGCCTACGTGGGCAAGGGCGGCCCCTTGGGCTTCCGTCTTAGCGATGAGTTGAGCGAGCGAGACCAGCAGTTCCGCCAAGAGATCGAAAGCGGCCTGAAGAGGACGTTCCGGCCTGAGTTTCTGAACCGGATCGACGAGGTCATCATCTTCCAGGGATTGACACCGGAGCACGTGAAGCAGATCGTCGACTTGCAGATGCGCGAGGTGGCTGAGCGGCTGGCCGAACATGGTGTGATGATCGAGCTGACCGAGGCGGCGCGGCAATGGCTGGCCAAAGAAGGCTACGATCCGCAGTTCGGCGCCCGGCCCGTGCGGCGCACCCTGGAACGCTATGTAGAGAACCCACTGGCCAAGCGGCTGTTGGGCAAAGAGTTTAACGACGGCGACACCATCACCGTGGATGCGGCGGAGGACGCGGAGGGCAAGCTACAGTTGACCTTCGTCGCGCGACCTCAGGGCCCGATCGCTGTGGAACTGCCGGTGGGAAAAAAGCTGGAAGCCGAAAACTAGAGGCTGGAAGCTGGATGCTGGAGGTTGGAAACCAACTCGATTCAGTATATGGAACGTGTGTGAAACTCATCATTCAGATTCCCTGTTACAATGAAGAAGCCACCCTTCCCCTGGCGCTGGCCGACCTTCCGCGCGCGCTCCCCGGCATCGATGTGATCGAGATCCTGATCGTCGACGATGGCAGCACCGATCAGACGGTCGAGGTGGCTCGCGCATTAGGTGTGCAGCATATTGTCCGGCATAAGCGCAATCGGGGCTTGGCCGCCGCGTTTCAGAGTGGTCTGCAAGCCGCGCTGGCCGCGGGCGCGGACGTGATCGTCAATACCGATGGGGATAACCAATACTATGGACCAGACATTGCGCGCCTGGTAGAGCCGATCCTGGGTGGTCAGGCAGATATCGTGGTGGGCGATCGAGGGGTGGCTGCCCTGGAGCACTTTGCTCCACTCAAACGGGCCTTGCAGAGGCTGGGGAGCTGGGTGGTGGCGCGTGCTGCCGGCATCCCGATCCCCGACGCAACCAGCGGCTTCCGCGCGTTTGGCCGGGAGGCCGCGCTGCGCCTGACGGTGCTGGGTGAATATACTTATACCCTGGAGACGCTCATTCAAGCCGGCGTACGTGGGATGCGTGTCAGTTTCGTGCCCATCCGCACCAACGCGCAGACGCGCGAGTCACGTTTGATCCGTAACATCCCATCGTTTCTGGCCCTGTCGGTCGTGACGATCTTGCGCTTTTACACCATGTACCGGCCGTTGCGCGTGTTCATGATGACCGGCGGGGTGTTCATTGCAGGCGCTTTGATTTTGGGTTTGCGTTTCTTAGTCTTCTACACCATAGGCCGCGGCGCTGGGCATGTCCAGTCGCTGATCCTGGCTGCGATTTTGGCGATTGTCGGGTTCCAGGTCGGGCTGATGGGGTTGGTGGCGGATGCGGTCAGCATGAACCGGAAGATGCTGGAGGATATGTTATTTCGATCCAGGCGCGCAGATCTCGACAGGTCTTCACGGAATGCCGTTCAGGATTCGTGCAATTGACCAGGTTGTGCGCGAGGTTGCGATCTCATCATACGCGAGCCCGGATCCGCAACCGATCAGCAATTCAGCGATGTCAGGGTTTTTTATGTACACGAGCCATCTCTTCTCCGATATAGTCGTTGTCTCAGGATTGCCTCGCTCAGGCACCTCTTTGATGATGAAAATGCTGGCGGCAGGGGGACTGCCACTTCTCGTCGATGGCCTGCGCTTGCCGGACGAAGATAACCCGGAGGGGTACTTCGAACTTGAACAGGTCAAAAAACTCGACAAGGGTGAGCTCGAGTGGCTGGCGGAAGCTCAAGGCAAGGCTGTTAAGATCATCTCATCGCTATTGAAATACCTACCTGGAACATGCACTTACAAGGTCATCTTCATGAAGCGACGCATGAGCGAAATCCTTGCATCGCAGCGTCGTATGTTGATCCGCCGCGGTGAGCCAGTTGACACCATCTCAGAACAGAGACTGAGCGCGATCTCGGCCAAGCATCTGCAACGGGTCGAAGACTGGCTGGCTTTGCAACCTAACATCTCATACCTGACTGTGGACTACAACGCCCTTGTGGCGGCCCCGCAAGACTACGCAGAGCAAGTAAATGCCTTTCTTGGCTGCCGGTTGAATGTAGCGGCGATGTGTGAAGCCGTCAATCCGCAGCTATACCGGAATCGGATGGCGACGTGACGCGCCAAGCATTACGTGCCCGTTCAGCATAAGCGATCAAAGCTGCGAGAAACCAACCGTGAGATTGGCGCTGATTGGTCCTGTCTATCCTTTTCGTGGTGGCATAGCACATTACACTACGGTCTTGCATCGTGAGCTGTGCAAAGCCGGCCATGAGGTGCTGTTGATCTCATTTCGGCGCCAATATCCGCGTTGGCTATTTCCCGGCAAGAGTGATCGTGATCCCAGCGCGCAGGCGATGATGATAGCGGACGCGCGCTACCTGATCGATCCTCTCAATCCTCTTTCATGGATCCGTACCTTTCGCGAGATATGCTTATACCAACCACAGGTGGTAGTTTTGCAGTGGTGGCACGGATTTTGGGCGCCGGCCTGGCTGGCCCTGGGTATGTTGCTGCGGCGCAGGCGCATGGATATAACCTTCATCTGTCATAATGTGCTGCCGCACGAACCGCATTTCTGGGACCGCTTGATTGCACGTTCCGTGTTAAGCCTGGGGCATCAGATCGTCGTACAATCCTCGTCCGAGAAGGCGCTGCTACTTGAGCTTATTCCCGACAGTCGTGTGGCGATTGTCCCGCATCCACTCTATGATATGCTTGCTGAGCAAGCGATATCGCGTGAAACTGCTCGTCAGAATTTAGAGATTACGCCATCGGCTCCGGTCCTACTGTTTTTTGGTTTCGTGCGCGAGTACAAAGGACTGCGGTTTCTGATCGACGCGTTAGTGGCGGTGCGAGAGACGTTCTCTGACGTGCTTCTCCTGGTCGTGGGTGAGTTCTGGGATGACAAACGGACTTATGAGCAGCAGATTGCAGTGCTCGGGCTCGAGAGGAATGTGCAGCTAGTCGATCGTTACGTGAAAAACGAAGAAGTGCCGATTTACTTCATGGCCGCCGATCTTGTAACGCTACCATATACGACAGCTACTCAGAGCGGCGTGCTTCAACTTGCGCTCGGCTTTGGATTACCGGTCATTGCTTCTCGTGTTGGCGGGCTGTCAGAAGCGGTGGTTGAGAGTGAAGATGTAGTTCTTGTCGAGCCCAAGAATGCAGCTGCGCTGTCTGATGCGATCATAGCCCATTTGCGCAGCCCTTCGCAAAACATCGGAGTTGAGCTATCGCGCGCAAACAGTCGGAAACGATGGGATTCTTTGGTAGGTGTGCTGACCCATGCAAGCATCTAGCTCAACCCCCACAACGCTTTCGGCGGCGCGTGACGCTGCCCCCATTCAAGATTCCGAACTGCCGTTCATCGGGATTGTCGTGCCTGTTTGGAACGCGCTTGCATACACCCTTGCGTGCCTGGAGAGCCTTGCAAAGCTGTCTTATCCGCGAGTTGAAATAGTTATAGTTGATAACGGATCGACCGACGGAACTGCGGAGGCGATCCGAGATCAATATCGCGCAGTGGTGCTTATTCGCAATGAGCACAATATGGGGTTTGCCCATGCCTGCAATCAGGGTTTGGCACACGTGTTTACAAACAAGGCAGAATTTGCCCTCCTGCTGAACAATGACACATTGGTCGCCCCGGACATGCTCCTGCAGTTAGTAGCTGCCGCGCGATCCCATCCTGGGGCTGGTATTTTGGGGCCGCAAATCTGCTATGCTGATCGACCTGACACCCCTTGGTTCACCGGCATTCGATTCACGGGACAGATTTATATAGTCCGCACCGCTTCACTCAAACACCAGGTGCAGTCCGACGTTCCGGCGTCAGTGGACTTCATCAGCGGGTGTGGGATGTTGATTCGCCGCGTTGTTTACGATACCCTCGGCGGACTCAGCACGGACTATTTCATGTACTATGAAGATCTCGACTTCTGTCTGCGCGCCAAACACATGGGGTTCGATGTGATGTACGTGCCCTCGGCCTTGATGTGGCACGCCCTCTCTGTCAGTTCGGGGGGCAAAGATTCGCCGCTGAAGCAGTATTTTCAGGTCAAAAGCAGTTTGATTTTTTATCGCAGGCATACGCATGGCGTGTGGCGTTGGCTGAATCTGGCCATTCGTTTCGCGCATGCCATTTGGACCGCAGCCGGCTACTTGTTGCAGGGCAATCTGCGGCGCGAGACGATTCGCGAATACCTTCGTGGTATCCGAGAGGCGGCACAGATCCGCTAATCTCTTTTGGAACTTAGATTTTGATATCTAGCAGCTTTGAAGTTGTGCCATGTCCCGTCTGTGGGAGCACCAGCCAGTCCCGGCGATACGAACTGACTGACTTGGCCTACGGTACACCCGGCACGTTTCAGTTAGTTACCTGCGATGCCTGTGGGCATCTTTTCCAGTCGCCGCGGCCCACCCAGGCGGCGATCGGCAGTTATTACCCGAAGGAATACCAACCATTTGGCGAAGCGATCGAGGATGCGAGTCGGTTTGGGTTTATACGCTGGCTGAGACATCAGCAATTGCGGACCCGTTGCCTTCAGATCCATCGCCTGCGTAGGTCAGGGGCTTTGCTGGATGTCGGTTGTTCCACAGGCCTTTTCTTGAATGAGATGAGACGTTATGGGCAATGGAGGCTGGCAGGCATCGAGATCGATGCGAGAGCCGCAGCCTATGCCCGGGAGAGATTTGGCCTTGATGTGTATAACGGGCAGGTTGAAGAGGCGCCATGGTCTGAGAAGAGCTTTGACATGGTCACGCTGTGGGATGTTCTGGAACATCTGCCCGATCCGGCCGGCGCCCTGCGCCAGCTAGGCAGGTTGCTTGCAGAGCAAGGGCTGTTGGTATTAAGTGTACCGAACCTAGATAGCGTCGATGCTGCACGGTTTGGACCGTTCTGGACTGGCCTGGATGCGCCGCGCCATTTTTCGGTGTTCCGGAAGCGCGACATTGTGCGCTTGGTTGAGGATGCCGGTTATCGGGTGATACGAACTTACTGTTTCTATGGCCGCTATACTACCTTTGCCAACAGCTTGATACTGTGGTTGCGAGCCCGAGTACACAATGTGGTGTTGCGCAACAGCCTTGAAACAGTCGTGCGCTTCCCGCTCTGGCGCTACCTATTCAAGCCGTACTTCGCCTTACTGGACCATAGGGGGCGGGGCGCCATTATCACGGTGGTCGCTGAGCGTAGGAAATGACTCTTAGGCGCGGATTGGCGCGTTTGCCGCGCGTCACACAAAAAACCTCTTTTGTCCTGCTGGCAAATGCCATGTTGCGTGCTTCAGGCACGTTGGTGTTCATTGTTGTCGCGCGCGTCAGCGGGCCGGAAGATGCTGGGGTGCTTGGGCTCTCGCTTGGATACTTGGCCATACTGACTACCCTGTTCATGGGGCTGGACGATCTGCTTATCAGGGAAGTGACTGCGGCGCCGGGCCGCGTCGTAGCGTTTTTGTCAGCGTATGCGGTGCTCCGCCTTCCCTTGACTGTGCTGTCGGTGGTGGTTGTGGTGTCATTGAGTCGGACCGCAAGCCAAGTGACGGCAAGCCAATCGATGGCGATGCGTCTGATTGTAGCCAGTGCCGTGTGCGACGGGTTTGCCGGCCTGGGACAGATCGTTCTTTACGCATTCGGCGGCTTCAGGCAGTTGCTTGTTCCAGCTGGCATCACGCTGCTGCTGCGGGCAGGGGTGGGAAGCCTGCTCTTAGTTACGGGCGGATTTGTTCTTGCGACTGCGATGTGGCCGATCAGTTCCTTTGTGGGCGCAGCGATGCTGCTCATCAGTGCCGATCGGATGATCCGGGGGTCCGGAATCAGGCACGCACCTGTTGTGATTCAATGGCCGCTAGTGCATCGTTTGGCGGTTCTCCTGCCCAGCTTCGGTGCTGTTAGCCTGTTATCGGCTGTGGAGTACCAACTTGATGTCATCCTTCTTTCGGCTTTGAGGACACCCGTGGATGTCGCTATGTATTCGGCCGCGGCTTCAGTGGTGTCCATTGCGGCCTTGATTGCTCAAGCCTATCGTGTGGTGCTCTATCCGGATTTCGTCCGTCTGCACAAGGAATCTGCGGCCGGGCTACATAGGCTGGTGTGGCGATCTTTTCGTCAGATGGCGGTGCTTGGAATAGGGATTGCTGCCGGGATTACCTTGATTGCCCCCTGGTTGGTCGAGCGGGTGTTTGGCCTAAGCTTCGCCGGGGCACAACAGGTGGTGCAGATCCTGATTTGGAATCTCGTATTTCTATTCGTAAACGTCCCGTTGGTGAGATATCTGATTGCTACTGGCCAGCAGCGCCGTGTAGCCGGTGTTCTGCTGATCAGCATCACCGTTAACCTGAGCGCCAATCTGCTGCTCATTTCGCGGTTGGGAGCGGCAGGAGCCGCTTGGGCTCGTCTTGCCTCGTCTGTCGTGTTTGTGGCAGTGGCGGGAGGCTATGTATTCAAACAGTTGCAGCTTGCCAGGCGTGCGGAATCTTCGGAGCTGGAGGTCGTGAAGTGAGTAATGAAGCCAGGGGGCGGAATCGTTTATTAGTAGTGGGCTATGATGGTGCTACTTGGGATTTAGCTGAAGGCTGGGCGAAGGCTGGCAAGCTGCCAACGTTGGCTCGTTTGATGGAGCAGGGCGGGTACGGCCCTCTGCGTTCCGTGATGCCGGTTCTTTCTCCGGCAGCATGGGCATCTTTCGCCACGGGCGTCCATCCGGGAAGGCATGGCATTTTTGACTTTGCTGAACGTGCACAGGGAGATTATCGATTGCGCTTGGTCACTGCGCGCGATGTGGAATCTCCCACGTTTTGGAGCCTGGCCAGCAATGCAGGCAAACGGGTTGCGGTCATCAATGTTCCTATGACCTATCCTGCCGTGGAGGTCAACGGCCTGATGGTCACGGGGTTAGGTACGCCGGACCAGCGATCCTTTACCTATCCCGTTGAACTGGGCGTCCGGCTCAAAGAGCGCGGCTACCGGGTAAACAGAGTCGTGTTTTACGAGCCGGGGCGTGAGGAAGCCTACCTGCGTGATGTCTATGAAATGACAGATCGGCTGGCCGACACGGCCCTAGATCTGTTTCGCCAGGAGCCTTGGGATCTCTTTGTTGTGGTCTTCCGTGATCTGGATGAGGTCTCTCATTATTTCTGGAAACATATGGACTCAGCACATCCGCAGCACGACCCGGCGGCTGACGCCAAGTATTCTGGTGAGATTCTCAAGTTCTACCAGCATCTCGACCGCCAGCTTGCCAGGTTCGTTGAGGCCGCCGGATCGGATGTGGATGTGGTATTGGTTTCAGACCATGGTTTTGGCCCGCTTTTCAAAGACGTGTTTCTGAATGAGTGGCTCAAGACCGAAGGTCTGCTCGTGACGGCAGCACGGACCGAGCCTTTTCTGCAGCGAGCTTTATTGCGCGCTGGATTTACCCGCCGAAGGGTGTCTCACTTTCTGCAAAGTGCTGGGTTAGCCACCTTCGAACGTCGATTGCGTACTCTGTTGGGAAACAAACTTGATTTGTTCCCAGCTCACGATCGGGCCGTTTTTCCAGGGGCGATCGACTGGGCGCACACGCGTGCCTACAGTTTTGGTTATCACGGTCAGATTTTCATCAACCTTCGTGGGCGAGAACCTCAAGGTATTGTCGAACCTGGTCAAGACTATGAAAACACCCTTGCTTTTCTTGAAGAGCGGCTCGCTGCTTTGGTTGATCCGGTAGACGGCCAGCCGGTGGTCACTCGAATGCTGCGGGGCCGCGAGTTGTTTGGGGAGGCCGTCGATCGGGGCGCGCCTGACCTGGTCTTGTTGATGCGGGACCTGGCCTATATTACGCGACAAGGTTATGAGTTTGGCGCAGTTCCTGGCGTCGTGTTTCAGCAGCCCGCAAGTTTCGAATCGGGCAGCCACCGTGAAAACGGGATCGCCGTCTTTGCTGGTCCGCACTTTGTGCATCACGCGTGGCAGGCGCCTTATGCCATCACCGATATCGCACCGACGCTGCTGCACCTGCTTGGTGTTCCGGCTTTCGCGCATATGGATGGTCGTGTCTTGCGGGAGCAGCTGATACCGCTGGTCCAGGAGCCGCTGCCGCCGAGCGGCCAGGGAACCCCGGCGCTTGAGCCGGCCAGCAGCCCTGTTGAGCCTGTCCTGTCAGAGGAGGAAGAGGACGAGCTGGCTGACCGGCTGCGTCGTCTTGGTTATTTGGGCTAGATCTTCACGATTAACCCATAAGAGCTATTGTGTTTTCGCCGCTACGCGTGCATACTAACGCTGCATTAGCCTTGCCGATGCTATATGAATAGCTTGCGCGAGTGATGTTAAGCTGCTGCTCTTGTCAGCAGCATGCAGTTTCCAAGGCTTGGGATTTTGCTCAACCAACACTGGAGTAAGGAAAGGAGCTACAGCATGAAGGGTACATTCGGAAAGGCGAAACTCGCCACGATGATCGTTTTAGTTCTGGTTCTGGGGGCCATGGGCGCCGGGGCTGCCGGCGGACCTCCCGGCGGTGGGTTCTATTCCGGCCAGACGATGCAGAACCTCGGCACAGAAGCCACGGTGAACGTCACCCTTTACGATAAGGACAACGCGGCGACAACTTACGCCAAGGATTGGACAATCCCGGCGGGTGGGGCTGTAACTTTCTTCGTGAGTGATATCCCTGGGGTGCCGGCTAGCTTCATCGGTTCGGCCGTGATCTCGTCGGATCAGGTTGTGAAGGCGATTGTCAACGTGACCAACCGCAAATCCGGCTCCAATGGCGTCGATGGCGGAACGGCGGCGGCCCAGTATCGTGGCATCGACGATGCCAGCACTGGCATGACTCTGGTCTTCCCGTTGGCAAAGGGCGCCTTTGGTGTTAAGACGACCGCGTTCTATATTCAGAACGCTGGGACCGTGAACGCCACCTTCACTGCAGCGTTCCTGATGGGCACAAGCCTGACCGATCCCAGCCCGGTGTCATACTCCTACACTTCGCCGACGTTGGTCCCCGGCCAGATGGCGGTGATCATTCCGGCCGATGCCGGCGTCCCCGCGGGCACCATCGGCTCCTTGACTGTGACCTCCACGCAGAACATGGCCGGCACGGTGCTCGAGTATGAGACTACGACAGCCCCGGCCAAGATTTTGCAAGGCACGACCGGCTTCACGCCGAATGACTTTGACACCCAGATTCTGTTCCCGGTGGTCAAGAAGCAGCTGAGTGGCCGCTCTACCGGTTTGCAGATTCAGAATGTCAGCGCTGGTCCTGTAGACGTCACTGTTGCCTACAGCGGCGCCCTTGGCACCTGCGTTGGCCTCTCGGTTACGGAACCTGTTCGCACGCTGCAGCCGAAGCAATCCACGACCTATCTTGATTCGGCGCTCCTGCCCTCCGGCTGCTTGGCTTCGGCCGTGGCAACCGCGACCGGCAACATCGCCGGCGTTGTGAACGAGGCCTTCCTGCCCTGTGGCGCCGGTTGCACGCAACGTGCTACGGTATATGCCGCCTTCCCGCTCAAGAGCGCCACAGCCAAGCTGGTGGCCCCGGTCTTCAAGGAGGACCTCAGCAGCAAGCGCAGCGGTCTGACTGTTCAAAACGTGAGCGATTCCGATACGGTCGCCACGGTTGTTTTCAAGGTCGGCACCAGCACATATACCTATAACAACCTGGCGATTCCGGCCAAGAAGTCTGTGACCTTGCTGGACATGAGCAATACGGCCAACTACCCGGTTGCTAACTGGACCGGTGGGTCTGTGCTGCCTGATGGTTCGCTGGCTGCGGTAACGATCACAGCTGGTCAGCCGATCATCGCTATCGTGAACGAAGCCCCCACGGGGAGCGTCGTGCAGGATAACATCAACTACGAAGCATTCAACGTAGTGCCCTGAGTCTTGCTCTAGGTGAGGAAGGGGAGCCATTAAGTAATGGCTCCCCTTTTGTCTGCCTTGTTCACGGAGGTCTTTTTGGTGTATCGTCTACGAGTATCCACTGTTGGTTTGATCGTCTTGCTGCTGGCGGCTTGTCAGACTCTTCCTGCATCACCTACTGCCGCGCCGACAAGTGTTCAGCTACCTGCCGAGTCGAGCCAACTATCTCCCATTGCCATGCCTACTGCCGTGACAGTGCTCTCCACTCCATCTTCGGTCACGGCTGCGGCTGGAAATCGGTTTCAACTCGATCGCCCTGTAAGTGTCGGTGATACGCTTGTCACAGGAAGTGGTCCGAAAGGAACGTCTATCTCGTTGTACGATCTGACGCGGATGGGAATCGAACTCGGCGCTACTACTATCGGGGAAGATGGTCGGTTCTCAATCCAGGTTGAGCCACTGACCGGAAACGTGCGCATCGGCATTCAGCTCACCGAGCCGAACGATGCCATATGGGCCGATAAATCGCTGTTAGGTCCAGAGGCGGTGGTCGTACCGTTGGTAGGAGCCTTCGTGGATACGACGCTTGTTGTTCCATAATAGATAAGTACAGCATCGCACAATACAAGAGCGACATAACTAAGCGGAGTCGGGCATCCCGGCTCCGCTTGATTATGTTTGCGTAAGTCCCGACTTTGTTTTACTATGACGGTTGTTCATAGGAGAGATGTTCAACGAATGCATGCTGCGACAAAGTTGACCCCTACAGCTGGACAACGGGCTAAGGTGCAATACCTGACAAGAGCCTTGTTGGGTGTGGTCGTAGTCTTCCTGCTGTCAGGTTGTGCGCCGCTGGTCGACTCAGATCAAATAAGCGTCGATACGGGTCCTGAAACCCTGTTGCAGGTCGGTCAGACCATCGGTCAGACATTTGTGGCTCGTCATTCGGGTTTGAACGGGATTGAGGTTTGGTTAACCCCTGTGCGGGCCGGTCAGGGCAGTCTGCTACTGCAACTGGCAGCCAGTCCGGCCGATCAGGGCCCTGTCGCCAGCGCCACACTGCCGATTACAAATATCAGTGGCCCGGGATTCTACCGGTTTTCCTTCCCTCCTCTGCAAGACTCCCACAGTCGTTACTATTATGCCGTTCTGAAGCTGGACGGAGACGCCGTGATGCGCGTGGGTACGGCTGCCGGCTCCGCTTATCTCGATGGCTCCCTGCATGTCAACGAAGCCCCGGTTGGCGCGCAGATGGCCTTCCGACTCACGTACGATCGCGGCCGACTTGTGCTGGATTTGGGCCGCTTTGGCTTGCAGAGCGCCGCAAGATTGTTGGCCGCCGCGTTGCTCTTCCTGGTTCCAGGGTGGGCTTTGTTGGTAGTGCTGCGGAAACAGCGCCTGGCTGTTCGCTGCGATCACTGGGCAGAACGGCTGGGTGTAGCACTTGGTCTCGGCCTCGCGATTTATCCTGTCTTGATGTTGTGGCTCAATGTCGCCCGCGTGCGCGCAGGCCCGCTGATGGCCTACCTGCCCGTTATCGGTGGCTTGACCGTGCTTGTCTGGCACTATCGACCATGGCGCGTCAGGCGTTCTGCGCTGTGTGCAGCCCTCCGCCTGTGGTGGCAGGGCGCTGGTGCGCTGCCTGATAGCGTGCTGCTGATCGTCTTGTTGTTGGCTGCCATCGGGTGGTTCCTTGGCACGCGCGGGTTGGAGATGCCGCTTTGGTACGACTCGGTTCAGCATAATGTCATGGTTCAGAGGATCGTGGAGTCGGGCGGGCTCTATACCTCGTGGGATCCGTATGCACCCTATCGCACCTTCTCGCAGCAGTTCGGCTTTCATGCTAATGTGGCTGTTTGGGCCTGGTTCACGGGAATGGCCACACCGGAAGCGATGATCTGGGTAGGGCAATTCATCAGCTTGTTTGCTGTCTTGGCGCTCTATCCGCTGGGTTACCGGATCCGCGGTCCGTGGGCGGGCCTGGTGGCAGTCTTCGCATCTGCCGTGCTGTTGATGTTCCCTGCCAACTACACAAATTGGGGGCGCTATCCGCAGATGGCGGGACAGGCCATACTCGGCATCGCAGGGTGGTGGGTTTGGCAGTTGTGGCATAGCGAGAAGGGGTGGCGCTGGGGCGATCTTTTATTAGGTGCTGCTCTGATCGTGAGCACTGCCTTGTCATACTACCGGATGGCGTTTCATTTCTTAGCCTTTGTGGTTGCCGTGTGGTTAGTGGCTGCGAATCCACTGAGACGTTTTATAGAGCACAGGCGCTGGCTGGCCTTGAGTTTGACGGCCCTGGCCGCGCTCGCCTTGTTTCTGCCTTGGCTCATCAACTTAGCAAGCACCCCGTTTCTGAGCGCCGAAGCGGGCTCTGGCGGAGGCGCTGCGGCCAGTTCAGGAATCTGGACCCAGGTGATGGGCATGGAGATCGGATGGCGGGCGCCGCTGGCGCTGGTGATCCTGATCGGCACATTGGTGGCGGTGTGGGGCAGGGGTGGTGCGTTAGCGTTGCCGGTGGTGTGGCTGTGGCTGTTGGTAACTCTGCCGATCGTCCGACGGCTGCCTTTGCCGGGCGTGAAAATCATCCAGGATTTTACTATAACGACCAGCCTTTACATGCCCCAGGCCTGGATTTGGGGCGCCCTGGCTGGCTTCGTAGTTGAACGGTGGCGCTTGACGATTCGCCGCTGGCTGCTGCTTCCAGCGGCTGTGCTAATCATTGCTGTGAGTGTTTGGTATCTACCTATGCGGCTTCGGCTCATCGATCGTGACTATGACCTGAGCACGCGGCCCGATCTGCGCGCCGCAACCTGGATTCGGGCTTCTTTGCCTCAGGATGCTTTCTTTTTGATCAACGGCGTTGTATACACAGATGGAATTTCAGCATTGGCGGGTGATGCTGGCGCCTGGATTCCCTTGCTAACTCAGCGGGGCGCGGTGATCCCTCCGCAATACGCGTTGCTGGCGGAACAGCCGAAACAGCCAGGCTACAGCAGCGCTGTGAACGGCCTCATCCGCCAACTTGCAGCGGTGTCCGCCGCGACGCCCAAAGGCCACGCGGCGATCTGCGGTTTTCCGCAACCGATCACGCACGTCTACCTGGGACAACGCCAAGGCCTGGTGAACAAGGCATTGCCCATTAAGGTGCAGCAGCCCATGCTCATCCCCGATCAATTGCTGCAAGATCCTGCCTTCCATCTGATCTACCATGAGGACCAGGTTATGATTTTTGAATTCGATCGCTCGGTCTGTGTTTCCAGGTAGACAGGTAAGCATACGACGCATGATGTTCAATTATAAGCCCCGACCCGGTGCGATTCTTCGCCACTTGCTTCTGAGTTTGCCGGCCCTTGCCCTGTTAGGGGGATCGCGCCTGGCCTGGAATGCAGAGTTGAGTTGGCTCGGAGTCCTTGGCCGTTGGGGGTTTATCGTCGCCATACTCTTGGTTGCGCACGCGGGACGACCCGGTCGTGATACAGGGCAGCGATGGGTCTGGCCGTGGCCTACCGCTGCCACGGTGGTTTTAGGCGTTGGTGCGGCGGTCATCAGCTTAACTCTCCGCAGCACCTTGGCCGCATGGGTTTGGCTCGGCGCGTGGTTGGCTCTATTGCTGCAACTAGACGCCGCTTTCAGCCAGATCGCATCACGGCCAATCCGTTGGGCCGCGTATCTCCTGTTCGCGCTTTGTGCAGGCGCTTTGCCTGTTGTCAGCGGCCAGTTGCAGGGACGCTTCTCCGATGAGGAGTTTTTTGTAGCGGTGCAGGCTGGCATTGTGAGTCTGTTCTGGCTGCTGCTTCGGTTGTCTTTCCGTGCAGTTGCGCGCCAGCAAGCCGGCAGCTCCTCGTTGCCCAAAGGCTTGACTGTCAACTTGCGCAGCATTGTAGTTTGCCTTGTCCTCGCGGGCAGCGCTTTCGGCATCATGACTCTGCGCGGCTATCAGCGCAGTTTCTATGCGCAGAGTGCAGCCTTGTATGATCAGATCACTCCGGGCACACCTTTCCTGTGCGGCAAAGCTGCGCCAGCCGTCACGACGGAGAGCGGCGCAGTAGTCTTCAGACGCTTGTTGGAGGCGGTGGCAGCCAACCCGCGCAAAGGCGCTCCCGAGTATGGCATGTTGGCGTTAGGCACGGGCGAGGAGCGTTGGGCTCAGGCGTTTCGGGAGAGCCTGCTGCAGGAGGCGGCTGCGCAGAAGTTTAGCCAGGCCGCGCAAAGCGTCAAGTATATCCAGCGCGAGGCTGCGCTGCGGGCTTACTATGTGCCGCGCGTGCGTCAAGTTTTCCCTCAGTTGTTCACTGATGCCGATCTGCGCACGCTGGTAGATTGGTTCGGGGCTATCAACCAGCGGGCGCTGACAGTGGAATGGGTAGATTGGATGTATGCTGCGGCGCTCTCCAGTTGGCCTCGTGGTCCTTATGAGAACCAGGAGAATGGCGCGGGACTTTTGTCTGTATTGATATCCGGCGGCCTGGAGGATCCTGAGCTTGCCGATGCAAACCGCGCCTATCTCCAGCAGAACCCGCGCGGCTGGTTGACCCGGTTTCGTAACACGGATGATGCATTCATTTACCAACCGGAATGGCTGACGAATGCCTTGTTTCAGGCCGGCTACACCGGTCAGTTGGCGGAGCGCAACCGGGAACTTGCTTTCGAATGGCTGTTGCTACAAGCGTTGCCTGATGGCCAGGCCCCTCAATACAACCACACTGGCCAAACCTCATTGGCGGGCATTGCTTATCTAGCAGCAGTGGAGCTTGCAGACCCGCGCTACCTCTGGTTGGCCGATCAGGCTTTGAAAGCTGCTGCCGCGCAGGGGCGAGCGGTGTTTGCGCAGCCCGGCGCAGAACGGCCGACTGACCTGAGGGGTGAATCGCCGGATACCGGTTCCTGCTTGCTTTATGGAGATTCGGGCTTGCCAACGCAGGCCGGGCCCTTGGCGCCTGATAAGATTGTTTTCCGCGACGGCTGGACGCCGGACGCACCTTACCTGTTGCTCAATCTGCGTTTCAGCGGCTGGCATCGTTATAAGGCCACCAATACCGTGACGCTGTTCTCTGTGCAAAGCCCGATCATCGGCGATCTTTTGGAGCGCAAAACCTTCCGCTGGCTGCCAACGGGGCGGAGCCTGCTGCGGGATAAACGCATCCCGCGCGAGATGCTCAGTGGGCTTCTGATCGCAGAAAGTGGGATTCGCGCAGCTCTGTACGGACTAACCGGCATCGGTAGTCAGTGGGCGCAGGATCCGCCCTGGCACGCTGATGTGCTCGCGTTCGAATCCGGCGACACCCTGGATTGGAGCCATTCGCGTATTGCGAACTGGCAAGGCTGGCAGCACGATCGTTACATCTATTTCTACCATGATCGCGGGCCGATCATCGTCGCAGACCGCGCCAGTGGCCCACCTAACAGCCAAGCGGCCCTGGTCTGGCATCTGCGCCCCGAGGATGATGCGGTGCGCGGTGAGACATGGCGGATGCGTGTGCGCACCGGCGAGGAAACGGTGGAGTTTGTAGTTGTACCGATAGCAGCCGATGGCCTATCTTCCGGGGATCTCAGCTTTGCGCCGGAAGGAGATCAGCGCCTAAATGCTGTCTACACACCTGCAGCAACCGGCGATCTGCAGACTGCAACCCTTTTTCTGACGGATGAATGGGTGGGTGCTGACGTGCGGGTCGTTGACCCCACGGCTCAGCCGGTGCTTTGGCTCACACGTGGAGACGGGGCAGAGATGCAGGTGCCACTCTATCGCTGATGCGCGAGTCAATCTTCAGTGGCTGAACAGTGTCTCCTGCAATCTGTCTTTGGGGCATGGACACAGGACATGTATAATGTCCTGGCAGTGCCGGTATTAGATGCGTGCTGCATGGTTTGCCACGAAATGAACTTGCCTGCGCGGGGCAAGGGGGTCTAATGAAGCTTCGAGGCCCGAACCTTGGCTTTTGGGCAATCACGATGGGTTTAGGTCTCTGCATTGTTGGCGTGCTGGCCCTGGACACCGGCATGCTCATCGCCGCAGGTGTTACGGTAGGTACTCCCCCGCCCATCCTGTCAGAGTTTCCGCTGCCGGCGAAACCTTACGCGGTAGCGGTTGAATCGCCGACTCAGATTTGGGCCACGCTACCCACCGCTAACATGATTGTGCGATTGGACCGCCAAGGGGCAGCGCCCCAGTTGGCGTCCTACGTGCTGCCCACCGCTGATAGTTACCCTTACGGCATTGCGTATGCCGCGGGGGCCATATGGGTGACTGGGCAGAACAGTAACACGCTTGCCCGGCTAGATATCGCGTCCGGCTCCTGGCAGGAGTTCTCCATACCGACGGATGGCAGCCAACCCGCGGGAATTGCCGTGTTCGATGACACACCGACCCGGGTTTGGTTCACGGAAAGTGCCGGTAATAAACTAGGGCTGTTGACGTATACGAACACGCTGGAATTCTCGTTAACCGAATATTCGATACCGTGGTCCGGCCTACAGCCCGAGGATCTCGCGCTAACGAGCAGTACGACGGTATGGTTTACCGGCCCCGGTGGTGCTCGTATCGGGCGTCTTGAGGCCGACTGGTGGCCGGGAAACTTGGCGTTCGCCAGCATCTCCACGGGCGCGAGCAGCCGGCCCTGGGCCATGGCACTGGACCTGAGTGGATATCCATGGTTCACCGAGCGCACAGGAAATCGAATTGGTCGCTATTGGCCGACGACATTTTCTACTCTGCGTTGGCACGACCTGCGGACTCCGGCGAGCGACCCGTACGACCTTGTTGTTGCTCCCGATATCGTTTGGTTTGTCGAACGCGGCCGCGATCGTGTGGCGCAGTTGGAGCGGGCCACCGGATCTATCCGCGAGTACCCGCTGCCGGGTAGTGCGCCTACTGGGATTGATCTGGATGTGATAGGATGTGTGTGGATCGCCGAGAACGGCGCTTCTATGCTTGGCCGGTGGTGCCCGCCGTATTTCGAGCGGACCTACCTGCCCGTGTTGTTTAGGAATTAGGAAGTTAGGCGAGTGGTTTCCAGACTCTATCGATATATCAAACTGGTTGTGTTTGCAGTTGGCCTGGCGCTTGGGGTGTCCCTGTGGCTTCTGGTTTCGGGAGCCCAGGCGATGCGTGCTCCGCTTGCCCCGATCATCCCCAGCTCTTGCGGGTCATCCCCGTGTGTGACGACACGTACCATGTACTTACCTCTGGTGCTTAGGTCTGATCCACGATCAAAGCCCACCGTTTTTGGCCTGCAGATGTACGGTAACCTGGGTGATGCTTATCAGGCTCTCGACCTGGTGCAGGCGGCCAAGGTGACCTGGCTGCGGACACAGATCGAGTGGCGGCTAGTAGAGCCCATGAACGTGGCGCCGGAAGAGTATAACTACCAGAACTACGATACGTCGCTGCGCGCAGCGATGCATGCCGGCATGAATTCGCTCGTTACCATTGAAGCTAATCCGACTTGGGCGGCCACCTTACTTAACGGTCCTATCGATCGGACCGACATCAGTTCCTTCGTGCAGTTCGTGGCGGCTACCGTGGAGCGATATGATGGCGACGGCAGACAGGACGCACCGGGTTCCCCGGTTGTGGACTACTGGGAGTTCTATAATGAGCCTGACAACGGCAGCCTGTTATTTGCCCAGACTGCCGGCTCGTCTTACTGGGGACATAATGGTGCGGGCTACGCGCGGTTGCTTTGTGCAGTGTATCCGGCGGTCAAAGCCGCCAACCCGAACGCGCGGGTTGTGTTTGGCGGCATCGCTCTTGACTACTTTGAGAATGAGGATCCACCGTTTGAGAATGGGCCATTTGTGCGACAGTTCTTGGACGACGTGTTGACGAACGGTGGGGGGCAATGCTTTGATGTAATGAATTTTCACTACTACCCCTTCTTTCGGGTCAGGTGGAATCAGTATGGGCCCGGATTGATCGGCAAGACGACCTACGTGCGCAACAAGCTGGCCCAGTACGGCATCACTGACAAGCCCGTCATCTGCACTGAGGCTGGAACCGCCAGTAGAAATACCGAAGGCCTCGCCGATGCCACTGAGCTTCAGGCGGGTTACGTGGTCAAGCTGTTTACTCAGGCCAAAGCTGCGCGTTTGGACTTCATGATCTGGTGGACCTGGTTCGACCCGGGTGAGATCTATGGGGATTTCGGTCTGTTGACAGCGGGGGGCCAGCCGAAGCTTTCTTATCAGACCTATAAGGTGGCCGGCAATAAGCTCGGCGTGGCAACATTCCAGAGAAGCCTTTCGGCCGTAGAACTGGGAATATCCGGTGTGGAAGGCTATCTCTTCAGCACACCCGCGCCGCTGTACGTTCTTTGGAGCACCGATTGGACCACACGGGTGGCTACGCTCTCTGTCGGTCGTGTGCGAGTGCTGAACATGCTGGGAGAGGTGATTGCCGAGACGGGAACGGGTGGCTCCGCTCGGGTATCGGTGGGACGGGAGCCGGTGTATGTGGAGATTGTCCAATGACAGATCACTATTCTGGTCATCGGGTGGCGGGGTTTCTCTGCATTCTGTTGATCGGCCTCTTGTTTAGCTTGGGCGGAGGCGGCACCGGTGAGGCTTTCGCAGCCCCTTCAGGGAGCGATACCGGCGTGACAACTGGCGCGCGTCCTCAGTCGGTGGTCAGCGAGGTCGCGGCGCCGGCCGCGAATGTCGCGCTATGCCGTTTTGGGGTGGGCGCAGGCATCGACATCGCAGATTATCCGGTCAACGACCTGCGTATCGGCTGGTATGCGGATTGGCGCGCCACGGCAACGCCCGCCCGTCCCGGCGGCATCAGCTATACTCCCATGGTTCGTTTTCAACCTACCGGCCTTGCGCCTTTTTATCGTGCCTATCCAACAGGGGCCGCACTTCAGGCTGTAGCGGCTGCAAATCCGGGCGCAATCTGGCTGATCGGGAATGAGCCGGATCGCCGTTATTATCAAGATAGCCTGACGCCAGAGGTCTATGCCAGGGCCTATCACGACCTTTACCATGAGATCAAGGCGGCCGATCCGACCGCGCGGGCTGCCGCAGGCGGAATTGTGCAGCCTACGCCGCTTCGGCTGCAGTACCTGGATCGGGTGCTGCGTAGTTACCTGGCACAATACGGTGTCCCCATGCCGGTGGACGTCTGGAATATCCATGCGTTCATCCTGCGGGAACGCAGTTGCGAGTACTTTCCCGAGGACTGCTGGGGCGCTGAAATTCCGCCAGGAATCGATGCGGCTGAAGGCATGCTTTACGAGATCGAGGATAACGACAATCTGGTTGTTTTCAAGCAGTTCATCGGTGACTTTCGGACGTGGATGCGGAGCCGCGGCTATCAGAACCGGCCGTTGATTATCACGGAGTTTGGCATCCTGATGCCGGACTACCTTGGCTTTGATGTGCCGCGCGTCAATGCTTATATGACGGCGACGTTCGATTATCTGTCGACGGCAACGGGCCCTGCAGGCTTGCCGGATGATGATTACCGGTTCGTGCAGTATTGGGCCTGGTACAGTCTTACGGACACGAACTTCAACGGCCCGTTGTTTTATGAGGCGAGTCACACTCGAACACCGTTTGGCGATAACTTCGCAGCCTATACAGCGAGAGTCACGCCTGCTGCTAATCTGCGTCCCGCCGGTGCGCGGGTACAGCGGCTGGAGGATACACGTCCGGGCGGCTCTATTACTGCAACGCTGGAAGCGCGGGTAGTCAATACCGGCAATATTGCTTCCGTTGAGCCGGCCATCGTCCGTTTCTATCGCGGAGATCCTGAACATGGTGGGCTGCAGATCGGTGCGGACGTGGTGGTGCCACCTCTCGCCGGCTGCGCGGGTGTCGCCGTGGTCACTGCCGTCTGGGCCGACGCGCTGCCAGGCTTGCAGTCCATCTGGATTGTGGTAGATGCAGCCAATGTCGTGCCCGAGCAGAACGAGCAGGATAATACGCAAGTCGTGGCTTTGCTCGTGGCTCCTGAACACCGTGTTTTGCTTCCGCTTGTTTCCCGTCCGGCATCTTGGTAGGCTGCCCGATTTGTCCGGCATCGTTACCGCGCGTTCTTTGCGACGCAGCTTCCCCGCCCTCAGATTCCTTGACATCCGGCATGTACAATCCATCCGGCCGAACTTTTTCTCATCAGGGACGCCAGGATGGTGCCATCATGTCGAGGTCTGTTGTTCAAGGTTTTTGACGGAAGTGGGTATCGCGCATACAATGCTCCCAATAGCCTATATTGAAGCGCACAAGACGCTGAGGAACATGAAATTTTCTCTTTCGGATCGAGCTGCCGGTCCAGGCAGTTCACGCGGTTACCGGGTGCTGATGATCGCTCCCACCAGCTTTTTTGCTGACTACGGTTGCCACGTGCGCATTCTCGAAGAAGCGCTTGTCTTGCAGAAGCTGGGGCATGAGGTCACCATCGCGACCTATCGTAACGGTGACGACGTGCCGGGCCTGGATATCCAGCGGACGTTGCCCATTCCGTGGCGCAAAGAATATGAGGTGGGTTCCAGCCGCCATAAAATCGTGTTTGATGCTCTGCTGGGGCTGAAGACGCTGGAACTCCTGGCGCGTCGTAGATTTGACATCATCCACGCGCACCTGCATGAGGGCGCGTTGATCGGTACGGTTTTAGGTGCTCTCCTTCGGGTGCCCGTGGTCTTTGATTTTCAGGGCAGCCTGACCGGCGAGATGCTGGACCATCAGTTCCTAAAGCAGGGCAGCCCTTTGTACCCGCTGCTTCTGCGGCTGGAAAGGTGGTTGGACCACTCAGCCGCGATCGTTTTGACCAGCTCGGTGCACGCGCGGCGACTGCTATTGGATGAGTTTCGGTGTGCTCCTGAGCGCGTGCGGACACTCCCGGACTGCGTCAATGCGGACGCTTTCAAGCCAGCGACATCCTATGAGCCGGCGCAATTGGCGGCACTGAAGGCGCAACTCGGCATCCCGCTTGACCGCAAGCTGATTGTTTACCTGGGTCTACTCGCAGAGTATCAGGGCATCGATCTGCTCCTGGCTGCCATGAGTCAGATCGTGCATCAGCGCCAGGATGTCCATTTGTTGCTGATGGGGTTTCCCAACGAGGGCCACTATCGACAGCGCGCCTTGGACTTGGGCATCGGTGATTTTGTCACCTTGACCGGCCGGGTGCCCTACGCGCAGGCGCCTATCCACCTTGCCTTGGGAGACGTCGCTGCCGCTCCGAAGTTGAGCCTGACCGAAGGCGCCGGTAAATTGCTTAACTATATGGCCGTGGGACTGCCGACCGTTGCGTTCGGCACGCCGGTCGCTCGTGAATACCTGGGACCGAACGGCGTATATGCTGCTATGGGTGACGCGACAGATTTGGCAGCTCGGCTGCTGTCCTGTTTATTCCCGCCTCAGGGAGCCGCGGCTCCTGAGCTTCTCGGACAGCTTCTCCGCCAACGCGCTGTTCATCTTTTCGGTTGGGATGCGGCTGCACACTACATGCTTGATGCCTATCGCGAGTTGGTCGGTGAAAAGGTCGATGCAACCCCGGCCCCGCGCCAGTCGCCCGTAACCTACCACAAATAGGGGCCGCACTTGTCTTCTGCTGACACCATGACTGAAATTCAAGATCCCCGCCCCCCCGTCCGCATGCTGGAAAGCCTGCGCGAGCTGGTGCGCTATCGCGATCTGACGTATAACCTGGTAGTGCGCGAGCTGAAAGCGCGCTACAAAAGTAGCGTTCTGGGCTTTTTCTGGAGTCTCCTGAATCCTCTGGGTATGATGCTGGTCTTCACCTTCGTCTTCACGGTCATGTTGCCCAATACCCAACTCCAGAAGTTCCCGATCTTCTTTCTGTGCGGTTTTTTGCCCTGGCAGTACTGCAGTGTCGGCCTGACGACTGCTATGAGCAGTATCGTCGGCAATTCCAGCCTTGTTAAGAAGGTTTACTTTCCGCGGGAAGTGTTGCCGATTGCTTCCGTCTTGGCCGGACTGGTTAATTTTCTGCTCGCTTTGGTGGTTTTATTTGGGGCATTATTTGTAACCCACACCCGGATGAGCAACTATATCTGGCTCTTACCCGTTGTCATCCTCATTCAAACCGCCTTTGTCCTGGGTGTTTCTTTGTTTTTGTGCACATTGAATGTCTTCTATCGTGATACGACGATGATCATGGATGTGGTCCTCCAGGCGTGGTTCTTTTTGACGCCGGTGTTTTATCCGATCGAGATCCTGCCCCGCAGTTTCGATATACTGGGAGTTTCGCTGGATCTTCACCGCCTGATGTATATCCTGAACCCAATGGCATCTCTGATCACGGCTTACCGCGATTTGCTCTATTGGGGGTACCGCACCAATCTGGACTTCTTCCTGCGCACAGCGGCAACGTCTTTGATCGTGCTATTTGTGGGCTATTGGTTTTTCCTGCGTTACAGGCATCGTTTTGGCGAGGAGGTCTGATGAGCCAACGCAGCGATGTACTTGTGCCGGAACAACCACTTGTATCCCTGCAGCGCGTTTCCAAGCAGTTCACGATGCACCGGGAGAGCCAGCGTTCTTTTCAGGAAATGTTCATTCGCCTCCTCCAGCGCCAGCCGCGCGACGCTAAGAAATTCTGGGCCATCCAAGATGTATCGTTTGAGGTGCACCCCGGGGATTGTTTCGGCATTATTGGTCCCAATGGCTCTGGGAAGAGCACGCTTCTGAAGCTGATTACCCGCATTCTGGAGCCCACCAGCGGTCACGTCGCGACAAACGGGCGCATCGCCTCGCTGCTGGAACTGGGCGCAGGCTTCCATCCGGAACTCACCGGGCGCGAGAACATCTTTTTGAATGGGTCGGTATACGGTCTCAGTCGCCAACAGATGCGGAGCCGGGTCGGCAAGATCATCGATTTCGCTGAGTTGGGCGATTTCATCGATGTGCCCATTAAGCACTACTCCTCGGGTATGCACGTTCGCCTGGGTTTTGCCGTCGCTATCCACACTGATCCCGACCTGCTGCTGGTGGATGAGGTGCTGGCGGTTGGTGATGCTTCATTTCAGCAAAAATGCCTGAACAGCATCCAGAAGTTCCGCTTGCACGGCGGCACGCTCCTGTTTGTCTCCCATGATCTCGGAACGATTCAATCCCTCTGCAATCGGGCCATTTGGCTGGATCACGGCAAGGTGCGCGCCGCGGGTGTGCCCACCGATGTCGCGATGGCCTATCTGAACGATGTAGCAGATCGGTCCGAGGCCCAGAGCGCGTCCGCACCATTGGCCGAACTGTCCGCTGGTCAACGCTGGGGCAGCGGAAGGATTGAGATCACGAAGGTTGAGCTCCGTGATGCCACCGGCGCAGCGCGTGCGATCTTTGTCAATGGCGGCCCGTTTGAAGTACATCTGACCTATCGTGCTAAGGCGCCAGTCCGGGAACCTGTTTTTGGCTTGGCCATCCATCATCAGAATGGCGTACATGTCTGTGGGCCGAATACTCGGTTCTCGGGCCTCCATATCCCTTATGCTGAGGGTGAGGGGGAGGTGGTGTATACAGTGCCCAGCCTGGCATTGTTGGAAGGCGCCTATTTGCTGTCAGTTGCTGCCGTGGATGGCGGTGATTCCGAGACGTTCGACTACCACGATCGGGCCTATCCTTTCAGAGTCGCGGCGGGGACCTCGGCCGAGCGTTATGGGGTTGTTACGCTTAACGGCCACTGGCGCGTCGATGCGACTTCTGAGCCAGCCGAACTTGCACCGAAGACGTGAGTGCGATGGATATGCAAGACCAAGCAGCGTTGTTCGACGCCTTCTACTATGGTGCAGGTTGTGGCAGGCCCTATCAGCGCGATGCGTGGTGGCTCGATTTTTTTGGCAAGATCGCAGATCGCATCATCGCCGATATCGGACCGACCAGCGTCTTGGATGCCGGGTGCGCCTTGGGCTTTCTTGTCGAAGCACTACGGGCGCGCGGGGTGGAGGCCTATGGCATCGATGTTTCGTCATACGCCATCGAGAACGTGCATGAATCGGTTCGCCCCTACTGCTGGGTCGGCTCCGTGGCTGATCCGTTGCCCAGGCGTTATGATCTGATTGTCTCCATCGAAGTGCTAGAACATATGTCGCCGGATGAGGCAAGGGCAGCTATCGCCAATTTCTGTCGCTGCACCGACGACATCCTGCTTTCTTCCACACCCTTCGATTATAAAGAAATCACGCATTTCAACGTCCAGCCGCCGGAGTACTGGGGGGAACTGTTCGCGCAAAACGGTTTCTTTCGAGACGTAGATTTCGATGCCTCCTTTATCACTGCTTGGGCGACGCGTTTTCGCCGAAGCCAGGAGCCACTGCACCGCACGGTGCGTGCTTACGAACGGGCTTTTTCACTGTTACGGAAGGAAACTCAGGACCTGCGCGCCTTAGCTCTCGAGATGCGGCAAGCCTCGGCGGAGCATGCCGAAACGCTACGAGAAGAGGCGGAGCTGGCCCTGCGAGCCGCAGAAGCGCGACTGATTGAGCAGCAGAGTGCGCTGGATGCGTTGCGAGCGCAACTGAGTGAACGGGAGCGCGCCCTGCAGGCCCAGAATGCGCTTGTTCAAAGTTGGGAGTTGCGTTGGGCTCGACTGCAGAGGAGTCCCGGCGGAACGCTGCTGCGAGCGCTGCAAGCCGGGCGCGCCCGGCTCGCGCCCCCTGGCAGCACGCGCGATCAGGCTCTGGAAGAGGTGTGGCACGGCCTGCGCACCCGGCAGCCCCGGGCGTTTGTCCGGGCCGTCCAGCGCTTCGGGCAGGATATTTCCCGCCGGGCCAAAGCCCTGCGTGTGAAAGGGCGTCCCTCGGTCGACCGCACGGTCATCGGCGGTCGACACCTGGTGGTTGAGGCGATCGTGCCGCGGGCTGCACTCCAGGTTCACCAGGCCAGCGCCGAGATCATCGTCTGCGTGCACGATGCGCTGGCCGATGTGCAGCGCTGTCTGGAATCTGTGGTGCAGCACACCACCGCGCCGTACGGGTTGATCCTGGTGGACGACGGCAGCGCCGCTGCAACGCGCGATTACCTGGCTGCGTTTTCTGCGCAGCATGAAGCGGTCTTGCTGCGCAACGAGCAGGCATTGGGATACACCTTTGCGGCGAATCAAGGGCTGCGCCACACCACGGCCGACTACGTGATCCTGCTCAACAGCGACACGATCGTGACCCCTGAGTGGCTGGACCGTCTGATCGCCTGCGCGGCGTCAAGTGCGCAGATCGGCTTGGCCGGCCCGTTATCCAATGCCGCCACCTGGCAGTCGATTCCCGAAGTTCAAGCCAATGGCAATTGGGCGCTCAATGTGCTGCCGGAGGGATTGTCAGCGGCGGAGATGGGTGAGTTGGTCGCCCGGTATGCCGCGGCTGTCTATCCCAGCATGCCGTTCCTGAACGGCTTCTGCCTGCTCATTCGCAGGCAGGTGATTGAACAAATCGGCTACTTTGACGAAGACACCTTTGGCCCCGGCTATGGTGAGGAGAATGACTACTGTCTGCGGGCCCGCCAGGCTGGGTGGCAGCTTGCACTGGCCGATGATGCCTATGTGTATCATGCTCAAACCAAGAGTTATACCGACGACGCGCGGCAGCTGCTTTGTGAAAGCGCAGATGCGGCGTTAGCTCGCAAGCACGGCGCCGCCGTCGTGCGCGCTGGGGTCAGTTACTGCCAGAATGAACGCGTCCTGGAGGGATTACGAGCGCACAGCCGCATCTTGCCGGAGCAGCGTGAGTATCTGCGCCGGGGCTTCGAGCGCTTCACCGGACGTCGAATCCTGTTCCTGCTGCCGGCGTCTATGCCGGGTGGCGGCGGCAGCGTTGTTATCTTCACGGCCCGACTTATGCGTCAGATGGGAGTTGAGACGACGCTATTCAATCTGGAGGAGTATCAGGCACCCTTCGAGCAGGTCTATCCGGCGCTCGATATGCCTGTCCTTTATGGACAGCCCGAGGATGTTGCTTCCGTGTTGGCGGCTTACGATGCAGTCGTCGCCACTATGAACACGACCATTCCCTGGTTGCTGCCCGCCATTGCACAGGCGCCGGGTACGGTCAGGGGCTACTTCATCCAGGATTTTGAACCTTACTTTTATACGCCTGATTCTGATGTCTACCGGAGGGCCTTGGCATCCTATTCTCTCATCCCGAATATCGTGCGGTTTTCTACTTCAAGGTGGATCCAGGATGAGGTGATTCGCAGCACCGGGATGAGTTGTGGTCTGATTGGCCCCTCCTTCGATGTTAACTTGTTTCGCCCGCGTCCGCGGTCAGGTCCCGAGTGGCCGGAGCGCCCCCTGCGGATCAGTGCCATGATCCGGCCTGAAACCCCCCATCGCGCGCCTGGGTTGACGATGGAGGTCTTGCGGAATATCGAACGCAGCTACGGTGCTCGCGTTGAAGTGCGCCTCTTTGGCACTGATCTGGACCACCCGGACTTTTTAAAGCTCCCGAACGATTTTCGATGGCAATTGGCGGGGAGGTTAAGCCAGCGCCAGGTTGCCTGCTTCCTTAATGAAACCGATATCTTTGTGGATTTCTCGACCTTCCAGGGGCTAGGGCTTACAGCTCAGGAGGCGATGGCTTGTGGTGCGGCTGTGATTGTGCCTGCCCAGGGCGGGACGGGTGAGTTTGCGCGACACGAGCACAATTGCCTTGTCGTCAACACTGCTTCGGCTGAGGCGTGCGAGAGTGCCTTGCGACGCTTGATAGATGACACCGACCTGCGGAGTCACGTGCAGCGGAATGCGTTGTTTGACGTCTGCGCCTTTTTCCCGGAACGCCCGGCGTACAACATCCTGGATGCACTGTTCGGCGATCGTAGGGCGTGAGCCGCATTGCCCGTGGTGCGCCTTCCAGCAGACAGGGGCTGAAGCGCGCTAATTGGGGACGGTCAGAGAAAGCAAATGACTAGACCGAATGCTGCGTCGTTTTATGACGCATACCACAATGCAACAGCCAACTCACCACGGCCCGAACGTGATGACGGCTGGCTGCGTTGCTTCGGTGAGATGGCCGATACCATTGTCGCCGACATCCGACCGGTCACTGTTCTAGATGCTGCTTGCGCCAGCGGTCTGCTGGTAGAAACCCTGCGCGCGCGCGGCGTACAGGCTACCGGGATAGACGCCTCTGCACATGCCATTCGTAATGTGCATCCCTCAATCCAGCCTTATTGTCGGGTCGCCTCATTGACCGAGGCCTTGCCGCAAAGGTATGATCTTATCGTCTGCATTGAAGCCTTGGGGTATGTGACGCCGGCCTTGGCAGAACAGGCGATTGCGATATTTTGCGCTCATACGGAGGACATCCTTTTCTCGTCCACGCCGTTCGATCGCGCGAAAGCAGATGGTTTCAGTAGTCAGCCGCCAGAAGATTGGGCCGAGCGGTTTGCGCGCCATGGTTTTTGCCGCGATGTGGATTTCGATGCTTCGTTCATCGCGCCTTGGGCAGCTCGCTTTCGGAAAACGCGTGAACCGATGACGCGGGTGATTGGCAGCTATGAGCGTCGTTGGTGGCAACTTGAGCAGGAGTGCCAGGCGCGGCGTGAGGCCAACATTAAGCTGCGTGGCGAACTGGTTGCCAAAGAGCACGAACTACAACTATTGCGTGCGCAACGGCGAGAGATGGACGCGGAACTGAGAGGCCGGGAGGATCAGTGGACCCGACTGCAGAGGAGTCCCGGCGGAACGCTGCTGCGAGCGCTGCAAGCCGGGCGCGCCCGGCTCGCGCCCCCTGGCAGCACGCGCGATCAGGCTCTGGAAGAGGTGTGGCACGGCCTGCGCACCCGGCAGCCCCGGGCGTTTGTCCGGGCCGTCCAGCGCTTCGGGCAGGATATTTCCCGCCGGGCCAAAGCCCTGCGTGTGAAAGGGCGTCCCTCGGTCGACCGCACGGTCATCGGCGGTCGACACCTGGTGGTTGAGGCGATCGTGCCGCGGGCTGCACTCCAGGTTCACCAGGCCAGCGCCGAGATCATCGTCTGCGTGCACGATGCGCTGGCCGATGTGCAGCGCTGTCTGGAATCTGTGGTGCAGCACACCACCGCGCCGTACGGGTTGATCCTGGTGGACGACGGCAGCGCCGCTGCAACGCGCGATTACCTGGCTGCGTTTTCTGCGCAGCATGAAGCGGTCTTGCTGCGCAACGAGCAGGCATTGGGATACACCTTTGCGGCGAATCAAGGGCTGCGCCACACCACGGCCGACTACGTGATCCTGCTCAACAGCGACACGATCGTGACCCCTGAGTGGCTGGACCGTCTGATCGCCTGCGCCAGGTCTGGCCCTCAAATTGGCCTGGTCGGCCCTCTTTCGAATACAGCCTCGTGGCAGTCGATCCCCGAAATTGAAAACCAGGGTGACTGGGCCGCGAACCCGTTGCCGCCGGGAATGTCAGTCGAGGAGATGGGACGACTTGTAGCACGATTTTCGGCGCGGCTCTACCCCGAGATGCCCTTATTGAACGGCTTTTGCTTGCTGCTCCGACGGGAGTTGATACAGGAGATCGGATACTTCGACGAAGAGAGTTTTGGGGCCGGATACGGGGAGGAGGATGACTATACCTTGCGGGCTCGCCGGGCGGGCTGGTCGCTGGCGTTGGCTGATGATGTGTATGTCTATCACGCGCAGTCACGCAGCTACTCCGATGAGCAGAGGAAGGCTCTGTGTGATCGGGCAGGAGTTATTCTGGCTCAGAAACACGGGCAGCACATCATCGATGAGAGCGTCGCTTTTTGCCGCCAGGACCGCGTCCTGGCGGGCATACGTGCCCGCAGCCGGGCGATGCTGGCGCGCAAGGAGTGGGTCGACAAGGGACGTGCCAGATATGCAGGATACCGTGTGCTATTTCTCTTGCCGATCAGCGAGCCGGGAGGGGGCGGCAATGTCATACTCTCCGAAGCCCGGGCAATGCGTGAAATGGGCGTGGAGGTGGTCGTTTTCAACCTGACTATCAACCGGCCGGGCTTCGAAGGCAGCTACCCCGACTTGGAGCTGCCAGTCATCTACGGCGCACCCGAAGATATTGTTTTTCTGGCCGATGAATATGATGCGGTGATCGCGACAGTGAACTATACTCCCGCGTGGTTGGCCCCGATCACCCAACGCCATGGCCGGCCCGTGCGGGGCTATTACGTTCAGGGTTTTGAGCCTCTAATCTACGAGCCTGACAGTGAAGATTATCAACGGGCGCTGGACTCGTATACATTGTTCCCTGATTTGGTGCTGTTCACCAAGACCGACTGGACGCGACGGGAGGTAGTGCGCCACACCCAAGCCGAGTGCGCTCTGATCGGGGTCAGCATGGATGTTGACCTGTTCAGGCCGCGGCCCCGGCCGGAATCGCTCATGCGTCCCTTGCGGATAGCTGCCATGGTTCGTCCGAGCACCCCCTATCGGGAGCCTGAGCTAACTATGCAGGTTCTGCGGCAAGCGGCGCAAAGCTACGGATCCGGTGTGGAGATCGTGACGTTCGGCGCAGAAAACGACGATCCCCGCCTGGGCCAACTGGCACAGGGCTTCTCCTGGCAGGCCGCCGGCATGTTATCGCCGGACAAAGTTGCTGCCCTGCTCAACGAGGCGGACATCTTTGTGGACTATTCATCGCATCAGGCCATGGGATTGACGGCTTTGGAAGCGATGGCCTGTGGTGCGGCTGTGATCGTCCCCCAGCGTGGCGGGGCCACCTCCTTCGTGCGCGATGGGGAGAATGGGCTGGTGGTGGACACAAGTTCTGCTGAGGCTTGTTGGCGCGCTTTACAGCGCTTGATCGATGATCGCGACTTACGCACCCGTCTGCAGGCCAATGCGCTAGTTGACGTATGTGAGTTTTACCCCGAACGCCCGGCGCATTACATTCTGGATGCGCTGTTCGATTCGATGGACCACGGCGAGGACCGATGAAGCGTCTCAGGGTTCATGTCCTTTACGAACACGGTGACGATCAGCAGCCATTCAGCACGGCTCAGATTCGTTTGCTGCGTCCGCTGACGCATCCATCTGTCCAGGACAGTCTGGAGATGACCGCCGGCCTAGACTATGATGGGCAAGCTGTGGATGCGGTCATCGTAGATCGATTGTGGCGTCCGGACGTAACGATTAGGCTGGTTGAGCGCCTGGCGGACAGCGTGCATCGCGCCGGAGCGCGGCTGATTTACTCAATTGACGATAATCTCCCGGCGCTGGTGGCCGAAAGCAAGGATTGGCGCCCTACCGGCGAACAACTCCGGGTGCTTGACTTCTTGCTTCGGCAGGCCGATGGCATTCTGGTCGCGACGCCAGCCCTGCGTGAGCAGTTCCAGAACTACAACCCGCATATCGTTGTGGTGCCCAACGCGCTCGACGAACGACTGATCCGATCAGGCCGAGACGACCAGGGTGTCATCTCAGGTGCTGCTTCTGGCCGCAAGAGCATGGTGCGGGTGAAGGCACTGCTCCGCCGGGCCTTGAACATTACCTTGCCCGGTTGGCCTGCCCTCCCTCGCCGGATTGTCGTGGGCTACATGGGCACACACACGCATGATGATGACCTGCTGATGGTTTTGCCGGCGCTGCTGGAGATTCAGCGCCGCCACCAAGACCGGGTGAAGTTCCAAATGGTGGGTGTCCTCGCCCATCAGGAGACGCTGAAGCGGCTGGAGGGGCTGCCGGTAGAGTTAGTTGCCCCGCCTCCTGGAGGGTGGGACTATCTCCGGTTTATGCCGTGGTTCACCGGCCAGTTGCGGTGGGATATCGCCATCGCGCCTTTGCGGGACACAACCTTCAGCCGGTGCAAATCGGATATCAAGCATCTGGATTATGCCGCATCGGGTGCAGTTGGGATTTACAGTCGCGTCCCGGCCTACGCTGCGACAGTACGCCATCGTGAGACAGGCTGGCTGGCGGATAACGAGCCAGACGCCTGGGTCGAGGCGTTGCAAGCACTTTTGACTGATGCGCCACTGCGCACCCAGATCGCGGCGAATGCCTCAAGATACCTGTACGCAGAGCGCGTCCTGGCGCGGTGTGCAAGCAACTGGCTCGATGCGCTGAACACGCTGCGAAGTTGATATGTTGGTCACGATTGTCTTGTTAGTGAAGAACGGCGAAAGATACCTGGAAGAAAGCCTGGCGGCTATCTTCGCTCAGAAAGCCGACTTTGCTTTTCAGGTGTTGGCTATCGATTCAGGTTCTCAGGACCGTTCCAAGGAGATCCTGGGCCGCTTCGCCGTACTGGTGCACGAAATCGCACCGGCGGAGTTCAACCACGGGGTGACGCGCAATCTGGGCGCCCATCTTGCAGGCCCAGATACCGATTTCCTGGTCTATCTGACCCAGGATGCTACCCCTGCCAATGAGCAGTGGTTGGCGCACCTCATTGCGCCTTTCTTGACCGATGCGCGGGTAGCCGGGGTTTTCAGCCGGCATCTGCCGCGTCCCAATAGCTCCCCGGCATTGGTGCGGCAGCTGGCCACGGCCTGGCAGACGGGGGGCGACCGTCGTTTGGTCAAGTCAATGCCCGAAGAACCCCGTTATGAGCAGGACAGGCTTTTTTATACCTACTTTTCGAATACCAGCTCCGCGTTACGGCGTTCAGTCTGGGAGCGGATCCCCTTCAGGAAACTGGATTTTGCTGAGGATGCTGATTGGGCTGACCGTGCGTTACAGGCCGGACATATCATTGTCTTCGAACCGGCATCAGCGGTCGTACATGCCCACGATTACTCTATCAAGGAGCAATTCCGCCAGAATGTCGACCACGCCGCCGGCATGAAGCAGTTGTTTCCTGCACACGTTTGTCGCGGTTGGCAGAACTGGTTACGCGTTTTCGCTGGCATTCCACTCCAAGTATGGCACGATTGGCGGTTCACCTGGTCGACGCCCCGGTTTGCAGGGCAGAGCGCCTTGCGGAAGCTTGCTTGGACTTTGCACAGTCCTGCCTGGCAGGCGGCTTCAGCCTTTGGCGTCTGGGTGGGACTGCACATCGAGCGTTTCCCACGCTTTGTTCGGCGCCGTCTTTCGCGCCAGGATTCCCTCAAGCAATACTGATTGCTTGAAGCGCTTGTGCTGTCTGGGCAGGCCATCTTCTCTCTCCGTTTCTTAGTTCGACAACTTTGATCATTGGTAAGTCTATGATATGCTATTTAAGTTGTTCCTTGCCTGTCTGGGCACAGCTATCCCGACCTGAGATGGGTTGAGATTCTGATGCAGCAGTTCACTTTGGGGATCAATCCACTGCCGGAGCGGAATCCAGCAATTCCTCCCGGAAGATTCTAAGCTTAAGGAAAGTCTAGATGTACCGCGGTTCAAACCATACAGGAATACTGTTGCTTTTTTTGTGCCTTGCTATCGCAGGAATCTTGTGGACACCACTTTCAGTTTCTGCTTCACCAGTTTTGCCCCAGGACGCTTTGCCTGCCACGGTTCAGGGGATCACGCATGGCGCGTATCTGCGCCCTGTGTGCATGGTCGACGCCAGCGGCATCCACTATTGCTATGGGCACGAGATCGAAGCGTTCAATAATCTGATCGGGAAAAATCTCGGTGTATACATGTACTTTCTGCCCTGGTCGCAGTTTGACCCGTTTCTGTCTAACATCATCCGTGACTATCTTCCTGCTTCCCAACGTCCAGTCATCATGCTGACATGGGAACCGAGTTTGTACAGCGCTGGCTGCAACCTGGGGTTTGGGGATGGTTTAGGACCTGTGCGTTCTATTGTGCAGGGGCGTTGTGATGCCTACATTCGCGGCTTTGCGCAGGCTCTGAAAGCGCGTCCACAGCGCTACCTCTTGCGATTGGCCCATGAAATGAACATAACCGATCCGCCGTGGGGGGCAGGCAGGTATGGAAGTACGCCGGGAGATTACGTTGCGATGTGGCGCCGCGTCCATGACATTTTCGCCGCCGCGGGGGTATCCAATGTGGAATGGGTCTGGTCGCCCAACTACGCCAGCCATCCTGTTGAGACCTGGAACACCCTCCATGCTTATTATCCAGGTGACGAATATGTAGACTGGATTGGGCTGAGCGGCTATAACTGGTATCAGTGGGGTAGCCAGCCGTGGAAGTCTTTTACTGCTCTCTACGATGCTGTGCTGAAGGATCTGACCTGCCGCTATGCCAAGCCCCAGATCGTGGCAGAGTTGGGATCCGTAGACGGAGGCGCCGCAGGGACCTCGAAGGCGACCTGGATCACCGATGCGTACGCGCAGATCCCGACTTATCCATTCGTGCGTGCCGTCCTCTGGTTTAACGATTATGCGTATGGTAATCGCACCCAAGCTGATTTCCGTGTCACCACCGGATCGGCCGACTGTGTCAGTGGTGGAGGTTGCAGCGGTGTGCAGCCACTGCCCGGCGCAGGCGCCAACGCCACGCAAGCCTATATTCAGGCTGTCTCTAATCCAAGCTACACCCGCATACTGCCTTCGCTGGCCGATGCTACACCCGTTTCGACGGTATGTGGTGGTGGCCCTATACTTGCCGTGACGCCTCGAGGACGCTTCATCGAACCCGGCGGTACTTTGGATGTGCAAGTGTCGGCCGCCCAATTCGATACGCCCCTAGTCATCAATGTTCATGCACCACTGACTTTTAGGACAACGCTGAGTTCTCAACCGCTTTTGCCCCGGTTCGATTCTGCGGTGCTGCGTTTGACAGCTTTGACAGATACCCTCCTGGGGGTGCATACTGTAATTGTGTGGCTCGGAAACGTGCAGTTCAACGTGGAGGTCGAAGTGCTTCCTGTGGTCCATCGAACTTATGCGCCTCTTGTGAGAAACTAGGTCATGCATGTCTTGCTGGTTGCGAATGGGTTTCCGCCCACCGCCTTTGGAGGAGTGGAAGTTTACACAGCCGGTTTGGCACATGCTTTGATGGCTGATGGTCACCGGGTTACGGTCATGTGTGCCGAGCAGACGTTGGCTGCTCCCGACTATTCTTTGATCGAGCAACAAGTGGAAGGTGTGTCGGTGTTCCGCTTGGTCAACAACTATCGGGATATTCGCTCGTTTGCACAGACCTTCACCGACCCCAGGATCGACCAGGTTTTCGCGGATCTGTTGGCGCGTATTCAGCCCGACCTGGTACATTTTAATCATTTGATCAAACTCTCCGCGCGACTGCCCCGGATCACCGCCGAGCGCGGCATTCCATGTCTGGTTACGGTTCACGACTTTTGGGCGCTTTGCCAGCGTGTCTATCTGCACGATTGGCGTAAGCAGGCTTGCCCCGGGCCGCAGCAGGGCGGTGATTGTTACCGCTGTGTCACCTCCGGCACTGCAGCCCAACACGCGCGCACTGTGGCGGTTTCAACTTTACGCCGCCTCATCCCCTTTCCTATTCGACTGCGGCTCCGACGTTTATTGACCAAAGACGATTATTTCCTCCCCGACCTGCAAGCCACCCCCGATGCGCTTGAGCAACGGTTTGCGGCCTTCCGGGATGCACTCCTGGCCGCCCGACACATTATCGCGCCGTCACAGTTTGTGAAGGACACGCTGGTGCGCAACGGGTATCCGCCGGAGGCCATCGTCGTCTTGCCCTTGGGCCTACGGCGGCCTGCCGCGATCAGTTCTGCCGGAACGATCCACTCCCCGGTGCGTTTGGCCTTTGTCGGCTCGCTTCTGCCCTGGAAGGGAACCGAGACCTTGATCCGGGCCTTCAAACAGAGCCACAGCCAGAATCTACACCTCAGTCTTTACGGCCGCGAAGACATCATTCCAGCTTTCAGCCGGCAATTGCGGCAACTGGCTCAGGATGATTCGCGTATTGCTTTCAAGGGGCCATTCCAGCCTGACCAGGGAGCAAGTGTCTATGCCGACATCGACGCCCTCGTGATTCCATCGATGGCTCACGAAAGTTTTTCGTTGGTGGCGCGCGAGGCCCTATTGCACGGCAAGCCGGTGATCGCCTCCGCCATCGGCGCACTGCCGGAGGTGATCTTTGACGGCATCAATGGCTTTCTGGTTCCGCCAGGCGACGCCATGGCCCTGGCTGCCGTCTTCGACAGGATCGCGCAAGACCCCGCGCTTTTGACCCGCTTCGAGCTCCCGGGTCCTGCACCTATCCTGACGATCGAAGAACATCTGGCCCGCCTGGAGCAACTCTACTCGGCAGCTTTAGCGCGCTGACAGCGGGAAGGGCCCACTCCCCCATGCCTACCACCACGGTTATTATCCCCAATTGGAACGGCCGGCACCTGTTGGGCCCCTGCCTGGAAGCGTTGGCCGCGCAGACCGACCAGGACCACGAGGTTGTGCTGGTAGATAATGGCTCTCAGGATGGCTCGGTCGAGTGGGTATGCGCGCATTTCCCGACGGTGCGCGTGCTCGCCAACGCAAGCAATCTGGGCTTTGCTGCGGCTGTGAACCAGGGCATTCGTGCGAGCGCCAGCCGCTACGTGGTGACGCTGAATAACGACACCGAAGCGGATCCCGGCTGGCTGGCCGCCTTGGTGGCCGCAGCAGCGAGCGATCTAACCGTCGGCATGTGCGCCAGCAAGATGTTGTTCGCGGATCGGCCCCACCTGATCAACTCGGCTGGGATCTGCATCGACAAGGCCGGCATCGCGTGGGATCGCCGCGGGGGCGAGCCGGATGATCCCACTGAGTCGGCGTGGGTGGAGGTTCTGGGTCCTTGTGGCGGCGCAGCGCTGTATCGTCGCGCGATGTTGGACGAGATCGGGATGTTCGATGAGGCGTTCTTTGCCTATCTAGAGGATGTCGATCTTGCCTGGCGTGCGCGGCAGGCAGGTTGGAGGTGCTTGTTTGTGCCCTGCGCGCGTCTGCTGCACCGCCATTCAGCCACAGGCAGGGAAGGCTCTCCGTTCAAGAGCTTTCAGCTTGGCCGCAATAAGGTTTGGCTTCTCCTGAAGAACTATCCTGTGCGCCAGCTTTGGCGGTACGCACCGGTCGTTGTTTTCTATGACCTGGCGGCTGTGGTTTTTGCTGTCGCCACGCGCCACGATCTGCATGCGCTGCGCGGCCGTCTGGTTGCGTGGGCAGCCGCGCAGCGCATGTGGCGCCAACGGCGAAAGAACAGCAATCGTTCAGACATCCCTTTTCTGGCGCCGCTTGTGGCGCCTTGGCGCGTAACGCTCCGCTATCGGCACCTGGCGTCAGGGAGCAGACCTGGCGAACACGCATGAGAAGAGGGCGTGTTTATGGCTGGACGGCTGGTCATAGCGTCATTTACTCCGTGATCTCTCGGACGATGATCTGCCCGATGCCGCCATCGATCTCGATGTCCGCGCGGTTTTCGGCCATGTCGTAACTCTTTGACACATATTCCTCTTCGCGTTGGGTGAAAGCGCCGTCTACGCGTATGTTGCCCAGGCCGGCATCGACCTTGATGCGGGCTGCCAGCCCCTGTGGGATGATAACCGTGATCTTGCCGACGCCGCCGTTGATCGTCACGTCGTACCGGCCGCGTTGAGGCAACTTCATGGTCGTCTCACCGACGCCGCTGTCGATTTGTATGCGGGTCAGGTTCAGTTGTGTCATGTCAACGATCGCGGCACCCACGCCGGTGTTCATCTTCAGGCTGGTGGGAATATCCCGGTTCAGCTCCAGGTCCCAGGTCTTGCGCTTGTCCGGTGTGACGTTGAGCGCTGTTGCCAGAGTGTTTTCGCTTTTTATCAACAGCCGTTCAACGCTGCTGGAGCCAGCATGATTTAAGACCAGGCGTTCGCCCTGGCTTAAATCCAGTTCACCCTCGACCAGTTGTGAACTGCCGGCGGGCAAGGCAGTCAGGTTCAGCGTTCCGGCCCCGAAGCTGACTTCGACCTCCGCGCGTTCTGCGCCTTTCAACGCCTCGCTGACAGTTTCGGTATGGTCAATCGCGCTCACGGCGCCCAGGCTCCCTTGGGGCAGGCCGAACCGGATCGCCGCTCCCAACACGGCCAGCAGCAAGATTCCCACCAGCAGGGAACCCCAGAACGAGCGCCGCCCGATGATGATGTCCAGGCCGATGGCAATCAGCAGCACCGGCCACAGGCGCCACAACGTTGCCCAGATGTCCCAACTCAACATCCCCAGGTTGTTCAGCAGGAGTATGATGCCCGCCGCGATCAACATGATGGGCCATACCAGACCGCCGTGGTGTTGTTGATCTTTCATAGAAAGCCTCTCTCTTATTCCCGTATCCGCCGCAGGATCAGCAGCCCACCGCCGATGATCAGAAGAATCGGCCAGAGGGTGCCGAAGTCCAGCCAACGCAGCCAAGGCAAGTTCAGGTTATCGATCAGTACGACGCAGCCGATGATAATCAATGCTGCACCCAGGATCAAGCCGGTCTTGGGGTTGGGCTCGCGGATGGCCTGCTGGATGTCTGCGCCCAGCGTGTGCATGCGGCTTGCCATTTCGTCTGCGCCGCCGCGGATGGTGTCGCTGCCACCGATCTCTCCTGCGCCTTCGTAGGGCACGATGACCCACAGGATCAGGTAAAGGATCATGCCCACTCCGCTGCCTAGCGCCAGGAGTACGAAGAAGAGCCGGATCAGCGTAACGTCAATCTTCAGGTATTGCGCCAGACCGCCGCACACGCCGCCGATCATCTGATCGGTGCGGCTGCGATAGAGTCGATTATTCATTAGTGTCTCCTAAAGGTCAGAGATTCGAAGCCAGAGATCAGCCTCGTTTGATCAGCACGCGGCCGACCAAGGCAAGACCCAACAGGATCAACGCGGCCGGCACGATGTAGTTGATCAGGCCGCCCAACGACAGGACCATCAGGAGGCCCATGACTCCCAGGATGCCGGCGGGGATCAACGCCCATTTCATGCGTCCTTCCGGGTTCGGCAGCAGGTAGACCATCGCGAAGGTAGCCGCCAGGCCCAGGAAGAAGAAGCCGCCGACCGCCATGCCATCCACGTGCTCCGCAGTGGACGCCACGACCGCCAGCGTCGTGAGCACACCCGCGGGGATGATCGCCCACCAGAAGTCACGCCGCAGTATATAGATCACCAAAAAGGCCAGGCCGATGGCGCCCAGGAAGAACGCACCGCCTAACGCGCCCAGGCGCTCGCCGAAGCCGATCAGGCCGGCAAGGCCCAGCAGCGTGAAGCCCGGGATGATGGCCCACCAGTTCTCACGATTGATGGCGAACAGGTACAGGAACGCCAGGCCGCCGATGCCGAACAGCACGACCCAAATCATGTTCTCCAGGCCGCCCAGCAGTTCGAAATTCTGTGCCAGAAAGGCCAGGCCGATGACGACCAGCAAGGCTCCAAGTATGATCGACGAACGTTTGTTATTCATTCTTTCTCCTTGCGCTGATGCAACCTGCAGAAAGCCACTGTTGTTTTCTATACGCACGTCTGGTCAGAGAGTTGCGCACCGGGCAGGTGTGTGAAACCATTTCTTGGCGTCCTGCGTAATGAAGGCAGAGTGTAATGACCATGAAGGGCTAGCTTGGCATCGCTCTGTGCTGAGCCGGATAAGAACCAATCACATGGACGGAGGAAACAATGTCTGAGCAGAAGCGCGAGAATCCACCTTCCGAGTCAGTGTCGGAAGTGTGGGATGCAGAGGTTGTGTCCAAGCCGGAGGAAGCGTTGTCTGAGAAGCTATCTGAGACGGCCGAGGCCGTGACAGCCGAGCTGAAAGATTTGCAGGAGTCTCTGGTCCCGGCCGAACCGGTCGCCGAAACCGTGGTTGAGCCGGCCGCTGAGGCCGTTGTCGAGCAGGCAGCCAACCTGGACGAAGCTGTTGTGGAAGCCGCTGAGGCCGTGGGTGAGCAGGCAGCCAAGCTGGACGAAGTCATTGTGGAAGCTGCGGCGCCTGTGCCGGAGCCGGTTGCCGTGTTGCCGGGCGATACGCCTGGGGGGACGCGTCCGCGGGCAACCGCGGTGGCCGAAGGCACCAGCGATGATCGTCTGGCAGCGGCGCTGGCCTGGCTCTCGATGGTCATCTTGCAGTTGCCTATCGTGTCGATCATCCAGTTGTTGTCGTCCGCTAAGGAGCGGCCGTTCCAGAGACATCACGCGGTGACATCGCTGCTCTTCTTTGCGGGTGGAGCGGCCTATGAGGTCGTGGCGGGCATCGCCTATGTCATCCTGGGCCTGCTGACGCTTGGCATCGGTTTCGCCTGCCTGTGGGTGATCTTCTTCGTGCCGCATCTGTTCGGGCTGTATTACGCCTTGCAGGCTTACAACGGCAAACGTGTCGAGTTGCCCCTTCTGTCGAGCTTTGGCCGCAACCAGGGGTGGATGTAGAGCGGATGACTGGGCCAGAATAGCTTAAGTTAAGAAGGGGCTGTCTGGAAAGAACATCCAGGCAGCCCCTTTTCTTGGCTGGCTGGGG
>CAZELR010000006.1:0-79734 GCA_964513075.1 uncultured Anaerolineales bacterium
CCCGTTGTTGGTCACATCCTTGCCCGCGGCCAGCGTCAGCGTCGACGTGCCGAGGTCGCCCAGGTTGAAGCCGTTCTGCTCGAAGCCGGCCGGGGTCGTGCCCGCGCCGCCGTAGGTATTGCCGTCAACACCGGCGTCGATGGTGAAATTGCCCAGGAGTCTGTAGCTGCCCACATTGACTTTGAAGCTAACCCACGAATCGTTGGTCACCTGGACGTTGTTCGGGACGCCTGGCTGCGAGCCGGTGGTGTTGCCTGGGATCCATTCGCCGTAGGCCTGGAAGGCGTCCACGGCGGGACGGGCGCCCCCTTCGTTTTCCGGGTAGCCGACAGAGTACTTGAGCGTCGAGCTTGCCCCATAGAACGGCGCGCCGCAATCGCGATTGGCGCATGCCGTAGCGTTATTGCGCCCCTGTTCCTCGTTGGCGACGAAGGTGCGCGTATTGAGCGTCAGTGTCCCGTTGATCGTCGCGCGAACCGCTGTTGCATCCTGGTCGTAGAAGTCCACGCCGAAGACGCCGGAGCCGTTGGCGCTGATGGTGACGTTGTTGAATGTGGTGGCGGCGCTGCCCCACACCCGACCGTTGATGTTGTTCTGTCCCTCAAAAGCCACCGTGCCGCTCTCGGCGGTGAACGTGCCGTTGTTGGTGAAACTGGGGTTTGCCGTAGCGGTCCCGGCGATTGTTAGTGTGTTTGCGGTCGAATCATCCTGGAGCGCGCCAAGAATCTTGACGGATCGCACTGTCGGGTCGGTGGTCAGGCTCACCGTGCTGCCGCTGCAGATCTCTACGTCCGCATTGGGCGCGGGTGTGGTCCCGCCGGTCCAGGTTGAGCCGCTGTCCCAGGTGCCGGTGCCGCTGGTCGTGCGGACAAGAACCGAGAAAGTGGCTTTGTAGTTCGCACCTCCGTTACTTAGGTAGAGAGTGCCATCGCTGCTTGCAGCCTGAGAGTAAACCTCGATCGTGTAGGTGCCCGGCCCCAGGCCTGCCGCAATATCCGTGGCCCCATCTGATTTTCTCCATCTCTGGTCACCGTCATTGCTAAAGGTTGAGCACTCATCGGATCCTTTGTTGCACCGAAAGGGTGCATTTAGATTCGTGTAGCTGCCTGACGCACTCCCCTGTGGATAGACACGATAGTTGATGCTGGCGCCAGTGACATTCGATCCGCCGTTTTTGTAGGTATCCACATAGCCACCAACGAACACCAGCGTCTGCCCACAACCAATGCTGCCAAGGTTGGTTCCATTGAAGTTCGCAACAGGGTAGTCAGTATTGACGCCACCTCTGACATTGAGCGTAATGCCTCCGGCGAAGATGCCTGAAAGCGCCAGGGCCACGGTCGGCAGGAGCAACATCGCCGTCAATGCCAGGAGCATCGTAGCGGAACCCAGGCGCAGCAATCTGGTCGTGGTCTTCATGAGCTTCTCCCTCTTCATTCCGTAACGGTGAGCAGGTAACCTATTTACCCCTTCAATATGATACGCCGCCAAGATTACGGCGCATCTAACACCTGGACGAGCCATGAGAAATGGTCCGGATTGGGTGCGGCAATTCTAGCTCAGCGCCTACAACGTGTCAATTTACATTGGCGCTTACGTCCGTCATCCTTCGTCCTTCGTCCTTCGTCCTTCGTCCTTCGTCCTTCTATGCTATAATGCCCCCATGACCGTCCAACTCCCTGCCCAGGAGGCCCTCTGCCGCCTGCTCGCTGCCGCCTGGGATCCCACCCGGCGCCCCGCGGCCGACGTGGTCCCGTGGCCCGAGCTGCTGCCCCTGGCCGGGGCCGGCGGCGTTGCCGCGACCCTCTACGCGGCGACGCGCGACATGCCGCTGCCCATCGACGTGCAGGAGGCGCTGGCGCAGGCGTTCTACGCCACGGCCGCAGCCAACACGCGCGGCCTGCACCAATTGGCGCAGGTGGGGGCTGCCCTGGCGGCCGCGGGCGCGCCGCTTCTGCTGCTGAAGGGTGCGGCGTTGGCCGAGGCCCTCTATGCCGACCCCGCGCTGCGGCCGTTCGGCGATATCGACCTGCTCATCCCCCACGCGTCCCTGCCGGCCTGCCGCGACGCGCTGCTGCGGCTCGGCTACGCGCCGGCCGAGGTGGAGCATCAGCCGGGCGCCGGCCTGGCCTATCGCAACGAGGAATCGTTCCTGCCCCCCGCGGCCGATCTCGCCCCGGTCGAGCTGCACTGGCACCTGCTCGACGTCCCTTACTACCTGCGCCGCGTGCCCGTGGCCTGGTTCTGGGAGCATTCCGAGCCGCGCACGATCGCCGGCCAGCCGTTCCGGGTGCTCACCCCCGAGGCCAACCTGGTGTATCTGCCCGCGCACCTGGCGCTGCACCACCAGTTCCAGGGCCTGCGCTCCCTGCTCGACCTGGCGCTGCTGATCGTGAAGCACGGAGACCGGCTCGACTGGGCCGGGGTCTTCGCCGCAGCGCGCGCCTTCGAGCTGCTGGCCGCGCTGCGGCAGACGCTGGAGCGCCTGGCTCAGTGCTGGCCCTCGCTGCCGCTGGACGGGCCGCGGCAGCAGGCGCACGCCCTCAGGCCTACGCGGACGGACGAGCGGCTCTTTCGCCTCCTCTCCGCCGCATCGCGCAGCGCTACCCTCGACTTCTACACCACGCTCGTCTCGCTGCCCGATGCCGCGGCCCGCGCGCGCTACGCCTGGTTCAACCTCTTCCCCCAGCCCGCGTATATGCGGGAACGCTACAAGGTGGCCGCGGGCTGGCAGCTGCCCTACTGGTACCTGTATCGTCTGGCCGCGGGCCTGCCTCGCCTCGCCGCCATCGTGCCCCGCGCCAGGCGCATCGAGCGCGGATAGGATCTGTCGTTTCTGTGATTTGCATCACGGAGCACTGCCCCTGTATAATCACCGTTGGTGTCAATCTCTCAATACGGGACTAATAAATATCAATGTTGTCAGAACATGTGGAAGCCTACCTGGCCGAGCTGGCCCGCGGTCTCGCCGCGCTGGATCGCGCCGCGATCCGGGCGCTGGCCGAGGCGCTTATGGCCGTCCGCCGCGCCGATGGCCAGGTGCTGATCATCGGCAACGGCGGCAGTTCCGCGCTGGCTTCGCACATGGTCAACGACCTCAACAAGATCGTGGTCGACGGCCAGCCGCGCTGGCGCGCGCTCTGTCTCACCGATAACGTCCCGCTGCTCACCGCCTGGGCCAACGACGCGGCCTACGACCAGGTGTTTGCCGAGCAGCTGCGCAACTACTGCCGGCCCGGCGACCTGGTGCTCGCGGTCTCGTGCAGCGGCAACAGCGCCAACGTGCTGGAGGGACTGCGTGTCGCGCGCGAGCTGGGCGCGGTCACCGCGGGGCTGACCGGCGACGACGGCGGCTGCCTCGCCGGCCTGGTGGATATCTGCGTGCGCGCGCCCGTCTCCTACATCGGCCAGCAGGAGGACCTGCACATGGTGCTGGATCACCTGCTGGCAAGCCTGCTGCGCAAGTGGGTGGCCGAGATCGCGGCCCGCGCGGCGCGGCCTCCCAAGGCGCTGGTGCTGGCTGCGGGCGAGGGCACGCGGCTGCGGCCCCTCACCTTGAACCTGCCCAAGGCGATGGTGCCGATCGACGGCCGGCCGCTGCTGGCCCACACGCTGGACTGGCTCGCGCGCTCCGGCATCCGCGACGTCGCCATCAACCTGCACCACTGCCCGGACGCCATCACCGGCGCCTTCGGAGACGGGGCGGCCCGCGGGATGCGCATCACTTATTCGCACGAAGATCGCCTGCTGGGCACCGCGGGCGCGGCGCGGCGGCTGGAGGGTTTCCTGCGCGACGGGCCCTTTGTGGTGGTTTACGGCGACGTGCTGACCGACCTGGATCTGGCTGCGCTGCTGGCGTTCCACCACGAGCGCGTGGTTGCCGATCCCGGCACAGCGGCCACCCTGGCGCTCTACCGCGTGCCTAATCCGACCGAGGTGGGGCTCGTGGGGCTCGACGGCAACGGCCGCATCACCCGCTTTCTCGAGAAGCCGCGGCCCGAGGAGGTCTTCACCGACCTGGCCAACGCGGGCGTGCTGGTGGTCGAGCCGGCCGTGCTCGATCACATCCCGGACGGGGCGTTTGCCGACTTCGGCCTGGACGTGCTGCCCGCGCTGCTGGCCGCGGGCGCGCCCCTCTACGGCTGGCCGATCCCCCGGGACACGTACCTGCTGGATATCGGCAGCCTGGAGAAGTACGACCAGGCGCAGCGGGAATGGCCCGTCCGGGCCCGCCGCCAGCGCAGTTTGTAACGCAATCCGCTGGATTGTTTGGCCGGACATTGGAGTGGTTCATTATGTCTGCCGCAATGTCATGCTGAGCGGGTTGACGGCTCAAGATCAGTTGCGGCGAGACCCCAGCGAAGCATCTCGTCTGCGCCGGCAGAGATGCTTCGGCCTGATGAACTCAGCTCAACGACGCAGGTCGGGGACTCGGCCTCAGCATGACACAATCGAGTCCAATAGAGCAGGAGCATCGCACGATGGGACAGCCCGCCATCTTCCTCGATCGCGACGGCGTGATCAACCGCAACCGCTGCGACCACGTCAAGAGCTGGGACGAGTTCGAGTTCCTGCCCGGCGCGTTGGATGCGCTGGTCAGGCTGGCGCGGCTGGACCTGCTTGTGATCGTGATCAGCAACCAGGCTGCCGTGGGCCGGGGTCTCATGACGCGTGCCGCGGTTGACGAGATCAATCGCCGCATGGTGGCCGAGATTCGCTCGGCCGGCGGCCGGATTGACGATGTGCTGTATTGTCCGCATCGGCCGGAAGACGCCTGCACCTGCCGCAAGCCGCGGCCCGGCCTGCTGCTCCAGGCTGCCGAGCGCTGGCAGATCGATCTGGCCGCCAGCATCCTGGTCGGCGACGCCGAGGCCGACATGCTGGCCGCCCAGAGCGCGGGGTGCCGTTCGCTGCTGGTGCTCAGCGGCCGCGGGGCCGAGCAGTTGGCTGTGTTGCGCGCTGCGGGCCGGGACGGCGGTCGTCTCGGCTTCGCGGTCGCCGCGGATCTTGCCGCCGCGGTGGACTGGCTCCGCGCGGCCCTGTTCAGCGCCGGGCCTGTCCCCCTGGCTGCCCCAGCCTAGCCTGCTGCGTTCTGAAAGAACAGGATCGCCTCCAGCACGCCGCCGGCAATGGCCAGCGACTTTTCCGAGATCAGGGTGCAGTGCTCGGGCGCAGCGCGCGGGTCGACGTCACCGATCTTGAGACCCGCAGTCACGATCGTGCCCGGCCGGACCAGGCCGCGCAGCACGCCCGATGTGCCGGCAAGGACCGGACTGCCCGCAACGCTTGCCACCACCTGTCCCTTCGTGATCCGCTCGCCGATGGCTGCTCGATTCTCCACGATGCCGTCTGCCGGCGCGCGCAGGACCCGCTGCCAGCTCTCGCCCCCCACCAGGCCCGGCACGCCGGTGTTCGGTTCCGCGCTGCCCTGGTAGATAGTGCGGCCCAACCGGTGCCCGCGATTCGTCTCGACGACAGCATGGCAGTCCACGCCGGCGGTGAACCCGGGCCCGAGCGCGATGACCACCGGCGCATCCGCCAGCGTTGTGCCCGTGTTGCGCTTTGCCATGATCGCGTCCACCAACACCGCGGGCGCCAGCTCGGCCAGGCTGCGTGCTTCGGGGTCCACCAGGACGGGGATAATCCTGCGACTGGGCCCTGCTCCGCCCAAGACGCTGCCTTGGGCCAGGATGGCGCGCACCGCGGCAACGTCGTCCGCGCGCCGGGCGCGAATCCCCTCGACCACAACCTCGTTCTCGTAGACCGCCTCGCCGAACGCCACCGTCCGGCGCACCATCAGCGGCTCGGGCAGCTCGATCATGACGACGGGGAAGCCGCAGCGGTGCAGCCGCGCGGCCACTCCGCTCGCCAGGTCGCCGGCGCCCTTGATCACGACGAGCGTAGCGGAGATCGTGGGCATCCTGAGCGCAGTCAAAGGACTCATGCGGGCAAACTCAGCCGCAGGCCGCCGGCCGGACCGGCTGCCTGGCCCTGCGGAGCGCCGACCAGCCACCGGCCCTCGGCTTGCTGCGTCAGGCGATCCGCGATGGCGCCATAGTTGCAGAGCAGGGTCGGCCTGGCGCCGGCCCGGGGCCGGCAAGCCGCGATCAACTGCGCGGTCTCCACGTCCGGGTGCTGGAACACGGCGCCGTTGGTAGAGATCAGCCAGCGGTCGCAGTCGACCAACTGCAGCCAGGCCTTGCTGACATTGTTCATGCTGCCGTGGTGCGGCAGCTTTACCGCGTCGAACCGCAGCCTGGCTACCGACCGCTCCGCGGCCAGCCGTTTCAGCGAGGCCGCCAGGGTGCGCGCGTGGGCGTCGCTGGCCAGCAGCACCGCCACACCGGCATATTCGAAGACGCAGGCGATGCTGGAGCCGTTGGCTACCGTGCTATCGTCCCCGTACTTGCGCGGCTTCGGCATTCCCCTGGTGTCCGCAGGCAGGGTCGGGGGCCGGTACTCGCGGCGCTCGGCCAGCCGGGCGAGCGCCGCGCTCACGTCGCCGGGCGGGAAGTCGACGATTTCGGCGGCCCAACGCCTGCGCAGGCTGCGGAGGCGCGCCTCCGTCGGACCCAGGAGGGTGAGCGTGGCGCCGCCGGGGAGCGGCTTCACCGGCAGCGGCCCGGTGTCCGGAATGACCACCGCGCGGTGGTCGAACTGCCTGTTCCAGCCCGCCCTCAGCGCCGGGTCGACGGTGACCAGGCCGTCGAGGAATTCGCCCTGCAGCGGCGCACGGGAAACGGCCCTGTTGCTTGCGCGAAAGAATTGGGGCCAGCCGTTGAACCACACCGCATCGATCTCCAGCTTCAGCCGCGCCCGCTCCTGCAGCAGGATCAGGCTGCCGTCGATGTGGTCGGCGTCGATGTGGGTGACGATCAGCAAGTCCAGCTTGCGCTCGTCTGGCGCCAGCGCCGCGATGCGCCGGCGCAGGCCCTCTTCATACGTGGGGGCCGGGCCGCCATCGATCAGGATGCGATGCGGGCGGGAGGCGGGACCGTACTCGATCCAAAGCGCGTCGCCGTGTGCAGCCGGCAGCAGTTCGATCGTAAACATGGCTGACCCTCCACCGTGAAAGATTGTCTGCTTCCCAAAGTGCGCTAACAGCGCCTGTCAGCGCACTGATATTGTAGGCCGACTCCCCGGAGATGTCAATCGGGATTTTCCGGTGGCATCTCTCGCCCAGCCCTTCCGTCATTGACCCGCGGCCTGTTTGGGGCTACAATGGGCGGCAAGACGCCCGTTTGCAAGGGCTCTCGATAGGACTTCAGATAATGACGTCATCTCTCCACGGCCAGCCTCGCGATCTGAAGATCGCCTATATCGGCGGCGGAAGCCGCCAATGGGCGCGCAAGCTCATGTTTGATCTGGCCCTCTGTCCCGACCTGTCAGGACAGGTGGCGCTCTACGACATCGATATCTCCTCGGCCCGGCTCAACGAGGCGCTGGGCAATTGGCTTCAGACGGCATCCGTGCTGCCGCAGACCGGCGTCCGTTCATCCTGGCGCTATGCTGCGGTCGAGCGGCTGGACGACGCGCTGCACGGCGCCGACTTTGTCGTGCTCTCGATCCAGCCCGGCACGCTCGAATGTATGGCCGAGGAGATCGCCATTGCCGAGCGGCATGGGATCTTCTTCCCCGTGGGCGATACGACCGGCGCGCCGGGCCTGGTGCGCGGGCTGCGCGCCGCCACCACCTACGCAGGCTTTGCGCACGCCATCGAAGCCATCTGTCCGCAGGCCTGGGTCATCAACTACACCAACCCGATGAGCATCTGCACCCGGACGCTGACCCGCGTCGCGCCGCGGCTGAAGGTCTTCGGCTGCTGCCACGAGGTGTTTGGGACCCAGCAGATGCTGGCGGGACTGGTGGGCCGTTACTTGCCGGTCCCCGTCCCGCCGCGGGCCGAGATTCGGGTCAACGTGACGGGCATCAACCACTTCACCTGGATCGACCGCGCCTTCTATCACGACGTTGATGTGCTGGCGCTCCTGCGGCAGCACATCGGCGAACCCGGCGTGCTCAGACCCTACACGCAGTCGGAGGTGGAGGGGTTCGGCTCCTGGTTCCACAGCGCCGACCAGGTGAAGTTCACACTCTTTCAGCGGTTTGGCCTGCTGGCCGCGGCGGGCGACCGGCACCTGGTGGAGTTTCTGCCCGGCTTCACCCGCTCGCCCGAGGAGCTGTTCCGCTGGGGGGTCATCCGCACGCCGGTAAGCTGGCGCATCAGGACCTGGCAGGAGGCGCCGGGCAAGACGCGCGACCTCATGGCCGGCCGGACACCGCTCCAATTGGAGCCGTCCGGCGAAGAAGGGGTGGGCCAGATCCGGGCCTTGCTTGGCCTCGGCGACCTGGTTACCAATGTCAACATGGCGAATTGCGGCCAGGTGGCGAACCTGCCGCCCGACGTGGTGGTGGAAACCAATGCCCACTTCAGTCGCGACGAAGTGCGGCCGCTGGCTGCCGGCCCGTTGCCTGCGGGCTTGCAGCCCCTGATCTCCCGGCACGTGGCCAGCCAGGAGCTCATCGTCGAGGCCGCGCTGGCCCGGGACAAGGACCTGGCTTTTCAGGCCGTCTTGGGCGATCCGACCACCCGGCTGCCCGTGGATGAGGCCTGGACCATGTTCCTTGCGATGCTCCAAGCCAGCCGGGAATTTCTGCCCGGGTGGGTAGTTTAGAATAGGAGGAACCCATGTCATACTTTGCCGCCGTCCCGAACGCTGCGGGACTCAATCGTTTGCCGACCAATCCGTGCAAGCTGCTGGATTTTGCCACCCTGGTGCTGGGCGCCGGCGAAGCCTACGAGGCGACAAGCGGGGATCGCGAGATCCTGGCCGTCCTGTTGGGCGGCAAGGCCACCTTTGTGGTCAACGGGCAGCGGCTGGGCCCGATCGGCGGCCGGCCGAACGTGTTTGCGGGCAAGCCCCACTCGGTGTACATTCCCGCGGGCGCCGCCTACACGATCACTGCTCACGGGCCGCTGACCGTGGCGCTGCCCAGCGCACCTAGCGATCTGGTGGTGGAGCCCTACGCCATCCCCCCGGAGCGGGTGACGACCGGCACCTTCGGCGCGGCTAACTTCAGCCGCAGCTTCCACCAGATCCTGACCCTGGCCGGCCAGCCCGACCTGCCGGCGCGGCGGCTGATCGTCGGGGAGATCTATACGCCCCCGGGCAATTGGAGCACCTACCCGCCGCACAAGCACGAAGTGGACGACCTGCCGCGCGAGGCGTATCACGAAGAGATGTACTTCTTCAAACTCAACCCCGCCGACGGCTTCGGCATGGTGCGCTACTACAACAATGAGATCGACACGGGCTACATCGTCAAGGACAACACCATCCTGATGGCGCCTAACGGCTACCACACCACAAACAGCGCCCCCGGCTACACCAGCTATTTCCTGTTTGCTCTGGCCGGCACCCAGCGCATCCAGGCCACGGTGGAAGACCCGACTCTGGGCTGGGTGGGCCGCACGGTGCCGATGCTGAAGGCGTTGGGGCACTGAGGTCGACGACGGCTGGCTGGCGAGATAGGCGGGAGGCTCCATGGACACCGGATCCAAAGTGGTGGCCTTTGGCGAGATCATGCTGCGGCTCTCTCCGCCGGGCTACCAGCGTCTTGTCCAGGCGCGCGCGTTTGACGTGACCTTCGGAGGCGGGGAAGCAAACGTGATGGCCTCTCTGGCCGGCTTCGGCGTTGAGGCCGAGCTCGTGACGCGTCTGCCGGCCAACGAGCTGGGCGATGCTTGCCTGGCCTTCCTGCGCGGCCATAGCATTCGCACGAACCACATCCTCCGCGGGGGCAACCGGCTGGGGATCTATTTTCTGGAAACGGGCGCGGCCCAGCGCGCCAGCAAGGTGGTCTACGACCGTGCTGATTCCGGCTTTGCGGCGATTCAACCCGGCATGGTGGATTGGGATGCCGTGCTGGCGGCTCCGGGCGCGGATTGGTTTCACTGGACGGGCATCACACCGGCTGTGTCGGGCAGCGCGGCGGCAGCCTGCCTGGAAGCGGTCCAGGCCGCGCACCGGCTGGGCGTGACCGTCTCGTGCGACCTTAACTATCGCAAGAATCTATGGCGGTGGGGCAAAGCCGCCGGCGAGGTGATGCCGGAACTGGTGTCTTACGCCGATGTGGTGATCGCCAACGAGGAGGATGCCGAAAGGGTTTTCGGCATCCGCGCGGCCGGCGCCGCTAGCACCGCCGCGACGCCGGCCGGCGAATTGGCGCCGGAGAGCTATCGATCCGTGGCCGAGGGTCTGGCGGCGCGGTTCCCGCGCCTCAGGACGATCGCCATCACCTTGCGCGGCTCGCACTCGGCAAGCCACAACACCTGGTCGGCCGTGCTGTGGCATGCGGGGCAGTGGTGCGTGGCGCCGCAATACGAGATCCTGCCGGTGGTCGATCGCGTGGGCGGCGGGGACGCCTTTGCCGCCGGACTGATCTACGGGCTCCTGCTCCGGCCCGGGGACCCGTCCTACGCGCTGCGTTACGCGACCGCGGCATCGTGTCTGAAGCACAGCATCCCCGGAGATTTCAATGCTGTCACGCGGACGGAGGTAGAACGCCTGATGGCGGGCGACGCATCGGGACGGGTGAGCAGGTAAGACAGGAGAACGTTATGGCTCAAATCACACGCCTTGAGGTCTATCAGGCCATTCTGGAGACTGGGCTGATCCCATTGTTCTACCAGGGGGAGATCGAGGCGGCCACTGAGCTCGCACTCGCGTGTGCGCGGGGCGGTGCACAGGTGGTTGAGTTCACCAATCGGGGCGAGGCGGCCTATCCCGTCTTCACGGAGTTGGCCCAGCGATTAACGCGCACCGCACCGTCCCTGACGGCCGCACCGGCCCCGCGGGTGATCCTGGGCGTGGGCTCCGTTGTGGATGCGCCCACGGCTGCGCTCTTCATCGCGGCCGGCGCGTCCTTCATCGTGGGTCCGAACCTCAACCCCGAAATCGCGCGTCTGTGCAACCGCCGCAAGATCGCGTATGTGCCCGGGGCGTCTACCGAGAACGAGATCGGCCAGGCAGAGGAGTTGGGCGCCGAGATCGTCAAGGTTTTTCCCGGCGAGGTCCTCGGCCCGAAGTTTATTCGCGCGGTTATGGCGCCCTGTCCCTGGCATCGCCTGCTGCCCACCGGGGGCGTGGATGCGACGGAGGCGAGCGTCACGGAATGGATTCGCGCGGGTGCCGCCGCCGTCGGCATGGGTTCCAAGCTGATCGCGGCGGAGGCCGTCAAGGCACGGGCGTTCGCCGGTATCAGCGAGAAGGTCGACCAGGTGCTGCGCTGGATTCGTGCAGCGCGCGCGCTGGAATCGACATAATCTACTACCCAGTACTCGGTTTTTCCTCCTGGAACTTTTCCCGCAACCAGGCAAAGGCGGCTGCCTGCATCGAGAGATCGAATCTGTGGGGGCCGGGGTAGAATTGGCCGGTGTACTCATTCGCGTGGCCCACACCGGCGAAGTGGCTGCGCAGCCGGGCATCGGCAGCCCGCATGCCCGGCTCGGTGAAGAGATCGTCATCCAGGAGGTACTGCACGAGCAGGGGGACCGGCGCGCGGCAGGCCGCCAGGTCGGGCCAGTCCCCGTGCCGCGCCCACCCGAAGGGGAACAGCATCCAGGTGTGCGACATGTTGTGGTCGAGCAGCCCCTCGTAGGTGCTCATCAGACCGACGATGACTGTGGCCGCAATGTCGTTGTGGGTGGCAGTGAGCAGCGCCGCGCGGTTGCCGCCGCCCGAAAGGCCCAGGCAGCCTACCCGATCGCCGCACACATCGGCCCGCGACCGGAGGTAATTGGCCGCAATGCGGTCCTCGTGGCTGACGACGCCGGCCAGGCTGGCGCCCAAGGCGTTGCAGTACTTCGCTACATAGTGCTCGTGCAGGCCCGCCGCCGCGTTGTACGCAGCGACCTCGGGCGGCGCGTCCCAGGCAGGGCTGTTGTCGGCCCGGAGCAGCGCGCTGGCCGCGCTGCGCACTTCCGCCGGCATGGTCTCCACGGGAAAGCGCCGGCTGCCCCACAAGAAGGCGTCGGGTATGAGAACGATGAACCCCGCGCGTGCCAGGGCATTGGCGTAGGCCCGGCCGCCGTAGTATTGTTCCCGGTAGCGTGCCAGCACCTCAGGCGGGGCGTCGGGACCATCGGCGATCTTCTCCTTGCCGTAGTACTTGAACCCGCCATGATCGTGTAAGGCGATCAGGGCGGGCAGCGGCCGCTGCGCCTGGGCCGGCTTTAGAAGGTACGCATGCGTGCGCGGCCCGTAGCCCACCGACCAGGAAAGCTCCTCGCCGGCCAGTCCCTCGTGCTCCCAGCGCCGCTCCACCCGGACGTCCAACGGCTGCTCTGGCCCGCGGCAGAAGCCCAGGGCGTCGCGCACCAGCGCTTGCGTCTGTGGGCCGGGCGCGGCGATGGGGTAGAGCGGTCCCTGTCGTCGCGCTTCGTCGATAAGGTCGCTGAAGATGCCGAGATGTTGATAGTGCTGTCCCATGCTTTGTTCTCCGAATGCACGCTGTGGGGACGAGAGGCTTCGTACGCAGCCGGGAGGCTGCTGCCTATAAGGGGGCGATTCCTCCCAGGCGCTCCACCAGCGCCGCCAGGTGTGCCGCCCAAACCCAGGGCTCTGCTAACAGTGCGATCTGCGTGGCACGGACAGGAGTCCAGTCTTGGGCGGCCAGGAGGTAATCGGGCGGTGAGTTCTCACAAACCTCGTTGTCGCCGCGCGGTTCATCCTCCACGATGAGAGCGATGCGACCGCCGCGACAGAAGAGGGCGAAGTCTGCTACGTACTGGGGTGAGTCCTCGCGTAACGGATATTGGCGTTCAGCTTCCAGATCCGCCTCTTTCAAGGCCGCCCACAAGGCTTCCTGGCCGCTGCTCCTGGCCCAGAGATCGTTGATTTCTTGCGCCTGGTATAGGCGCGCCATGGTGGTGGGAATGAAGGTGATGCGGCGCAGCCGGCGGCTGGGGATCGGGTCGGGCAGGGGCACGAGCGGACCCAGCTCGACCCGGTAGTAGCGCTCTTCGGCACGCGGGTGCGCCGGTTCTTCGGGGATCAATTCGCGACGGGTCACGATGCGGTAGCCGCGCACTGGCGCGTGCCACTGGACGCGCCAGCGTTCTTCGCTTGAGAAGCTCCCGGTTTGATAGAACGCCAGGTGCTCTGCGGCTATACGGCGCGGCGCTCGGTTCAGCGGAATGCGATACCACCCCTGCTCGCGCGCGCGCGCCAGGTCAGCGGGATGATTCACGACGACAACCAGGACAGGGCTGTCGTTCATAGGGCTGTTCATCGAAGTTGTGCTGCCAAGGCAGGCGCGTAGCGGGCCAGATCAGCGCGGAGTTGGATCAGGGCCAGGTCCTTGGCTCGCGCTTCCAGCATCACGTCGAACTCGCGCAGCCCTTGCGCCAGTGTCAACAGGTCGATAAATTCAAATGGATTGACATAATCTGAATGATAATTCCACCGGGTCCGCTTAAGTTGGGCAGCCTCCGTCGTGGAATCGTCTTCGACACGCCACTCGGTGCGCGGCGTGCTGAAATGGATTTTGGGCCGGACATCGGCGGGCCAGGTTGCCAGGCACGCGGCCAACGCATCGCGGGGCGTTCTGCCGTCGGGGTTGCAGAGCCGGTGATGCAGATTGTCGAACACCAGACGGATTCCTGTGCGTTCGTGCACCCAGAGCACATCGGCCACGCCGAAACGCGTGTCGTCATTCTCTAGCACCAGTCGTTGTGCGATCGCCTGGGGCAGGGTGCCGAAGGTGCGCGCGAAACGTTCGCGCGCCGAGGCTATGTCGCCGTACACGCCGCCCAGGTGGGTGACGATGACAGCGTCTGGCCCCAGCCCCATGCCATCGAGGATGCCGGCCTGCACCCCAAGCTCAGCGCTGCTGCTGGCCACCAGGGCTTCATCCGGAGAGTTGAGCAGGATGTATTGGGCCGGGTGGAAGGAGAGGCGCAGGCCGGCCGCGCGGGCGAGTCCCCCGACTTCTGCTAACTCGGCCGCGCAGTCTGCGACCTGCTGATGGAACTGAGGCAAATCCGGATGCGTGGCATAGGGCGCCAGGTCATCAGCCATGCGATACATCGTGATGCCCGCGGACGAAAGGTAGGCGAAGATGTCGCGCAGATAAGCCAGGCTGACGCTCAGGTGCGGCCCGTTCTGCCAGCGACGGCTGTCGTGGCTTTTTAATTCAGGCCGGGCCAGCGGTTTGACAACGAATCCCAGGCGCACGATGTTCTCCTTTCGACCAGTGCTGCCGCTGCTGCTGCCGCTGCTGCTGCCGCTGCTGCTGCCGCTGCTGCTGCCGCTGCAGTTGCAGTTGCCGCTGCAGCCGCATTATAATAACAGGTGGAGATTTCATGTCGATTATCCTGCAAGGTGCGTTGATGCCGCTGCGCCATGTGTGGCGGCGCCATACATGGCGGCGCATAAACGTACTCTGGTTGTTTTTAGTGCTCGTGGCTGCGCCGGCAGACGCTGAAACGCTCTCCCCAGGGTATTGGGAGCAGACGCCATTGCCGCAAACCGGCCTGGCGACGTTTTATGCGCCGGGGCTGATGGAGCACGTGCAAAGTTACCGCGCAGCTCAAGCCGAGATTGCCGCGTGTCCGGAGTGCGTGGGCTCCGTGGCCCTCTTGCGCGCGGGCGACATCGGCCGCAAGGTTTGGTTGCAACCCCCTATGGGCGGGCCGGTCGGCCCCTTCCTGGTGGTAGATTGCGCGCGGCAGCAGGACGTGTCGCCATTGCTGGCCCGGAACTGGGCAGTGGACGTCAGCTACGAACTGGGTCAGATTTGGGGAATGGCACGTCCCCTGGACGGTGTCACGGTGCTGGAGGATCCGGCGGATGCCCTGCCAGGCAACCCGTTCGGCGTGCCTACGCCGTTCGCCGTGCTTCCCGAGCAGGTCGTGATCAGCACGCCAACCTCAACACCACCCGGCAGGCCGTCTGCGCCGACGCCGTGGCCAACGCGTCTGCCGGAATTGCTGCCCGGCGGCGCCTGGCCGTTGCCAGCCGCCTCAACGCCGATCCCCCCGCCACCTCCGGGTCCCACACCGCTGACCCCGGTCGTGACAACTCCTACACCTGTGGCAACCCTTCAGAGCGCCGGCCGTGCCCTTTTGCCCACGGACACACCTGAGCCGCTGCCCGCTCAATCGGCCATCCCGGCTGAGGATAACGTATCTCTCGGGCACGCTGGTGTGGCCCTGTTGGACCCGATTGCCACGCCTGTAAGCCAGCTCCCTTCCTGGCCCACAGCCTCAGTAACGCCACGGTCACCGACCCGCACCCCTCGGCCCGATCTGACACCGCTTCTGCCTGGCGCCGATGCGGTGACCGAGACAATACCCAGCGCAAGCCCCGGCTTTTTCGCGCGCCTGTGGCAAGTTATTGTTGAGGCTTTCACCCGCTAGGGGGCCCGCGCTACAGCCTAACCATCCTGTTTCTTGGCCCGCTCTGCCGCTACCACGTCGGGCGGGTAGCCGGAGAGGTCCTTATTGTCGCCCGGCGGCGCGTGGTAGAGCAGCCGCTCTAATGGCTGGTCGGCGACCAGCTCGGCAGCCACTAACTCCTCTGCGTCCTCGGGCTGCACACCCGCGTACCAACGGTTTACAGGGTAGACGACCAGCATGGGCCCGTGACCGCATTGGTTGAGACAGCCGGCCTTATTGATCCGCACCTGGTCCTTCAACCCAGCGGCATAGGTTGCCTGCTTGAGGCGTTTTGCGATAGCCGCGGTGTCGCCATCGCGGCTGCACCAGGGACCATAGGTGCAGATGAAAACGTGCTTCGCATATTGCCCCATAGAGAATTCTCGCTCCTCTTGTTGTCCATAAGTCATTATAAACCAGCGTGGCGGGTGGCACAAGTCGTCTGGGCACTTTCTTTGACAGTACCACTGTTTTCGCGTAAAATAGTATGGTTTGCTCTGTGAAGCCTATGTCGATCGGTCGCAAGCCGAGCCGTCTTTGAATTATATAAGCGCAATACACGTAGTGCACCCTTGAGGAGGGGTAATGGCGAACTTTCGCACTGAACAGCTACGCAATGTAGCACTGGTTGGGCACAGCAGCTCTGGCAAGACGACCTTAGCCGAGACGATGCTATTCAACACTGGGGTCTTGAATCGCCGTGGACGCGTCGAGGACGGCACTACGGTGGCAGACTGGGATGAGGAGGCGATCCGGCGCCAGATCTCCGTCGCAGCCTCGGTGGTTCCTTGTGAGTTCAAGGGACACAAGATCAATCTCCTGGATGCGCCAGGGTTCATCGATTTCGTCGGCGAGATCAAGGGCGCCATTTCGGTAGCAGACTCCGGGCTCATCTTGGTCGACCCCGTTGCCGGGGTTGAGGTCGGCACCGAGTTGGCGTGGGGCTATCTGGATGAACAAGAGCTGCCGCGCGGAATTATGATCAACAAGATGGATCGCGAGAATGCCCAGTTCGGCCGCGTTTTAGACAGCCTGCGGGACTTCTTCAGTGGGAACATCGTGGCCGTGCAACTTCCCATCGGCGAGGGCTCTGACTTCAAGGGGGTGGTAGACCTTGTTGGCATGAAGGCTTACCTCGGCGAAGGCACGGCGCCCTCTGATATCCCCGCCGGCCTGGCTGAGGCTGTCGAGAAGGCACGCACGCAGCTCATTGAGGCTGCAGCCGAGGGGGACGACGAGCTCATCATGAAGTACCTGGACGGCGAGGAGCTCACGCCTGAGGAGATCAACCGCGGCCTGCGCGCCGGCATTGCTAACCGCACTGTTGTGCCGGTGTTCTGCGGCGCCGCGGTGGCCAACATCGGCATCCGTGCCTTGGCGGACGCGTTGATCGCTTTCATGCCAAGCGCGGCTCAACGGGCGCCCGTGATCGCGCGGCGGTCTAATGGTGACGAGGTGTCCTTGTCCGCGGATGCGACCGGCCCTCTGGCCGTGTTCGTCTGGAAGACGGTAGCAGACCCATATGTCGGCAAGATCTCTTACTTCCGCGTCATGTCCGGCACGTTCCGCGGCGATTCACGGGTCTACAGCCTGCCGAGTGCCAATGAAGAGCGCATCAGCCAAATCTTCGTTCCGCGCGGCAAGGAGCAGTTGCCGGTGACCGACCTGGAGGCTGGCGACATCGGTGGTGTGGCAAAATTGAGTAGCACAGGGACCAACAGCACCTTGTGCGACAAGGCGCATTCGTTGGAATTGCCGCTGCCAGTCTACCCAGATCCGTTGTACTCGGTGGCTGTCAGCCCTAAGACCAAGGCTGACTCCGCCAAGATGGGGCCGGCGCTGGCTCGCACCGTCGAGGAGGACCCGACGTTGCAATGGCGGCTCGAGCCGGGCACCAGTGAAACGATCCTATCGGGCATGGGTGAAGTACACCTGGATCTTGCCATTAGGCGCATGGAGGCGAAATTCGGAGTCGGTTTGTCGACTGCGGTGCCAAAGGTGCCGTACCGAGAATCGATCACCAAGAGCGCATCCGACTTTCATCGGCACAAGAAACAGACGGGTGGCGCCGGCCAGTTCGGCGAGGTGCATATGGAGATCAAGCCGTTGCCCACTGGCAGTGGCTTCGAGTTTGACACCACGCGCGTCTTTGGCGGCTCCATCACGAATAACTTCTTCCCGTCGATCGAGAAGGGCATCAAGTCGCGCCTGGATGCCGGCCCCATCGCTGGTTATCCGGTAGTGGACGTGCGCTGCGAGGTCTATGACGGGAAGATGCATCCTGTAGACTCCAAGGATATTGCCTTCCAGATAGCGGGCCGCGAGGTGTTCAAGAAGACCTTCCTGGCCGCCGGCCCGGTGCTGTTGGAGCCGATCATGGATGTGCGGATCACGGTGCCCGAAGAGTACATGGGCGATATCATGAGCGATCTGAACACCCGGCGCGGCCGCGTACAGGGCATGGAGCAGGTCAAGGGCAAAGGCATCATCACGGCGCAGGCGCCGCTGGCGGAGATGCAGCGCTACGCCATCGACCTCCGCTCCATCACCCAGGGCCGCGGCTTCTACACCATGAAGGTGTCGCGTTACGATCCGGTGCCTTCCCACATCGCCGAGGGCATCATCGCGCAGGCTAAGAAAGAGCGGGTTGAAGCAGAGGAAGAGTAGTTCTGCCGCCTGCACCAACCGGTTGATGACCGTCTCGCCCGCCGCGGAGTCTGATCTCGCGGCGGGCGTGTGCTATACGACGCCCAAGAGGGAGGCTCCATGATTCCACACGACTTTCCGGGCAAAGGCAAGGTCGCCGTATTGCGGACCAGCCCTGAGACAGTTATTGCAGATATTGCGCGCTTGATGGATCTGGCCGGATACCGCGCCGCAGTGCCGCAAGATCGTGAAACAATCCTGAAAATCAATATCTCCTGGCAGACGTGGTATCCCGCTTGCTCCAGCACACCTTGGCAGATCGAAGGTGTGATTCGGAAGCTTCAGGCCGACGGCTATCGCGATCTTTCGGCGGCGCATAATCGCACCGTCGTGGTCGACGCCTATGTGGGCGAAGCTAACAATAAACATAAGGTTGTGGTGGATCAGCTGGGCGTGCGCAATGTCCACCTGTACGAGCCCGAGGTGCGTTGGGTGCGCTACACCCCTCAGGCGCCGATGCTGGTGCTGGACAAGATTTTTCCTGACGGCATCCTGCTGCCGGAGTATTTCTTCGATAAGAATATCATCCAGTTGCCGACCGTCAAGACCCACGTCTTCACGACGATCACCGGCGCGATGAAGAACGCGTTCGGCGGTTTACTCAATGAAAAGCGCCACTGGACGCACGGCGTCATCCACGAAACAGTCGTCGACCTCTTAGCCATTCAGCAAGAGATCCACTCCGGCCTGTTTGCCGTGATGGACGGCACTTTTGCCGGGGACGGTCCCGGCCCGCGCGCGATGCGCTGGCATGAGAAGGACATCCTCTTGGCTTCGGCCGACCAGGTGGCTATCGATGCGCTCTCAGCCAAGCTGCAAGGCTTCAACCCGCTAGACCTGAAGTTCATCCGGTTGGCGCATGAGTTGGGTTTGGGTGTGGGTGATCCCCGTGAGATCGAGATCGTCGGCGATGATATCTCGGCCGAGAGCTGGAGTTTCGTGCAGGAGGACACGTTCGCCAGTCGCGGACAGAAGCTGATTTATCACGGGGCCTTGAAACCGTTTGAGAATATGCTTCTGCGTTCGCCCCTGGTGCCGTGGAGCTATTTCGCATCCAATCTCTATCACAATGTCTACTGGTATCCTTGTGTGGGCCGCAAACGGGTGGAAGCTGCTCTGGCAACTAAGTGGGGCCGGCTGTTTCAGCGTTACGGTGACGGCCAGGTCGTGATGCCTGGTGTAGAGCCGCGGACGATGGCTATCGCGGCCAGCGCCGCAGCTCTGGCCGGCATCCTTGTCATTGGATTGTTATTAAGGGGGCGCCGTGGCACGCAGAGTTGATCCGGTTCGCGGAAACTGGCGCGTCGATCTCCATACCCACACGTGGGCCTCGCCGGACAGCCTGACCGATCCGCGCATCTTGGTGGAGCGGGCGCGCGATCTTGGCTTGAACCGGGTGGCGGTGACCGATCACAACACCATCGAGGGTGCTTTGGCTGCCTACGCACTCGCGCCCGATTTGATCATCGTCGGGCAGGAGATCGACACTGCCACCGGCGGCGAGCTGATCGCCTATTTTTTGCAAGAGTGCGTGCCGCCGGGTCTGCCTGTCGAAGAGGCACTGCAGCACCTCCGGCGCCAGGGCGCAGTCATCAGTGTGTCGCATCCGCTGGATGCCTGGCGCGGCTCGGCAATGGGCGAAGCGAAGACCCTGGCGATCATAGACCAGGTGGATGCGCTCGAAACTTTCAATGCCCGCTGTTTGCGCGCTGAGTTCAACCGCCGCGCAGCTGAGATGGCAGCCCGGCATGGCAAGTTGGTAACGGCCGGCAGCGACGCGCACACCCCGGCCGAGCTAGGGGCGGGTTACCTGACCCTGCCGGTATTCCGGAGCACGCCGGAGGCATTTCGGGCCAGCCTGGCAAAAGCGGTCCCCGGTGGCCATTTGACCGGCATCTGGCCCCATGTCGCCAGCACGTCGGCAAAGGTCCGCAAACGGTTGTAGAGGCTCGGATGGACGCGCTGACTGTTCTTCTTGGGTTCCCGCTCTCGGTGCTTGCGGCTGGCGTGCCCACCGCCGCCTGGAGCGCGCTTGTCTGGTGGTGCGACCGTTATGAACGCGAGCCCTTGGCTCTGGGCATTGGGGCGTTCCTCTGGGGCGCACTGCCGGCAGTAGTGATTGCTCTCCTGCTTGAAAGCGCGTTCGGCGTCCCTTCGGTGTTCTCCGGGTCGGCGTTGGCCCAAGACGTTTTCGTGTCCAGCGGGATCGCGCCGGTGGTCGAGGAAGTGGCCAAAGGGATCGGATTACTGCTGATCCTCCTGTTGGGGCGAGCCGAGTTCGATGATCTTCTGGATGGCATCCTCTACGGTGCGCTTGTCGGCTTCGGTTTTGGCGCAACCGAGAATGTGCTGTATTTCATGTCCGCGCTGCTGGACGCCGGCTGGGCGAGTTGGGGGGGTACGGTTTTTTTGCGAGCAGTCGTCTTTGGGTTGAACCACGCCTTCTTCACTGCGTTCACTGGTGCAGGCATCGGCATTGCGCGTGCGGCAGGCGTTGGCTGGGTGCGCCGCAGTGCGCCGTGGATCGGGCTCGGTTTCGCAATACTTTTTCACAGCCTGCATAACTTGGGCGCCGCGCTGACAGCGGTTTCGGCTGGCGGCCTTCTGTTGAGCCTCTTTGCGGGAGCCGCCGGGGTCCTGCTGGTTATCGTGATGATCGGGTTGGCCGCGCGCCAAGAGGCTGGTTGGGTGAAGGCCGAGTTGGGCGAAGAGGTCGGGACGGTGCTGAATGACGCGGAGTATCAGGCGCTGCTGTCAATGCGTGGCCGTTTGAACATGGTGGTCACCGCACAGCGCGCAGGCGGCAGAACGGCAGCGCGTGCGGTGCGGCGTTTTCAGGAATTGGCCACAGAGCTGGCCTTTCGCAAATACCGCCTGCGGGTACATTCGAATGATGCCGGTTTGGCGGTTCAGGTCACAGCACTCAGACAGCGTTTAGCCCAGGCACGGGCAGCAGTGGAAGGCGTCAGCCCGAGTGGGCCACAAGCGGCATGAAGGTCGTGTTGCGGAGCAACGGCTTCCGGTGGATATGAAACAGGCGACGCCGATCCGATTCCTCGTGGGCGCTCCAGATAACGTGCAATTCGCCTGACGCTGCTGAGGCGCAGACTGCCAGGCTGCTGACCCCTATACAGGTGGCGCAAGCCACCTCTTCGGCCCACCATCCGGCATCCTCTGTTTGCGGCCGCGCGCGGTGCATCAGCGTTGTCCCCTGAAGCCATAGTGCCTGAGGAAATCCCTTTGGGCCCGCAGTGATGCAGGGGAGACGTCCGTCCCCAGCATGCGGGCCGGAGAGGTCTACTGGCGATGACCAACCGTCGGGCAGACGCTCTGCGTGGCGGATTGCGTACGTGCCTCCGCGTTCCGTCTGCCAAACCAGATGGCAGACACCTTGCGGGGTGACTGCAAGTGCCGGGCTAACAGAATGGTGCGGCGAGCCGTCCGAAACGATTTGAGGCACGCCCCACGCGCCATCGCGGTAAATTGCAGCCAGGATCTCGAAGGACTCCGCTTCGACGAGGCGGTCCTGCCAGGCGATATAGACCTCGCCGCTAGGGCCGGCCGCAATCGTGGGGCGGCTGCCTTGCGCGTTGGGAATCGGTGCGTTGGCCCAGGCAACCCCTTGCTGCCGTGCGAAGTAGATGGTCGTCGGGCCGGGTGTGGTGTCCGCCCAGGTCACATACACCTGGCCATCCGGTGTAACACTGAGCGCGGGCTGTGAAGAGACACCAGTGGTGTGAGAGACCAACTGTGGCAGCGACCATTCGCCGGCGGCGCCTCGGTGTGTATAGTAGATTTCGCAGTTTCCAAGGAACCAATGCGAGAAAGCGCAGTGGAGGCTGCCATCAGGGCCGGCGGCAAGCGCCGGCTGCTCGCCACTGGCAAAGCTGGAGGGCGCCTGCCACTGGCCATTGAGCAGGCACGCATGATAGAGTATCTTACCACTCACCCAAACTGCATGCACCGCATCTGGGGTGGAAGTCAAGACAGGTTCCTGGCTGTCGGGCGGTGTCCCAGGAATGGGGCGGCTGTCAGACCACGGGCTATTGGCGACCATGAGGCCTCGCGTTGTCGGTTAGAGTACCATGCTAGTATATCATTTATTAGGCGCCTGGCAAACTTCAAGGAAATACTACTTCTTCTTTACCGCTCAGCTTCTCTTCGATTTTACGAATAATGAGTTCCAGGTGGGCGCCATTGTGGACAAAATCCAGTTCATCTGCCGGCACGGTCAGGACGGGGCACAGGGTAAAGTCAAGCATCCAGGTTGTATAAAGGGCATTGAGTTGCTGCAGGTAAGCGGGGTCAATGCTTTGCTCATAGGTCCGGCCGCGCGTGGCGATGCGCCCTAATAAAGTCGGCACCGATGCGCGTAGATAGACCACCAGGTCGGGGGGCGGAAGAAACTGGATCAAGACTTCGTAGAGCTCGCGGTATGTCGTGTAGTCTCGCGGCTCAATGTGGCCCTGGGTGTATAGGTTTCGCGCGAAGATTTCGGCATCCTCATAGACGGAGCGGTCTTGCACGACTGAGCCGGGGAAATCCAGCAGCCGGCGGTGGTGCCGGAGCCGACGCGACAAGAAGAATATCTGCGAGTGAAATGCGAAGCGAGTCATATCCTGGTAAAAGTCAGCCAAATAGGGATTGTCTTCGACGGCCTCATAAAAGGGTTCCCAGCCCATAGTTTGGCTCAGCAGACCGGTCAGTGTGGATTTGCCGACACCGATGTTGCCGGCGATGGCGACAAAGCGTTTCGTCATGGTTTTATCCTTTGGCTCACAACGGGGCCTTCCGTGGTGGAGAGTTGTTTGCCCTGGCGCACCTGGGCCAGGTAAGCAGATTCCAAATCAATGCCTGCATTGTTGGCGATGCGGAGCAGGTGTGCAAGCGTATCTGCTAATGCTTCCTCCAGGTTGGCCTGCACGATATTAAGTGCCTGATCATGGGCTTCTTGACGATTGCCGAGTTGTGCGATCAGTTGGTCTTGCTGACGCCAGGCTTGCCTCAAGGCATGGCCTAGCGAGCCCACTTCCTCGGTGAGACCGATGTAGTTGAAGAACAGATCTGCGATTAAGCCCTCCTTGGGACTCAGGGCGCGCTGGGAGCGTTGGAAGTCCTGCAACCGTAGCCCGCTGTCGGACGAGGCTGCCTCGACGGAGACTCGGTCAACATCCAGCAGCGGCAGCTGGTAACTGCCTGATTTGAGCGCGTTTTTGATTCGCATAACCACCGTCGCACGTGCCTCGGGATCCTGTACGATATCGAGGCCGTCCGTGTCCAGCACCAGCAGGGGTGTGGCGGTGTAATCTGCAAAGAAATGGTCATACGCTTGCCGCAGCGCATCGATGTAATCGCGCTCCATCTGGCGTTCATAGCTGCGATCGCGAAACGCTATGCGCCTCATCAGCGTATCGGTGGAGGCCCTGAGATAGACTACCAGACCGGGTGCCGGAATTTGTTCGCCCAGGATCGCGTGCACCCGTTCGTACATCTTGAGTTCATCTCCTGCCAGGTTCAGGTGTGCGAAGAGCCAGTCCTTGGCGAAGAGGTAGTCGCTGACCAGGGGGTTATGTGTCAGGGTATTAGCGATGACGCGATGTTGTTGGCGATAGCGGCTCAGGAGGAAGAAGATCTGTGTTTGAAAGGCATAACGCGCGCGATCGGCATAGAAGTCGCCGAGGAAGGGATTTTCCTCGAAGACTTCCAGCAGAAGCTCGCCCGGCAATGCCTCGCTGAAAAAACGGGCCAGCGTCGTTTTGCCCACGCCGATGGCTCCCTCAATGGCAACGTATGGATGGAGCGACACTTTGCCTCCTTACGGAGTATCTTATAGTTCCGAAGAATGGTATTATATGCTGGAGTGTGGACTTCAACCAAGAATGGCATGAAACATTTGCGGAAATTCTGCGTAATTGAAATAAGCGGGTCAAGTCACCAAGGCAGACGGACGTGGAGAATCAGGAACTTGTTTGGCTGGAGCAGGCAAGATGCGGCGACCGCCAGGCCTTTGCCCAGTTAGTGGCGGCTTATCAAGGGCCGGTCTTCAATTTGGCTTATCGCATGTTGGGCAACGCGGTCGAGGCCGAGGATGCTGTGCAAGAGACCTTTGTGCGAATGTACACGAAGCTCCACACCTACCAGCCGGAGCGTAAGCTATCGTCGTGGGTGCTCTCGATCGCTTCGCATTATTGCATTGATCGCTTACGGCGGCGGCACGGCGACTGGGTGTCACTGGATGACGAGTCAGTGGCGACAGTGTTGCCCAGCCATACTCCCGGCCCTGAAGAACTCGCCCAGCGCGCCGAAGTTCGCGAGGAGGTTCAGCGTTTGCTGGACCAGCTACCGCCGGCCTACCGAGTCCCGTTGGTACTTCGGTATTGGTACGACCTTTCGTACGCTGAGATCGCCGATGTGATGGGACTGACAGTGCAGGCCGTAAAGTCACGCTTGCATCGCGCTCGTCTGCAGATGCTTGGAGCAACTACTGCCGAGTCTGCCTTGGCGCTTGCACCGGCAGGGGTGAGGTGAAGATTATGCATGATGACTATACCCTATTGATGTCGCTGGTGCTGGATCGAGAGGCCATGCCGGTGGACGTGCAGCGATTAGAGGCGCATCTGCGCATCTGTCGCTCGTGCTCTGAGACGTGGCAGCAGTGGCAGATACTGGACCACCGTTTGGCTGCCTCTCCGATGGAAGCTCCACCGATTGGCTTGGCCGAGAGAGTAGTTGCCCGCTTGGATCATGTTGAGTTGCGGCGACGCCGCACGCGTTGGTTAGGCAGGGGCTTACTCGCCGGGCTGTTCGGGCTGGTAGGGGCCGTCGGTTTATGGGGAGGATTGGCATTCACCTGGTTTCATGCCAGCACAGGTATGCTCGCAGAGTGGGTTTTCGTCGTCTCACAGTGGATCAATGCCTTGCTCTTGCTCGGGCGCGGTGCCTGGGTGGCCGTCTCCAGCCTGGGCGCACCGACTCTAGCCGGCGCAGTGGGCTTATTAGCCTGTGCAACTTGTGTCCTAGGTGTGGTCTGGCTCTGGTTGGTCCCGCGCCATGCGCGCGTCTACGAATTGGCAGGAGGATAACCCATGCAGCGCAGAGTAAGGCTTGTGATTTTAGTTCTTGTCGTTAGCTTACTGGTGATTGCGGTTCCGACCGCGTTTGCGCAAAGCGGTGGCGGCGACAAGGTCGTCTTTGATCAAGCATACACTTTGGAGGCAGGCACAATCTTGAACGGCAACCTGGCTGTCGTTGGCGGCAGCGTGACGTTGGAGCCAGGCAGCACGGTCGGCGGCGACGTCGTGCTTTTTGGTGGGCAACTAGTGGTCGATGGCGCCATCACGGGCAATGTTGCTGCGTTTGGTGGGCATGTTACCTTGGGCGAATCCGCTGTTCTGGCGGGCGATTTCACCGCATTGGGCGGATCAATCGATCGGGCGCCTGGCGCAACAATTCAGGGTGAGACACTGCTGGGCCTCCGCTCCCTTGATTTTGGCCGGCTGGGCATTCGGATCCCCGGGATGGATGTGCGTCCTCCGCTCGAAGGATCCATGCAGCTTGTGAAGCGCTTTTTTCTTTGGCAGTTGCGGACCTTTGGCACGGCGTTGCTCTTGGCGCTCCTGGGCGTAGCCGCGCTGCTCCTCGTGCCGAGAAACATTGGCCGCATCGCCAACGCGGCGGCCGCGCAATCTGCCGTGAGCCTCGGGATGGGCTTGCTGACCCTGCTATTGGCGCTGTTTGCAGGCGCGCTGCTATTGATCGCTTGCGGGCTGGGCCTCCTGGTTTGGCTGGGACTGGCATCAGCGTTGCTTTTGGGGTGGATCGGTGTCGGATTGTGGGTAGGGCAGCGTTTGTTGGCCGCGCTGAAAGTTCGCACCGCTTCTGCGAGCCCCGAAGTGATCATCGGCATCTTCGTGATCACCGTGCTGGCTGAGCTGCCTTCTTGCATCGGTTTCTTTATCTGGCTGCTCATCGGATCCATCGGTCTGGGTGCAGTGGTGCTGACGCGTTTCGGCAGTCAGTCAATGGAAACCGGCGCACCCGTTCTGGGCACTGCCGGCCGGCCCGCAGAAGTGAATGCCAGTGGGAGGCGGGAGGCCGCATCCGAACTGACGGATGGCACGCTGCCAGACGCTTCACCTGGAGGCCCTGATCCTTCTTGATCAAGTCGTGCCTCGTCTGCACTGCACTTGACCTTCAATCAGTGGGCGGTTACAATAGCGTTGTTGCCCGGCTTTCGCCGGGCAAGCTATCCCGCCCACTTTTGCGCGGGAAATCCAGGTGAGGTGCAGGGTCGGGTATGCCCTATGATCGGAACCGCCTCGCAGGCGTGTGGGAAGATAGCGGCCCGCTGGTGCGGGTGCGTCTTACACTCAGCCGTACGCTTTGGCGCATTGGCCCTGCTTGGTCCGTACTGGCAGGGGCCTTGGTTTTCGGCTGGGCGCCCACCAGTGCTGTAGCGTTCTTTCGGCTTGTGGCGGCGGTTGTGCTGGGCGACCTCGCATGGGGAAGCTTGCGCCAGATCGTGCCTCTGGGGCCAATCGGGTTCGGCTCGCCGGATGCCTCGCCCCTCATCTTGCCTTATGCCAGATCAGAAGCGCCTCTGACCAGGGTTCTGAATCGCTTAGCGCGGAGTTCAGGACAGCCCGCAGCTTCTGTCTGGCAACCGCTGATAGTCAGTTTGGCGTCGATCTCGGTTCTCAGTCTGTTGTTGGGACCTGCCGCCCTGGCTTTGTCTGGCGGCGTGGTATTGCTGGTTGCGCTGGCCTGGCTGCTACTGGTGAATCGGCACCGCTATCCGGCCTTGTGTCTGGCCCTGTTGGACGTTGCGGCCCCTTGGCTGTTGGGGATGTCCTGGGCCGGCTTGGGAACGTTGGCATCACGGGCCGCGCTGGGGCCGTTCACGCTGATGGCCGGTTTTACACTACTGCAGTGGGGCGTATATCGGGCGAGGCCCTCTGACGAGGCATCGCGCTTTGGGCTTTGGGCTGGGCAGGCTGCGGTCTTGGCGGCGCTTATTGCGACACGGCAGGCAGCGGCATGCGCTATCGTGGCTGTTCTATTTGTTCCACCTTCATGGTGGTTGCTCGGGCGAGACCGGTCAGGGTTGCCCAGGGCGTTCCCGTGGTGGTGGGCCGCTTTTGAAGTTGCCGCTTTGGCACAGATGATTTATGCGCTGTAGCGCAGGGGGAGAACAGATATGGCACAGAAACGCGACTTTGTGAGCTTGGCGGATTATACCGCCGAAGAGTTGTGGCGCTGGTTGCGCCTGGCGCGCGATTTGAAAGCTGAATGGCAGGCCGGTGGTAACAGGCCGCTTCTCAAGGGCAAGACGCTCGGCATGATTTTCCAGAAGCCGTCGTTGCGTACTCGCGTCAGCTTCGAAATGGGCATGCGCCATCTTGGCGGCGATGCCTTGTATTTGTCTCCCACGGAGATCGGGCTGGGCGGCCGAGAGAGCGTGGCGGATATCGCTCGTGTGCTTTCGCGTTACGTAGATGGCATTATGGCGCGTGTCTTTGCGCATGCACACGTGATCGAGTTGGCGCGCTATTCGAAGGTGCCCGTCATCAACGGTTTATCTGACTATAACCATCCATGCCAGGGGTTTGCCGACCTGTTTACTATCTGGGAGAAGCTGGGCAGGCTTGAGGGCATTAAGCTGGCTTATGTGGGCGACGGTAATAATGTTGCGACCTCTTTGATGTTTGGGGGCGGCAAACTTGGCTTGCACGTCAGCGTGGGCACACCGGCGGGCTACGAGCCTAGCGCCGCGGTCGTCGATCAGGCGCGCGCTTTTGCAGCAGAAAGTGGCGGCTCTATCGCTGTCACCAATGATCCGTTCGCCGCGGTAGCGGATGCCCACGTGGTTTATACTGATGTCTGGACGAGCATGGGCCAGGAGGCCGAGAAGGCCGCTCGCGCCACGGCCTTTCCGCCTTTCCAGATCAATGCGCAACTGATTGCTGCGGCTCGGCCGGGTGCAATCGTGATGCATTGTCTGCCGGCCCATCGCGGCGAGGAGATCACTGACGAAGTGGCAGATGGTCCGCAATCAGCCCTTTTTGACCAAGCTGAGAATCGCATGCATGGACAGAAAGCAATCCTGGCCGCGTTGCTGGGGCCGGCCTGACAACGGCAGTTGAGGAACTACCGCGATGGCGCGTCTTGCCGCTCTGCTTGAGCAGCTCGTATCGGATGTCATCGGTGTTCTGCCCCAGTTTGGATGGGAGAGCGCCGTCGATATTCTACTGGTTGCCCTGGTCTTCTATGGCTTGTTCCGGCTCTTTCAGGGGACTCAGGCGGTAGCACTTTTGCGCGGCATCCTGTTTGTCTCGCTGCTTTTTGTTGTAGCAGCTAGCCGATTCACCGCGTTCGGCTGGCTGCTGCGCAATAGTCTGTCGGTAATTCTTGTGGCGATCCCTGTAGTGTTTCAGCCCGAACTGCGGCGCGCGCTTGAACGGTTGGGACGCACTGCACCCGGGCTGATGGGGCGGGGCGGTCGGGAGACGGTGGCGCAACAGGTAATCCATGAGGTCATCCAGGCTGTTGAGACTCTGGCGCGGGAACGGACTGGCGCGCTGATTGTTTTGGAGGGAGATACTGGTCTGGAGGAATATATAGAATCGGGCGAACGGATTGACGCAGGGGTTTCGGCGCGTCTGCTTTTGACGATTTTCTTTCCGGGCACTCCCTTGCACGACGGCGCAATCATCATGCGCGGAGATCGCGTAATTGCTGCCGGATGTCTTCTTCCGCTCACGCAGCGCGATCTGGCCGACAGTTCGTTGGGTACACGGCACAGAGCTGCGGTCGGGATGACGGAACAGAACGACGCGCTGGTCATTGTGGTATCGGAGGAGACGGGCATTATTTCCCTGGCGCGGGCGGGCCGGATTGCACGGCGACTGGATCCGCAGCGGCTCCGGACCATTCTACACGCCTTTTATAAACCGCGCCGCTTGTTGATGCGGGAACGTATGGATAGATGAGAATCTGGCTGTCACGACTGGGTTCGGCGGCCCTCGCGCTGCTGTTGGCTGGTATTGTCTGGGTCGTCGCGGTCCAGCAGGATTACCCGCGGCGCGAGTTCTCCCAGCCGATCATAGTAAGCCGCTCGGGTCTTCCAGAGGATCTTACGGTCTTTGGCGATATTTTGAACGAGGTGCGCATCGAGGTGCGCGCGCCCAAGGCGCGTTGGGGTAATTTGCAAGCCAAAGACTTCACGGCCTGGGTCGATTTGTCTGCACTTAGCGCCGGCGAGTATGATGTGCCGGTGCAGGTCCTGCCTCCAGATCCGCAAGTGCAGGTGACCGCCATTGACCCGCCGGTTATCCGGGTCCGCCTGGAGGCGCGTGTCGGGAAATCGCTGCCCGTGCAGGTCAACATCATGGATGCACCGGCCTACGGCTATAGTTGGACAACACCCGTCATTACGCCCACCCACGTGCTTGTTTCGGGCTCAGCGTCGTGGATGGAGCAGATATCGTCGGCAGTTGTAGAGGTCTACTTGGGGGGAGCGCGTACAGCAGTGGCGCGCACGCCGCGTGTTGAGGCCCGAGATGTCCAAGGAAACACGGTGAGTGCGGCCGATATTGCGCCACGAACCGTCAATGTCACTGTGCCGGTGACTCAGTTGCCGGGCTATCGCGAATTGACGATTCTGGTGGAGCCTTCGGGCACGCCGGCTGACGGCTACACAGTAAGTTCCGTGCTGGCTTATCCTAAACTGGTAAGCGTGCAGGGCGATCCCTTGGTCATTTCGAGCCTTAGCGGCTACATCACGGTGCCTGTCGACATCAGCGGCACAAGCCAGGATGTGGTCGAACAGGTGCCGTTGCATCTGCCGGAAAGTGTCTCCACATTGGGTACGCAGAGCGCGGAGGTCGTAGTTCGAATTGTGCCTATCACCGGCGCGTTGACCGTGCAACGACGCCCTGTCATTCAGGGCCTTGGCGCCGGCTTAGCGTACACGCTTACCCTGGATCTGGTGAATGTGTTCCTTACTGGGCCGTCGCCGAAGCTGTTGGCCTTGAGGCCGGATGCAGTGCCGGTGGTGTTGGACGTGACTGGCCTTGGCCCTGGCGTCCATGTTGTGGAGCCAAAGGTGCTTGCTCCGAGCGATATCAAGGTGGAAAGCATTTCTCCACAAACCGTGGAAATTACTATCGGTTTGTCGCTGACCCCAGCGGCATCTGCGCCCGGACGTGCGCCGCTGGGTGCACCTACAGCGTCAATTACATCTCCGGCGAAAACAGTTCGCCCCTGAATCGAGGATATCCGATGCGAATGCCTGTTGTGGCTTTGGTGGGCCGCCCTAATGTCGGGAAGTCCACATTCTTTAACCGTATCACCGGTGAGCGGCGCTCTATTGTAGAGGATGAGCCCGGCACTACGCGTGATCGGCTTTATGGGACCGGTGAGTGGAATGGCAGCCCATTCATCATCATCGACACGGGTGGTCTTGACATCGCTCTCACTGATAAAACACCGGGCAAGGGCGATCAACCGGGGTCGTTAGGCCTCTCATCGCGTGATTTTGCGCGCGAGATTCGACAGCAAGCCGAAGTAGCGATTGCCGAGGCTGATGTGGTGCTGTTGTTGGTTGATGGGCGTGATGGGTTGACGGCGGCCGATAGGGACGTAGCCGATGTGCTGCGGCGGTCCGGCCGCCCGGTCGTGTTGGCGGTCAACAAGGCGGATAACGAGGAGCGACGGCAGGCCGCCCTGGAGTTTTATGAGCTCAACCTCGGCGTGCCGTATCCGATCTCGGCTTTGCACGGCACCGGAACGGGTGATCTGCTCGATGCAGTTGTGGCCGATTTGCCTCCCGCACAGGAAGAGGAGGCGGTTGACTCGGTGCGAATCGCGATCGTCGGCCGTCCCAACGTGGGTAAGTCCTCGCTGTTGAACGCCCTGCTGCAGGAAGAGCGTGCGATTGTCAGTCCCATACCCGGCACAACGCGGGATGCGATCGATACCGAGATCGCCTGGGAGGGTCAAAAGTTGACGCTGGTGGATACGGCAGGGATCCGGCGGCGCGGCAAAGTGGAAGTCGGCGTCGAGAAATATAGCGTGTTGCGCTCATTGGGCGCAATCCAGCGAGCGGATGTCGTCCTGCTACTGATCGATGCCACAGCGGGCATCACCGCGCAGGATACGCATGTTGCGAGCTTTATCCTCGAGGCCTATAAGAGCGTGGCGGTAATCATCAATAAGTGGGATGCGGTCGAGGACAAGGATACGCACACCATGAGCCAGTTCAGCGAGGAGATACGTCAGAAGCTACGCTTTATGGATTATGTGCCTTTGCTGTTTATCTCGGCCTTGACACGGCAGCGGGTTAGCAAGGTGCTTCCGTTGGCGGTATCGCTCGCCGCGCAGCGCCAGATACGTGTGCCGACCTCTGAGCTTAATCGGCTATTCCGAGAAGCGATGGTCGCGCATCCTGCGCCGAGTCGGCGGGGAAAACCCCTGAAGCTGCTATACGCCACACAGGCCGAGGTCGCGCCGCCTACGTTTGTGCTGTTTGTGAACGACCCGGAGCTGGTGCACTTTAGCTACAGTCGCTTCCTGGAGAATCGCATTCGCGCCGTCTATCCTTTCGAGGGGACTCCGATACGCTTTCGTTTCAGGCGGCGCGAGTCGACGGATTCATAAGCTTCGTGTAGCAATAGAATACAACACAAAGCTTATCTTGATTCAAAAGAGCAAATTAGGCTATGCGAAGTGTTAGGGCTTTTCGCAACTGGAGCCGCGAACGTTGGCTAGAATTGGTATTGCTGGCTGGCTTCTTCGCATTACTTGTCTGGCTCGGCAAAGTTGTTGCTCCGTATGTTGCCCCTTATGTGCGCGTTTTATTACCTGCCCGCAGTGAGAGATTTGTCGGTGGGGAAGCGTTCGCACACCTTGAGGCGCAGGTAGCTTTCGGCGCACGGCCTACCGGGTCTGAGGCAAGTCGTCAAACGGCTGACTACATCGTGACGCATCTGACGAAGCTGGGCTGGCAGGTTGAGACGCAGGAATTTACTTATCGCGGCGTTGCGGCGCGCAACATCATCGCCAGGGCGGGTGATGGGCCGGTGGCCATCATCGGCGCGCATTACGATACGCGACGGTTGGCCGACAATGATCCCAACCCCGGTCTGCGCCAGGAGCCAGTTTTGGGAGCTAATGATGGAGCCAGTGGTGTTGCTGTGCTGTTGGAACTCGCACGCGTCCTGGATCAGAAACGATTGCAGCACGAAGTGTGGCTAGCCTTCTTCGACGCAGAAGATAATGGCCGTCTCGATGGTTGGGAATTCACGGCCGGATCCACTCAGATGGCCAGCACGTTAGCCGAGCGCCCAGAGTTGGTCGTTGTTGTTGATATGATCGGTGACGCCTACCAGCAAATCTATCGGGAGCAGACTTCAACCACGGAACTTACTGATCGCATCTGGAAGATCGCAGCCGACCTTGGGTATGAAGAGTACTTCATACCCAAGGAAAAATACAGTATGCTGGATGATCACACGCCCTTCTTGCGATTAGGCATTCCAGCGGTTGATTTGATCGATTTCGATTATCCGTACTGGCACACTACCCAAGATACGCCGGACAAAACGTCGCCCAGCTCATTGGAACGCGTAGGGCGAGTCTTGGAGATCTTGCTGGAAGGCCAATAGCTTTGGCGGAAGAAGCGAAGGAGCGCAACTATCGCATCACAGATTTTGGACGCACAGCCGCCCCAGGAGACCGCTCTCCTGGTCGGCGTTGAACTCAAGGGGCGGCCTTCGCCCTGGTCCCTGGCGGACTCGTTGACCGAGCTTGAACAGCTCGCGGAAACAGCCGGCCTCCGCGTAGTGGGGAGCATGGAGCAGCGCATCGAGCGCCCCAACCCCGCGACACTGATTGGATCCGGCAAGGTCGAGGAACTGGTCGCCTTGCGCGCCGACACTGCAGCAGGCGTGATCATCTTCGACGACGAGTTGTCGCCTGCACAGCAGCGCGAACTGGAACGGGCGGTCGGAAATCCTAACGTCAAAGTCCTGGATCGCACAGCGCTCATCCTCGACATTTTTGCCCAACACGCGCATACGCGGGAAGGGGCGCTGCAGGTCGAGTTGGCACAGTACCAGTACCGCCTGCCGCGCCTGACCCGCGCATGGACACACCTGGCTCGGCAGACAGGCGGCGCCTCTGCCCGCGGCGGAGCAGGGGGCGGTGTAGGCGTACGCGGCCCGGGTGAGACTCAGCTTGAGGTTGACCGGCGAGAGATCGGCCGCCGTATTGCACATTTGAAAGAGGAGTTGGAAGAGGTTCGCAAGCATCGTGCTCAGTACCGGCGACACCGCAACGAAGAGGCGATTCCGGTTGTCGCGCTGGTGGGATATACCAATGCCGGCAAATCCACACTTCTCAACGCGCTGAGCGGTTCCGATATTTACGCAGCCGATCAGCTCTTTGCGACCCTCGATCCAACGACCCGACGGATCAAATTACTTGGGGGCAGGGAAGTGCTGATTACCGATACGGTCGGTTTCATTCAAAAGCTGCCCACGACCTTAGTCGCGGCGTTCCGCGCGACGTTGGAGGAAATCGGTGAGGCGGACCTGTTGATACATGTAGTCGACATAACCCACGGGCAGGTAGAACAACAGGCCAGCACAGTCCTTAAGGTGTTACACGATCTTCAGGTTGCGCATCAGCCGATCATCACTGCGCTTAACAAGATCGATCAAATTCCCGGATTCGATGCTGCCGAGCTAAGCTTGGGGGATCTGGAGCACAATGTGGCTATCTCGGCGTTAACCGGGGAGGGGTTGCCAGCGCTGTTGCAACGCATCGAACAGGTATTGGATGAGGAATTGATCCAGATCACGGTGCGATTGCCTTATCAGCGTGGCGATCTATTGAGTCTGCTGCACCAGCGAGGCGTCGTGCTCCGAGAGACACACGAGCAGGGGGGCACCTATGTCGTTGGCAAAGTGCCGGCAAATCTGCTCCAACGCTTCGATTCTTATCTGTTGGTTGCCCCGCAACAGGGCGGCCTCCAACTTTCAAGCTGATGCCGCCGAAACCCGCTGACATCATGCAGGCAACATCCGTGCCTTCGCCGCCCGGTGAGATTGCCGCGTTCTTCGACATGGATCACACCCTGCTGCGAGGAAGTTCGGGTTACCTGTATCTGAAATACCTGTGGCAGACAAGGTATCTGAGCCTTCATCACTGGCTTGTCATAATATTTCGAGTTGCACACTATGCGATCGGTCTCATTGATTTCCCGCGCCTGATGAGTCTGCTTATGAAGCGCGTCGCGGCCACTGGCGAGGCCGAGGCCTGGCGCATCAGTGCTGCCTGGTTTGAAACGATGCTGCGCCACTATGTGGCGGATCAAGCCCGTGAGCGCATTGCCTGGCATCGAAGGCAGGGCCATCATGTCGCCATCATATCCGCCGCCACACCCTATGCAGTCGAGCCGGTGGCGCGTAGTTTGGAGGTGGATTACCTGGCAACTCGCCTGGAGGTCACAGGTGGTCAGTTTACGGGACAACTGATAGAACCAGCGTGCTATGGGGCAGGGAAGGTTGCCCTGGCGACGGCATATGCCGCGGAGCACGGGGTGGAGCTGCGGAGCTGCTACTTCTATTCCGACAGTCACACCGATTTGCCGCTCCTGGAGGCTGTCGGCCATCCGGTAGCCGTGAATCCCAGCCGCAAGCTTGCGCAAATCGCAGCTCAACGCGCCTGGCCCGTGATGCGATTCTATTGATTGCGTTATGTCATGTTTATTTCTGTGATTTATATTCACACTATACATGTTATGTCGATAATTAGGAATTAGAGAACTAAAACTCGACATAATAGGCACAGTTCGCATCACATGCCGCTAGGTAAGTGAGCATTGCGGCAACATAATGCGCGCGCGAACCCATCGAACAGAACTGAACACCTGCAGGTTTGATGTTTCGTGCGCTCACTTACGGTAAGCGCATGACAACTGTGTCAAAATAACCGTGTTGGCTGAGTGGCATGTCCAGGACGCGACCACTCCCCCACCGAGCGAGACAGAAGAGGGGTTATACCATGCGCTGGTGGCGTGGCTTTGTTTTTGGGGCTATAGTTGGAATTTTGGCGGGTGGCGTTTTTTTGCTTGGCTTTGAACTGGGAGGCCGGCGAAGTTCCAACGCGGGCGCCGACAGCGAATTCAGCACGCTCTGGACGGTGCGTAACCTGCTAAAACGCGGCTTTATTGGCGAAACGCCATCGGTGCAAGCGCAGGTGTACGGCGCGACACGCGGCCTGGTCGCAACCTATGGGGACCCATACACGGTCTTCGTGGAACCCGTGGCGCGTGAAATCGAACGCGATGAGCTGCGCGGCCACTTTGGCGGCATCGGCGCCTACGTCGGACGAGACGAGGCTGGCAACGTAGTGCTCACAACGATGCGTGACCGGCCGGCCGCCCGCGCGGGCGTCCAAGATGGCGATGTCCTGCTCGCAATCGACGGCAAGTTGATTCCATCGGAGATGAAAGTTGAAGAAATCATCACGCTGGTGCGCGGCGAGGTCGGGACGCAGGTAACCCTCTCACTCCAGCGCCGGGGGGAAAATGCCCCTTTGCAGGTCGCTGTAATGCGCGAGCGAATCGAAACGCCCAGCGTCGAATGGCGCGTGCTGGATGCTGAGCGCCGGGTAGGATACGTTCGCATCAGCATTTTCGGTGAGCAGACGGCACAGGAACTGCGCGCCGGGTTAGCCGAGTTAGCTGACCAGAAGGTCGACCGCCTGGTGCTTGACCTTCGCGGGAACGGAGGAGGTCTGGTAGACGCGGCCGTGGAAATCACGAGCCAGTTCCTGCGCAAGGGCCAAGTCTTGCGCGAAGTCAAGCGTGAAAACCAGGAGCGCTTCTACCCGGTTAAGACCGTCAGCAGCCCGGCCTTCGATTGGGAGATCGCGCTCCTGATCGACGGCGGGACTGCCAGTGCATCTGAAATCGTGGCGGGGGCGCTGCGCGATCAAAGACAAGCGATTCTGATCGGCGAAAAGACCTTCGGCAAGGGTTCAGTTCAGGAAGTCCACGAGCTGCCCGATGGCTCCTCCCTGCACGTGACCGTTGCCCGTTGGCTGACGCCCAACGGGCGCCAAATCGATGGCAGTGGCCTGGCGCCCGATATCGAGGTAAACATATCCGCCGAAGATCGTGATGCTGGTTACGATCCTCAATTGGCCCGCGCCCGGGCCTGGCTGCTTGGCGACCGTTGACGTGTTTAGGAATTATGTAAACAGGTGAAGCTATGAAATCAAGTCTGTCCACAACCATTCTAAAATTGCTCGTTGTTGCTATCGCGGGAACCATCCTGGCGTTGGCAGCTTTCGGCATCGGTGTCAGTGTTGGCGCCGCAGCCCGCCCCGCCCCCCTGCCCTCACAGGAGGCAGCGGCCCCAGCAGTCTGCGCACCCACGCCACTCTCAGCTAACGAACTGGCGCCTGATACCAAGCCGCCCGCTGCTACGCCGACTCCTGCCGCGCGAACCACAGCGCCCGCGGCCGGTAAAGATACGTCAGAGGGTCCTTTAGACATGGCTCTCTTCAACGAAGCCTGGAATCTACTCGAGGAGCAGTTTTACGGCGATTTACCCACTGGCGAAGATATCACTTATGCAGCTATTCGCGGCGTGCTGGAAAGCCTGGGCGATCAACATACCGCCTTCCTGACCCCTAAACAGGCCGAACAAGAGAATTCCGTCATGCAGGGCGAATTTGAGGGAATCGGCGCGGGCGTTGCGCGGGCTGAGGGGGGCGGCGTCGAGATCAAATACCTCTATGACGAACAGCCTGCTCAGAAAGCCGGCGTCAGAGTGGGTGATGTAATCATTGCAGTCAACGGAGCAGATGTCACGAAGCTTGACCTCACCGATGCAATCGCCTTGATTCGGGGGCCGCGCGACACGAAGGTCATCCTGTCGATCCAGCGCAAAGACCAGGAACCGTTTGATCTGACCGTAACGCGGGCACGCATCGAGATTCCGGTGGTTGAGACCAAGACGTTGGCGGATGGCAAGGTCGAATATATCGCATTGGCCGAGTTCAGTAGTGTTGCGCCGAAACGGCTCGCTGAAGCGCTGAATCAGGCGCTGGACCGCAAGCCGACGGGGATCATTCTCGATCTGCGCGGTAATCCAGGTGGCTGGCTCGACGCTGCCGTCAGTATCGGTAGTTACTTTGTTCCCGATGGAAACATTGTCATTGAGCGATTCAAGGACCAGCCTGAGCAGACTTACTCCCGAAAAGGCCGTTACCTCTTGGGCGATATTCCTCTGGTCGTGCTGGTCGATGGTGGCAGCGCCAGCGCGTCTGAGATTGTCGCCGGAGCCATCCAGGACGCCGGCACCGGCGTCCTGATCGGAGAGACGACCTACGGCAAAGGTTCAGTGCAACTTCCCAATAGCTTGAGCGATGGCTCGCAGCTCAGAGTCACCATCGCGCGTTGGTTCACGCCCAAGGATCGCGAGATTCACGAAAAGGGGTTGGTCCCCGACATTGAGGTGCCGATTACCCAGGAGGATATCGAAGCGGAGCGGGACCCTCAACTGGACCGCGCCGTTGAGTATCTTCTGACTGGCAAATAACTCATCCGAAGAGGTTCCGGTGACAAAGCAAAACGAGCAAGGCACCAAGCGCGTTGCCACCAATCGCAAGGCGCTGCACGACTACTTCATCGAAGACACCTTTGAAGCCGGGATCGCTTTGACCGGCACGGAGATCAAGTCAGTGCGGGCATCGGCGGTGAATCTGCGCGATGGCTTTGTAGTCATCAAGAATCATGAAGCCTGGCTGTTGAATGTGCACATCTCACCCTACAGCTTCGGCAATCGCGAGAATCACGAGCCGCGCCGCGAGCGCAAGCTACTGCTGCATCGCCAGGAAATCCGAAAACTGCTCAGCAAAGTCTCGGAGCGCGGCTGGACGATTGTGCCGTTGACTATGTACCTGAAGGAGGGACGCGCCAAGGTTGAAATTGCGTTAGTGCGCGGCAAGCGGCTCTATGATAAACGCGATGCCGTAGCTGAACATGATGCGGATCGGGAGTTACAGCGCGCGATTAAAGAGTGGGACCGCGAGTAGCGCTGCTTGCCTTGAAACCGGGCTTATGGTATACTTCTCAGCATATGGGGATGAATGGTTTCGACGGGGCAAATAGGTCGTAAGCTGCAAGCCGAGGCGCTCTCACCTCGCAAATCCAGAGCAAAAACACAACTGCCAACACAGGCAAAATGTTCACCTTCCCCTTCGCTCGCACCAACGCCATGGCGCTGGCTGCGTAACGAGGAGAGGCTCTGAACAAACTGGTCGCCTAGCGACCACGGTGCCCTCGCCGGGGCCAGGCGGCGACGAGGTGCATCGTCATAGACCGTAAGGTGCAGTCCGCAGATGCCGATATGCGGGACTAAGATCTTCGGCTAGCTGAGCTAGTGGACAGTGGTCACTGCTGGACCGCTCGGTGAAATCCAAATCAGAGACTAAGCTTGTAGGCGCTTGCGGTCGTTTGTTTCGGACCCGGGTTCGACTCCCGGCATCTCCACCAAAAAGTAAGGCCCGATCTGCGGAGATCGGGCCTTACTTTTTGGGCGTAACCGGCTCCTTGCATCTCTCCAGGGCCTATGCTATGATCCCGTTCATCGAGTATAAATAACACTCGCTACAACACTCGGCCCGAGAAGAAGACAATACTGTGAACTCCGATATTGAGACGGCCGCATCGCCGCTGGTTGCGCCTAACTTCAGTCAGGAATTGAAGTCAGCAATTCGCCTGGCGCGTGAGGCAGGCGCTATCGTCAAGACATTCTATGATGTGCCGCTGACAGTCCGCTGGAAAGATCCCACGGATCCCGTCACAGAGGCGGATCGTGCGGTGAATGCGTACCTGGTCAAGCAGTTCAGCCAGCTCTTTCCGGCCGATGGGGTCATGGCCGAGGAATCGAAGGAGGACCTCTCTCGCCTGCAGCGCGAGCGTGTCTGGATCATCGATCCGCTGGACGGCACAGCAGAGTTTATCGCGCATAACGGCGAGTTCTGCATCATGATTGGACTGGCGCTGGCGGGCCGGCCCGTCGTAGGCGTGGTGTACCAGCCCATCGATGATATTCTCTATGCCGCAGCACTGGGCACTGGCGCCTTTGTCGAAGAGTTTGGCGCCCGCTATCGTTTGAGTGTCTCGAAACAGCAGGAGATCAAAAAGCTGCGCTTAGTTGTGAGTCGCTCGCATCGCCCACCGCTCGTTGACAGTGTCATTGCGCGCATGGGCCTCCAGCGCGAGCGCGCCATCGGCAGCGTTGGCCTCAAAATCGGCTTGATTGCGCGCGGTCGGGCCGAATTTTATGTGCATCCCAATGCTGGCACCAAAGAATGGGACACGTGTGCCCCTGATATTATCGTTCGTGAAGCTGGCGGCACGATGACTGACTGTTGGGGCCGCCCTCTGCGTTACAATCAAACGGACGTCGTGCGCCGCTTTGGTGTTTTGGCCAGTCATCGCATACTGCACAACCAGATTGCTGATGCCGTGGGAGAAGTCCTGGACGAAGCCGGCGTCGATCCGGACTTTGGATTCTAAGCATGGTTGTTCCCGGTTGGTTGAAGCCCCCCGCTTGGGTCGACCAGAGCGACGCCGACACGGCTGAACGGGTCGGACTTGCCGCCTCTCGCGAAACACCGATCTTCTTGCGCGAAGTTACGAGCTGGGACCTGCGTTGGCAGCGCATGCTGTTTCAAGTCTTGCTGCCGCCCCAGTTATTGATCGCGTATCGAATCGATCCAATCAAGCTAACTGATGTCGAAGGCCGCCCGGTGGTTTTCACCCGGGCTGGAAGCAACCGCAGCAGTTTCCGGCTGGAGCTCTTTCATGCCGGAGATAGCACCGAACCGATGGCCGAGATTGAGATGTGTGACACCACCTTCAATCAGATCGAGGTCGTCTGGGTGTCGCTGCAGGACCCGTTTGCGCCGCGTTTCGACATTGATGTCCTGCCTAGTGGCGAGTCTACAGCGCGCGGCACGACCGGCCGAAATCTGACCGCAGAAGCAGCCGCCAAAGCCGCTGGCCTGAGTCCAGGCCAGATTCGCCGCGGGCTCCGCTCCCTCAACTGGCTGGCCGAACGCCTGGAGACCTTGATGCTTTGTCTGAACCAGCGCGAGTACATCGTCCAGCCTCTCTATTATCATACAGCGGCCTTATTCGAACAGTACGGCTTCGGATATACTCTGGGCCAGAGTCGCATGGAAAAAATCCACCAAGCATTTGCGCCGGGAGGCGAACTGTGGTCGCGCCTGGATGGGTCGACACCATTTCGTTGCCCTGAGCAGGCCGATAGCCTTCGCGGCCGCTCTTGGGCAATCCACGATGGCATTCTCAACCAGCCATGGGATCGCGTGCGCATGGTAAAGCGCCTGGGCATGACTGCCGGCGCGAATACTTGTCCGGGAGTGCCTTGGTAGAGCCAGTCAAAAAGGAGAAGTCGGCATGGAACAAGTACGTTTCGGTGTGATCGGCGGCAGCGGCGTCTATGACATGGCGCAGCTAAGCAATGTGCGTGACGTTCGGCTCGATACGCCGTTTGGTGCGCCTTCAGATGCCTACATCATTGGTGACATCGATGGTCAGTCCGTCGCTTTTCTGCCACGCCATGGCCGCGGCCATCGCATCAGCCCAACGCATCTGAACAACCGCGCCAATATTTATGGCTTCAAGATGTTGGGAGTGGAGTACCTGATCTCTATCAGCGCCTGCGGCAGCCTGCAGCCGCAGTACCACCCCGGGGATATCGTGGTGCCGGATCAGTTGTTCGATCGCACGCGGCTGCGGACACTCAGTTTTTTTGATGATCCCAGCGCTGGCACCGGCGGGTTGGTCGTTCATGTTTCAGTGGCCGAGCCATTTTGCAGTTATCTCAGTCGCGTGTGTGTTGAGGCAGTAGCGGCCACCGGACACAAGGTTCACAGCGGCGGGACACTGGTAACAATTGAGGGGCCACGCTTCAGCACAAAAGCTGAGAGCCTAGCCTTTCAGCAATTAGGATTTGCCCTCATCGGCATGACAGCCGTGCCGGAGACATTCCTGGCGCGTGAAGCCGGCATCAGCTATGCAACCATGGCGCATGTCACGGACTACGATGTCTGGCATTCTACGGAAGCTGCGGTAACGGTAGAGATGATCGTCCAGCAGCTGCTGGCTAACGCCGAGGTCGCAAAGGAATCAGTCATGAATGCGATCCGCTTGCTGCGCCATGCCCCCCCCTCCCCTCACGCCGACGCGCTGAAAGATGCCATTATCACCAGTCGCACTGCTATCCCTTCCGAGGCACTGACACGCCTCGACCTTGTGATTGGCAATTATATGAAGGCGCAAGGCTCCGCGTCGTAAATACAAAGGGGGCGAAGAGCTTATTGCTTCGCCCCCTTTGTATTTAGATGCGAGATATTTCGCATAGCCTAGTTGGTCTTGAAAGTTCGTTTAGGTTGCTTTATTCCAATATTCTATTGCTACGCGAAAATTATAACAATACGCTATCAAGGCTTCACCAAGGCCGCATCAATAGCCGCCCTGAAGGCGCTCACGGGTTGCGCACCCTGAAGCTTCTGCCCATTAATGAAGAAGGTCGGCGTCGCGTTCACGCCCAACGCAGTGCCCTCTGCTGTATCGCTCGTTACCTTCCCCAGGTGTTGGCCGTCGTCAAGGCATTTATTAAACTGCGCCGTATTCAAGCCAAGCTCGGCCGCGTACTGCTTAAGCGCCGCCCGGTTAAATGGGTCACTGCTAACGCCCTGCCGGGCAAATAGTACATCGTGGTAATCCCAGAACTTGCCCTGATCGGCAGCGCACTCAGCGGCAAGGGCCGCCCCGCGCGTGGTTGTGCCACCAATGATGAAATGCTTGAACTCAAAACGTACTTTCCCTGTTGACTCATACTCTTCGCGCAGCTGTACACCCTGATTCGCGGCAAAGGCGGCACAATGGCTGCACCCGAAATCGGAGTAACCCACAATCTTCACGGGAGCATCGACTGGGCCCCAAGCAGCGCCCTCGCCGACGCGATCGGTCGCCACAATCGGCGCCTGCGTAGCCCGAATTGCTATCCAGATCAAACCGGCCGCCACCAGCACGACTGCCGCCATCACGCCCAACAATAGTCTGCGCGAGCTTGCAGAGGTCCTGGCTGGAACCTTGGCCGGCGCTCTCGCTGCGCCCTGCGGCTTACTGTTCTTGGGCAACTGTGTTCGCTTCGCCATCTTCATTACTCTCCAGCAAACAGGAATGGGTTCCGTGGCAACCACTGGCGCCACAAAGAGTTAGTATACCATAAGCAATTCAGGCGTCAATTGACAAACCGGTGCCTTTGCCTTATCATGTCTGAGCTTCAGGCCGAGAATAGACGCTGACACATGAACGCTTATCTGCCCTTTCCTGGCAACGCCTCTCGCAGCAAACGGTTCGTTGCGGGTGGTATTCTGCTGGGATGTCTGGTCTATCTGCTGGCCAGGGCGCCGCTTGGACTGGCCGCAATAGGTTTAGCCGCGGCATTAGCTGTCACCAGCATACTTCTTTCGCCGACGATAGGGATTGTGCTGGTAGCTACAGCGATACCGTTTGGCAGATTGATGCCGGTCCTACCCGGCATCAATCTGGTGGATGTGCTGGTCGGATTCACGCTGCTCGCCTGGCTGCTCCAGGGCATGGCCAGGCGGCGAATCGTCTTCCATCCCCCTCCCCTTACGTGGCCCTTGCTGGCGTTCGTGTGGGTGTGCGGTCTCAGCCTGACCCAGGCAAGCTCGTGGCGAGAAGGCGTGACCGAATGGATGAAGTGGGTGGAGTTTGCCGTACTCTATCTCTTGGGCGCACAAGTACTGAACCGGCGCAGCAATCGGATCGTGATCGCCTCGCTCGTGCTCGCAGGTATCGCTCAAGCAGGCATCGGTGCTTATCAGTTTTTGGGCCAGGTGGGGCCTGAGGCCTTCACCCTGTCGAGCCGCTTCCTGCGCGCTTACGGCACTTTCCAACAGCCCAATCCTTACGCCGGCTATCTCGGTTATCTGGCGCCGCCGGCTGTCAGCTTGGCGGTTGCTCTGGGAGGGCGTTGGTGGGCCAGCCGGCGGCCGCGTGACCTGGCCGCTGCTGCGGGGTGGGCGGTTAGTGGCGGTGCGTTAGGTGCTGGCATTTTGATGAGCTGGTCGCGCGGCGCATGGATTGCGCTGACAGCGAGCATGGTGGTAGTAGCGGGTCTGCGGAGCCGGCGGAGTACAGCAGCAATACTTGCCGCGGGGCTACTTCTGGTCCTGCTCACGACATTAGCGGGAACGGGCTGGCTGCCCAATAGCGTAGTCTCTCGAATCAGCAATCTGGGAAGCACACTTGTCGGTTCCGATCTGGCGCAGACGGAAATCACCGATGCTAATTTCTCGGTGCTGGAACGTTTGGCTCATTGGCAAGCCGGCATAAGGATGTTTGAGGATCATCCATGGCTTGGGGTCGGCATCGGAAATTTCGGTGTGACCTATACCGCATATGCCCCGCCCCACTGGTACGAGCCGCTGGGTCATGCGCATAACATATTCATCAACTTCCTGGCCGAAACCGGCGCGCTGGGCCTGGGCGCCTTTGGGGTCTTTTGGCTCGCGATCGGTTGGCTGACGGGGCGCCAAGCCATCCGCGGGAACAGCTATCAACGCGCGCTGGCGTTGGGCATCCTGGGCACTTGGGTCTATCTCAGCATACACAGCATTTTTGATAATCTGTTCGTACAACATATCCAGCTTCAATTAGCTCTGCTGTTGGCCGCGCTGACAGCCGAAAATACGCAGACCATCTTGAGGACACATTGACGAGCAACGTGATACCCAATCGATTACCACCGTTCATTGCCTGGCTCTTACGCCTACCCATCATCAATCGTATGGGGTTCGCCAGCCGGCCCAATGAGTTCATCCGCTTCTTGAAATTCGCTACCGTCGGGGTGATCGGCATGGGAGTCGATCTCTCCGTGTTAACTATCTCACGTGAGGTGCTACACTTGCAGCTGCCGGTTGCGGTGGGCTGTGGCTTCAGTGTGGCCGTGCTAAGCAACTTCACCTGGAACCGATTGTGGACCTTCCCGGAAAGCCGGCTGCGCCCGCTGACCGGCCAGCTCATGCAGTTTGTCGCAATCAACATCATCGGCCTGGGCATCAACGAGTTGGTAGTGCTGGGGCTTCACCCGGTCTTTTCCAAGTTACTGCACGATCCGGCGGCCTATCTGGGCGCCAAAGTGATCGCTATCGGCATCGTCCTGTTCTGGAATTACTTCGTCAACCGTGCCTGGACATATCGGGGCATCGAATAAGAACACCTCGACGAACAAAACGCAGCTTTATGCGCCGCGGCCGCACTCATTGCTTCTTCACACACTAAGCGTTTTGCAGAGGTGAAAACGTGCACATCACGATAGACTACACTCCGGCTTTGCGCCAATCCGCCGGGATTGGGCGTTACACGCGCGGACTTGTCGCGGCCCTGGTCGAGTCGGACGGAGACAATCAATACACGCTGTTCTGCGCAGGCGAGGCCCCCGCACTTCTCTCTTGGCCCGCCAATGTCGAAGTGCGAACCAGTGCGGTGCCGGCACGCTGGCTTACAGCTGGATGGCATCGGCTTGGGATACCTCTCGCAGCTGAACGATTCGTCGGCGAGTGCGACATCTTCCATTCGCCCGACTTCACCCTACCGCCCCTCCGGGAGGCGAAAGGTGTTGTCACCGTCCATGATCTTTCTTTCCTCCGTCTGCCGCAATACGCCGACCCAGGACTATGCGCATATCTGACTAAGACTGTCCCACGCTCGGTTGAGCGTGCAGTGCGCGTGCTCGCGGATTCCCAAAACACAAAAAACGACTTGATCGACCTCCTGGAGGTTCCACCGGACAAAATCTCCGTGGTGCCCGGAGGGGTAGAGCCGCGCTTTCGGCCGGTGCGGGATACGGTAAGGCTTGCTGAGGTGCGCAGTCGCTACAACCTGCCCCAGTGGTTCATATTATCGGTGGGGACCATCGAGCCACGCAAAAACTTCGCTCGCTTGATCGCTGCCTACGGGCAGTTACGCCGCCAGACAGGGCTTCCCCACGCGCTGGTGGTCGCGGGCAGGAATGGCTGGCTATACCAAGATATTTACGATCAGGTAGCAAAAGAGGGCTTGAACGAGCATGTGCGCTTCATTGGTTTCGTGGCGGACGACGATCTGCCCGCGCTCTACACCCTGGCCGACCTGTTTGCCTTTCCCTCCCTGTACGAAGGGTTCGGCTTGCCTCCACTAGAAGCAATGGCGTGCGGCACACCGGTGGTGACCAGCAATCGCTCCAGCCTGCCTGAGGCAGTGGGGTCTGCGGCATTGCAGGTAGAGCCCGAAGACAACGATGCCCTCGCGGATGCGATGGCGCGGGTACTGGGCAATGCCAATCTGCGTATGCGTCTGGCGGACCTGGGTCGGGCGCAGGCGGCTCGCTTCACGTGGAAGAGCGCAGCCGCGAAGCTTTTGGAAGCTTACCAATTGACAGCAACAAGCTGAGAGGAGCCGCATATTGCTCGCTCGCATCACCAACCGCCCGTCCTCAAGCCGCCGCTGGATCGTGCTAACGGCTATCGGGATTCTTGGCGTGGTTGGCTACTTCAGCCCTTGGATCCCGCACAAGGCCGCCGGTTTAGTCATTACAGGACTCGATTTGGCAGAATACGTTAAATTTCTGCCCGAGGTCATGTCTGGGCAAACCCCGTTGCGACGCGAGGCGTTTTACGTACCGTTAGCAGCAGGCAGCCTCATCGCCACGCTTCTCGCCAGTCGTCCCAAGCTAGGCATCCTGCGAGGACTACTGTTCCTGGCAGCGATTACTTTGGCGCTGGCACAGTTGCCGCCCGCCTGGAGCCCAAGCGCACTGCGGGCGCCTGAGTTTCGCACCCAAACCATGGCCATCCTTCTTTGCCTGGCTACGATACCACTGGTCATGCTTATCAGATACCTGCCAGACCGACTGATTCTGGTCAGCGTCAGCTTGCTGGCGCTGGTCGCTGCTTTATGGCCGGCATGGAGCTTCTTGCAGGTGCGCCCCGCGATTGCTGCCGCCTACAACACGCCGTTGCCACTAGGATGGGGCTTCTGGACTTGCCTGGTCGGATACGCCGGGCTAGCATTTCTCAGCCTGGCCTTTGCGCTCGAAAGGCGCTCAAGGTAAATTGAACAACGAACCCTGGCCGGCCCAACCCGGGACTTATATGCTAGTGCTGAAGGCCAACGAGCCGCTGACCATTCAGGTAGGCCAACTGGGGAAATTCCAGGTGTCGCCTGGGTGCTACGCCTACGTCGGCAGCGCGCAGGGGCCGGGCGGTCTGCGAGCACGCGTGGCGCGCCATCTACGGCCGGTTAAGCGTCACCACTGGCACATCGACACCCTGACCGCTGCGCTGCCGGTGGCAGCGGTGATCACCTCTACAAACCCGCGTGACCTGGAGTGCTTGTGGGTGCGTCGCTTACTGGCCCTGCCGGGCACTACCGCCCCCATCCCTGGGTTCGGCAGCAGCGATTGTCGCGCCGGCTGCCCTGCACACCTGATAAAGATGCCAGCAGGATTCGATTGGGAGACATGGGACACTGATGACAACTGCCGATCAAGGGCAACCTGACATCGCACAACTGCTGATCAACGCGATCCGCACGGAGGATGACACTGCCGCCGAGCGCGCCGTGAAAGCCTTTGCGGGCCGAAGCGATCTGTTGCCGGCACTGCGCCCCCTCCTGGCTGATACCGACATGGATCGACGCTGGTGGGCCGTACGCACGCTGGCTGTTATAGGTGGCGCCGAGGCTGCGGCCGCAGCGGTCGAACACCTGGAAGATCCTGATGAGGCAACACGCTGCGCGGCTGCGCTGGCGTTAGGCCAACTGGGCGCGGCTGCAGCAGTGCCGGCGCTGATTGCTCGGCTGGCAGATTCCAGCGGATGGGTGCGCGACTCAGCCGCCGACGCGCTGGCGCTGGTCGGTGAACCTGCGTTGCCAGCGTTAGTGGCCGCGTTGGCTTCGCAGCATGACGGCGTTAGAGTGCGCGCCGCGGCCGCCCTGCGCAAAATAGCCATCCCCAAGCTGAGCGGGGTGCTCGTCACTGAATATCCCCCGCCTTATTGGCTTGCGGTCAATGCCCTATTTGTAGCACTCAATGACCCCAACCACTTGGTGCGCCATAACGCTTATGAGGCGCTGGATCATCTGGGGTTGCTGGAGAGCATGCTGGTTGCGCCGTGATACTTACCGCGTGACGACGAGCCATACATTAAAATGGTCACGCTCCAACAAGAGCTGATGGGCACCTTGAGCTTCAAATAGCGCCGCCAGATCGGCCGGCGCCAGAAAACGACTTCCCATCAGCAACACCTTTTCCATCAGCGCTAGCAGCTTAACTCCCTGCCGCGTGATGTCAGGCTCCTCTACTACCAAACGACCGCCAGGCCGCAACACGCGCAGCAATTCGGCCGCGGCTGCCGGTTGGGCCAGGGCCGGGGATGGCGCTACGAAATGGTGAAAGGCATCCACCACAAGCAGCCGGTCAATGCTGGCATCGGGGAACGGCAGCCGCAGCACGCTGCCCAAAACAGCCATCAGCGCTTTCTCTCGCGCGCGCCGGACCATCTGGGGTGACAGGTCGTATACCACCACACGCGCGTCCTCGGCGACCAGACCTATGGCGCGGCGCCCAGTGCCGCCTCCCACATCCAAGACGAGCTGGCCGGGCGCAACAGCCAGTAACTTCTGCAGACGGTCGTCCTCCGGCCTGCTGAAGATCCGATCGTACCATCGTGCAATGACATCAAAATGATCGAAGGGAAGCTTCATCGCATCAGTGTCAGCATACGCTTGCCTATAATTTGGCGGAAGTTGGCTCCCTGACCCACCGCTGCCAGCACCGCAGGGATATCGGTCACCACCGTGCCTGAGATCGCGTCGACACCGTAGTCAAACAGAAGCGGTGTCAGGGGAGTTGTGGCGCCCAAGACCAACACATAGGCTTCAGGGCGGCATAAGGCTGCCAAACTCTCAAAGGTGCCGTTTACTAACGTCATCCCAGTGATCGCCACTACGTCGGCCTGAGGGAGCACGGCAGGCGCCTCAGAAGCAGGCAGATCGCCTGGACCAGGATTAAGCTCCAGCACCCAACACCTGTCGGCTGCCTGATACACCTCGGGTACAAAGGGGAAGTGGCCCACGATGGCCACCCTGCGCCCGCTGCCCCGCTCCAGGATCAACTTCTCGGCATTGCGATCAACGCACGCAGCTAAATCCACCTCCAGCAACGCATTGAAAGCCGCAAAGCCGATACTCCGCTCTGTCAAGCTCTCGGAGCGCATCCAGCCCGCCAAATCAAATGCAGGCAAACCGACGAGTTTGCCTGCGTCGCGCACCGCCGGTTGGCCATGTTCCAAGTCATGCACGATCTGCGTCGAGGCCAATCCCGCACGCGTGCCGCGCACAGTCTCGACCACCACAACGGTCCAATGCGTGCCGACGCGGATATCGACCACAGGGCCATTCAAAGATCGCGCAGCCAATAACCGATCGATCAACGCCGCGCGGTCACTCCCATTCGCTGATTCGTTCATTCGTTGATTTCCTACCCAACCATGCTGAGTCCAATCCGCCCGCGCTCACGGTCAATGCTGATCACGGTGACATCGACCACGTCGCCTACACTCACTACCGCGTGTGGGTTCCGCACGAACTGCTTGGCCATCTTGCTGACGTGCACCAGCCCATCCTGTTTGACGCCGATATCGACAAAAGCGCCAAAATCAACAACGTTACGCACCGTGCCCTTCAGAACCAGCCCCTCGGCCAAGTCGTCAATGCTCAGCACGTCGCGGCGCAGGATCACTGGCGGTAGATCTGAACGCGGGTCGCGGCCCGGCCGCAACAACGCCTCCACGATGTCATGCAAAGTCGGCTCACCGATGCCGAGAAGCGAGGCGGTGGCCGACCAAACATCGGTCCCATTTTCCTCGCACCACTTTCGAAGCCGCTCCGGGAGGTCATGCATGCGCAGGTTCAGGCCTGCAAGCTCTAGCAGCGCCCTGGTGGCGTCATAGCTCTCCGGATGGATCGTCGTATTGTCCAGTGGGTTGCGACTATCCGATACACGCAGGAAGCCGGCGGCCTGCTCGAACGCCTTCGGTCCCAGTCCTTTCACCTTCTTGAGTTCGGAGCGCGAAGCAAAGGGGCCATTTTCATCCCGGTGTGCGACGATGGCGCCTGCCACCTTCTTGCTGATGCCCGCCACGTAGCTTAGTAGCGCCGCTGATGCAGTATTGACGTCAACACCAACATAATTGACGACTGACTCCACTACCGCATCTACCGCCCCGGCCAGCGTCTTCTGGTCCACGTCGTGTTGATAGAGGCCCACACCAATGCTTTGTGGATCAATCTTGACCAGCTCGGCCAATGGATCCTGCAACCGCCGGGCGATCGAAACCGCGCCGCGCATAGAGACGTCCAGATCGGGGAACTCAGCGCGAGCCACATCGGACGCGGAGTAAACCGACGCGCCCGCTTCACTGACCATCACATAAGCAAGATGAGACGCAGTCTGCACACGGCTGGACGCGGACGAACGCGGATTATCTTTTTGATCTGCTCTGTGTGAATCCGTGTGAATCTGTGTCCCCTGAATCAACTCCGCGACTAACGCCTCGGTCTCACGACTGGCAGTGCCGTTTCCGATGGCGATCACGCTGATCCGGTCCTGGTCGATCAACCCAGCAAGAATGTGCAGCGATTTGTCGCGGTCGTTGCGCGGCTCGTGGGGGTAGATCGTGGCTGTGTGTAGCAGCTTGCCGGTGGCATCTACTGTCGCCACCTTGCAGCCGGTACGGAAACCAGGGTCGATACCCATCACAGCGCGCTCCTTCAGCGGCGGCTGGAGCAGCAAGTTGCGCAGATTGGCTGCAAAAACCTGGATGGCATGATCATCAGCGTAATCGCCCAACTGCCCACTCACCTCGCGCTCAACCGAGGGGCGTAGGAGGCGCTCGTAGCCATCTTCAACGGCCAGGCGCACCTGCTGTCCCGCAGCCGTTGCCGGCATTGCAATCCAGGCCGCGGCCACATCGTTGACGATGGAAGCATCAGGGGTTTCGATAGTCACCTTAAGGCTGCCGTCCGCCGCTCCTCGCTTGAGCGCCAACCATTGGTGCGGCTGGACTGCTCGGAGCGCAGTGCGGAACTCATAATAGACGCGATAACGCCCCTCCTTATCAGCATCATCGTCCGCGCGCCGGCTGATGACGAATCCCTCCGCGGCGAAACGCCGGCGCACCAGGCCCCGCGTCGACGCATCGTCGCTCGCCTGCTCCCCAAGGATATCGCGCGCACCGGCCAGGGCAGCCGCCGCATCCGGCACCTGGTCGGTAATATACTCCGCAGCCCATTGTAGGGGCGATCCCTCCATGGTCGCCGTGGCAGAGGCAGACACGAGGGCGCCGCCTCGACATGCGGCCAGTAACACCTGCGCCAGCGGCTCCAACCCGCGCTCACGCGCGATTTGGGCGCGAGTCTGGCGCTTGGGCTTATAGGGGCGGTAGAGGTCCTCCACGGCCTGAAGCGTAGCTGCAGCGTCCAGTTGCGCGGCCAGTTCGTCAGTCAGCTTGCCCTGCTCGGTAATCTCAGCCTTCACCGCTACCTTGCGTTCAGCCAGCTTGCGCAGGTAGTCCAGTCGGGTTTGGATGTCCCGAATCTGCACTTCATCCAGCCCGCCGGTAACCTCCTTGCGGTAACGCGCAATGAAGGGGATGGTGTTGCCGTCGTCCAGGAGCCTAACGGTGGCAGTGACCTGGGAAACGGAAATCTTAAGCTCGTGAGCGATGAGTTCGTTGATGGGAGGTAGAATCAAAATGGAAGCTCCGTTCGCGTCAATATGCCCGGCACTCTCGAAAAGCGCCGGCCAAGCAAATCACCCCTTCACGCGCTTCTGTAATTCATACAGCTTGTTGAGCGCGGCCAGCGGACTGAGGCTATTCACGTCGAGGGCGCGCAGCTCAGCAATCACCGGATCTTCAGCGGAGAAAAGCGGGAGCTGGTGTAGGGTGGCAGGCAGAACCGAACGCCGCGGGCCAGCCGCGCCGGAGGCTTCCAGATCGGCCAAAATTTCCTGGGCGCGGGCGATCACCGGCTTAGGCAGACCGGCAAGCTGCGCCACATGAACACCATAAGAGCGGTCGGCTGCGCCGGGTGCAATCTTGTGCAGAAAGACAACGGTTTCGCCTTGCTCGGCCACGGCTACATTGAAGTTGACCACATGCGGCAGCCGCTCGGCCAGGTCGGTCAGTTCGTGGTAATGCGTGGCGAACAGCGTCTTCGCACGCAGGCCGGGGTGATTGTGAATGTACTCAACAACGGCCCAGGCAATCGCCAGACCATCATAAGTGCTGGTGCCGCGACCGATCTCATCGAGGATCAGCAGCGACCGGCTGGTGGCATGGTGCAGAATGTTGGCAGCCTCCACCATCTCAACCATAAAGGTCGATTGGCCGCGTGCAATCTCATCTGAGGCACCGATGCGGGTGAAGATGCGATCCACGAGCCCGATGTGCGCCGACTCGGCCGGCACGAAAGCCCCGATCTGTGCCAGCAGCACGATTAACGCCACCTGCCGTAGAGCCGTCGATTTGCCGGCCATATTGGGGCCGGTGAGGATAATGATGGCCTGTTCGGGTGAGAGGTACGCGTCGTTAGGCGTGAAAGGCTCCCCGGTCAGAAACTTCTCCACCACGGGATGCCGACCGGCCTTGATATCGATAATGCCGTCATCAGCCAGCCTGGGACGAATGTAGCGATTTACCTCAGCAACCTCAGCCAGCGCCGCAGCAACATCCAGGTCGGCGACAGCCGCCGCGATCGCAAGCAGTCGAGGCGCAGCCGCCGCGATCTGGGCTAGCACCCCGCGAAAGATCTGCCCTTCCAATTCCAGGATGCGTTCCTCAGCGTTGAGCACCAGTGATTCGTATTCCTTCAAGTCCGGCGTGATGTAGCGCTCCGCATTGACCAGTGTCTGCTTGCGAATGTAATCCGCCGGCACCAGGCCGGCGTTGGCGGTGGTGACCTCGATGTAATAACCAAAGACCTTGTTGTAGCCAACCTTCAACGACTTGATGCCAGTGCGCGTCCGCTCGACCGATTCCAGGTTAGCGATCCACATCTTGGCGTCGCGCGTAGCAAGATGAATACCGTCCAACTCGGCTGAAAAACCGGGGCGAATGATCCCGGTCGTGGCCAACGTCGCGGGCGGGTCGTCGGTAATGGCCTGCGCGAGAAGCGTGGCAATATCGGGGCAGGATTGAAGGTTCAAAGTTGAAGGCGGAGGGTCAGCGTTGATTGATCTTTCAACTTTTAGCTTTGAGCCTGTAGCCTGTAACTGATCTACGCGAGCCAACGCTTCGCGGATGCCCAACAGGTCACGCGGAAGTGCAATGCCCTGAGCGCAGCGGTTGGTCCAGCGCTCCAGGTCGCCGAGACCGCGCAGGACTTGGCGAAGCCCGGCGCGCAAGATGCCGTCTTGCTGCCAGGCAGCCACGGCGTCGAGCCGAGCATCGATAGCCGCGACATCCAGCAGCGGCTGACTAAGCCGCTTGCGCAGCAGGCGGCCGCCCATCGGGGTCAGGGTAGCGTCCAATACCCCCAAGAGTGAGCCTTGGGTGGAGCCGCCGCGGAGACTCTCGGTCAACTCCAGGTTGCGCCGCGTGGCCTCGTCAAGGGTCATGAACTCGGATGTGCTGTAAGTGCGCAAGCCGGCAAGCTGGGGCAGGCTGTCTTTTTGCGTTTCCTGTAGATACTGAAGCAGCGCGCCCGCGGCCCGAACCGCCAATGAACTATCGTCACAGCCGAAACCGGCCAGGGATGCGGCCCTGAAATGATCGAGCAGCGCCTGGCGCGCAGTGGTCTCTTCGAAGCGCCAGGCCACGTAAGGGGTAATATGGTAGGCTTGGGCAATCTGCACCGGCAGGGCATCGGAGGGATGGCGCTGGAGGCGCGACGCGGTTTGCGCGCTGCGGCCTTCGGGGCCACCCGACGACATGCCGGGCTCCTCTGTGCCTCCGCTCCTCTGTGCCCAGCGCGGGTCTTTGGCAGGATAAAGAAGCTCCGCCGGCGCCAGCCGGCTAAGCTCCTCAGAGACGCGGCGCAGGACATCCGCGCCATTGGCAATCTCAGTGACCGCAAACTCGCCGGTGGTGATGTCGGCATAGGCCAGGCCAGCCCTGAGCAGACGGCCTGTCGGCTCTGAGTCGAGCACCACCGCTACAACGTAATTGTTGCGCTTCTCAGACAGCAGCCCCGGCTCCACGAGGGTGCCGGGCGTCACGACCCGCCGCACGATGCGCGGCACTAGCTTTTCGCCTTTGGGAGGCTCATTGCCAAGCTGCTCAGCGATAGCTACCTTGTAACCGGCGTTGATTAGCTTGGCAATGTAGGTGTCGACCGCGTGGTAGGGCACACCGGCCAAGGGAACGCGCTGGTCCGCGCCCACGGGTCGCGAGGTGAGCACAACATCACAGACCGACGCGACAAGCTTGGCATCGTCATCGAAGGTCTCGTAAAAGTCACCCAGGCGGAAGAAAAGCACGATATCCGGGTACTGTTTCTTCAACGCCAGGTACTGGGAACGCATAGGTGTCGTCATATTACGCGCCCAACACTACTTGTCCATAGGGATCGCCGTAGAGCACATAGGCTAACCAGGTGGGATTGGCGGCATCAGCCTGCTTGATAGCCAGACGCGCCGCGTGAAACGCCTGGCCAAGCGGTTGCTGTTTCCCCTCAAACGCGCCGAGGCCCCACAGGCGATCATAGAACTCCCGGGCGAACTGTGCGGCCAGCACGTCATTCACCTCCCAGAGTGCGCCGAGGAAGGCGCTAGCCTCACAATCAAGAAACGTCTCGGCCCAGCCGCCCAGCTGCGTCAGGCCGATGCCCACCCGCCCGGAATGGCAAGCATTAAGAAATACAATGGGCTTGCTCTTGCGAATATACGGCTTTAAGGCGCCAACTGCAACAGGGGTCAGGAACTCGCTTCCCAGTTTGAGCTTCGACTCGTTGGCGCTGTCAGCGTTGAAGTTGCCATGACAGGCAAAGTGATAGAGATGGGTGCGGCCGGCCTGCAGAGCATCGTTAACCTCATCCAGCGATTTGAGCGGACCGCTGAGGCTGACCTCCCACTGACGACGATGCAGCTCGGTAAAGTAATCGGACTCGGCCTGGGCAGCCTGCAGGTTGTCGGGCGGCGCCACCCACACGCCCTGAGTAAGCTTCACGCGGTCGGGCGCGCCGCGGCCGGCCACCCAGCGCGAGAGCCGGAACGTCTCGCACAAAGGTGGGTCGGTCGGCACCTCCCAAGGTTCATCCTCGCCCGGATCTTGCGGCGTAACCAACTCCCAGGGAATCCATGGATCGTCTGTAGTAACCAGCATACTTTGCCCACGATATTTCTGGCGCAAGACCTTGCTGTATTCACGTTTCAGCTCATCCGAGAAAAGCTGATCGTAAAGCTGCACGCCGATAGCGGACAACTCCTGGTTCGCACGCCGCGTCTCGTCGGCAGGGCGCGTCGCGACCGATTTTTTGGCCAGGTCACTGAGGCGATTAAAGATCGGCTGCAGGAAGGTCAACGGATCGTCTCGCAGCAACTTCGTGCCGACCCGCTTGAAGTTGTAGTCGCCGCCCCCGGGCGAATGCAGCATGTAATCCAACGTCTTACGGTCAGCCGAAAGCATGATGCGCAGCTCCAGGTCAGGCGCTCTCGCCTCTGTGCCCAGCACCGGCGAGGCAATCGGCGCCAGCGGCACCACAGCGTTGGTCAATTGCTTCATCGCGGCTGCGTCTTCTACCACCTCGGCCTCGAACGAGACCGTCAGTATCCGACGACTGAACTGCTCAAAGTCTACGCTAACGCGCTTCGTTCCGGCCGACTCCGGCTTGAGAAAGAAGATCAGAGGCTCGCAGTCGCGCTCTTTTTCGATCTTGACCTGTCGAGCATAGGAGCCAACGCCGCTCACCGCTTCACCGCCGATGGTCTCATCGGTCACCTCAAAGCCCTCCGGCCGGATGACAACTGTCAGCGGGCTAAGTTTAAGGCTCATGCGAGCCTCATCGGCAATGCCTCTGGCGCCGGATTGAAAATGACCGGCCACATGGACAATCAACGGCACAGCGCCCTGATCAATCAGCACTTTGTTGGGGAAGTGGACGTTAGCGTAGCGGATCACATCGTCGGCCACCGGTTCAAGCGAACGGGTTTCAGTGATCCCGTACGATGGGGAGATCGGCGCCTTGGCAACAGGCCCGGCGCCTCCTAACGATGGCGGGAATATCCCACCGCGCGTCTGCTGGCCGGGAGCCCACATCTGTGCATCCCGATCATCCAGGAGCCGCACGACGCTGGGATAGCCACGCAGCAGGACCTTGATAGCCCGCAGGTAGGCCTCAGCAACCGCGCGGTCAACAGCGCGCTCCGAATGGGCTGCACGTAGTGCGCTAAGCTGCGCCAGTTCGTCGCCGGCAAGACGCGCCTGATGCGTCTCGACCAGTGCGTCGATCTGGGCGGTCAGGCCGATCGGATCACGATACCGGCGAAATTCTACAATGAATACCATGCGCTGCAAGACAAGCTCGCGCTGTTCTGCGGATAGCGAACCGACTCCGCCAACACCCCGAGAGCCAAGCCTGGGCTGAAGGCTCACCTGGCCGCCCTCCAATAATCCCGTCACCTCGGCAGGCAGGGCTTGCCGCACCGGCCAGAGGGTGTTGAGGAACGCGCTGGCCGAACCGGCCGCGTTGATATCGTCTTTTGTGGCGATATCCGGCCCATACTCGCGCACGGCCTCCTCAATTACGCTACGAACCTCTACCGGCAGCGTCGGCCACGCGGCCAGAATGCCGTCAAGGATTGGGATGATTGCGTTTGATACGGCTGCTGCTGCAAAATTCATAATCGCGCTCCTCGACGTGACACTATCAAAAATCGCCGTTCAACCACTGCACCAAACGGTTCCAACCCGTAACTTGCGGAAACATGAGCTCGCGGTAGATCACCAACTCCTTCTGACGCTGGCTGAGCGGCTTGGTCTCTGGAGGCAAGTAGACCGCCAGTCCAGTAGCTCGCTCGTACTGCGGCCGATAGGCAACCCGGAGCACCGGCGCCGCAGACGTGCGCGCCTGCAAATGCGCGTAGAGAGCCCGGGCTGCCGTATTCACTTCGGGGTAGTTCTCCCACTCGGTCTTGCTCGCCAGGAGGCGCGCAAAATCTCCCAGGTCGCAGTAGTTGCGATCCTGGAAGACGAGCGCCTCGCGACGGGCGGCCCTGGCGAGTTCATGAAGGACTGCTTCCTGCCCGCGCGCCAACACTACATCCACCAGCATCCTGGCCAGCGCTTCGGTCTCCTGTATCGCTGACAGGCGAATGGCAGACTGGGTGACGGTTTCATCCTGCCGGGTTTGTGCGTTGTAGCTTTTGGCGTAATCCCGCACAATGCGATCGGCCAGTGCTTCGGGCGTCATCCCTGGCTCAGCATTGATGCCTTGCAGGATCAGCGTATATGGCCAACCGTCCATTGGCTCCACTTCCTGCGACCCGACAAAATAGTCGGCATGCTCAGCCAACTCGCGAGCGCCCTCAACCATAGCCATAAGACACGCATCCATGCCGATGATGTCCAGCTTGCGGCTCGTAATGGCCTCTGCCTCTCTAAAGGCCCGATGCAGGTCTTTGGTGTCCAGAAAATCCTTGCTGGTGTCATCGTATGCGATGGGCCGGGTGGTCTCGCCCTCGGTTATCTTGCGCAACGTGCTGCGAAAGAGCGCGCCGTGGGTCTTGTGCGTGGTATCCCCAATATCGCGCACAGACTCATAATGATCCACGTCCAGCCAACCTGTACCGTGATTCCAAATCACCAGAGCAAAGTGATCGGCCGGATAGTGCTGCATGCCATGCACCACGAAGTCCCTCAAGGTGTCAGGACTGCCGGTGTTAATCTCCTTCAGCTTCTGCACAACGCTGCCCGCCATGCCGATACCCTGGCGCACCTCCACCAAGTAGCTTTCGTCCACAGTATCGAATAAGCATACCACCGCGCATGCGTCGGTGGTGCCCACCTTCGCCATCTCCCAAATATCCTTATAGCCGGCCGACGTCATCTCGGCCATCAGCTTTTTGACGCCAGTCGCAGTTTGAAAGGCCTTACCGTTGTCACCGGCCATGTAAACCATCAACGTCCAAGGGCGCTTTTTTTGTGGGACGGGCTGCATCGGATGCTCCTTTTGGGTTACAAGCAGGGCCAATATGCGTTGACGCAAGACGTGCCACCAAGCCATCGGTCACCTCCGCCGGTGATGTCGTGCTGGTGCGATTATAGCACAAGTTCGCTGGCACGGTCAATGACAAACAAAACCAACTTCCAGCTTGGCGCGCACGCCCCAGGCTGGTATACTTGGGGAAATGATCGTGCACCGGTGATCCGCCGATGCGCTCAGCCGTCCATTCGCTGATTCACAATGTCTCATTACCCCATTCCCGCGGGCCGCGCCCGCGTCGAAGAGCTGATCCTGCGCTCACGCTTCATCACGACCGCTGCACCTGCAGCGACGGTTGACGAAGCGCGCGCGTTCATCGCGGCGGTGCGCGCCGAATATTCTGATGCTACGCATAACTGCTATGCCTTCGTTGCCGGCCCGCCCGGCTCGACCGCTCAGATCGGTATGAGCGACGATGGAGAGCCTGGCGGCACGGCCGGCCGCCCCATGCTGGCAGTATTACTGGGCTGCGGGGTGGGCGAGATCGCCACTGTGGTGACGCGCTATTTCGGAGGCACGAAGCTTGGGACGGGTGGGCTGGTGCGCGCATACAGCGGCGGGGTCAAAGCTGTCCTGGCGGTGCTGCCGGTGCAGGAAAAGGTCATCTTGCGCACCGTGCTGGCGTCGGGGCCATACAGTTGGGTGACGCCGGTAGCACGCTTGCTGCCCGCCTTTGCGGCCCACGTGGCCGATCAGCAGTTCGCTGCGGACGTCACCTGGCAGATTAACGTGCCCGAGGAACAAGCGCGCCCCTTGGCCGCAGCACTGGTAGAGCTGAGTCACGGCGAAATCGAGGTTGTGCTATAATACGGGCCATCCTAATGTACACTGAGGAATCGACCACCGTGCGGAATCCATCTCTGCAAGCCCTATTGGCGGCGCTTATTCTAACCCTACTGACCGGCTGTGCCGCAAACCGGCCGCCCAGCTCGGACGAAACCGAGAGACGAATTATGACCGCGCTCGCGCAGTCGAGCGCCTTGACACCTGTGGCGGCCACGCCGCAGACAGCCATAAGCCCTCTACCGCCCACCGCGACCCTTGCGCCGAGTCCTACCATCGCGCCGACAGCTACGGCCACTCCTGAACCACTGCAGCAAACGGTCAGTGTCAGGGCGCTCCTGGGCGTGCCGGCGGCTGCAACCGAGATCTTAGGGCAACGTCTGGCCAAGGCCGGGGTGCAGGTGGTGCAGGGAGGCGGCGCAGCCGATCTTGAGCTCGACCCCGCCGACGTCGCGGACGCGCCCCTGGCCTGGGAGCGCATCCTGGTGCCTGTCGATCGGATGTCCTCGGTGCTGGAAGGCATCACCCTGCAAGAGTTGCGCGACGTATGGTCGGGTGCCGGAGAATCCGAAAACTTTGCCACCATTTACCCCAGCGAGGCAATCCTGTCGGATCTCACCGCGCTGTTGGGCGAGCCGGGTCCGATGGTGAAACCACAGCCGGCCGAGATGGTCGCGGGCGCGGTCTGGGGCGATCCTATGGGACTAGGCATCGTGCCTTTCGACGCCTTGACCGTGCGCCTGCGTGCGATCAAGCTGGACGGGCTGTCGGCTATCGACAACCGCTTCAAGCCGGCCGACTGGCCGCTGGCCTCCCGAGCCTGGCTCGTGGCGGCTACGGATCAGGGCCGCGCAGCGGCAGACCGATTAACCGATACACTGCCGATCACCAACCGCGATGCTGGCAAGCTGACAGTGCTGGTGATGACGGGTGTCACAGCCATTGCGCGCAACTCCGCGGCGGCTATCGAGCAATCCGGCGACTATGGGTTCCTGGCGCGGCTGGTGGGCCCGGAGCTCGCCGCGGCTGATCTGACAATCATCAGCAACGAGATCCCGTTCGTGCCCGGCTGCGTGCCGGATAATACGCTGAACAACTTGCTTCTATGCTCTAAACCGGAGTACTGGCTGAATCTGGAGCTGTCAGGCGTTGATGCGGTGGGGCTGAGCGGCAACCACCAGAACGATTTCGGCTACGCTGCAATGCGCGCTTCGCTGGCCTTCTACGCCGAAAAGAAGATTCCCGTGTATGGCGGCGGCGCGGATGACAAGGCGGCGCGGCAGCCATTGATCCTGGAGCACAATGGCAACCGGCTCGGCTTCCTGGCTGCGAACCAATGGGGACCGTTAACTTACTGGAACGGGGCCGGCGAAGAGGTGAGCGCGTGGGCGGGTCCTGACCATCCCGGGTCGGCGCGCTTTGACCTGGCGCAGATGGTCGCCGACATCCAGGCGTTGAGGCCGCAGGTCGACCTGGTTTTTGCAGAGGTGCAACATACCGAGTTCAACGACGCGGGTGATTACCAGAACGAGCCAATCCCCCTGCAAGAAGGCGATTTCCGAACGCTGAGTGACGCTGGCGCGGCCGTCGTGACAGGTGTCATGGCACATGCGCCACAGGCCATCGAGATTCGGGATGAGGCGGCGATCCTGCAGAATCGTGATCGCTTGCTCCTGTACGGACTGGGCAACCTCTACTTCGATCAAACCTGGAGCTGGCCCACCCGCACCGGCCTGGTGGCCCGCCACACCATTTACGAAGGCAAGCTGATCAACACCGAACTGCTGGTAACCGTGATCGAGACGAACTTCCAACTGCGTTGGGCTACACCCGCGGAACGCCAGTCGGTGCTGCGCGCGATTTTCGACGTGAGCCGATGGGGCGCTCAAATAAACGGCGTTCAATGAACTCCGTTTATGGGAACGCGTAAAGGAGCCGTATATTGCGACGCTTCCTGACTGACAACCAAGAACAACTTCTGAAGGCTGAGCGCGAGCAGCTCGTTGCGCTGCGTACGCCCCTAGCCAGCCTGGATGCGCCGGACAGTGATATCGCGCTCTTGGAGCGCGCTGTGCTCCAGTTGGATGAGCTTTTTCTGTTGGTGATTGTGGGTGAGTTTAACTCCGGCAAGTCTGCATTTATCAATGCGCTGCTGGGCCAACGTTTCCTCACAGAAGGTGTCACCCCCACCACCTCGGCGATCCACATCATCAAGCACGGTAAAGAAGCCAGCCAAACCACCACTGAACGCGACATGCTTCTGGTCACTTATCCGGTCGAGTGGCTCCGGGACATCAACATCGTGGATACGCCCGGCACCAACGCGGTCATCCGCCGCCACCAGGAGATTACCGAGGAATTCATACCGCGTGCAGACCTGATCCTATTCGTGACCTCGGCCGACCGACCCTTCAGTGAGAGTGAGCGGGAGTTCATCACGCGCATCCGTGAATGGGGCAAAAAGGTTGTCTTCATCGTAAACAAAATCGATATCCTGGAGGGGCCAGCCGACGTCCAACACGTGACCGAGTTCGTCGCCAAGAACGCGCGGGACCTGATCGGTCGCGCGCCCACGGTGTTCGCCGTGTCAAGCCGGCAGGCCCGCCAGGCTAAGGAAACTTTCGACGCGGATGAACGCACGCGACTTTGGAATGCGAGCCGTTTTGAGCCGCTGGAAAGCTACATCTTGAAGACGCTGGATGAACGCGAGCGCCTGCGGCTGAAACTAGCCAGCCCGATCGGCGTCGCCCAACGCTTGGTCGAGCGTTATCTAGAACTGGCCGAGTCGCGCAAGACGCTACTTAAAGAGGATGTGGCCACCGTACGCACCATCGACGCGCAGTTGGTGGCGTATGAGGCAGACATGCGCCGCGAATTCAAGTATCACCTGAGCCATGTGGACAACGTGCTCTATAAAATGTCAGAGCGTGGAAGCGATTTTTTTGACGAGACAATCCGCCTCCAACGCATCTTTGACCTGATGAACGCTGACCGGGTGCGCGGCATGTTCGAACGGGCAGTGGTTGCTGACACCTCGCAACAAGTCGAGCTGCATACGCGCGATCTGATCGACTGGCTGGTCGACCAGGACTTCCGTCAGTGGCAGGCGGTTACCGATTATCTAAATAAACGCATCAGCCGGCACCAGGACAGTGTCGTTGGCCAGGTTGGCGGCACGTTCGAGTCCAACCGCCAGGCGCTGCTGGAGTCGGTAAGCCAGGCCGCACGTCAGGTAGTGGCCACCTATGATCACACAAGCGAGGCACGGGAGCTAGGGGATTCAGTTCAGCGAGCCGTTGCGCAGACTGCCATTGTGGAAGTGGGCGCAATCGGCCTTGGCGCGCTGCTCGTGAAGCTGCTGGCTACTACGCTTGCGGATGTGACAGGCGTGCTGGCGGCGGGTGCAGTGGCGGCCCTCGGCTTTTATGTGATCCCCAATAAACGTCGCCGTGCCAAACAAGATCTGCAGCACAAAATCAACGACCTGCGCAGCCGGCTGACCGCTGCGCTCACCGGGCAGTTTGAAAGCGAGCTGGAACGTTCACTTTCGCGGATCCGCGCGGCCATGCGGCCCTACACGCGCTTTGTAGAGACCCAACAAGCCACCCTGGGCCAGACCACAACCACGTTGCGCGCAGCCGATGAGCATCTGCAAAAACTGACCGCGCAGATCGAGACCGAGGTTTAAGGTCTGTAACCGAAGAGCTTCGTTCGCATCGGATTGCCCAAGATTAGACCCCCCATCGCCTCGGTGGTAGAATAATAAGTCCGGTATTGAATAATTCGTAGGTGCTAACCAATGGGTCAAGACAAGCTGATCGTGCGCGGGGCGCGCGAGCATAATTTGAAAAACATCGACCTGGAACTGCCGCGGGACCGGATGGTAGTCATCACCGGACTCTCGGGGTCAGGCAAGTCGAGCCTCGCATTTGACACCATCTACGCCGAAGGACAGCGCCGCTACGTAGAATCGTTGTCTGCGTACGCACGCCAATTTCTGGGCCTGATGGAGAAGCCGGACGTCGACCAGATCGAAGGGCTGAGCCCAGCGATCTCCATCGATCAGCGCGGTGCAAGCAGAAACCCGCGCTCTACCGTGGGCACCATCACTGAAATCTACGACTATTTGCGCCTGCTATTTGCGCGCATTGGCATCCCCCATTGCCCCCAATGCGGCCGGGTCATCAGCGCACAAACTGTACAACAGATGGTCGATACGCTCCTGGAGTACCCTGAAGGCAGCCGGCTCATGCTGCTGGCCCCCTTGGTGATGGCCCGCAAGGGAGAACACAAAGGCATTTTTGAGGAGATTCGTAAGGCCGGCTTCGTGCGTGCGCGTGTCAACGGCGAAATGATCGAGGTAGAGACTGCGCCCGAATTGGACCGCTACAAAAACCACACCATCGAGGCAGTTGTCGATCGCCTCGTCATCCGCCACCCCGAACCCGGTCGCGAGGATGCCGAGAAGGCTCGCCTGGCTGACTCAGTAGAGACCGCCCTGCGCCTGGGCAACAGCATCATGCTGGTTTCCGACATCAGCGACGCTAACGCGCCGCAAGACCGGCTCTTCTCCGAAAAGTTTGCCTGTCCGACGTGCGGCATCAGCCTGCCGGAAATCGAGCCGCGCACCTTCTCCTTCAACACCCCACACGGCGCCTGCCCCACCTGCACCGGTCTGGGCAGCATGATGGAATTTGATCCCGATCTGACGCTGGATCCGGCGCGATCGCTCGCTGATGGAGCCGTCAAGCCCTGGAGCCGCGACACGGCCACCATCTATCATGCGATGCTGGAAGCTATTTCGCAACGCCACCACATCCCGTTCGATGTGCCGGTGAGCGAGCTCAGCAAGCATCAGCGAGACATCATCCTGTATGGAAGCTCGGAGCGCGAGAGCACGATCTCCATACGTTACGTCAACAACGACGGCCACGATCGCTCCTTTCAGACCAACTACGAAGGTGTGATTCCCAACCTCCAGCGACGCTATCGCGAAACGACGTCTGACTACATCCGCAACGAACTGGAACGCTACATGACCAGCCGCCCCTGCCCTGCCTGCGAGGGAAAGCGTCTGCGGCCAGAAGCGTTGGCCATCACGATTACCGACCTGAACATCGATCAGGTCAGCCACTTCTCTGTGACACGCTCGTTGGCGTGGATCGAGCAACTCGCAGGGATTGAGTCGAACGTAGACGCTCGACCGGCTAACCACATTGAGCCCGCGACCCGGAGACTCCATATCGGCGCGACCGAGCAGGCGCCATCTGGTTCGCCGCTCTCCCAGCGTGAATACACCATCGCCCGCCAAATCCTAAAGGAGTTGCACGCCCGCACCCGCTTCCTCACCGACGTCGGCCTGGACTACCTGACCCTGGACCGCATGGCGGCTACCCTTTCTGGCGGCGAGACGCAGCGCATCCGCCTGGCGACCCAGATCGGCTCACAACTCGTTGGGGTATTGTATATCCTAGATGAACCCAGCATTGGCTTGCACCAACGTGACAATGCCCGCTTGATCCGTACCCTGCTGGACTTACGCGACCTGGGCAACACGGTTCTGGTGATCGAACATGACGAAGAGACCATGCGCGCCGCCGATTGGATTGTGGATTTGGGCCCGGGAGCAGGAGAGAACGGTGGCTACCTCATCTGTTCCGACTGGACGGACGAGTTTCTCAAGTGTACTGATAGCCTGACGGCCCAATACCTGCGCGGGGAGAAGCGCATCCAGGTGCCTGCGCTGCGGCGGCCGGGCAACGGGCAGTATCTGATCATCCGCGATGCCACCGAGAATAACCTGAAGCACGTAGATGTACGGCTGCCCCTGGGCAAGTTTATCTGTGTCACAGGGGTGAGCGGCAGCGGCAAATCGAGCCTGGTCAACGAAGTGCTCTACAAAGCACTGAACACGGCCATGTACCGCGCCAAGGATCGACCCGGTAAGCATGGCGCCATCGAAGGAATTGAGAACCTGGATAAGGTGGTGGATATCGATCAATCGCCCATCGGCCGCACCCCGCGCTCGAACCCGGCGACTTATACCAATCTGTTCACTGATATACGGGACCTCTTTGCGGCGCTTCCCGATGCTAAGGTGCGCGGCTACAAGCCGGGACGTTTCAGCTTCAACGTAAAAGGCGGACGCTGCGAGGCATGCCAGGGCGATGGCATTATCCGGATCGAGATGCAGTTCCTGGCGGATGTTTACGTGCCCTGCGAGGTGTGCCACGGCAAGCGTTACAATCGCGAAGCGTTGGAGATCAAATACAAGGGCAAGTCCATCGCCGAGGTGCTGGACTTAACGGTGGCCGAGGCACTGATCTTCTTCCAGAATATTCCAGGCATCCGCAACAAGCTGACCACTTTGCAAGAAGTCGGCCTTGGCTACATCCGGCTGGGCCAATCGGCTACCACGTTATCCGGCGGCGAGGCCCAACGCGTCAAACTCAGCAAAGAACTCAGCCGCCGAGCCACCGGTAGGACCCTGTATATCCTGGATGAGCCGACCACCGGTCTGCATTTCGATGACATCCAAAACCTGCTCATCGTACTCCAGCGATTGGTTGACCAGGGCAATACGGTGGTCGTCATCGAACACAACCTCGACGTCATCAAATGCGCCGATTGGATCGTCGACATGGGGCCGGAAGGAGGTGATGGAGGCGGCTACGTCATTGCAGAGGGCACGCCCGAACATATCCTGCACGTCGAGCGCTCAGACACGGGTCAGTTTCTGGGCCACGTGCTGGTCGGCCACGAGGCGATGCAGCCAGGCGATGTGATCGCAGCAAAGGCTAAGCCAGGGGTTGCACCGACGCCAGATCCGCAGGAGAACGACGCATGAACGCCGCCAACTCCTTGCTGCGACAGCCTGCATGACTTCCATGTTGCAGCGGTGTCAAACATTTCGGAGCCCGGCCTGGGCAATCACAACCATCTGCCTTGCAGCACTGCTGGCAACTTCGGCCAGCGCGCTCTTCGTATTTGAGCGCCTGCCTCACCTGGAAGATGAGGTTGCCTACCTGTTCCAGGCCAAAACTTTGGCCCTCGGCCGGCTAACCGTACCTAGTCCGGAGCATGCCGAGGCATTTTGGTATCCATTCGTGCTAGACTACCGGGGACAACGCTTCGGCAAGTACCCGCCTGGGTGGCCGGCCGTGCTGGCAGTAGGAGAGTTGGCGCAGCTTCCCTGGCTGGTGAACCCCGTACTGGCTGCACTGGCTCTATACCTCGTTTATCGGCTAGGACGCACGCTCTACGATACACGCACAGGGTTGCTGGCCGCGGCGCTCGGGCTGACCTCGCCGCTGCTGCTCGTGCTCGGGGGCTCCTATCTGTCGCACCTGGCCAGCATGGTGCTGCTGCTGCTCTTCAGCTTAGGATTTGTGCGGGTCGCACGCGGGGGGAATCGCTGGCTCGCCTTGGCCAGCGGCGCCAGTTTGGGACTGGCCTTCCTTTGCCGCTCGCTGACCGCCATCGGCTATGCCGCGCCGTTTATCCTTTATGTCCTGATGCAAATCGCCCTGCACCGTCAAAGGCACTGGCCCAACTACCTTCTGGTGGCGCTAGGCGGCATTGCGATCGCTGCCTTGCTTCCCCTGTACCAGTGGGCCGTCACCGGCGATCCCTGGCTGAACCCGTACCTGCTCTGGTGGCCGTATGACAAGATTGGTTTTGGCCCCGGCATCGGGTGGATGCCAGGCGGACACTCACTCTACTACGCATGGCTCAACCTTCGGCAGGACCTGGCCAACACGGCAACCGATGTGTTGGGATGGCCGGGGCTGAGCTGGTTGCCCTTGGGCTTGGCTCTGGCTCTGCCGCCCCGGCAGCGGCGCGACTGGCTGCTGCTGACACCCTTTGCGGGGTTAGTCATCGCCTACATGTTCTACTGGATCGGATCGCCGATGCGTTTCTGGGGACCGCGTTACTACTTCGAAAGTTTCAGTGGGCTGTGGATCCTCGCTGCGGCGGGCCTGTCACGCCTCTGGAATCAGCTCCGCACACGGCCGCGATGGTCTCGTAGTCTGGCTTTAGCAGTTTTCGCGCTGCTGCTAGTGGTGAACTTGGGCGTCAATCTGCCGCCCAGGCTCGCCCAAGCCAAAGGGTTCTACGGCATCAGCCGCGACCAATTACGCCCAATCGAAGCGGCGGGAATCCATAATGCGCTGGTGTTTGTCCAGGCTAAGCGCTGGCTGGAGTACGGTGCACTCCTGAACCAGATGGGCCCGCTGCTGGCGGACGACGTGCTATACCCACGGAGCGAGAACCTTCAAGCAGACGCGGCCGTAATGCGTTCTTATCCGGAGCGCACGGTCTTCTATCTGGTGAACGGCGCGCTGGAACCTCTGACAAAATAGGCAGATCTTACTTCATCATTTTGCATCACACTCGCACTTGGCTTATACTGACAAAACGCTAGAAAGTGAGGCTGGCCTTGGAACAGCGTTCGTCCGATCTCAAGGAGTACCTGATCCCGCTCCGGAAGTGGTGGTGGCTGGTCGCAGCCGCTACACTGGTGGCTACTTTGTCCAGCTTTTTGGCCACGCGTCAACAGCCACCTATCTATCGCACGCACGCCACGGTCATGGTGGGCAGCGCGATCGAGAATCCTAACCCCAACGGCAACGAGTTTTGGCTGACCCAACAACTGGCTACCACCTACGCCGACATTGTCCAGCGCGAGCCCGTGCGCAACGGGACGATGACCAAGCTGGGCTTGACCCGGCTGCCGGAATACACGGCGCGCGTTGTCCCCAGCACCCAACTCGTAGAACTCACGGTGTCCGATTCGGACCCACGGCGTGCCCAAGCAGTTGCCAACGAGCTGGCAAATCAGCTCATTCTGATCAGCCCTGCCGCGCCTGACAGCGAGGATCAGCAGCGTCAGGCATTCATCAACGCGCAACTCAGCGAAATGGAAGCCAACATCCAAGCGACGCAGGACGAAATCAGCCGCAAGCAGATCGACCTAGCCAACATGTTCAGCGCCCGCCAGATAGCGGACACGCAGGCTCAGATTTCGAGCTTGCAAGCCAAACTGGCTGCCCTGCAGTCCAATTATGCCGCGCTGCTGGCCAACACGCAGAGAGGTGCGCTCAACAGCATCAATATCATCGAGCCAGCCGCGCTGCCGACGCTCCCCGTCAACCCAAACAAAGTCGTCATGATCCTGCTTGCTGCTGCCGTCAGTTTCTTGTTGGCCGCGGGCGCGGCCTATCTGCTGGAATACCTGGATGACACCCTAAAGAATCCGGACGACGTCAAGAAGGTTACCGGCCTCATCACCCTGGGCGCGGTGCCGCAGATCAGCGGTGTCACGCCAGGCAATGAGGTGGCACTGCTGGCCAGCGGGCAGTCGATTGCGAGCGAGGCGTATCGTATCCTACGCACCAACCTGCAGTTCGCCGGGATCGACCGTCCCCTGCGCACCCTGATGATCTCCAGCCCTGCGCCCGGCGAAGGTAAATCATTGACCGCCAGCAATCTGGGCGCTGCGTTTGCACAAACCGGCCAACGTGTTCTTCTGGTGGACGCCGACCTCCACCGCCCAAGGTTGCACCGAATCTTTGGCCTGCGCAACAATGTAGGGCTCACCACCGCACTGCTGGAAGTGCGCCCTGCTGTCGACGGCCTGCTGCAAGAGACTAAGGTGCCCGGGCTTCAGGTGCTGACTTCCGGGCCACTCCCGCCCAATCCGGCTGAGCTGCTCGGTTCAGCGCGCATGCGCGAGCTTATTCAGACACTTCTGGCGGCCGCCGATATCGTCATCTTCGACACTCCGCCGGTGACAGCACTCTCAGATGCGGCGATCATGAGCAGCCAAGTGGATGGCGTGTTGATGGTGATGGGCGCAGGCGAGACACGGCGCGAGGTGGCGCGACGGGCTTTGGGTGCGCTGGAGCGCGTCAACGCCCGCGTAATCGGCGCGCTGCTCAATCGTATGCCGATCCAAAACGGTGGTTACTACTACTACTACTATCAATACGACCATTACAACACCGAAAACCACAGCAACGGGCACGATGACGGATCGACAGGCAAGAATCGGCTGAGCAGCAGAAACCGCACCCGCCGGTCCGCAACACAACCGAAACCAACACCTGTCGACCGCAATATGCCACCCAACTAGACCTGCATGCCAGATCTCCTCTACCCTTTCAAGTGCCGCGCGGCGGCAGCAGTGTCAGCCGATGCGCTGCGGTGGCTGGGCCGCGCCCTCTCTGAAGACGGACTGCCCTGGGACGCGGATTCACTGCCGGCCGATGCCTGGGATCAAGTTCTTACCGCCGCAGAGGCACACCAGCTTGCCCCGCTGCTGTACACCGTGCTCCGCGGCCGGTCCGACTGCAGTCCCGGCCCGCAATTGGTCGCGTTGAAGGATGCATTTCAACGCAGCGCCACTCGCACCCTACAGATGGAGCTCGAGTTGCGGGGCATCCTCGCCGCGCTGGCCGCAGTAGACCCTGCCTGCCCTTGCCTGCTGCTGAAGGGCGCTGCACTGGGCCGCACCGTCTACGCCAGCCCTGCTGAGCGCCCGATCGGCGACTTGGACCTGCTAGTGCCGCGGTCAACCCTGGCAACCGCGGGCGAGGCCCTGATCGGCCAGGGGTATCGACTGCTGAGCCCGCCAGCTACAGGACGACTAGGCCGCGCCCTATACCGCTACCGGGCAGAACTGGCCGCAGTAGGCACGACAGACCAGAACCGGAGCTTGCTAGTCGAGTTCCACTGGACCCTAACGGAAATGCCGTATTATGTCGATCGCATTGACGTCGACGAAATATGGCATAGTGCTCAGGCTCTGCCCGCTCTGCCCGGCGCGCAGATTCCCGATCCTGCCGTGCTGTTGCTGCACGCCTGTTCCCATCTGGCGCTGCACCATAGTCAAAACTTGAGCCTGATCTGGCTAGTCGACCTGGACCGTCTGGCGCGCTGGAAGGCGTTGGATTGGGATCAAGTCATGCGCCTGGCAGAGGCATGGGGACTGGGCCTGGCGGTTAAGGCCGGTCTAGATGCAGCCAGACGCTGGCTAAACACACCCATACCTGCAGCCGTCGATCGCACCCTGACCCGCTTGGCTGCCGATCCTGTGGGACAGGCGATGTGGGGACTAGGTGATGAGCTGCTGCCAGGCCGGCGTTGGCTACGCATACGAGCTAGCTGGGCTGCGTTCAGCGTGCGGCAGCGGATAACTTACGCAAGCTGGCTGGCGCTGCGTGCCCTATTTCGGCCGCTTGAATGGTATCGAAATCGTGACCATAGATGATGGCGCCATGCTGAACAGTCCATCGAGGCAGACCACGCCACAACGGAGCCCGGTTGAAGCATCCGTTACTACCTGGGCGCCCTTACTGCGCGAGGCGCTGGCGGCTGAGGGCCGCTTTCGCTGGCCCTTACGCGGCGCCTCCATGCGCCCCACGCTGCCGTCTGCCTGCGAAATCGACATCGTGCCACTGCCAGACCAAACGCCGCTCGGCAGTTTGATCGTGTTCGCCAGCGGCAACACGCTGATCGCGCATCGGCTGGTGCGCCGTGCGGGAAAGTACTGGATCGTGCAAGGAGATGGCCGCCTGGGACCGGATCGTCCACTTTTGCCGGAGCAGGTGTTAGGGCTCGTAACTGCCGCCCACCTGGACGGTCGCTGCATCTGGCCAAGTGCTGCCGAAAAGGCGGCGCGCTGGTATTGGGTGGCCCGACATCACCTGCTCCGGCCCCTCCGTTTCACCTGGCACTGTCTCAAGGGTAAAAACCGCCCAAACAGGAAAGAAGGCCCCATTGGTTGAACAACGACTTGCCCGCTTTATCCTCGACATTGCCGGAGTTGTCGCCGAAGTTGAAACGCCCGACGCAACCTGGGCCACCGCCCTAACCGAACGCTACGAGACCTTTCTCTCCAGCACAACAGCAGCCTGGCACTTCGTCATCGCACACGCGCCGGACCTGGCCACTTCCGATACGCCCTGGATTCGCCACGAAGGATCGGTCACCAGTTTTCGCCTCTACCGGCACGCGGGCATCATCGACCTGGAGGCGCGCCGCGCTACGGTTTACGCAGCCACCCCGCACCTGGCTGCATCCGCGCTCGAGCGCGGCCTCACCTATATCTTGATGCAGGCGCTGCCGCGCGACCACGACGGCCTGTTGATCCATGGGGCTGGGGTGGTCTTGAATCGGCGTTCTGCGCTACCTGGCGATGTCGCCCATGATAATGCTGTCGGCTGCTTGTTCGCCGGGCATTCCGGCGCGGGCAAGTCGACCGTTGCAGGCCTGGCGCAAGATGTTGGTCAGGTGCTCAGCGATGAAAACATGGTGGTGCGCCTGACCGAGGACGGAGCCGAGCTACAAAGCACCCCTTTCTGGGGACACAGCACTCCGCCCGAACGAGTGCACAGGGTCAACCGGCGCGTGCCACTGACCGGCATCTACATGCTGGCCCACGCGCCGGACTTCACATTGACTCGGCTTCGCACCGCAGAGGCCGTGGCTGCGCTCTTGAGCACTGAAAAAGTAGCCACCGAACGCGTGGAAAGCGCGGCTGCCTGGCTGCGCGTCGCCGGCCGCCTGGCCGAGGCTGTCCCCATCTATCAGCTGGGATTCCGTCCCACTGCCGAGTTGTGGGAGTTCCTTGACCATCAGCCCGCCTAAGGTGACAAGTAGCACGCTTTGTGTTAGCCGGCCTCTGACCGAACCGGCGCGGTGTGCCACCAGGAACCCTGGCCCGCCTTCCCTCGTCTAATCACTCAAAACATGCTATAATCACGCATGGACGCACGCACCTGCACAGTCCCTGCGCGATAAGGTCAAGCCTGTGCCTGTCCCGAAGAGGAAGGAGGTCCCCCGATGAGTCTCCGTCAGCTCGCATTCCTGTTTTCCCTCATCCTGTTGCTCGCGGCTTGCAGCACGGTGCAAACAGCGCCCACCCCCACTCCAGAGGTGAATGTGCCGCCCAGCGGCGGCGTTAGTACAGAGGCTGCGACAGAGGCGCCGACAGCGGCGCCGACGACCGGCCTGGTCTTCGACCTGGCCGTGGGCGCACAGCAGCCTGCATCGGTTCAAGTGGCGCCTGTGGCGACGGCGCAACCGCTAACTGCGGCCGAAACCCAGAACATCTTGCTGCGTCTGCCCGCTTTGAAATCCGAAGCCGGCGACGCACAGCCTTTTGCCTTCCCAGCCCAATCGCTGCCTGCCCCTCGGCCCGGTAGAACCATCGAGGAGCCGTTCCCGCCGCCCACAGCGCCTCCCGCGCCTGAGGTGACTGCTGGCGCACTGGAGGTGCTGCGCTATGCGCCACAAGGAGAGGTGGCGCTGGCCCCCAACCTGAACCTGACCTTCAATCAGCCAATGGTGGCGCTCACCGGCCTTGCCGACCTGGCCGCCACAAATGTGCCCGTAGTCCTTTCGCCGCAGCCCAAGGGCCAGTGGCGCTGGGTGGGCACAAAGACGCTGGTCTTTGAGCCAGCCGCGGTCACAGGCTATGCCGCGGGCCGCTTCCCGATGGCCACGACCTATACCGTAACGGCGCCCGCCGGCACGACTTCAGCCGTGGGCGGCAAGCTGACCGCAGAAGTCAGCTTCACCTTCACTACCCCGCCTCCCCAGGTCATGACTACTTATCCGACAAGCGGCCCAACCGAGCTGGAGCCGCTGCTGTTCGTATCTTTTGACCAACGCATCGATCCCGTGGCCGTCCTAAAGACGATTCGTCTCACCACTGGCGGCCCGGCCATCGCTCTGCGGTTGGCCACGGCAGAAGAAGTGGCCGCCAACTCACAGGTGAAGCAGATGGCGGGCCAGGCTCAGCCGGGGTATTGGCTGGCATTTCGGGCCGTGGAGGCGCTCCCGCCCGATACACAGATTACCGTAAGTATCGGACCCGGCACGCCATCAGCCGAGGGCCCACTGGTAAGCTCTGAGGCGCAGACATTCTCCTTCTACACCTACGGCCCGCTCAAGATCATCGAGAGCCGCTGTGGCTGGGATACCAACTGTCCGCCCTTCACACCGTGGTTCGTTCGTTTCTCAAACCCACTGGATGCGGCGTCAATCACTGCCGAGTCGGTCCGCATCACACCGGAACTGCCGGCCGTGACGGTTAACGTGTACGGCGACATGCTGCAGATTCAGGGGCGCAGCACCGGCCGCACCACCTACACAGTGAAACTTGCCGCCAGCATCCGCGATATATTCGGCCAAACATTGGGCCGCGACCAGGAAACCAATTTCGCGGTTGGGCCAGCAGAACCAGCAATTTATGCAGCCGGCGGCAACCTTATCGTGATGGATCCTTCTGCACGACCTGCCTACTCGGTGTACACAATCAACTACGCAAAGCTAGCAGTAACCGCGTACGCTGTGACACCGGAAGATTGGACGGCATTCAAGCAGTATCAACAAGGCTTTTACCAGAACGAACAACTCCCCACACCCCCGGGGAAACAAGTACTCTCCACGACTGTGGCTATCGAGTCACGGGCCGATACCTTGACCGAAACGACGATCGATCTAGACAAAGCTCTGCCCGACAAATTAGGGCACCTGATCGTCGTGGTGCACGGGATGCGCAGCGGCCTGCCTGCCTTGACCGGAGGCAGCGATCCCAGGACGTCTACCGTCTATGCATGGATCGAAGCCACCAAGATCGGGCTGGACGCATTCGTGGATGGTGAACAGATGACCGCGTGGGCCAACAACCTGGCCGACGGTGCTGCCCTGCCCGGGGTGAAGCTACAGCTTTGGCCTGGGGACCGTACGGGAACAACCGGCGCGGATGGCACTGCGAATCTCATCCTGCCTGCCGGCAAGGATGCGCAAATGCTGGTGGCTCGGCTGGGCGCAGACGCAGCGTTCCTCCCGGCCAGCTCATATTTCTGGGGCGAGGAGGGGTGGCGCCAGCGCCCGCTGGTGGATAACCTGGCGTGGTATGTGTTCGATGACCGCGGCCTTTATCGGCCGGGCGAGGAGGTCCACGTCAAGGGGTGGATCCGCCGCGTTGGCGCGAGGCCGAACGGGGATGTCGGTCTGCTGGCCGGCGCAGCCGAAAACGTGACTTATCGCCTGCAAGACAGCCGCGGCAACCAGGTGCTGGAAGGCACGGCCGAACTGAATGCGCTGGGGGGCTTTGATTTTAGCCTCAAGCTGACCGATACCATGAACCTGGGGGACGCCTATCTGCAGTTGGAGGCGACGGGCGGCTCGGCCGCGGTGGAGAACCGCTCGTTCGGCCATCGCATCGCCGTACAGGAGTTCCGCCGGCCCGAGTACGAGGTGAAGACGACTGCCAGTGAGGGTCCGCACTTCGTCGGCGCAGGCGCGGACCTGGAGGTGAGCGCGGCCTACTACGCGGGCGGCGGCCTGCCCAATGCGGATGTCACCTGGACGGTGACCTCGCAGGCGGGCGAGTACAGCCCGCCCAGATGGGACGATTTCACCTTCGGCCGCTGGGTACCGTGGTGGCGCTCGTGGCGCTGGGACAGGAGCCCGACCCCTGTCGTAGAGACGGGACAGACCTTCACCGGCGTCACCGACGCGGCAGGCATTCACCGCTTACGCATTGACTTCCGGGGCGTCAACCCACCCGAGCCATCCGTGGTGACCGCGGAGGCCACGGTGATGGATGTGAACCGCCAGGCCTGGACCAGCAAGATGAGTCTGCTGGTGCACCCGGCCAGCCTATACGTGGGCCTGCGCACCGAGCGCATGTTCGTGGCCCGCGAGGAACCGCTGCCGGTCGACATCATCGTGACCGACCTGGACGGCGCAGCCGCCGCGGGCGTCACCGTGGTGCTGAAAGCCGAACGCCTGGCCTGGCAGCAGCATGGCGGAGAATGGGCCGAAGAAGCAGTCGCCACGCAGCCATGCACGGTGGTTTCTGCAAAAGAGCCGGTCCGCTGCACCTTCGAAACTCCGGAAGGCGGCACCTACCGCATCACGGCCAACGTGACCGATCCTGAGGGCCGGCTCAACCGCACCGAGATTACGCGCTGGGTCAGTGGCGGCGAGCGGCCGCCCGCGCGTGAAGTCGTGCAGGAGGAAGCCACCCTGATCCCGGACAAGAAAGAATACCAACCGGGGGATGTCGCAGAGATCCTGGTACAGTCGCCGTTCTATCCGGCCGAAGGCATCCTGACGCTGCGCCGCTCCGGGCTGCTTCGCAGCGAGCGGTTCACCATGGACGGGCCTTCGACCACCCTGCGCATCCCAATCGAGGAAGGGTTCATCCCCAACCTCCACGTGCAGGTGGACCTGGTCGGCGCGGCCGAACGCACAGGCGACGCAGCGGTATCCGGCGCCAGCGGCGTCCCCGGGCCGGCTGCGACCGACCTGCCGTCCCGGCCTGCCTACGCGATGGGCGAGCTCAACTTGGCGGTGCCGCCGTTGACCCGGACGCTGACTGTCGAAGCAAATCCCAAAGATGAGAAGCTAGAGCCGGGCGGCGCCACCACGGTGGACGTCGTGGTGCGCGATGCGGACGGCCAACCTGTCGCGGGCGCCGAGTTGGCGGTGGTAGTGGTCGACGAGGCGATCCTGGCGCTCACCGGCTATGACATTGGGGACCCGGTGGCAGCCTTCTACGCCGACCGCGATGCCGGTGTGGCCGATCACCACAACCGCGGGAGCATCGTGCTGGCCAACCCTGACCAGTTCATGACGGCTGCCCAGCAGAACGGCCTGGGTGGTCGCTCCGCGGCTGCAGCCACAGCAGCGCCGGCGGCCGCTCCCGCGCCAGAAATGGCCAAGGAGATGGAAGCAGACACCGCAAACCAGGCCGAGGCTGCGACGATCGCGGTGCGGTCTGACTTCAACCCGCTGGCGCACTGGAGTTCGGCGGTTGCTACCGACGCGCAGGGCCGCGCGACCGTCGAGGTCAAACTGCCCGACAACCTGACGCGCTACCGGGTGACGGTGGTGGCCGTGGCCGGCGGCAGGCAGTTCGGCAAGGCAGCGTCCGCCATCACCGCGCGGCTGCCGCTGATGGTGCGGCCCTCGCCCCCGCGCTTCCTGAACTTTGGCGACGCGTTCGAGCTGCCGGTGGTGGTGCAGAACCAGACCGACGAGCCGATGACCGTGGACGTGGCCGTGCGCGCCGCCAACGCAGTCTTCGCCGCCGGAGACGGCCGCCGCGTCACTGTGCCAGCTAACGACCGCGTCGAGGTGCGTTTCCCAACGACCACCGCCAGCGCGGGCACGGCGCGGTTCCAGGTAGCGGCGACATCTGGCCAGTGGTCCGACTCAGCCAGTTTCTCCCTGCCGGTCTATACCCCGGCCACCACCGAGGCGTTCGCCGTGTATGGCGTGCTGGACGAGGGCATCGTCAACCAGCCTGTGATCGCACCCACGGGCGTCTTTACCCAATTCGGCGGGCTGGAGATCACCACCTCGTCCACTGCGCTGCAGGCGCTCACCGACGCGGTGATCTACCTGGTGCAGTACCCCTTCGAGTGCTCGGAACAGATCGCATCGCGTATGCTCGCCATCGTCGCGCTGCGGGACGTGCTGACCGCATTCCAGGCCGAGGGACTGCCGCCGGCCAGCGAGCTGGAGGCCAGCATCGCGCGCGACATTGCGACCCTGCAGGGTCTGCAAAACGGCGACGGCGGCTTCGGAATCTGGCGCCGCGGGCAGGAGTCGTGGCCCTATCACTCGGTGCACGTGGCCAACGCGCTCCAGCGCGCGAAGTCCAAGGGCTACGCCGTGCCGCCTGAGATGCTGGAAAATGCGAAAAACTACCTGCGCACCATCGAAAACCACTTCCCGGCCTGGTACGGCGAGGACGCCAAACGAACCATCACCGCGTACGCACTGAACGTGCGCAAGCTGATGGGCGACGCTGACCCTGCCCGTGCCCGGCGCATGGTCGATGAGATCGGCCTTGACAAGCTGTCAGCCGAGGCCATCGGCTGGCTGCTGCCGGTGTTGAGCGACGACCCGGCCTCAGCGACCCAAGTCGAGGCCATTCGCCGGCACCTGCTGAACCGGGTGACCGAGACCGCGGGCGCAGCGCACTTCGTTACCGACTACGGCGACCAGGGCTACGTGCTGCTACACTCCGACCGGCGGGCCGATGGCATCCTCTTGGACGCGCTGATCGGCGATCAACCGAAAAGCGATCTGATTCCGAAGCTGGTGACAGGCCTGCTTGCACAGCGCAAGGCCGGCAAATGGGCCAACACACAGGAGAACAGCTTCATCCTGCTGGCGCTGGACCGCTACTTCAACACCTATGAGGCGCAGACGCCGGATTTCGTCGCGCGGCTCTGGCTGGGCAGCCAATACGCGGGCGAGGCGGCGTTCCGGGGTCGGACGACCGAGCACCGGCAGATCAACGTGCCGATGAGCTATATAGCTGAGAACGCGCCATTCATGGCGGCGGAATCCCAAGACCTCATCCTGAGCAAGGACGGGCCGGGCCGGCTCTACTACCGCCTGGGGCTGCGCTACGCGCCGACCGATCTGAGCCTGCCGCCCTACGATGCGGGCTTCACCGTGACGCGACGCTACGAGGCGGTGGACAACTCGGCCGACGTCAGCCAGGACGCAACCGGGGTCTGGCACATCAAGGCGGGGGCGCGGGTGCGCGTACAACTAACAATGGTCGCGCCGGCGCGGCGCACCCATGTCGCACTGATCGACCCGCTGCCAGCAGGTCTGGAACCGCTGAATCCGGAACTGGCGACCACGGGCAGCCTCCCATCTGACCCGCAGAACGAGGCCGCAGCCAAGCGCGGCTGGTGGTGGGGTCCGTGGTATGAGCACCAGAACCTGCGCGATCAACGCGCCGAGGCGTTCGCATCGCTGCTCTGGGAAGGGGTGCACACCTACAGTTATGTGGCACGCGCCACTACGCCTGGCGTCTTTATCGTACCGCCAGCCAAGGCTGAAGAGATGTACGCGCCGGAGACCTTCGGACGGAGCGGCGCAGATCGGGTTGTGGTTGAAGAATGACAAAAGACTTGATCCTTGCCATTGACAACGGCACCCAAAGCGTGCGCGCGCTGATCTTCGATCTGCAAGGGAATCTGCTGGCGAAGACGCGCGTGCCGCTGGAGCCATATGTCGCACCGCGACCGGGCTGGGCCGAAAACGATCCGGACTACTACTGGGAGATGCTCTGCCGGGCCTGCCAGCAGCTTTGGACCGAGGCCGCAGGGCAACTCCCCGATCTTCGTGAGCGCATTGCGGGGGTTGCGCTGACGACACAACGCTCCACGCTGATCAACGTAGCCGAGGATGGCCGACCACTGCGGCCGGCTATCGTCTGGCTGGATCAACGGCGCACGGAGGGCCTGAAGCGGGTCAGCGGTCTGTGGGGCCTGGCGTTTGCACTGACGGGGATGACCGAAACCGCGGCCTACCTCCAGGCCGAGGCCGAGGCCAACTGGATCCGGACGCACCAACCCGAGATCTGGGGGCGCACCCACAAGTACCTGCTCCTGTCCGGCTACCTCACCTATCGCCTCACGGGCCGCTTCGTCGATTCGGCCGGCTGCCAGGTAGCGTACCTGCCGTTCGACTACAAGAAACTGCGCTGGGCGAGCAAGTTTGACTGGAAGTGGCAAGCCGTGCCCATGAAGCCCAGCCTGCTGCCCGACCTGGTTCCACCAGCCGGCGTGCTCGGCGAAATCACGGCGGCAGCGGCTGGCGACACCGGCATTCCTGCCGGATTGCCGCTGATTGCGGCTGCGGCTGATAAGGCGTGCGAAGTGATCGGCGCCGGCTGCCTGGAGCCGCACATTGGATGCCTGAGCTATGGCACAACTGCCACCATCAACACGACACACCGTCGCTATATTGAGGCGATCCCATTGATCCCGCCCTATCCAGCAGCCGTGCCCGGTGCCTATAGCCTGGAGATCCAGGTCTACCGCGGCTTCTGGATGGTGAGTTGGTTCAAAGAGCAGTTCGGTTACCTTGAGCAGCAATTGGCCGGCGAGCGCGGGGTCGAGCCTGAAGCACTGCTGGACGACCTGCTGGCACAGGCCCCACCCGGCGCGATGGGCTTGGTTTTGCAGCCGTACTGGTCGCCGGGCCTGAAGGTGCCTGGCCCCGAGGCGAAAGGCGCCATCATCGGTTTCGGCGACGTCCATACCCGCGCCCACCTTTATCGCGCTATTCTCGAAGGGCTAGCCTACGCGCTGCGCGAGGGCAAGGAGCGCAGCGAAAAACGGTCCGGCATCCCGATCACGGCGCTGCGGGTATCTGGCGGTGGGTCGCAAAGTGACGCGGCCATGCAGTTGACCGCAGACATCTTTGGCCTGCCCACCGCCCGGCCGCACCTCTACGAGACGTCGGGCCTGGGCGCAGCCATCGATGCCGCGGTCGGCCTGAAACTACACCCCGACTTCGAGACCGCCGTGCGCGAGATGACACGCGTCAGTCGCATCTTCGAGCCCGACCCGGCCAATCGGAACCTATACGACGGCCTGTATCATCGCGTTTACAAGAAATTGTATGGCCACCTGCGCGTGCTGTATAAAGAGATTCAGGAGATTACCGGATACCCAGCTCGCGCGTGATGCAGAGGAAGCATCACGGATGGGCAGGATTGACGGACAAAGGATCGGATGCACGATGAATTGGGAGCCGATGATGTCTTCTACACCGTTCGAGTCGTCTGCGCCTATAGCCTGGCTGGCGCTGCTGCTCGTGATCTGGGCCGGCTTGCTATTCGGCGGATACGCGTCAAGCTTGCGCGGCGGTGCACAGGCACACCGCATGTTGACCTGGACGCGTCTGGGATCATCGCTGGTCCTGGTGGTCGCTGGGTGGAGTTGGCTCGCGGCTGCCTGGGCCATGCCTGCGCGTGGTTTTGCGTGCAACTTTGCACTGCTGATCGCAGTCGGCATGACGTTGGGCTTCCTGGGCGACTTGTTCATGGCCGGAGTGATCGGGGGGACACCAAACACGCTGGGCGGCATGGTCGCGTTCGGCGCGGGGCACCTGGCCTACATCACCGCCATAGTCAGCTATGCAACGAAGCTGGCCTCATCTCCTGGCGCCCGGCTGGCTGCATGGGCAGCATGGCTGGCAGTCGGCATCGTGGGCTGGTACTTTGCGGTCTGGCGCGGAGCCAGAGCCATCCCCGATGGAGCCATCCCGGATGGAGCCACCCCGATGCGCTGGGCGGCTCTGCCCTATGCTCTGCTGCTGTCCAGCACGGCCGGCGCAGCAACCGGACTGGCCCTGCAGGCAGCCATATTCGTACCTTTGGCCGTGGGCGCAGCCCTGTTCCTGTTCAGCGACCTGTTGATCGCCGCCGACATATTCAGCCAGCGGCGGCTCAAAGGACAAAATAACCTGATTTGGCTGACCTACGGTCCTGGCCAGATGCTGATCGTCTACAGCATCGGGGCGGCGCTGGCCACGGCCATCACCCCGTGATGGAGCCATCCCCGATGGAGCCATCTCCGATGGAGCCATC
>CAZELR010000006.1:79834-108934 GCA_964513075.1 uncultured Anaerolineales bacterium
GCCATCACCCCGTGATGGAGCCATCCCCGATGGAGCCATCTCCGATGGAGCCATCTCCGATGGAGCCATCCCCGATGGAGCCATCTCCGATGGAGCCATCCCCGATGGAGCCATCGGAGATAGAGCAAGCTCTCTCTGACGTTGCGTGGCGTCCTCCCCCCGCAGTGCTTGGCCTGTCCCGCGACCAGGTGCACATTTGGCGGGTGCGGCTCGAGGTGGCCGAATCCGTCCTGGCGCAGTTACGCGCCACTCTTGCACCGGACGAATCCGCCCGTGCGGCGCGCATCCCTTCCTTCCTTGAGCAGGATCGCTACACTGCGGGCCGCGGCGCTCTGCGGGCCATCCTGGGACGCTACCTCGACACGGAGCCCCGTCAGGTGCGCTTCGAGTATGGGCCCCAAGGGAAACCAGCACTGATACAGGCGTCCAGCACAGGCGCGCCACGGAAGGCGGCGCAGAGTCGGGCCGCACCCGTGACCTTCAACCTCGCACACTCTCATGGGCTGGCGCTCGTGGCGGTGGCGTACAGCCGCGAAGTAGGCATCGACATCGAGCTCGTCCAGTCAGGCCTGGCGGAACAAGGCATCGCCGAGCGCTTCTTCTCGCCCGCCGAAGTAAAAGCCCTGCGCGCCCTGTCCAAGGACGAGCAGATCCTTGCTTTCTTCCGCTGTTGGACGCGGAAAGAGGCCTGGGTCAAAGCACGGGGCCAGGGCCTCACTGTACCCCTCGATCACTTTGACGTCTCACTGGCCCCGGGCGAGCCGTCCGCGCGATTGCGCGTGGCTGGCGCGCTTAACGAGGCCGCTGCCTGGTCGCTGTGCGACCTCACCCCTGCGCCAGGCTACGCAGCAGCCCTGGCCGTCGAGGGCGAAGGTTGGCAGCTTCAAACGTGGGATTGGCAAGGAATCGCTAATTCACACTAAGAACCGTGCATCTTCACCGCAGAATCGCCTTCAGCGCACCCAGCAGCAGGACCACATTCTCGGGCCGGCTGCTGTGGCCCATCAGGCCGATGCGCCACACCTTGCCCTTCAGTGGTCCAAAGCCGCCGGAAATCTCGATATTAAACTCATCCAGAAGCCGGCGTCGCACGATTGCATCGTCGATGCCAGGGCCAAGCTGGCAGGTGGTCAGGGTGGTATTGCGGTGCGCCAACGGCACGAAGGGGGGCAGATGAAGCTCCTCCAAACCGGCCCAGAGCAGTTCCGCATTGGTCCGATGCCGGACGAAACGCGCCGCGAGGCCCTCCTCGGCCACGATCCGGAGCGCCTCGCGCAGCGCATAGTTCATACTGATCGGCGCAGTGTGATGGTAAGTACGCTCTTTGCCCCAATAGCGCTCCACCATGGTCAAGTCGAGATACCAGTTAGGCACCGCAGTCTTTCGGCTGCGCAGCACCTCACGGCCGCGCGGACCGATAGTAATAGGGGCAAGGCCAGGCGGGCACGAAATACACTTCTGCGCGCCGCTATACGCAACATCGACATCCCACGCATCAACCTCCACTGGCACGCCGGTCAGCGACGTCACCGCGTCCAACACCAACAGCGCGGCATGATCGTGGACGATGCGGGCAATCTCGGCAACATGTGGTTGCAGCGCCCCGGTCGACGTTTCGGCGTGAACCAGAGCCAACAACTTGTACTTCTTGCGGGCCAGTGCAGCGTTAATCTCATCAGGGTCAAACACTTCACCCCAGGCACGCTCTAATCGATCGACGTGAGCGCCGAGCCGACCGGCCATATCGCATAGCCGCTCGCCGAAATAACCGTTGACACCGATCAGAACGTTATCGCCCGGCTCAATAAAGTTAACCAGCGCCGCCTCCATGCCGGCGCTGCCAGTGCCTGAGACGGGGATAGTCAGCTCGTTGTCCGTCTGGAAGGCATAGCGGAGCAGTTGCTGCACCTGGTCCATGATGGTGAGAAACTCGGGATCCAGGTGGCCAACAAGTGGCGCCGACATGGCGCGCAGCACACGCGAGGACACCATGCTGGGGCCAGGGCCGAGCAAGGTGCGAGGGGACAGATTGAGATCAGCGAAACGTGGAACTTCCATGCCAGGCAACCTCCATGGATCAGAAATTCATACAACTTCAGTATAGCGCCGATGGGGTCCGGCGGCAAACGCACGATGCAGTTGAGACCAGGAAAAAATCTGCTTGACACCCTCCGCCGCGCGTTGTACACTGGCAATCAATGGCGTACTGAGGTTAGCAGCGCGCCTCACAAAACGACGGCTGACCAACTTATCCACGAAGATGAGACCTATGTCCACATCCGAACCCAACCCATGTGGCTGTCCGAATACCGAAGAGATCCTGGCCGACCTCGATGCCGACCTGCTCGATATGCAGCCCGGCGAGCGATTATGGAAGTTATACTGCTTCCGCGCCGTCGGTCATGCCACAGACCTGCGCCACCGCATCTACAGCAAACGCAAGGCCGATGGCCGACTAGCGCTGGTTACCTTTGCCGTGCACAATCCTGTCCGCGTGCAGCAGGGCGAAAATGGCAGCGCAAGCACCGACCGATTGTCTGTTCGTTCGAGCATCGCCCGCGTCCCAGATCTGTCGCCGGAGGACCTTGAGCGCATCATCGCAACGGTTCAACGCGAAACCCAGGCAACCGCCAACAACTGTGAGGAAGTTGATCTTACGATCTTTGACACTCTACAGCAACAGATCGCCTGGCTGGAAGGAGGATCGGATGTTCCTCAGCCGCGCTGAGATCGAGGCTCGCGAAGCCGCAACGTTGGCGCCCTATGCAGTGGCCAGCCGTGCCAGCCGCGGGCGCGCCTATCCGGAAGAGGAGCATGCGTATCGAACCGCTTTCCAGCGCGATCGCGATCGAATCATCCACACGGCCGCATTTCGGCGCCTCGACTACAAAACGCAGGTCTTCGTTTACCACGAGGGGGACAACTACCGCAACCGGCTGACCCACACGGTAGAGGTGGCACAGATTGGCGGTAGTCTGGCCAGAACCCTCGGCGCCAACGAGGACCTGACCGAGGCCATCTGCCTGGCGCATGATCTGGGCCACGCTGCGTTCGGCCACACGGGCGAGTCCACATTGAACACCCTGATGGCCCATCACGGTGGCTTCGACCATCAGCGTCAGACCATGCGCATCGTTACCTTGCTGGAGGACCGCTACACCGATTTCCCCGGACTGAATCTAACCTACGAGGTGCGCGAAGGGTTGGTGAAGCATGACACGGACTACGACGTGACCGATGCGACTGGCTACGAGCCGGAAAAGGCCGGCACTTTGGAGTGCCAGCTCAGCAACCTGGCCGATGAAATCGCGTATAACACCGCGGACCTCGAGGATGGGCTGCGCAGCGGCGTGTTGGACCCGCTAGAGGTAGCCGAGCTGGCGCTGTGGCAGGCCGCCCTGGCCTCATTGGACGAACGTCTGGAGTGCCGACTGGAAGATAAGTTGCGTGCCCGGCTGATCCGCCGGCTTATTGGCATCGAGATCACCGACGCGATCACTGCGACCGCCAGTAACCTACATGCGATGGGCGTTGGAGATGTAGAGGACGTGCGCAAGGTAGGACGAAATCTGGCCGGCTTCTCACCGGAAGTGCTGGAGATGAACGAGGAGCTGAAAGCATTCCTGCTAAAGAGCTTCTATCTTCATCCACGTGTGATCCGCATGGCCTATAAAGCGAACCTCATGCTGACCGCGCTCTTCGAGGCATATCTGAAGGAGCAGCGCCAACTGCCCTATGAAGTGCAAGCCCGCATCCAGCGCGGCCCTGACTCGCCGCAACGGGTCATTTGTGACTATATCGCCGGAATGACTGATCGCTACGCGATCTTGGAATACAAGCGGCTGTTTGACCCAGAAGCACGGGGGTGAGCCGGCTGCATGCAGCCTCAATCCGCGGGGGCTGACCCTGCGGATTGAGGCTGCTACGTTTTTCAACGCTTTCGGAACGCCTGGAACTTCACCTGCAACTCGGAGAACGCCACACGAGCAGGCTCCTGCTCAGAGTAAGTGATCCGTTCGACTAAGCCCCGCAGCAACAGATCGTGGGTCTCCAGGGTAAACTCCGTGCCGGAGCGCACGGGAATCGCCTCGTGCTCGCCAGCCTGCTCGGAGCGGAGACCGGTGTCGCGATAACCGCCCTCGCTCATCAACACCTTGACGCGCGTATCAGGATCGGTGCTATCCCACAGCCACGCCTGAAGTGCGATTGCCTGATCGCGAGCGCGGCCAACCGGATCGTTAAGCTGCAAACCGCATTGCCCCAGATAACCATCGATCGGGTCGTTGATGTCGAAGGCTTCATCGTAGCCGTCTTCACCCTGGTAGACCGCAATAAAGTCACCTAACCGCACAGGCGCGGCAGCAGCCGGCTGGGATGGAGCACGCTTCACCGGCTCGGCCACGGGTTCCCGGCGCGGCTCAACCGTCTGAGGCCGCACAGTCGAAATGGATGGTTCTTGCCGTTGGGGCATAAAAGGCGGCAGATCTGCGGCGCTCGCAACCTCCTCCGGCGGCTCAGGCTCACGCGTATAGGTCGAGGGGCGGGACCACCCCGCCGGAGGTAAAGGCTCGCCCGCATCGACGCGTTCAGACGGCCACTGCGCCTTCGCCTCCTCGAGGATATCGGCTGCGCTACGCCCCGATTCATCATCGCGCGCTGGGTAACGCTGCGGGCTGCGGGCGGCAGGCTCCGTGGCGCCCTGCTGGTAAGCGCGCCACTTCCGGAAGAGCCAGACAAATAGCGCCACAGCGCCCAGCGCCAAGGCAATCCAAAGCACCGCCGAGCACACCCGCTTTAGAATCGCCAGAGCGCCGGTGAGCTGTGTCGCGCCGGACGTTGGGGCAGGCGCAGCAGCCGAAGCCGGTGCAACCGGTTCCAGATTCAGGGCCTTGCTCAATAGCTGGACATCTTCTGCGCGCTTGGCATCCGTGCCCGAAGCTACTTCCTGCAAATCAGCGACGGCCTGGGCAAGATCCGGCGCCGACCAAGTCTCCAGGCGCGCGCGCGCTAGCTCAACATTGGGGTTGGTCGCGTATGACTCAGCAACCATGGCCAGGTATTCGTTGCGCTCCGCAGCGCGCAGGTCTTGGGGATAGGCGTTCGTCCACTTAACCGGCCAGATACCCCAGCCAATAATCAAGCCGATCAAGATCCCGACCAATAAGGCGCTAAGCGGCCAAAAGTACCAGGGACGGGTGCTTGTGCGATCGCGGTTCATCTTTTCTCCTCCATTGCCTGGTGGTTGAGCGAAATCGCGGCTCGGATGCTCCTCAAAAAGCCAGGTCCGACTCACACATCTATTATCGGCGTTTTTGGCGCTTGCGTCAAGACTTCAACGCCGTTATCTGTGATCAATACAACATCCTCGATGCGCACGCCCCCCCACCCCGGTAAATAGATGCCCGGCTCGACGGTAACGAAGTTGCCGGGCGCAAGAATATCCGTTGAGAGCCGACCCAGTCGCGGCAGCTCATGGACTGCCAGGCCCACACCATGCCCAAGGCTGTGTCCAAAGAAATCGCCGTAGCCTGCAGCAGCAATCACGTCCCGCGCTGCAGCATCCGCCTCGGGCCCAGTCATGCCGGGGCGCATGGCCGCTTCGGCCGCGGTTTGAGCCTGCAACACAGTGTTGTAAACGGCCCAGAACTGCGCGGGGTCGTCCGGTTGGCCCAAACACACCGTGCGGGTCAGGTCAGAGCAATACCCACCCATTTTTGCGCCCATGTCGATCACGATGGGCTGGCCGGCCACGAGGGGAGCATCGCTGGCGCGTGCATGGGGCCGCGCGCCGTTGGGCCCACACGCAACGATGGTGTCAAACGAGACCGCCTGGGCGCCGTGCGTGCGCATGTAGCTCTCGATGATCCAGGCCAGCTCCTGCTCTGTCATCCTGGGTCGGACCTGCGCCAGCGCCGCAGCCAACGCCTCATCGGCCAGTACGATAGCCGCGCGCAGCACGGCGGCCTCGGCCGCGTCCTTGATGGCGCGCAGCTCCGTTACCAGCCCCTTGACGGGAACCCACTCTGTTGCGGGCGCAGCTTTCGACCAGCTTTGCACGTCAGCGAACGTGGCATGGTCTGCCTGAAACGCCAGGCGACTCACGTTTGCGCCGGCCAACATCGCCGGCAGCACGTCTGCCGGTGTCGTCGTAATCTTCACCAGCGCGTACTCGGGACATTCGATGCCGACCTGCTCATAATAGCGGAAATCGGTCGCGATCAGCGCGCATTCCTGCGAGATAAACAGGGCGCCGGACGACCCGGAAAACCCGCTGAGGTAGGCTCGATCTTCGGGCTGGCTGACCAACAATGCATCCACGCCGGTTTTCGCCAGAACCTCACGCAGCCGGGCCAGGCGAGAGGAGATAAGTGATGGGGTCATGATTACCTCACTGTACGGAAATAGATGGATTCAAGACTGATTTCGCCGAGCACGCGGATGTGCTCGCTGCACCGTCTCTTTAAGCTGGGTCTGGCTTACCTGCGTGTAGATCTGCGTAGTGCTAGCTTGTTCATGCCCTAACAACTCTTGTACTACGCGCAGATCAGCACCGCCGTCCAATAGGTGCGTCGCAAAGCTGTGGCGCAGCATATGGGGCGTCACCCGGTGCTCGATGCCTGCTGCCGCAGCATAAGCGCGCAACGAGCGGGTGAACATGCTGATTGACAGCCGCTGGCCGAAACGGTTAAGAAACAGAGCAGTCGGCCGCAGGCTGAGCCACCGGCCCTCCTTGGTGGTCCGACCGCCCGAACGGGCCGCCTGGGCCAGCAGCACGGGCCGGCCGGCGGCCAGATACGCCCGCAGCGCGGCGACAGCCGGCTGACCGATCAGGGCCACGCGCTCCTTAGCGCCCTTGCCGGTCACATGCACCTGCGCCAGAGCCAGATCAATATCTGTTATGTCAATTCCGAGAAGCTCACTCACACGCAGCCCGCCAGCATAAGCCAGCTCCAACAAAGCCCGATCACGCAGGCCTTGGGGGGTCGCGATATTGGGAGCGGACAACAACGCTACCACCTCTTCCTTCGCCAGCGGCCGAGGCAGCCGTTGCGGCAGCTTAGGAGCTGAGATACGGCTCACCGGGTTGTCGGTCACCAGATCGTGTTGGCGCATGTAGGCATAAAACGCCCGTAACTCAGACACCCGCCGCGCCACGCTGGCCTTTGCATACCCCTGCACGCTGAGTGCGGCCAGCCACTGGCGCAACAGCGCCACCGTCACCTCGCCCCAGGTGCTCACGCCATGCTCGTGAGCATACGCCATGAACTGGCTGATCTCCCGACGGTAATTGCTCACCGTGTGCGGTGAGGCGTTGCGTTCGGCCACCAGATAACGGACATAGCGATCCAGGGCATCCTGCATGCTAGACCTTGATGCGTTCCCCACAGACCGTGCACTCGGCTGAGTCTTTGCCGGCCGCCACCAGCAGCCCGCCGCAGCGAGGGCACGCCTGCGGCAGCGGACGCTTCCAGGAGGTGAAGTCGCACGCCGGGTAGTTGACGCAGCCGTAGAAGGTGCGGCCCTTGCGCGTGCGCCGCTCCACCAGGTCGCCGCCGTCTTTCGGGCAGCGCACGCCTACCCTGGCAATCAGCGGTCGGGTAAAACGACATGTTGGATAGTTGCCACAACCGACGAACTTACCGAAACGCCCCAGCTTGATCACCAAGTCACCACCGCACTCCGGGCACGACTCGCCGAGCTTCTCCGGCTCAACGGAGACCTTCTCCATGGTCAGTTCAGCATGCTCAAGCTGCGGGCCGAAAAAGGCATAGAAGTCCTGCAAGACTGGCACCATCGCCTCCTCACCGCGCGCGATGCCATCGAGGTGCTCCTCCATCGCCGCCGTGAAGCCAACGTTGAACACCGAGTCAAAATGCTTCACCAAGAGATCGTTGACGGTGAAACCCAGTTCAGTGGGCACGAGCTTCTTCTCGCTTCGTTCGACGTAAGCCCGATCGAGAATGGTTGAGATGATCGCCGCATAGGTGCTGGGCCGGCCAATGCCGTGTTCCTCCAACGCCTTGACCAACGAAGCCTCCGAGTAGCGCGGGGGCGCCTGGGTGAAGTGCTGTTCGGGCAGCAGACGGAGCAAATCAAGCGCCTCGCCCTCGACCAGATCGCCGGGTATGGCGGCCGGTGAAGCCGTCGAGATGTCGCCAGACTCACTTCCCTCGACATCAGCATCGCGGCCGTTTGCGCCGCGATCTCTGTCCGCGCTGCGGCCGTTCTCCGGGTCGCCGCCGCTCTCAGCCGGACCAGCTGCGCCGCCGGCATATACCGCCAGGAACCCAGGGAAACGCACCACGGACCCGCTGGTCCGGAACAGGTAGGGCGGCTCCGAGTCAGCTGGCGGCCCGGCCGCCACATCCACCGACAACGTGTCGTAAATGGCGGCTGCCATCTGGCTGGCCATGAAGCGACGCCAGATCAGCTCGTACAGGCGAAACTGCTCAGGAGCGAGCTTGTCTCGCAGCATGGCCGGCGTGCGCCGCACAGATGTAGGCCGGATCGCCTCGTGCGCCTCCTGAGCATTCTTTGCACGCGCTCGGAACACATTGGGTTCGGCCGGCACGTACTCGGGGCCGAACAGCTCAGCGACCAGGCCCCGCGTCTCCGACTGCGCCTCGGATGAAACGTTCACGCTGTCGGTGCGCATGTAGGTAATCAGGCCGACTGTGCCGCCCTCACCCACGTCGATGCCTTCGTAGAGATCCTGCGCCACGCGCATGGTGCGCGCCGCGGTCATGCCCAGCTTGGCGGCGGCATCCTGCTGCAGGGTGCTGGTGGTGAAGGGTGGGTTCGGCCGGCGGCGGCGCTCGCCGCGCTTGACGTTGGCGACGGTGTAAGCCGCGCCCTTCAACTCCGCCAGAACTGCGTCGGCATCGCCGCGGTTTTTGAGATCTGCCTCCTGGCCGCGGATGCGGATCAAACGAGCCAGAAAACCAGGCCGCGGTTGCTGCCCCCGCGTCGGCTGCTGCGCCAGCTCAGCATCCAAGGACCAATACTCAACCGGCACAAATGCTGTGATCTCGCGTTCGCGTTCGACGATGAGCCGCAGCGCCACAGACTGCACACGGCCGGCCGAGAGGCGGCCCTTGACGCGCTCCCATAGCAAGGGGCTGACCTGATAGCCCACCAGCCGGTCGAGAATGCGCCGCGCTTGCTGGGCGTCTACAAGCTGCATATCGATGTCGCGGCTATGTGCAAAGGCCTCGGCAATCGCGGATCGGGTAATCTCATGGAACACGACGCGATGCGTACGCTCCTGGGGAATATGCGCCGCCTCCAACAGGTGCCAGGCGATGGCCTCGCCCTCGCGGTCGGGATCGGTAGCCAGGTAGATCTCCCCTGCCTCCGCGGCCGCAGCCTTGAGGCTTTTGACCACGTCTTTCTTATCGTCGGATACGCGATACTTGGGTGCGAAGCCGTTCTCAATGTCCACCGAAAGCTGCGAGCGTAACAGATCGCGCACGTGTCCGATGGAAGCGCGCACATCGTAACCCATACCCAGAAAACGCCCAACCGTACGTGCCTTCGCAGGAGATTCGACGATGACCAGCTTGTCACCAGGGTGGAAGGAACGTGACTTAGCCTTCTTTCCGCCCTTGCTGCCAGGCGCTTCTTCAGCAGTGGCCTTGACCTTAGTCCTGACCTTGGCCTTAGCCTGAACCTCAGTCTTCGCGTTCAATGCCGGGGCCGGCAGACCGGCGTGGTCGGCTGTCGCGCCCATTCTCACAAGATTGGTGCCACACGTCGCGCAGACACCGCGCGACGCGGCCCGGCCATTGGCAAGATAGACAGGCTGCGCGTCCGCCAAAGGACGCGCAGCCTTACAACGCATACAATATGCGGTTAAGGTATTCGTAGAACTATCAGTCATGAAATCGCTTGACACTCCGTTTAGTATTCATTTCACAGATAACTAGTTTTACCCTGGGCCGCAAGGCGGTTCACCAGCATCTTGACCTCTTCGGCACGGTCACGGGTACACACCAACAGGACATCGGGCGTATCCACGATGACCAGATCTCGCAGCCCGATCGCCGCCACCAAACGGCTGCTGGAGCGCACATAGCAGCCCTGAGCGTCCAGGCTGAGCAGCTCCCCGTTCGCGACATTGCCGTGCTCGTCGCCGTCCAGCACATCCAGCAGGGCACCCCAACTTCCGATGTCGCTCCAGCCGATATCGACCGGAATCACTGACACCCGATCAGCATGCTCCATGATGCCATAGTCAATAGAAATCCGGCGAATCTTGGACCACTCTTCAGCAAGCACCTGCTCCGCCGCCGGAGTTCCCAAGGCCGTGCCGATACTGACTAATGCGGCGTGCAGATCCGGCAACTGCGCCGCGAATTCAGCCAGCAGCCGGTCGCCGCGCCAAACGAACATCCCGCTGTTCCAAACGTAACGGCCTTCCTCCAGGAAGCGGGCCGCAGTCCTGGCATCCGGCTTCTCCGTAAATCCGCCGGAACGGTAGACCCGGAATCCGTCCACCATCACTTGCGCCTCGCCCAACCTGATGTACCCGAACGCAGTGGAAGGCTGCATGGGGCGGATGCCGAGGGTCAGGATCGTGCCATCCGCGGCCACTTGCTCGGCCGCCGCCAATGCCGCGCGAAACTGCACGGTGTCGACAATATAGTGGTCAGCGGTCAGCATCACCATGATGGCCTCAGGATCGCGCCGCAACAAGTGGACAGCAGCCAGCCCCGCAGCCGGAGCTGAGTCACGGCCGGCAGGCTCCAGGATGAAGTTATCCGCGGGCAGTTGCGGCGCTTGCGGCCGCAGCACCTCGGCGATCTGGCTGTTAGTGACCACCAGGATACGTTCTGGCGGGAAAGAAGGCGTCAGGCGATCGACTGCATGTTGAAACATGGTGCGATCGCCGATCAACTTGAGCGCCTGCTTGGGCTCGCTCTGGCGGCTTAGCGGCCATAACCGCGTGCCAGAACCCCCTGCCATAATGACAGCATACAGCATCGTATGTCATGCCTCCATCAAAAAAGTTCAGTCGATCTTGTACACAGGCCCGGTCTCGCGTGCCCGGATATAGGACATGCCGCCCACCTGGCGCACCAGCCCTTTGAGCTCCATTAAAGCCAGGGAGCTGGTGACCGTGGCGATAGGCAGCCCGACCAAGCGACTGACCTCATCCACATGCACCGGCTCATCCGCCAATTGCTCGAAAAGCCGTGCTTCCGTCGCATCTGTCGGGAAGAGCAGATGTGTTTCCACCTGCTGGGCCACCGTCGTCAGGTTGAGCGCTTCCAGCACATCGTTCGCCGCCAGCGCCGGCGTCGCTCCCTCACGAATCAGCCGGTTCGTGCCCTGGCTGTTCCGAGCAAAGATGTTGCCCGGGACGGCAAACACATCGCGGCCCTGGTCCGCGGCAAAACCTGCAGTAATCAGCGCGCCGCTTTGCTCACCAGCCTCGACCACAATCACCCCGCGGCTCAGGCCGCTAATGATCCGGTTGCGCGGCGGGAAGTTATTGGCCTCGGGCTGAACGCCCAACGCGTACTCGCTGATCAAGGCGCCGTGCTGCACGATATCATCCGCCAGCTTCCTGTTGTCCCACGGGTAGATGACATCGAGACCCGAGCCAAGCACGGCTAACGTGCGACCGCCGGCTTCCAAGGCCGCCCGGTGCGCCTGGGTGTCGATGCCCGTCGCCAGTCCGCTGACGATGGTCACGCCGGCGCGCACCAGATCGCCCGCCAGCACCCGCGCCACCTCTTTGCCATACGCAGAAGCCACACGCGTGCCTACTATGGCCACCGCCCAGTCATCCTCCGGCCGCAACTCACCCCGCAGGTACAACACCGGCGGCGAATCGTTAATCGCTAAAAGCCGCGCCGGATAACGCGGATCCTCCCAGGTCAGCACGTCCACGCCGGCCCGCTGGACTTTAACCAGCTCGGCCTCCAGGTCGAGCTTTCCGCGCGCCTCCAGCAAGCTGGCCAACGAACGCCGGTCAAGCCCAACTTCGGCCAAGGCGGCCGTGGACGCGTGCCAGGCCGCCGCCGGCGAGCCGAAAAAGTCCAACAAAGCCCGCAGCCGCGCTGGTCCAATCCCGCGCACCTTATTGAAAGCTATCCAGTATGCCAGCGGATCCACGCACACGCCTCTCTGCCGCAGCGAACAGGCGGCTCATCGGCGCGCAGCATACTCGATGGGCCGTGTTTTGTCAAAACATAAACAAGAAAAGGGCGCCCAGATGAGCGCCCTTCCCACGCAAAGATAGAGACCTGACCTACTTCTTGAGGGTGTTAAACTTGAAGGGCAGGTAGATCGGGCAGAACCGCAGGGCCGCCGTGACGAGCAGGATGGCGCCCAGCAGGACTAGAATGACCGATGGCCAGGCGGCAGAAAACTTCACTACTGCGCCAAGGATCAGAAGAATGGCGCCAACAACGAAGCGAATGATGCGATCAGTTTGTCCGATATTCGGTTTCATCAGGTTACCTCCATAAGCATGGGATGATTACTGCACGCCGTCACGATTCACGGCGGACAGGCCTGTCATTATAAGAGCAAATGCCCGGCAGCACAACTACGCCTGTAAGGGCGGCACTTCGCGGGCTTTTGCGCTGCCGGACGGCCCGCCCCGGAGGCCATAAGCATGGAGCGCAGCAGGTCTTGGACGAAGTGCCTCGCCCTTACTCCTCCGCGGGCGCCAGCAGGCCCTCTGGCAGGGCCACACGCATCACGCGGCTGTCCAGATCAACACCCAGCACCACGTCACGCAACGCAGGGATGAGCACCTCGCCCTGCGGTCCAGTCACCACGTAGACATCGTTAGCGGGGGTGAGAATAATCTCCACCAACTCGCCCAATGCCTCGCCGGCCTCAGTCTCGACATGCAAGCCGATCAAGTCGTGCATGTAGTTCTCGTGCTCACCCAAAGGCATCGCCTCGTGCTCCGGAATGAGCAAATAGAGGCCGCGCAACAGCTCGGCGGCGTTGCGATCGGGCACTGAGACCAACTTGACCAGCACGCGCCCCTGATGCGGCCGGGAGGCAGCAATCTGTACCGGAATCGCCGCAGGGTCGTCGGTGCTCTTGCCCATGTACAGCTTCGTGCCGGGTTGATACCGTTCGGGGAAGTCAGTCATCACCTCGACCTTGAGCTCGCCGCGGATACCGTGCGGTCCCACGATTTGGCCGACAGCCAGATAGCTGGGCGTCTCCTTTACCTGCTTTGCCATAGCACCCTCCCAGTAAACTAAAAAGGCGGGCGGGCAGTGTATCGCGACACCCCCGCCCGCCACACATCGTCAATCCGTGATGTCTAGAGCGTCAAACGATCTCCAACACCACACGACGATCCTGCGAAGCGACGCGCAACAGGGTCCGCAACGCGTTCGCCACGCGGCCGTCCTTGCCGATGACCCGGCCCATATCCTCGCGGTCGACGTGCAGCTCTAGCACAGTCACATTGGCGCCGCGGGTCTCTTTCACATGGACCTTCTCGGGATTGTCAACCAATTGCTGCGCGATGTACTCGATCAGTTCTTTTTCTTTCACCGTCAGCCTCCGCATTCGGTATGGGTGAGTGGCCTGCCCGCAGCCTCGGGGCGCAGGCATCCATCACCCGCAAGCGATCGGCCGGCGGATCAGGCCGACACAGCCGGTTTTGCCGGCGCTGCATCATAGGCCCCGACTGCCTTGAGCAAGCGGGCCACTGCCTCGCTGGGCTGCGCGCCCACGCTGAGCCAATACTTGGCGCGATCGACGTCAATGCTGACCGTCTCCGGCTCGGTGCGCGGATTGTAATGGCCGATGTTCTCGAGGATGCGACCATCGCGCTGAACGTGCTGATCGGCAACCACGACACGATAGGTCGGCTGCTGCTTGGCGCCCTGGCGGCGCAGACGAATACGTACCATTTGACTTTGCTCCTTAGGTATAATGGGACACAGAGGGTCCCGAATGCTTGCTAACCTCGCCATACGCATGCGTAAGGTCGAAGATTATCAACAGATAAATCAGCGGAACATGTCCATCATGCCCCGCATGCCACGACCGCCCGAACTCACCTGCTTCATCAACCGCTGCATCTGGCGGAACTGGTTCAGCAGATCATTGACCTCAGGCACTGCGGTTCCCGAGCCGCGCGCCACGCGGCGCTTGCGGCTGCCGTTCAGGAGCCGCGGGTCGCGGCGCTCAGCCATCGTCATGGAATTGATAATGGCCTCAATCCGGCGCACCTGCTGATCCGTGACATCGGGCGCCAAATCCTTGGCCATCCGGTTCATGCCGGGAATCATGTCCAGGATCTGAGTCAGCGGCCCCATCTTCTTGATTTGCTGGAGCTGCTTAAGAAAATCATCCAGGTTGAACTCGCCCTTGACCAACTTGCGGCCCAGTCGTTCGGCCTGGTCTTGATCGACAGTCTCGCCAGCCTTTTCGATGAGCGTGAGCATGTCGCCCATGCCCAGGATGCGGGTGGCCAGCCGGTCAGGGTAGAAGACCTCCAGCGCGTCCAGCTTCTCGCCGACACCCAGGTATTTGATTGGGACACCGGTGACCTCGCGCATGGAGATAGCCGCACCGCCGCGCGCATCACCGTCAACCTTGGTCAAGATCAGGCCCGTAATGGTAACGCGCTCATGGAAGCCCTTGGCGACGTTGACCGCTTCCTGGCCGGTCATCGCATCGGCCACCAACAGGATCTCCTGCGGTTTAGCAATGTCCTTGATGCGCTCGAGCTCGGTCATCATCTCGTCGCTGATCTGGAGCCGGCCAGCGGTATCGAGGATGACTACATCATAAGCGCCTTCTTTGGCGCGCTGCAAGCTGTGACGCACGATTTCGGGCGGCGCAACCTTGGTGCCCTCGCTGTGAACAGGGATATCGAGCTGCTTGCCCAAGACCTCAAGCTGCGTGACCGCGGCCGGGCGATAGGTGTCAGCAGCCACCAGCAGGGCGCGCTTGTTGCTCTTGCGCAACGCAAGCGCCAACTTAGCAGCCATGGTAGTCTTGCCCGCGCCCTGCAAGCCGACCAGCATCACGACATGCGGCGCGGCGCCCGAAAGGTCCAACCGCGCAGGCTCACCGAGCGTTGCCAACAGCTCTTCATGCACGATCTTGACGACCTGCTGCGCCGGCGTCAGGCTCGACATCACCTCGGCGCCCACGGCGCGTTCGCGCACCCGAGCCACCAACTGCTTGACGACCTTGAAGTTGACGTCGGCTTCCAGCAGAGCCAGGCGCACCTCGCGCAGGGCGACGTCGACATCCTGCTCGGTCAAGCGACCGCGCGATGCCAACTTATCAAAAACCGCGTTGAGTTTGGTCTGTAAACTCTCAAACATAGACGCCTACTCGCGCAAAGGCCGGCCCTCAGGCCGGCCCCGCAAAGCCGTTGCATGCCAGACATTTGCAATTTTACGGGGGATTGCGTTTTTCGTCAAGTCTATGCTATAATCGCCGAAACTGGTACGCCGCCTCTGTATCACAATCCGCTGGATTGTGCGGGACGCAATCCAGTAGATTGCGATACAACGGCGTACAGGCTACGACGATCCCTAACCGAGGATGTCTGTCATGATCTACAAGGAACCTGTTCCGGACAGCGACAAGGTGCGTGTGACGTTCGAACTGCCATCGAGCCTGTGGGCAGAGCGCGTCAACCTGGTGGGCGACTTCAATAACTGGGACACCACCAAGGACGAAATGCTACAATCGCGCAGCAATGGTAACTGGCGCATCACCCTGGTGCTGCCAACCGGCCGCGAGTATCAGTTTCGCTACCTCGTCAACGGTCGTGACTGGCACAATGAGTGGCACGCCGACAGGTACGTGTCCAATAAGTTCGGGACGGATAACTCGGTCATCACTACCTAAACCGCGGGCACACTGCCCCACCCAAGCCACTCGGCGTGCTTGTCTGCCAACAACGCGTACGCGAAATGGCCGCCATCCGGTATGGCGGCCATTTCGCGTTATCCGGCCGGATCAGCTTGTCTTCACACACTCGCGCGGTTGACCGGCCAGCGCGGCCTTGACAGCGCTGCCATCGACCGTCTCGCATTCGAGCAGCTCACGGGTCAACTGTTCCAGGGCGGGCCGGTGCTCGCGCAGATAGGTCTGAGCTCGCTCGTACTGCTCCGTGATGATACGCTTGACTTCCGCATCGATGCGCTGGCGCGTCTCGGGGCTCAGGCTGCTGCTGTCTTCCACTGCGCCGCCCAGGTACTGCAGCTGCTGGCCGGCATAACGCACCGACCCCAACAGCTCGCTCATCCCAAATTCTGTTACCATCCGGCGCGCCAGATCAGTGGCGCGCATGATGTCATCGCTGGCGCCAGTGCTGATCTTATCGTAAATCACCCTTTCAGCGGCGCGGCCTCCCAGCATGACCGCAATGCGATCCAGCAGCTCCTCCTCGCGCAACAGATAGCGATCCTCTTCCGGCATCTGCATGGTGTAGCCCAATGCACCCCGGCTGCGCGGCACGATACTGATCTTACTGACCGGATCGCCATAGGGCACCAGCTCGGCGACGAGTGCGTGGCCCGACTCGTGATAAGCCACCGCGGTTCGCGTCTCTTCATTCATCACGCGGGTGCGCTGTTCCAGGCCGGCCACCACCCGCTCGATAGCCGCTTCGAAGTCGCCCAGAGTCACAGAGGTGGCCTTACGGCGGGCAGCCAGCAGCGCAGCCTCGTTCATGATGTTGGCCAGGTCCGCGCCGGAGAAACCGGGGGTCATGCGCGCCGCACGCTCGATGTCAAAGTCCGGCGCCAGCTTGACTCCTTTGCTGTGGATGCGCAAGATTTGCTGGCGGCCGATAAGGTCCGGGTTGCCGACGACCACCTGCCGATCGAAGCGGCCTGCGCGCAGCAGCGCGGGGTCCAACACCTCGGGCCGATTGGTGGCGGCCATGATGATTACCGGCGCGGTAGCGCTGGTCTGGAAGCCGTCGATCTCAGCCAGAAGCTGGTTGAGTGTCTGCTCGCGCTCATCGTTGCCGCCAATACGCATCGCCCCCCCGCGGCTCTGACCGATGGCATCGATCTCGTCGATGAAGATGATCGCCGGGGCAGCCTTGCGCGCCTGCTCGAACAGATCGCGCACACGCGCAGCGCCGACGCCCACGAACATCTCGACAAACTCCGAGCCGCTGGTCTCGAAAAACGACACCCCGGCCTCGCCGGCCGTTGCCTTGGCCAGCAGCGTCTTGCCGGTGCCGGGCGGACCCACCAATAGCACACCCTTGGGGATGCGGCCGCCCAACGTTGAGAACTGCTCGGGATGCTTGAGGAACTGGATGATCTCCTGCAGCTCGGCGATTGCCTCGTCCGCGCCACCGACGTCCTTATACGTAACACCCACGTCCGCAGCTTTTACCTCGGTCGCCTTGCTCTTGCCGACGCCGAAGATGCCGCCCAAGCCGCCCGCGCCCGCGCCTCCGCCCGCACGCGACCGAAACATGAAGTACCAGAAGACCCCCAACAGGGCGAGCGGCAAAACCCAGGAGAGCAGCAGCGCGCCGGCCGGGCTGGCCGGCCGAGCGAAACTGTATTCGACCTTGGCCGCTTGCAGATCCTCCACCAGCTTGGGATCGCCGCCCGCGGTCACCACGGTATCGAAGCGGAGCGTTTCCGTCGCTGGATTGGGCCCAGTATTTTTCATCTCACCGACGATATCGTTCTCTCCGATGGTTGCTTTGAGGATCTCGCCCGCAGCGAGCTTCGTGCGGAACTCGCTGTAGGGGATCTGCACGGCTGCCGTCGTAGAGGGGAGGACGAAGGTCTGGAACAGCCAGAGCACGACGAAGGCTACCAGCATATACGTGATGTAATAACGCACCTGCCGCTGAGTCTGCTCTTTGCGTTTCCGCTCTTCCTCGGGATCCGGTTTTCGGGTTTCAGGCATGATTTGACTCCATTATTTCCTGGTCAAGGTCTTTGCCAGGCGCACAGCCGAGCTGGCATCCGGGCTGTAACCGTCCGCGCCGATCTGGCGGGAGAAGTTGTCAGTCACCGGCGCGCCGCCAATCATCACCTTAACCTGATCGCGCACGCCGGCTTCCAACAACGCCTTTACGGTGCTGCCCATCGCAGGCATCGTGGTGGTGAGCAACGCCGACATGCCGATCACCTGGGGCTTGTGTTCGAGCACAGCCTTGACGAATTTGTCCGGGCTGACATCGGTGCCCAGGTCTACGACCTCGAAGCCAGCACCTTCCAGCATCATCGCGACCAGATTCTTGCCGATGTCGTGCAAGTCTCCCTTGACGGTGCCGACGATCACCTTGCCAGCCGGCGCAACGCCGGACTGGGCCAGATGTGGCTTCAGCAGGGCAAGCCCGGCCTGCATCGCGCGCGCCGAGACCAACATCTCGGGAACGAAGTACTCGTTCTCCTCGAACAGCCGGCCGACCTCACCCATCGCCGCGATCAAGCCATCCTTTAGGATCGTATCCGGGACCAATCCAGCCGCCAACGCGGCCTCAACGCCTGATTTAGCACCTGTCGCGTCGCCGTCCAATACCGCATTGAAAATCGCTTCCAGTTGACTCACATGGCCTCCCTCGCACCCTTTACAGTATCCCCGAAGCTATCTAAAAACTCCTTATCAACTCCGGCCGTAACTTGTTGATAAGGCCAGATATCACTATACCGCCGCGCAAGCGCAAACGTCCATGACCTTAATCAGCCTGCCTCGCATTTCACTGTGACCGGGTTGCCATCCCCAGATGCCTGTGCTAGACTCAGTCCGTACCTTGCCCAACGAGATTGCCCATGAGTGATACAGATATCCCTGAAAACAGCCTGGTGCTCTACAAGCAGCGCCCGGCGCGGGTGCGCCTGGCCGGCGAAAAGCTGACCCTGGAGCTTGACGACGGCGAAACCGTCAAAGTACGGTCCAAAGATGTGACTTTGCTGCACCCAGGACCGCTGTCGTCCCTGGCCGCCCTGCGCACGCCGGCCGGCGACCCGCAAACTGCCTGGGAAATCCTGGCCGGGGAGACGACCACGTTAGAGGAGCTGGCCGAGCTGGCTTTCGGCGCATTCACGCCGGGAGCCGCCTGGGCCGCCTGGCAACTGGCATCCGAAGGATTGTACTTCCGTTGGGGACGCGATGGCATTGAGGCCTGCACCGCCGACGAGGTGGCCGATACACACGCACTGCGCGCCGCCGAGGCAGCCGAGAAACGCGCCTGGGAGGCGTTCCTGGCCCGCGCCAAGACCGGCAAGCCGGCGCCCGAGGATCGCCGCTATCTGCGCGACGTTGAGGACCTGGCCCTGGGCCACGCAACGCGCAGCCGCGTCCTGCGGGCGTTGGCGCGCGAGGAAAGTCCCGAAAACGCCCATGCGACCTTGTTGGAGTTCGCAGTGTGGGACGAGACGGTCAACCCGCACCCGATCCGCCTGGGCCTGGACCTCAAGCCGCCGGACCTGCCCTTGCCCGCGGCCTGGCGCAGCAACGGGGAGCTGCCCGGCGGACCGCGCCAAGATCTGACGCACCTGGCGGCCTATGCCATCGACGACGCCACCACCGAGACGCCGGACGACGCGGTCAGCTACGAGCCGGCCGCGGGCGACCGGCCCGCACGGATCTGGGTGCACGTTGCCGACGCCGCGGCCTTGGTTGCGCCCGACAGCGAGCTGGACCGCGAAGCGCGGACGCGAGGCGTCACCCTCTATCTACCCGAAACGGTGACGCCGATGCTGCCGCACGCGACCACCCCGCTGCTGGGACTGGGCCTGACCGAGACCTCGCCCGCGTTGTCTTTCGGCATTACCGTTACCGACGCAGGGCAGATCGCGGATGTCGTCATCACCCCCAGCCTGATCCGCGTCAGCCGCCTGACCTACGAAGAGGCTGATACGCAGCTCGCACAACCTCCATTAGCAGAACCATTACACGAAATCCTGGATCTGTGCGCTGCCTACGAGGCGCGGCGGCGGATGGACGGTGCGATCAGCTTCGACATGCCCGAGGTAAGCGTCCGCGTGCGTGACGGCGACGTGACGGTGCGGCCCATCCCCAGTCTGCGCAGCCGATTTCTGGTCGAAAACACAATGGTCATGGCCGGCGAGGCGGTCGCCGCGTATGCGCAGGCGCACAGCATCCCCGTCCCGTTCGCGACCCAAGACCCGCCTGATACACCGGAATGGCCCGCCGACGCCACCCTCTCCGAGCTGTTCGCGCTGCGCCGCACGTTGAAGCGCAGCCAGTATCGCAGCATGGCAAGCCGCCACAGCGGCCTGGGACTGCCGGCCTACGTCCAGGTTACCAGCCCGCTGCGGCGCTACCTGGACCTGGTAACCCACCAACAATTACGCAGTCATCTGACCGGCGCGCCGCTGCTGACCGCCGGCGCCATCCTGGAGCGCATCGGCGAAGTTGAGCCCGGGATCGCGGCGGCACGCCAGGCTGAGCAGCTCTCCAACCGCCACTGGCTGCTGGTGCACCTGGCCCGCCACCCCGACTGGCGCGGCTGCGGGGTGTTGGTGGATCGCAGAGGCAACAACGGCGTGTTTATCATTCCGGAGCTGGCATTGGAGGCCCAGGCGCGCCCGCCGGCGGACCTGCCACTGGACGGCGAAGCCACCCTCGCCCTGCGTTCGGTGGACCTGGCGCGGCAGGACGCGCGCTTCAAGGCGGAAACGTAATCACACCGCACACACTTATTGATATTATGTCATGCTGAGCGGGTCGACAGCTCAAGGTCCGTTGCGGCAAATGACCAGCGAAGCATCTCGTCATCACAAGGAGCCAAACACATGACCTATTTCTTCAATCCCGACCAGCGCACCCCCAAAGAACTGCTCCCCGGCGTCACCGTGCGCACCTTCTGGGGCGAGCGCATGCTGCTCTCGTTGGTCGACCTGGCGCCCAACGCGGTGATCCCAACGCACAGCCACCCGCATGAACAGATCACCACGCTCATCAGCGGCAGCCTGGAGATGACGATCGCAGGCGAGACGCGCTGGTGCAAGCCCGGGGAAGCCTGTGTGATTCCCAGCGGGACAGAGCACAGCGTCGTGAACGGTCCGGAAGCCACGCGCGTGATCGACGCGTTCTCGCCGGTGCGGGAGGAGTATAAGTTCCCGGACTGAGGCAGGAGACAGGAGTCAGGAGACAGGAGTCAGGAGTCAGGAGCCAGTGATCAGGAAGACAAATGGGCTGTATTTGACGCTAAGGCCGAAATCTGCTAGTATTGCTCTCACTGGTGTGGGGAAATGGGTCGCTAGCTCAATTGGCAGAGCATCTGACTCTTAATCAGAGGGTTCAGGGTTCGAGTCCCTGGCGACTCATACTAAATACAGGCAAAAAGGGCCGTTTGACCACTAGATGTAGTGGTTGGATGGCCCTTTTGCTTAACTGACGGGCGGCAATGTTGCAGTAATGTTGCAACGGGATTACCTCTCTGCGAATTCACCTCAACCACATCGCAAAACCTTTGTCAGGGGCCGCCCTCCTGTGCTATACTTCTCGACTAAGAAACCCCTCAAAGGACATGATTCATTGAACGGCCAGATCAGCCAGGACGAAATCAACGCCATCCTGTGGCGGGCATGCGACACGTTCCGCGGCACGGTGGACCCCGCCGAATACAAAAACTACATCCTGGTGATGCTGTTCGTCAAGTACATCTCCGACGTGTCGGCGGACCACTACGAGGCTTACCGCGCCCAGCTCGGCGACGACGAGGCGCGCATCCGCCGGCGCATGGGCTTCGAGAAGTTCAGGCTGCCCGAAGGCGCCGGCTTCCCCGCGCTCCACGCCCAGCGCAACGCGCCGAACCTGGGCGAAGTCATCAACATCGCGCTGGAAGCCATCGAGAACGCCAACAAGGAGAAGCTGGAAGGGGTCTTCCGCAACATTGACTTCAACTCCGAGGCCGCGCTGGGCCGCACCAAGCAGCGCAACGAGCGCCTGCAGCACCTGCTGAACGATTTCGCCGACCCGCGGCTCGACCTGCGGCCCTCCCGCGTGGGGACCATGGACGTGATCGGCAACGCGTACGAGTACCTGATCGGCAAGTTTGCCGCGGGCGCGGGCAAGAAGGCCGGCGAATTCTACACCCCGCCCGAGGTCTCGACCCTGCTGGCGAAACTGGTGGCGCCGCAGCCGCGCGAGCGGATCGCGGACCCCGCGTGCGGCTCCGGCTCGCTGCTGATCAAGTGCGGCCACGAGGTGGGCGGCAGCGATTACGCGCTCTACGGCCAGGAGAACAACGGCGCGACGTGGGCGCTGGCCAAGATGAACATGTTTCTCCACGACGTGAGCAACGCGCGCATCGACTGGGGCGACACGCTGAAGGAGCCGACCCTGCTCGAGGGGGACGCGCTGATGCGGTTCAACGTGGTGGTGGCGAACTTCCCCTTCTCGCTGGACAAGTGGGGCGCGGAGGGCGCGGCCAAGGATCGCTACCGCCGCTTCTGGCGCGGCATCCCGCCCAAGAGCGCGGGCGACTACGCGTTCATCACCCACATGATCGAGACCACCTACACCGACCCCGCGCAGAACGGCCGCGTGGGCGTGATCGCGCCGCACGGCGTCCTCTTTCGCGGGGGCGCGGAGGGGCTGATCCGCCGCAAGCTGGTGGAGGAGAACCTGCTGGACGCGGTGATCGGCCTGCCGCCCAACCTCTTCTTTGGCACGGGCATCCCCGCGTGCATCCTGATCTTCAAGCGAAAACGACCAGATGATTGCGTGTTGTTTATTGACGCAAGCGGCGAGTTCGAAGTTGGTATCGTCCAGAACCGGCTGCGAGCGGAGGATATTGAGCGAGTTCAGGCAAGCTACCGTCATAGGCAAAACGTGCCCAAGTACGCCCACCTGGCCACTTTCAAGGAAATCAGTGAGAACGACTTCAACCTGAACGTCCCTCGCTATGTGAACACCTTCGAAGCAGAAGCGGACGTAGATATGATGGCCGTGCAGGCCGAGATTCGGGAACTCGATTCACAGCTCGCGGCAGTAGAAAGGGAGTTATTGCAATACCTGAAGGAGCTTGGCTTCAATGACTGAACCCAAACTGGGAAGCGGCTTGAGTGTTGCCCAACACCAGGAAACGACTTCGGTTGAGACTGGTCCATCTGAAGAAAGCCAGGAGCTCAGACAAAGTTCGCCGGGTGGCGAACAACTTTGTGCAACTATGACACACGAATGGAGGCTTGTACGCTTGGAGGATGTAGCCATCGTGAATCCGCCAAGGCCATCAGGGCTGAGAGACAACACCATTATCAGTTTCTTGTCGATGTCGGACGTATCGGAGGAAGCACAGATAGTGAATTCCAGGAGCATGCCATACACTGCAATCAAGTCCGGTTTCACACCCTTTCGGAATGGGGATGTTCTGATCGCCAAGATAACCCCGTGTTTTGAAAACGGCAAGGGCGCTCTGGTACGCGATCTGGAGACAGAGCACGGCTTTGGCAGCACTGAGTTTCATGTCTTGCGGGCGAAGCCGTCCCAGATTTTACCGGAGTTTCTTTACTATCACATGGTGGCGCACGACTTCAGACAACGCGGAAGAATGCGGATGGTAGGCAGCGCTGGACAGAAGCGCGTCCCAAGGGATTTTGTCGCCGCCTACGAAATCCTGCTGCCGTCGCTCTCCGAACAACATCGCATCGCTGAAGTGCTGGCCGTCTGCGATCGCGTACTCGACCTGCTGGAGCGCAAGCATGATGCGAGACAGTTGCGCAAGCAAGGCCTCATGCAGCAGTTACTCACGGGTAAGGTGCGCTTTCCGGAGTTCACAACGTCACAGACCTCGCGCCAAACAGATTACGGTCAGATTCCACCGGACTGGCGAATCGTCCCTTTGGGCGAATTGATGACACATATCTCTCGTCCAGAGGTGGTCAAGCCTGATAAAACGTACCGCCTGATCGGTGTCAAGTGGTATGTAGCAGGAGCGCACATACACGAGACCGTGTTAGGGGCGAGTCTCAAAATATCTTCATTGAGCCGCGTTGAAATCAACGATATCATTTACAACAAGATGTGGACTACCAAGGCGGCGTTTGCTGTAGCCAGGGACGAGCATGCAGGCGCCTACGGAACAGGTGAGTATCCACAGTTCAGAGCACGCGAAGACCTTCTCGATGTCGCCTTCTTGAGATACCTGTATTACCTACCGCGATTCCAGCACGCTGCAACATCCTTGTGCCGCGGAACTACGGGGAGAGCAAGATTGAACCCCAGCGACTTCCTGAAACTGGAGGTTCCGCTGCCTCCCCTGAAAGAACAACGGCGCATAGTTAATCTTCTTGATGCCTGCGATCGTGAGCTCGACCTGCTGGCGCGCAAGCGCGACGCGCTCCAGCGGCAGAAGCGCGGGTTGATGCAGCAGCTTCTCACCGGCCGCGTGCGGGTGAAGGTGTAAGGAGATGCCATGACCCAACCGCCCTCCTTCCGCGAAGCACTCATCTCCCAGATCCCCGCGCTGCGGCTGCTGATGGGGCTGGGGTGGACGTATCTGCCGCCGTCCGAGGCGCTGGCGCTGCGCCGCGGCAAGCTGGGCGCGGCAATCCTGGAGGATGTGCTGGCGAAGTGGCTGGCCGAGCACAACGCGATCACCTTCAAGGGGAGGACCCTCCCATTCTCCGAGGCTAACCTGGCCAAGGCGCTGGACATGCTGGCGGACGCGCCGCTGGTCGAGGGGCTGGTGGCCGCCAACGAGCGCATCTACGAGCTGCTGACGCTGGGTGCGAGCCTCAAGCAGACGGTGGACGGCGACGCCAAGAGCTTCAACCTGCGCTTCATCGACTGGCAGCACCCCGAAAACAACGTCTACCACGTCACCGACGAATTCCCCGTCGAACGCACGGGCAGCCACGAGACGCGGCGGCCCGACGTCGTGCTCTTCGTCAACGGCATCCCCCTGGTCGTCATCGAGTTCAAGCGGCCCGACCTGGTTCCGTCCGAGGGCGGCCGCGCGGTCGAAGAGGCGATCACCCAGATGATCCGCAACCAGAAGCGGGACGAGATCCCCGGCTTCTTCGTCTATTCGCAGCTCCTGCTGGCCGCCAGCGTCAACGAGGTGCTCTACGCCACCACCGCCACGCCCAAGAAGTTCTGGGGCCTCTGGCGCGAGGAAGTTGACAAGGGGCAGGCGGCCGCGCTCGAGGCGGAGCTGGCCCGGCTGGTCAATCGTCCGCTGACCGATGTCGAGCAGGCCCGGCTCTATGGCTGGCGCGAGGGCGGCGCGTGGGTGCGGCGCTATTTCGACCAACAGGACGCGGCGGGCGAGCGGCTCCCCACGCTCCAGGATCGGACGCTGCACGCGCTGCTGCGGCCGGAACGCCTGCTGCGGCTCGTCTATCAATACATCGTCTACGATGGCGGCATCAAGAAGATCGCGCGCTACCAGCAGTATTTCGCGGTCGAGGAGACCGTGGGCCGCGTGGCGCATCTCAACACCCAGGGCGAACGCACCGGCGGCGTGATCTGGCACACCACCGGCACCGGCAAGTCGCTCACCATGGTGATGCTCGCCAAGGCGCTGGCGCTGCATCCCAACATCAGGACCCCGCGCGTGGTGATCGTCACCGACCGCATTGACCTCGACCTGCAAATCTGGGGCACGTTCCGGGCCTGCGGCAAGCAGGTCAAACAGGCGCGCTCGGGCCGACACCTGGGCGAGCTGCTGCGCGAGGGCAGGGCCGAAATCATTACGACCGTGATCGACAAATTCGAGGCGGTCGCCGCGCTGCGCAAGCCGATCGGGGATGCCGATATCTTCGTGCTGGTGGACGAGAGCCACCGCAGCCAGTACGGCGCGGCGCACGCCAAAATGCGCCAGGCGCTCCCGCATGCCTGCACCATCGGCTTCACCGGCACGCCGCTGCTGAAGGCCGAGAAGTCCACCGCGGCGAAGTTCGGCGGCTTCATCCACAACTACTCCATGCGCCGCGCGGTCGAAGACGGCGCGGTCGTCCCGCTGCTTTACGAAGGCCGCATGGCCGAGCTGGACGTGGACCAGGGCGGCATCGACAAGTGGTTCGAGCGGGTGACGCAAGGGCTGACCGACGACCAGCGGGCCGATCTCAAGCGCAAGTTCAGCCGCGCCGAGGCGATCACCGCGGCCGACCAGCGCGTCAAGCAGATCGCATATGACCTGAGCGATCACTTCTCACGCAACTTCGGCGGGACCGGCTTCAAGGCGCAGCTCGCGACGGCCACCAAGGCGCTGGCGCTGAAGTACAAGCGCTACCTGGATGAGTTCGGCCTGGTCACGTCGGAGGTCGTCATCTCGCAGCCCGACACGCGCGAGGGCAACGAAGAGGTGGACGAGGCCAAGACGCCGGAGGTCGAGGCGTTCTGGAAGCGGATGATGGAGCGCTACCGCACCGAGGAAGCGTACATCCGCGAGATCAAAGAGGACTTCGCCCGCGGCGACGGCGTCGAGATCCTGATCGTCGTGGACAAGCTCCTGGTGGGCTTCGACGAGCCGCGCAACACCGTGCTCTACGTGGACAAATCGCTGAAGGAGCACGCGCTCCTGCAAGCCATCGCCCGCGTGAACCGGCTGTACGAAGGCAAGGACTTCGGCTTTGTGATCGACTATCGCGGGGTGCTGGGCGAGCTAAACACCGCGATGCAGACCTACAACGCTCTGGAAGGCTTCGACAGCGCCGACATCGCGGGCGCGTTCACCGACGTCTCGGCCGAGCTCAGCCGGCTGCCCGGCCTGCACTCGGAGTTGTGGGCCATCTTCAATCCCGTGCCCAACAAACAGGACGTGGAGGCGCTCCAACGCTTCCTGGCGCCGGAGGATCGCCGTCAGGAGTTCTACGACGCGCTGACGGCCTACGCCAAGACCCTGAGCGTGGCGCTGGGCGCGGTCGCGTTCCACAACGACACGCCCCCGGCGCAGGCCGAGACGTACCAGCGCGACCTGCGCTTCTTCCACGGCCTGCGGCTGGCGGTGAAGCAGCGCTATGCCGAAACCGTGGATTACCGGGACTACGAGCGGAAGGTGGGCAAGCTGCTGGACACCCACATCCGGTCGAGCGACGTCACGGTGGTCACGCCGCAGGTCAACATCTTCGACGTGGAGGCGTTCGACGCCGCGGTGGCCCTGCTCGCCACGCCGGCCGCCCAGGCCGACACCATCGCGCACCAGGCGCAGCGCACCATCGCCGAACATATGGAGCGCGATCCGGCGTTCTACAAGAAGTTCTCCAAACTGATCGATGAAGCGATCGAGGCGTATCGCCAGGGCCGCATCGATGAGGCGGAATACCTGCGCCGCGCCACGGAGGCCGTGGAGGCGCTGCGCACGGGCCGGGATGACGCGCTGCCCGCGGAGTTGCGCCGCTTCCGGGATGCCCCGGCCTATTACGGCGTCATCCGCGAGCCGCTGCTCCAGTACGTTGCGGCCGCGGCCGGCCAGGCCCAGCGCAGCCAGGCTGCACCGAACGCCGACGCGCTGGCGGCCGAGATGGCGATCCGCTGCGAAACGATCATCGAGGCCAACAAGGTGCGCGACTGGACGCAGAATCCCGATGTCCAGAACCGCATGCGGCTGGCGATGGAGGACTACCTGGATGAGATCGAGCGCAACCGCGGCCTGGCCCTGACAGACGGCGACCGCGACGTGATCCTGGACAACGTGATCTACGTGGCGCGACAGCGGGATGCGCGGCGCTAGAATCAATCACGATTATGTCATTCTGAGCATGACAGCACCCCGCCCCTTACCATGACCGAGTATTCGATTCAGTACGGCAGCACGACTATCACCTACGATCTGGCGTTCGTCCCCCGAAAAACGCTGGGCATCGCCGTGCGCCCCGATCTGACGGTGGGTGTGCGTGCGCCACTGGGCACGGCGCTGGAGGATATTGAGACAGTTGTCAAAAAGCGATCTGCATGGATCCTGAAGCAGCAGCGCGAGCTCGTCCGCTACCTGCCCCACCTGCCCCCGCGGCAGTACGTGAGCGGCGAGAGCCACCGCTACCTGGGACGGCAATACCGGCTGAAGGTGAATGCGGGTCCAGAGAGCGAGTCAGGCGTCCAGCAGACGCGCAACACGCTTGAGGTCACAGTAGCCGATCCCGCCGACCGCGAGCACGTCAAGGAGCTGCTCGACGCCTGGTACTATGCCCGCGCCGAGGAAGTCTTCGCTGCCCGGCTCAGCGCGTGCTATCCCAAGGTCCAGCATCTCAGCCTGCCCTACCCACAAATCACGGTGCGTGAGATGCGCTCGCGCTGGGGCAGTTGCGACCCGGCCGACAAGATCACACTCAACATCAAGCTGATCCTGGTGCCCGAAGAGCTGATCGACTACGTGATCTATCACGAGCAGTGCCACCTGCGCGAGCACCATCATGGCAAAGCCTTCTACAGCTTGCTCGAGCGCGTCCTGCCGGAGTGGCGGGAGCGGAAGCGGAAGCTGGAGGAGTTCGACTTCGGATAATTCTGACCAGGCCGAGCTGGCCGCGCTGCTGCCGGCGGTGCTGGACAAGGCGTTTCGGGGGGAGTTGTAGGCGCTCGACACGGAGCGCGGATTCACGGAATGAAGACCACCCACTGCAAGTGCCGAACCGACTGCGGCAGCCGGCGTTGCGCGTGCCGGAAGAACAACGAGCCGTGCGATGCGGCGTGCGGCTGCACTGACTGCCGTAACCCGCTGAACGGCGTGGATGTTGCTGCGCTGTCGGAGTGTGCCCTCTACAACATCGAGGCGGTCAAGGCGCTGTCAGCAGATGAGCTTGCCACCCTTTACGAGCTGCCGTGCGAGCATGGCTCGGTAGAACTGGGGCAGCTTCTCAAGGGCTACACGTGCGAAACGTGCGGCACGCCTACCTGGTACTCCTTCTGCTGGCGAACGGCAGTGGACGCCAACCACACTTGGCACTGCAACGTCTGCGGCATGTGTCGCGACTGGCGGGAGTGGCATTGTCCGCGCTGCAATCGTTGCACGTATGGCGTCACCCTGCCGTGCGAACACTGCGGCGCGAAGGGACGGTATAATAAACTTGTTCGAATGGGCGCCAACAATTGACTTGCCGGCAGTCCCGCGGTACAATATGTACAGGATGACCATCATAAGCAGTTGGAGGCGACCGATGGAAACGATGAACGTGGTGGATGCCCGCCGCAACTTCTCGGAGGTGA
>CAZELR010000007.1:0-106437 GCA_964513075.1 uncultured Anaerolineales bacterium
TGTTCATCTACCTGGGCATCCCGATGATCGCCGGCTTTGCGACGCGCTTCATCCTGCTGCGCTTCAAGAGCAAACAATGGTACGAGACGCGCTTCGTCCCGCGCATCAGCCCGATCACGCTGATCGCCTTGCTCTTCACGATCCTGGTGATGTTCAGCCTGAAGGGCAACCTGATCGTGCAGCTTCCGCTGGACGTGGTGCGGATTGCCATCCCATTGGTGATCTACTTCGTGCTGATGTTCCTGATCACCTTCTGGATGGGCCGCCGCGCGGGCGCGGATTACCGCATGACCACGACCATGTCGTTCACCGCGGCCAGCAACAACTTCGAGTTGGCGATCGCGGTGGCGGTCGCGGTGTTCACCATCGCCTCCGGCCAGGCCTTCGCCGCGGTCATCGGCCCGCTGATCGAGGTGCCGGTGATGATCGGCCTGGTCAGCGTGGCGTTCTGGCTGCAGCGGCGCTGGTTCAAGCATGAGCTGACGGCCGCGCCGGCCGGCATAGTGGACGCGGCCGAAGAGGCCTGCCCACCGCCGGTGAAGGCGAAGCGATAACACATCACGGAGTTGGCAACTTGCACACGGTGCGAGTTGCCAACTCTCACGGCGAGGAATGATGCCGAGCACCGTGGGCTTGGGTCAGGCGAACCGAGAGGCGGCAGCCGGCCGGCGGCGCACTGCCCATCTGGGGCCGAACGCGGCCGGCGAGTTGGCGCTGCCCGCGGCCCTGCTGGCCGAGGCCGGACTGGACCTGGCAGATGACGTACTCTGTGAAGTGGGGCCGGGCGGCCTGCGGCTGACTTCCGACACGCTGCGCAAGGTCTACGTCGAGGTGACCAGCGCGTGCAACCTGGCCTGCGCCACCTGCATCCGCCAGACGTGGGCTGAGCCGCTGGGGCACATGCCGCTGGCGCGGTACCTCCAATTGCTGGACGGCTTGCAGCAAGCAGCGGACCAGAGGGCCGGCGCCGCCCAGCCCATCACGCTGTCCCTCAGCGGCTTCGGCGAGCCGCTCATCCACCCGGAGTTCCTGGCGCTGGTCCGGCTGGCGCGCGAGCGGGGCCTGCGGATCGAGATTATCACCAACGGGACGCTGTTGGATGCCGCGCTGGCGCGCGAGTTGGTTGCCCTGGGCGTGGGCCAGGTGACGGTCTCACTGGACGGGGGAGACGAGGTGGCCTACGCCGCCATGCGCGGCCAGGCGCGGGCGCCGGCTGTGGCGGCCCTGGCTGCGCTGGTTGAGGCGCGGCGGCGAGGCCGACGACCGGTGGAGATCGGCGCGGCGTTCGTGGCCACGCGGCGGAACATCGGCAGTCTGCCGGGATTGCTGGCGCTGGCGCATGACCTGGCGCTGGACTTCGTGTCGGTAAGCAACGTCGCGCCGCACACGCCCGAGATGGCCGCCGAGATGCTGTGGGGCGGCGCGGCCTGGGCGGCCAGCTTCCCGGATGCGGGCTGGCGGCCGCGGTTGGAGCTGGCGCGCCTGACGCTCGATGATCAATCCCGGCCCGCGCTGGCCGCGCTGCTGGACCATGGCCCGACCTGGCCGCACCCCGGCGCCGTTGGCGGGCCGCAGCGCGACCATTGCCGCTTCGCCCACGAGGGGATGCTTGCGGTAGGCTGGGATGGCCGCGTGGCGCCGTGCCTGTCGCTGCTGCACACGCACCCGGAATACGTCAACGGCCACTGGAAGACGGTGTACAGCTATGCGGTCGGTCATGTGGACGAGCGGCCGCTGATCGAGATCTGGCGCGACGCCACCTATCGGGAGTTCCGGCGTCGCGTGCGCGACTTTGACTTCCCGGCCTGTTTCGCGTGCGGCGGCTGTCCGGATACGGATGCTAATACCAGCGACTGTTACGGTAACCCGTTCCCGGCCTGCGGCGAATGCTTGTGGGCGCAGGGGATCGTATTGTGCCCGTAAGGAACAGCGCTCCGGCGCCCGTCGTGGCTGCCCTGGAGCCGGTTGCCGTGCGCTGCGGGGCTGGCCGCTTTCTTGAGGCAGCGCGCCGGTCGGTGCCAGGCATATGCCGCCGTATCGCATGCTGATACATCACTGCCTGCGAATGGAGACACTGATGCGACGTAGATTCTTGACGCTATTCGTTCTGCTCGGCGCCCTGTTAGGGCTGACGACCGCACCGGCCAATGCCAGCCCGGCCACCCAGGGGAACGAGCCGGTAACTATCTATTTCTTCTGGGGTGACGGGTGTCCGCACTGCGCTGAGGCCGAGCCGTTTCTGGCCGGCTTGACGCAGCGTTTCCCTGGCGTCCAGGTCCGCGACTTCGAGGTCTGGTATCACGAGGAAAACCAGGATCTGCTGATCCGTATGGCGGCTAAGTTTGGCTTCGAGCCTACTGCGGTGCCCACGATCTTCATCGGCGACCGTTATTGGGTGGGTTACGCCAGGGATCCGATCGGTAAGGAAATCGAGGCGCATGTCGGCGCGTGCCTCCTATCGGGCTGCCCCGATGCCGGTGCAGGTATTTTCTCGCCTGCGCCCACGCCGACGGCCGTCCCCGTGACGGCCCCTGCGCCGGTCGGGCAACAGCCGCTCCCCGCCGCCCCGGCGGCGCCAGAACCCGCGCCAACTGCGCCTGCCAGGAGCAGCACGCTGACCCTCCCGCTGATCGGATCAGTAGATCTGGGGACGCAGTCGCTGGCGCTCAGCACAGCCATCATTGCGTTCGTGGACGGCTTTAACCCCTGCTCGTTGTGGGTGCTGTCGGTGCTGCTGGCATTGACCCTGCACACCGGCTCGCGCAAGAAGGTGCTCATCATCGGGCTGGTGTTCCTGACCGTCACCTCGCTGGTGTACGTGCTGTTCATCGCCGGCCTGTTCACCATGTTCACGGTCGTCAGCTTCGCCGGTTGGATCCGGGTCGTGGTCGCGCTGTTGGCGCTCTTCTTCGCCGCCGTGAATATCAAGGATTACTTTTGGTACAAGGAGGGCCTCTCCTTCACCATCGCGGATGACAAGAAGCCGGGTCTGTACCGCAGCATGCGCCGGGTGCTCAACGCCGGCGACTCGCTGCCCGCATTGATCGGCGCCACCGTGGTCATGTCTGCAGGCGCGTCGCTGGTGGAGTTTTCGTGCACGGCTGGCTTCCCGGTGCTGTGGACGAACCTGTTGGTCAGCCAGGCCGTGGCGCCGCTAACCTTCATCCTGCTGTTGGCGCTTTACATGCTGATCTACCAGGTTGATGAGTTGGCGATCTTCCTGGCCGCGGTCTTCAGCCTGCGCGCCAGCAGGCTGGAGGAGAAGCACGGCCGCATCCTCAAGCTGATCGGCGGCACCTTGATGCTGACCCTGGCCGCAGTGATGCTGATCAACCCGAACCTGATGAACCGGATCGGCACCGCGCTGCTGATCTTTGCGATTGCGTTCGCAGCCGCGCTCCTGATCCTGCTGCTGCATCGCATAGTCTTGCCGCGGCTCGGCGTGCGTATCGGCAGCGAATTCGCGGTAAAAAAGCCTCAGCGCAGTCCGGCCGGTGAATAGAACGCCGGCTTGACCTGCAAGGAGGGCAGCATGTTGATCGAACACTACGACGTGGAAGTCTTCACCCCGCCCTGCGACCCGGGCGCGGAGCGCTTCTCGGCCAAGGCGTTGCTGTTAACCGACATTTCAGAGGCGTTGCCCTACCTGAACGCGACCCTACGCGGTGCGGTGTATAACCGGGCGGCCCACACGCTGACCTGGAAGAAGGGTGGTCACAATCTGGCCTTCCACCCCTATGAGATTGCCACCAGCAACGTCGAGGATCGCGAAGCTGCGGTCAAGGAGCTGGAGGGGCTGATTGACCTGGTGAACCGCACGTGGGAGCGCCGGGGCGAGCTCACGCCCGACACCACGGAACGCCAGCGGCCCACGGCGATGGCACTGTATAAACTGCTGCCGGGCACCAATTGTCGGCAGTGCGGCCAGCCAAGCTGCTGGAATTTCGGCCTGAAGCTGGTTGCGGCGCAGGTCGAGCTGGACGCATGCACGCCGCTGTCTGAGCCGGCTTATGCCGAGCGGCTCGCCAGCCTGGAGGCGCTGCTGGTGCCGATGCCGGCCATCGGACTCTGGAACGAAGCCCGCGGTAATGCTTGAAGATAGCTTACCGGCCGCCAGGGTATTGGCGCAGCGCGTGGCTTGAGAGCGGCCGATGCCGCTTCCCCACACGAGCGATCCAGGGATTTGACATGCGTGCGCTGGTGGGATAGAATAACATTCGATCTCTTGAATGTGATTGGATCAGACAAATGGATGCTCTAGAAGATACCGCCGCGCTGTTCAAGCTTCTGTCCCACCCTTCCCGCTTGGCGATCCTGCAAGTCCTGCGGGACGGCGAGGAGTGCGTCTGCCACCTGGAGGCGACACTGAGGCTGCGCCAGGCGTACATCTCGCAGCAGTTGATGGTGCTACGCCAGGCTGGGCTGGTGACCGACCGTCGTGAGGGTTGGAACGTCTTCTATCGGGTGGCCAGGCCAGAGGTTTATGCGCTGCTGGATGCGGCGCTCGCCACTGTGCAGCCCGTCGGCGCGCCCATGCAGTTGTTCCGTCACCACAAACCAGCTGCGTGCCCTTGCCCCAAGTGCCAACTGGAACCGATGCTGTGATTCCGGGGTTCTCTTTTTTTGATTGAACATATTCAGGACGCCGAATGTTATCAGCCGCTAACGGGCGCCCAAGCAGACACAAGGAGAGATTTCGCATGGATGATCGCAACATTTTGCTGGACGCACTGAAATTCCACGGCCATCGCTGCTGGGCCAGCGTGGCCGGCGTGAGGGTCGGCCTGGCCGCGCTGCGGGCGCTGGGCGTCCGGCGCTCCGGGGGAACCCAGCTCTACGCCATGCTGGAAACCGGCGAGGAGCACGGCGGCATGTGCTTCGGCGACGGCGTGCAGTACACGACTGGCTGCACCTTCGGCAAGGGCAACATCCGCAAAAACCCGCTGGGCAAGCTGGCCGTCACCCTGATCGACAAGGACAGCAACCGGGCCGTCCGCGTTTCGTACAAGCCCACGCTGCAAAAGCAGATCGCGGCCTCGGCCTTCATGCAGCAGCGCGCGGCCGGCTATCAACCCGACGACATCCCTGAGGCCGACCAGCTGGAGCTGGTAGATCTGATGTGGGGCGCGCCGGAGTCGGACGTCCTGACAGTGGGCGAGATCTTCACCTACGACCACAACTGGCTGCCTGAGGTCATGGGGTTCACCAAGTGCGAGGCGTGCGGCGAACTGGCCGCACACGCGTACGTGCGGCTGGTGGGTGACCGCAAGCTGTGCATTCCGTGCTCGGGGTACGATCGGTAATATGAGCCCCACCATCTACATTATCAGCGCCATACTGGTCTTCTTTTTCTCCGGCCTGCTGGCCATGGCCGGGCTGGGCGCGGCGTTCCTGTTCGTGCCGCTCTTTTACTACCTGGGCGTGCCGCTGGCCGAGGCGACCCCGACCGCGCTGCTGCTGAACGTGGTCAGCCTGCTGTTCGCCACAATCAACTACTGGCGCGGCAAGCTGATCAACTTCCGGGTCGGGCTGCCGGTGCTGATCGTCGCCGTGATCCTGTCGCCGTTGGGCGCGCGGCTGACCCCGCACGTGGACAAGAAACTCCTGCTGGGCATGTTCGCCGCCTTCCTGATCTTCGCCGGTTTCATGATGCTGTTCTATCGGGCCAAGAAGCGTGAAAAAGCACTGAGCCGGACGGTCGAGGTCAGCGCGGGCGTCGGTGTGGGCGGGGTGGCCGGTTTCCTCGGCGGGCTGCTGGGCGTCGGCGGCGGCAACTTCATCCTGCCGGTGCTGAACTGGCTGGGGCTGGACGCCAAGGTGGCCGCCGGCACGACCGCGCTGATCGTGGTCTTCTCGTCGCTGTCGGGCTTCCTGGGCCACGCCACGATGGGCGGGCTGGACCCGCTCTTCATCGGCGTTACTGCGGTCATGGCCGCAGCCGGCTCGATCGTTGGCTCGCAGTTGATGAAGACGAAGCTGTCGAGCAGTCAGCTTAAGAAGATGATCGGCGTGCTGCTGTGGCTGATCGCTGCCAAGATGATCTTCGATTTGGTGAAATAGACGTCATCCAGAAGACCTTCGAGGTCTCGCAGACCTCGAAGGTCTCTAACTTAACAGGGAGGCAATTCATGGACAAGAACAACGAACTGTACAAAGCCAGCCTACTGCTGCACGGCCACAAGTGCCCCGCCATGCCGATGGGCCTGCGCGCCGGGCTGGCCGCACTGGAAGCGCTGGGGGTGCCGCGCGCGGCCGATGGGCAGTTGACCGCGCTGATCGAAATCGACAGCGAGCACTGCGCCACCTGCTATGCGGACGGCATCCAGATGGCGACCGGCTGCACCTTCGGCAAGGGCAATATCCGCAAGCTCGGCTACGGCAAGTTCGTGCTGACGCTGGTGGAGAACAAGACCGGCCGCAGCGTGCGCGTCGCCACCCGCAACGAGGTGATCAAGCGCAACCAGGAGTCGGAGTTCATCCAGCATCGCAAGCGGGGTGTGCCCGCCTCGAAGATTGACCTCGCGCTGGTGGAGCCGAACATTGACTTCATCCTGAATGCGGCCACCGAGGATCTGTTCAAGATCGGGCCGGTCACCGAGATGAAGCTGCCCGCGGGCCGGCCGCACGACTTCAATACGTTCATCTGCGCCGCCTGTGGCGAGGTGGCGGTCGAACGCTATGCGCGCGTCAAGAACGGCCAGATCGTCTGCATGCCGTGCGCGGAGAAAAACTAACATGAAGATCGCAGCAGTCACCGAAGACGGCGTGACCATCAGCCAGCACTTCGGCCGCGCCCCCTACTACGTCGTTCTGACGGTCGAGGATGGGCAGGTCGTGGGCCGCGAGCAGCGTGACAAGATCGCGCACGGCCAGGGCGCCGGCGGGCACGTCCATATCGAGGGGCAGGCGCACGGCTTCGATGCGGCCTCGCAGGATACCCACAGCCGCATGGCGGGCCCCATCGCTGATTGCCAGGTCCTCCTGGCGCGCGGCATGGGGATGGGCGCCTATGCGAGCCTGCAACAAGCCGGCATCCGTCCGATCATCACCACGCTCGCTGACATTCAAGAAGCGGCCCTGGAAGCCGCTGCGGGGACGATCATCGACCACCAGGAACGACTGCATTAGGAATAAGCGGATCATTGGAATCTAGAGGAAACGTAGCATGCAACCTTTCATCATCCAGCGCCGCTGCCCGGCGCAGGACCAGATCTGCAAAGCGATCCCGGCCTGTCCGCGCGGCGCCATTCGTTACGTCGCAGACGAGGCCGAGCGTCTGGGGGGCAAGATTGTCTTCGACTACGACAAGTGCGATGGGTGCGGACAGTGCGTCCAGGAGTGCTGCGGCAGTGCAATCGAGATGCGCTAGCTGCACGGGTGGCCCAGCTCTGCCCGAGACCGAACGGGCCGCCGCAGTATGACCGGTCTCATAGTCAGAGGCTGACGGTTGGGGTAATATGCTATATGCAATAACCTCTATATAGCATGATTTGCATATCAAAGGGAGATCGCGGTGAGCAGCGAATATCTCGAAACCACGGTTGACAAGTTCATCTTCCGCGTGAGGACCGGCTACCTCTACAGTGAGGCCGGCGTTTGGATCGCCTATGACGCCGCGCGCCACACGGCCCGCGTTGGATTGAGCGACTTCCGCCAGCAGGCCAGCGGCGATGTGGCGTTCGTGGACTTACCCGCGGCCGGCAGCCAGGTGACAGCCGGCGGCGACCTGGCCAATATCGAAACCATCAAGGTAGACCTGACCGTGCCGGCGCCGTTCGACGGAGAGGTGCTAGTCGTCAATGAAGCACTGGGAGACGCCCCGGAGCTGATCAACCAGGCGCCGTATGGCGAAGGTTGGCTGGTCGAGTTGAAACCTGAGATCTGGCCTGCCGAGGGTTTGCTGGATGCGCCGACCTACCTGGCCGTGATGCAGGCGCAAGCCCAAGTGGAGGCGGACAAATGAGCGATCGAGTGATCATTGTGCCGTGCAGCGGCATCGGCAAATCCTATGGCACCGTGACGCGCGAGGCGGCTTACGTAGTAGCCGAAGAGCTGCGGACAGAGACAACCACCATCGTGCCGCTGTCGCTGCTGGTCTTGGGTGACGAAGAGGCGCGTGCGGCTGTGCAGGGCGCCCAGGTGATCACGATGGATGGCTGTAAGCTGGCATGCGCCACGCTCAATGTGCGCCAGGCCGGCGGGACGGTAGCTAAGGACTTCACCGTGCTGGACGTTTTCCGGCGTAACAAGGCCCTGAAACCCCAGGGCATCAGTGAGCTGAACGAAGGCGGCCTGGCTCTGGCCCGTGCGCTGGCAGATGAGGTTGCGCAGACGGCCGATGAGCTGACCGCGGGAGGCGCCGACCATGCCTAATCTACCGAAACGCAAAGTGGGTGTTGTGGCGTGTTCCGGCGAAGAGCTGCCCGCGGGCACCGTCACCCGGCTGGCCGCACTCAAGGTGCTCGAGCAGTTGCGGCCCGCTGAGACGGTCACCATCTGCCTGCCGCTCTTCCTGGCCGGCGGCGAAGGGGACCGCGCCTTCGCCAAGTTCTACCCCACCATCGCCGTGGACGGCTGCGAGAAGCGCTGTGCCGCGCACGCCACTGAGCTGTACAGCAACAAGCCGGCGGCCAGCATCGTGGTGGACGACATCCTGGCGCAGCACAACTTACCCGCGCCACAGGGGCTGCGCAGGCTCACGCCGGAGAGCCAGCTCGTCGTAGACGCCCTGGCCGACGCCATCGCCGCCGAGGTGGATCATCTGATGGCCGTGCGCTGGAGCCGGACGGAGGGTGCGATCCTGGATCTGACTCCCGCGCCCCAGGAGACCGTCAACACGACAGGGTGCGCCTGCGGGTCCGGCATCCCGATGACCACCGTGCAGGTGGCCGGCCGCGCGGTGCAGATCCTGGCGCTGGAACCCATCCTGGAGCTGGCCTACAACCAGGGCCTGCGCGCCAACGGTGCGCTGCCTGGTGAAGTTCTGCAGACCGTACAGGTCTACAACTCGATTCCGGCCGGTGAAGAGGAGTTGTACGCCGAGGCGCTGGCGCTGGCCTGGCAGGCCTACTGTGAGAAGCGAGAGGGGCAGGGCAATGGCTAAGACCGCCACCTACCACACCGAAGTCTCCTGGCAGGGCGAGCACACGGGGCACATCATCATGGGCAACGGCCCGCAGATGATGTTCTCCGCGCCGCCCGATGCGTACGGGCAGGCCGGCGTGTTGACCCCGGAGGATGCCTACGTGGCCGCGGCCAACACTTGCGTCATGATGATGTTCCTCTGGGCCTGCGAACGGTTCAAGATCGACCTGGTGGACTACCGCTGCCGGACCGAGGGCACCAAGAAGATCGAGCTGGATCGCACCGAGCTCTTCACGCACCTGCGCTTCTGGCCCGAGATCACCGTGCGGGCCGACGCTGAGGGGGACGCGGCCAGCACCGAAAAACGCGTGCGCAAGGCGCTGGCATCCGCCCAGAAATACAGCCTGGTGGCCAATTCGGTGAAGAGCGAGATCAGTGTGGAACCAACAATCACCGTGAGGGAGAGGTAATGTCATGTTAGACATCAAGGTCCTAGGGCCGGGTTGCGCCAACTGTTTCATCATGGAAGGTCTGGTGACGGCTACCGTACAAATCCTTGGCGAGCAGAAGCCTGAACTTTTCGAAGGTGTTGAGGTGACTTTGGATCACCTGAGCGATCCAGACGACTTTCGCAGGTATCATCTGCTGCACACGCCCGGGCTGGTCATCAATGAACAGCTCGTCGTGGGCGGCCGGCTGCCGAGCGGGCCGGAGATCATGGCTGCAGTCGAACGACACCTGGCAAGCAAGCCAACATGACCACCGATTACGTAGCCTATCACCGCCATCTGGAGGAGCGCTTGGGCCAGTTGGGCCAGGAAATGCCCGGTCCCATGAGCGGCTTTGCCCGGCTGCACAAGAAAGCGATCGAAGACGGGGCGCTGAGCGCAAAAACCAAGGAACTTATGGCGCTGGCGATCAGCGTCGCGGTACGCTGCGAGGGTTGCATCGCGTATCACACGCACGATGCGATCGCCGCGGGCGCGACCCGGACGGAGCTGCTGGAAACCATCGGCATAGCTATCCTGATGGGCGGCGGCCCGGCTTCGATGTACGCTGCGCACGCTCTGGACGCTATCGAGCAGTTCATGCCTGCTGCCGAGCCCGGAGCAGGGGAGTAGCGCAACCGCATGTCACAGATATCCAAAAATGCGGCTCTGCCGCGCCAGGCGCAGTCGAAGGCCAAGCTGGCCGCCGCGAAACCGAGCAGACTCTTGCCGGTCTTGGTGATCGCCAGTATCGCGGTCGTCATCATCGGCATCCTGCTGCTCAAGGATCGCCAACAGCGCGCCGTGGTGCTCTCCGCGCCGCCGGCAAGCCGCCCGACCGCTCAGGGCAGTTCGTCAGCCCCGGGCAGGCCGACGACCGTGAGCGGCCCAGCCGTGGTGGCCGGTCCGTTCAGAACCAGCTCGCCGGCCGATCAGCTCAGCCAGGCGCTGGCGCAAGGCAAACCGACCCTGGTTTTTATGCATTCCACGACCTGTAAGTCCTGCACCGACATGATGAAGGTGGTTGACCAGGTCTACCCGGAGTTCGCCAACCAGGTGGTTCTGGTAGATGTGGACATCTACGACAGCGCCAACAGCCGTTTGATAGAGGCGCTGGACCTGCGCTACATCCCCACAATCGTCGTGTATGACCAGGAGGGCAAGGCATCGCAGAACGTCGGCGCGATGCAGCCGGATGCGTTTCGCACCTTCCTGCGCCAAAGCGCCCTGGGGGGCTGAGATGGACTGGGACTTCTCCGTCATCCAGCACCTCTCGCCCCTGGCGCTGATCCTCGTCTTTGCCGGCGGCGTGGTGACCAGCATCGGCCCGTGCAACATGGCGATGATCCCGCTGATCATCGGCTACGTGGGCGGCAGCCGTGATCTGGGCCGCGGCCGCAGCTTCGTGCTGTCTGCCACCTTCGCCACCGGCCTGGCGATCACCTTCATGCTGTTGGGGGTGGTGGTTTCGTTCGTGGGCGGGCTGGTGGGTGCGGGGCACCAATGGTTCTATTACATCGTCGCCGGCATCTGCATCCTCATCGGCCTGCAACTACTGGGCGTGATCCGCCTGCCTATGCCCGATTTCCTGGCCGAGCAGCGGCAGAAGATGGCCTGGCGCGGCGCACCGGGCGCACTGGCATTGGGGCTGGTATCCGGCCTGGTCTCCTCGCAGTGCGCCACGCCGGTGCTCGCGGCGATCCTGACCTACGTGATGGCTGAAGGTGCGGTCGCCTACGGCGCGCTGCTGCTGTTCGTCTATGCCCTCGGCCGCGGTGTGCCGATCGTCGCGGCCGGCACTTTCACCGGCGCGCTGAAGCAATTGCGGGCGTTCGGTCGGTGGGCAGGGGCGCTGGAGAAGGTCAGCGGCGCGATCATCATCGGCGTCGGGCTGTACCTGGTCTGGCTAGCGTGAGGGCGGCGAAGCTGGAGCGTGTTATGATGGCCACACAGCGAATTACGATATTACCGGCACGGGGCTGCCGCCGCAGCCAAAGACTGTTGACTTACCTGCGCGCCCAGCAGATTCCCTTCACGGAAATCGCCCTTGAGTCGCCGGAAGGGCAAGCCCTAACCACTGAATACGATCTGCGCGCCTCGCCAGGCATCCTGGTGAACGGGGTCAGCATCAACCCATTCGATCTGCTGATCCAACCTGCCTGCCGGGTAGATGACGACAAGGCGCGCGCGGTTTTTGCCGGGTAGTTCGGGGGGACGAGCGGGCCGCAGGAGGGCGGCATCCGCCCCTCGCATAGCAGAGGATTGCTGAGGGATCATCTCATGTCCGTGACCACCGATCAGCTTGTTGGCGCGATCAGCTTGATCCGCACCCTGCCCTGCCTGGCCGATTCCGGCAAGATCATCGTCATCGGCGAGACCGGCGCGGCAATTGACGGCGTATTGCCGCTGCTGAACGCGATCCTGCCCAACGTCGTCAGCTACCATCCCTTCAACGGCGTGATGACGTTGCGCCGGCGCCCGGGCCTCATCACCCTCTATCCGGACAAGGTGATGATCACCCAGGTGGCCGATGTGGACGAAGGGCTGGCATTGCTGACCGCCGTGCGAGACTTGATCAATCGAACTTGGACGCAACGGAACGAGATCCAGCCCAGGCCCGAAGGCCGCCGCGTGCCGCGGCCGCTGGACGTCTACGAGCTGCTGCCGCGCACCAACTGCCGGGCGTGTGGCGAGGCCACCTGCATGGCGTTTGCGTTCGGCCTGCTGGAGAGCCGCCATATACCGGAGGAATGCCCGCCGTTGACTGATCCGGCCTACGCCGCACAGCGCCAGGCGCTGGCTGAGATGCTGGACCAGGTCGGCGACATATCCGACGAGCGGAATCTGAACGCCTTGTAAGGCGGGGACTGTTGGTCAAGTCCGCTGATCTGCAGATCTGGAAGTGCGCCACGCCGCAGGACAGGACTTGCGATGCTGCCACGGCAACAAGGAAGAAATCGTCGCTCTGCTCGGTCAGTACGGCCTGATTGAGTTCGCTCGGGAGTATGAAGCCCGACCGGGTTGGGCGCGTCGGCTTACGCTGTGTTGCCAATCCGGCCTGGCTGCGCAAGGGCCGCAGCACGAGTACGCGCGGCGCACTCAGCGAAGGCCGCTACGCCTCTGTGACCTTCCGGTTGGTGCGCACCAAGGCCGAATGAGCGCAAGTCCAAATCACCCCCAACCGATATTTGACAAGTGACCGGCTGAACAATATACTTATGATGCTCGATATATTGATGTTCGATATGATGAGGATAGATATATGGGATCAGCCTTGAACCTCGAAGAGCCCGACTACTGGAAGGCGCTCATCAACATGAGCCTCTCGCGGTTCTTCATCTTGCGCACGCTCCATGAAGGACCGACGCATGGTTATGCTCTGCTGGAAGACCTGAAGATCTTCACGCAGGGCTGCTGCACTCCGGCCTACGGGACCATTTACCCGATCCTCAAAGAGCTGTTGGACGGTGAATATGCCAGCGTGAAGTCAGACACAGAGAGCGGACGCCAGCGCAAAGTCTATGAGCTGACGCCCAGGGGAGAATCGGCCTATCAACTGGCCGTCCAGACGTGGCAGGAAGTGCTGCCGTACATCGAAAGAGCCGTGCTCGAAAGCGAAGAGATAACCCATGACTGAGATGTTGCTCCGTTCCGGACGCTTCTTCCTGATCATCATGGCGGAGTTGATTCCGCTGTTCCTCATCGTCACATTCCTCTCCGGCCTGGCGCTGGAGTACATCTCGCCGGAGACTCTCCGCGCGAAGCTGAGCGGCAGAAAGGGTCTCGTCGGCCAGACGGCTGCGATGGGGCTCGGCTGGGTGACGCCCTTCTGTTCGTGTTCGACGATCCCAATCCTGGCCAGCATGGTGAAGGCCGGCATCCCAATCGGGATCATGACCACATTTCTGTATGCCTCGCCGTATCCGGTCGAGATCGCCATTCCCATCCTGGCGCCGCTGTTCGGACTGCCGACGGCTGCTGCCTTCATGATCGCGGGTGGCGCAATTGCGCTCACCATGGGGGTGGTCGTAGAGCGACTGGGCTGGCAAAGGCAGATCAAGGCCGCGGTCGTCGAAACCGCTGCCGGAGAATTGGTCGAAGTCAACGGCGACGCTGGCGGTGACGGCGGGCTGTTCGTCTTGGCCATAGACGACAGCTTCAAGGGCAAGGCGGCGCGTGCGTGGGCGTACACGTTGGATTTCGCCCGCAAGTTACTCCCGATCATCATCATTAGTAGCGCGATCGGCGCTCTGATCTATGGCTTCATCCCCGAAGAATGGATCCTGCGCTATGCCGGCGGAACCAGCCTATGGGTGGTCCCGATCGCCGCGCTGATCGGCGTACCGCTGTACGTCAACGCGGCGGCCGTGGTGCCCATCATCTACTCGCTCTCGCTGAAGGGCATGAGCGAGGGCGCCGTGATCGCTTTCCTGATCACCGCCACCACGATCAGCCCGCCTGAGATCATTATGTTGTCCGCGCTGTTCAAGCAAAAGTATGTTTGGGCCTTTGTCATGGCCATGATCGTCGGGGCGATCATCACCGGCTACGTGTTCAACCTGATTGCTCGTTAACCTACAAGAGGAGGAATTTCCAATGGAAGACACGAAAACTTTGGAGATCATCACGGTCTCCGGAGCGTGCTGCGCCCCGCATATGGCGAAACTGGATCAAGCGCTCGAAAAGGCACTGCAAGGGGCCATGAGCGAGCTGGGCCTTAACCTGCAGGTGCAGAAGGTGAGCCTCAGCGCAGTGCTGAACAGCAAGGACGCGCTTCCCCCCGAGCAGCGCCAGCAGGTGCTTGCCCTGTTCCAACGTTACAACCTGCGGTGCGCGCCCATGGTGTTGATCAACGGACAGGTTCGCTTTGCCGGCGTTCCCCCGAGCGCACAGCAGGTCAAAGAAGCGCTGCAGGCCGTTCCGTCGTCCCAAGCCTGAAGAATAGAAGGGGAAGTTCTCGATGCCCAGCTACGATTTCTTCTGCCGGGAGTGTGGCTCGCTGTTCGAAGTGCAAGCGACCTTTGCGGAAAAAAGCGCGGGGCTGAATCCGGAGTGTCCGGCCTGCCATGCCAGGGAATCGCATCAAATCATCACCAGCGGTGTGTTTCTGCAGGCCGCCACCCGTGGGTCTGCCGGGGGCTGCTGCGGCTCCGATTCCGGCTCCGGCTCAGGGTGCTGTGGGTGAGAGCCGACCTGGCACAAGAAATAGGGGCAACGCCGGCGCGTTGGTCCTTTCATGTCCGTTGCTCAATCGGTCCAGGAGGGACATGTGCCTGATAAAAGCATCTCGGTGGTCCTGGCCCATCCGGACGATGAATCGTTTGGGATGGGCGGCACCCTGGCCAAATATGCAGCCCAGAACGTCGCAATCCACGTCATCCTGGCCACGCGCGGCGAAGCCGGGATTCCGGGCCTCGATCCGGACACGACGGGGATGCGTCGTGAGGCTGAGGCTCGCGCAGCCTGTGAAGTCCTTGGCGTCGACAAGCTGACTTTCCTGGGATTCCTGGACGGCGGCCTCAGCGCGGTGCCCGATGAAGTGGCTGTACCTCGGCTTGTCCGGGAGCTGCAGGAGCCAAGACCTGACGTCGTCCTAACTTTTGGCCCCGACGGCGTATCGGGCCATCCCGATCACATAACTGTGAGTCGCTGGACAACCAGCGCGTTCGATCACCTGAGCCCGCTGCCAGGCGGACCGCGCAAGCTCTATTACCTGGCCCCTTCGGCAGCGACGGAGCAGGCGTGCGGCGGATCGCCGTCATCAGCGACGGATGCCGTGCCGACCGCAGCTATCGATATTTCTACGTACAAGATCCACAAAGTGCGGGCCATGCAGCAGCACAGCAGTCAGCACCCACCATTCTCCGGCTCTCCCGAGGTTGAAGCGTCGAAGCTGGCCTGTCACGAGGTGTTCCACCTGACTCGACCTCAGCGTGAAGCTACGGCAAGGCACGAGGAAGACCTTTTCTCAGACTAACTGAGCGGGAATCGAGCGATGAGATATGATTCCGACGCCAGGCAGCGACTATCGCCCGCTGTCCCTTGACATGCGGTACGCCTGAGGTACAATTCAACCGGCGTTGAATTATCAAAGGCACTTCCCGCTCAGTCTTCGGGGTCACCCCCAGTCAGCGCAGGCTGGTCTGTTTCCGCATCCAGCCAATGGCTGAGGTGGTGCTTCTCGCATGAGTCAATACCAACCCACCAGGCATGCTCCGCACCGCACGTGGATCGAGTTCGGGATCAACCACCTAGTTCCGCTACGGCAACCAAAACATACCAAGGAAGGACATTCAGATGAAGACACCGATGGACCTATTGAAGGAATTCGCACCCGAATTCGCACAGAATCAGATGGACGAGAAGGCGCTGCTCTTTGATCACCCCAACTACCAGGCTGTGCCGGCCAAATACAAGTTGCTGATCGGAATTGCTGCGGCAGCCATCAGCGGCTCAGATACCTGCACCCAGATGTGGGTCAAGATGGCGAGAGACAAGGGGGTCACGCCCGCTGAAATCACCGAGGCGATCATGGTTGCCCGGTACATGAAGCAGGCGACGGTCAATGACACGGTCAGCAATGCGCTGCGCCTGCTATCACCCGATAAGTGAGGTTTTTGAATGAGCCAGCGCAAAGTTCTCTTTCTCTGCACCGGCAACTCCTGCCGCAGCCAAATGGCCGAGGCCATCGTGAACGCTCGTCTGGGAGAGTCGTGGGAGGCCTACAGCGCCGGCACGCAACCGGCGGGCTACGTGCATCCCATGGCGCTGCAGGTCCTGCGCGAAATAGGGATCGAACATGCGGGCCGCTCCAAGCCGGCTGATGAGTACCGCCAGATCCCGTTCGATCTGGTCGTGACCGTATGCGACGACGCGGCGGAGAACTGCCCCGTGTGGTTGGGCAAAGGCAGGCGCGTGCACCTGGGCTTCCCGGACCCAGCCAAAGCCACGGGCGCCGAGGAAGAAGTCCTGGCTGTCTTTCGCACGGTGCGCGACGATATCGCGCGTCAGATGATGGAATTGCTGGCGCGCACGTAAGCGCGGCAGGTCGGCTGAAACGGGGCTTCACAAATCTTATCCTATTCAGGATGAGGGAGAGTGTAAGATGAGTATGACTCAGGCAGCGGCCGAGTATTTCGAGCGAGTGGCGGGCCAATGGGACAGCCTCCGGACCGGATACTTTGGCGAGGCCGTGCGTGACGCGGCCATTGCGCGGGCGTACTTGCGGCCTGAGATGGTCGTGGCCGACATCGGCTCTGGAACGGGCTTCATGGCTGCGGGTCTGGCGTCACGGGTGGCGAAGGTGATCGCCGTCGACGGCTCGGCTGCCATGCTGGAGGTCAACCGGCAGGATCTGGCCGGTTTCAGCAACGTCGAGCAACGGTTGGCCGACGGCGCGGCACTGCCGTTTGAAGATGCGGCGCTGGACGCGGTCTTCGCCAACATGTACCTGCACCACTGCACCGATCCGCAGGCAGCCATTAGCGAGATGGTGCGGGTGCTCAAGCCCGGCGGCCGCCTGGTGATCACGGATATGGACCAGCACGCGCACACCTGGCTGCGCGACGAGATGGCCGATGTCTGGCTCGGCTTCGCGCGGAAGGACCTGCGCGCGTGGTTTTGGGCGGCGGGACTGGTGAACGTCATTGTCGATAGCACGGGCGAGACCTGTAGCTCAAAGTCGAAGAGCAGCGCCGGGGAAGGCATGGCGGATATAAGCATTTTCGTTGCCACTGGCAGCCGGCGGGTGAGCGGCGCGAAGGACGCCGTGCAGGAGAATTACGGCGCGCTGGCGGTCAACGGCGGCTGCTGCGGCTCGGCTGAGGCGCAGAGCAGTTGTTGCTCCCCCTCACCCAACGCCATGGAATTTGTCGAGGCCGGACAACCCGATATCGTCCTGTGGGAGACAGGATACACTGCCGGGCAGATCGCCCTGGTTCCCGCGGAAGCTGCGAACTTGTCGTTGGGCTGTGGGAATCCGATCGCTATGGCTTCGCTGCGGCCGGGCGAGGTAGTCCTGGATATCGGCAGCGGCGCGGGGATCGATGCATTCTATGCGGCGCGCCGCGTCGGCGACCGGGGTCGGGTGATCGGGCTGGACATGACGCCGGCCATGATCGAGCGGGCGCAGCGGTCGGCGGAAGCAGCCGGGCTGACGCAAGTGGAGTTCCGGCTCGGCCAGGCGGAGGAGATGCCGGTGGAAGACGCTACCGTCGACGTGATCCTGTCGAACTGCGTCATCAACCTTGCGGAGGACAAGGGCAAGGTCTTCGAAGAAGCTTTTCGGGTGTTGAAGCCGGGCGGCCGGTTGAGCATTAGCGACATGGTGACCGCCGGGCCGCTGCCGATGAGCCTGCGCAGCGATGCTCAAATGTGGGCTGGCTGCATCAACGGCGCGCTGCCAGAGGCGGAGTACCTGGACCTGGTGCAGCAGGCGGGGTTCGTCGATGTTGTCGGGCAACGCAGCCTGAGCGGGGGCAAACTGGCGGGTGTGGAGGTCTACAGCCTCTCGGTCTCAGCCCGCAAGGCGTGACCATTCTGAGCGTGCAGCTCAAATTGTGGACAGGGGCATTTTGATCATTGCTTGACAAAGTACTGGTTTGACGATAGAATATGTATACTTGAGCAAGTATGCAAGCATTATGCATTGCGATAAAGTGAGATCAAATGCCTGACCAGACCATTGAGCTGCGCGTTGCGAACCTTGATTGTGAGCACGACGCTGCAGCCATCGAGCGGGGTATGGCCGGCCTCCCCGGCTTGGCCCAACTGAAAGTGTATCCCAAATCGGCCAAAGTGGCGATAACATACGATTCAGCCGTCACACAGCCCGATGCGTTGCAGGGTAGGCTGGAGGCGCTCGGCTTCCCCGTTCAGAAAGGCCGCGGCATGGCCGAACAGCCCAAGCCCTGGCGCAACCCCAAGATACTGGCCTCGACGGCAGCCGGCACATTGCTCTTGGTGGGCTGGCTGCTCAGCCTGGCCGGCGCGCCGGCAGTAGTCTCGACGTTGCTCTACCTTGTTGCGATCATCGTCGGCGGCTACTACTTCGGTCGCGAGGCGATTGAGGAGCTGGTTTTCGAGCGACGGATCGGCATCGAGCTCTTGATGAGCGTGGCAGCGATTGTTGCCGCGGCAATGGGTCAGGCGGTTGAGGGGGCTGTGCTGGTCTTTCTGTATTCCATCAGTGAGGCGGCCGAGGGATACACTGAGGAGAAGACCCGCGCAGCCATCAAAGCACTGATGGATCTGGCGCCCAAAGTGGCACTGGTGCGCCGCGCAGGCGTAGAGCGCGAAATCCCCGTCGAGGAGCTGGTGATCGGTGACGTCTTCATCGTTAGGCCCGGGCAGGCCATTGCCACGGATGGCGTGATCCTGGCGGGCGCCTCGAGCATCAACCAGGCGCCGGTGACCGGCGAGAGCATGCCCGTGGAGAAGCGAATCGAGGATCCGGTATTCGCGGGCAGCATCAACGGGGAAGGGGCGCTGGAGGTGCGGGCAACCAAAACCTCTGCCGATAATACGCTCGCCCGCATCATCCATCTGGTTGAAGAAGCGCAGGAAAAAAAGGGCAAGAGCCAACGCTTCATCGAACGCTTCGGCGCTCGCTATAGCCCGCTTGTGTTGCTGGTTGGCATCCTGATGGCCGTTTTGCCGCCGTTCCTCTCTGCTGCGCCTTGGACAACCTGGCTTGCACGCGCCACGGTCTTCATCGTTGCTGCGGCTCCATGTGCTCTGGTTATTTCAATCCCGATCACACTGGTTGCCGCATTAGGCACCGGCGCCCGCCAGGGCGTACTGATTAAGGGCGGCATCCATCTTGAGGAACTGGCAAAGGTCAAGGTCGTGGCCATGGATAAGACCGGCACGCTGACGCGCGGCGAGCCGGAAGTGACCGATGTCGTCCTCTTCCGCCAGGACGCCGATCGGATAGCTGATTTGCAGCAGCAGTTTATAGCAGTAGCGGCCGGGATCGAGCGACGCAGCGGTCACCCTCTGGCGCTGGCTATTACCCGCTTCGCAGAGCAACAAGGAATCCGTCCGGCCGAGTTGACCGACTTTCGCTCGTTGACTGGGGCCGGAGCCGCCGCACGCCTGGGTGGGCGCATCTTCACCATCGGTAGCCCGGACATGTTCCACTCGAAGTTCGCTGCCTCGCTGGAGCGAGCTGGGGAGGACATCAACCGCCTGCAGCATGAGGGTAAAACGGTTGTGGTGCTGGGTGATGAAGAGGCGCCTTGGGGCATGGTTGCCATCCGTGACAACATCCGACTCAATGCCAGGCAGGCCATCGAAGCGATGCGCGCCGCCGGCGTGGAGAGGATCGTAATGTTGACCGGCGACAATGAGCGCACGGCTCAGGCCATCACCAAGGAGCTGGGGATTGACGAGGTCCACGCGGACCTCAGACCGGAAGACAAGGCGCGCCGAGTGCGCGATCTGGTTGAGCATTACGGACACGTGGCGATGGTAGGTGACGGGGTGAACGATGCGCCTGCGCTGGCTGAGGCTACGGTGGGCGTTGCCATGGGAGCCGCCGGCTCGGACGTGGCCTTGGAAACTGCCGACGTCGCCTTGATGGCCGACGACCTGCAGAAGCTGGCCTATGCCTTTCGACTGGCGAAACGCAACCGGATGGTCGTGAGCCAAAATCTGGCGCTCGCCACTATCGTCATCACGACGCTTGTTATCGGCGCTGTTGCTGGCATCTTCTCGCTGCCGATCGCGGTTTTGGGGCATGAGATCAGCGAACTCGTCGTCATCGGCAGCGGTTTACGCATGTTGCGCTCATAAAGGCGGATAGGCTCAGGAGGGTAGTTTGACAACAGTGGGCGCCTTGAAAACTGAACTGGAAGTGGGTGCCGCAGGTCAGGAGGATGTGTGCGAGATTCTCACGATTGATGAGGAACTCGTGTGCTCGGTTCGCGCGCAGATGCCGGCAGACGATGTCATCACCAGGGTGGCGGACATTTTTAAGGTCCTCAGCGATCCCACTCGCGTCAGGATCCTCTTCGCCCTTTCAAAGGCCGATCTGTGTGTGTGCGACCTGGCCAGCCTGGCCGGGTTGAGCGTTTCCGCGGTGTCGCATCAACTGCGCCTGTTGCGCAGTTTGGGGCTTGTTAAGTACCGCAAAGATGGCCGGCTGGTCTACTACTCGCTGACGGATGAGCACACCCGGCGCCTTCTCCGGGACGTGCTCGAACACCTGCAAGGCGACGAGCATTGAGGTAAATGCTATGTTAACGCACGAGAATACCGGCGTCGGCCGGCGTTTTCTGATCTCTATCGGCGTCACCATTGCCATTCTGGTTGTTGAAGTCATCGGCGGCTACTGGACGGGCAGCCTGGCGCTGCTCTCGGATGCGGCCCACGTCTTCATGGACGTCTTCGCGCTGGTTCTGAGCTACCTCGCCCTGCGGCTCTCCTCCCTGCCCGCCGACGATCGCCACACCTACGGCTTCCATCGCTTCGAAGTTCTGGCTGCACTCATCAATGGCATCACCCTTGGTGCGGTCGCGATCGGCATCTTCTCCGAATCCTGGCAGCGCTGGCAAAACCCGCAGCCGGTCAAAAGCGTCGAGATGCTGGTCATCGCGGCGCTTGGCCTGGTCGCCAATCTGATCGTGATCTTCGTGCTCGGCGGGCATCACCACGACCACAAAGCGCATGAACACGCAGGGGCGCGCGAGGATCTCAACGTCCGCAGCGCGTTTCTGCATGTTGTTGGCGACGCGGTCTCTTCGGGCGGCGTTATCCTGGCGGCGGCCCTGATCTGGTACACAGGCTGGCAGTGGGTGGATCCTCTGGTTAGCGTACTCATCGGCATCCTGATTTTGGTCAGCTCCTGGCGCGTGCTCAGAAGTTCCCTGCATATCCTGATCGAAGGGGTTCCCGAAGGGCTTTCGCTCGCCCAAATCGGACAGAGCATGACTGAGGCGCCTGGAGTGCAGGACGTACATGATTTGCACGTTTGGAGCCTGTGCTCCGGGACGATCGCTCTGAGCGCCCACGTCGTCGTCGCTGATCAGAGCCTGGGCCAGATGCAAGCCTTGCTGAACGATCTCAAGAACCGCCTGCGCGCCGGCTTTGGCGTCGAGCACACTACCGTCCAGTTCGAGCTTGCCGGTTGTGAGCAAGGCTGCATCCCCTGCGGCAACGGCAATCACGAATGATAAAGCAACCTCGCTATCCTGGCCCTGGCGGCGCCCCCGTATCTATTTCTGCTGCCAGTGCGGTCGCAACCCCAAGACCTGCGACAGCGGGATCACGAACAGCAGTCCGCTGTCAGGTGCGTTGAAGTCGCCGCCCACCGCTCGCTCCGTAGCCTTCAGCAGGCCCGGCAAATCGAAGTCGTCGCCCACAACCACGAACGCGGTCCGGTGATGGTACTCCTCAGTCTCCAGCAGATGGCGTAGGGAGGGCATCAACGGCATGTCATCGCGGCGGCCGCGCACCTGCTTCAGGCCATGCAGCCCAGCGCTCTCCAGGATGGTGATGCCAGTGACCCCTAGGCGGTCCCAGGTCTGCAGCACATCCTGGCAGCGATCCAGGTTCGGCATGATGACAACAACCAGGTTAGGCATGATGTGGCTCCTTGTCTGTAAAGACCTGCCGCAAGAGCGGTGGCGTAACTAACGTTGTAACGAGAACGATGAGGGTGACGATTGAGAACAGCTCGGTCTTGATCAGGCCGGCGTTTACCCCCACGCTGGCGACGATGAGGCCCACTTCCCCGCGGCTGATCATCCCCACGCCCACGCGCAGTGCCGAGCGATTCGTGAAGCCGCCCAGCCGCGCGCCGAGGCCGCTGCCCAGCACTTTTGTGATCACGGCGACGATGATCAGCACCAGCGCCAGTAACAGGCCCGATCCGGTCAACAGCCGCGCATCCGTTTTGAGGCCGATGCTCACGAAGAAGATCGGCACCAGAAACGCGTACGTGATGGTGTGCATCGAGCGGCCGATGGTCGAATGCAGGTGGCTGCGGCCGAATCCCAGCCCGGCGATGAACGCGCCGGTGATCGCAGCCAGCCCACCGCCCATTTCGGCGATCCAGGCATACGCCAGGGTCACCACCAGGACGAGCGCGGTGAGCCCTTCGCTGATCGGCTGTTCATTGATCCAGTCGGCCAGCCGCGGCAGCACCAGGAAGGCGGCCGCAATCGCCAGGCCCAGGTAGAGCAGCATGCGCACGAGCACCAGCGCGATGGCGCCCGCGCCCGCGCCGCTCGAAGCGACCGCGATGAAGATCGACAGCAGCAGGATCACCAGGACATCGTCGACTACGGCAGCGCCCAACAGCGCGACCCCCTCCTTGCTGCGCAGCACGCCCAGCTCAAGCAGCGTCTGCGCGCTGATGCTGACGCTGGTCGCGGTCAAAATCATGCCCACGAACAGGGCCGCCTGGCCTTGGTACCCGAACGGCAGCACGATCAGCGCGCCCAGCGTCAACGGGAGGACCACCCCGCTGACGCCCGCCAACATCGCCACGCGTCCGGTCCGGCGCATCTCGCGCACATCCACTTCCAGGCCGGCCAGGAACATCAAACAGATGACCCCCAGCTCTGCCAGCTCGTAGATCGCCTCGGTCAGCAGGTGCGGCTCGGCCGCATTCGTCAGCAGCGGCCAGTGCAACAGGTCGAGCAGGCTGGGACCCAGCAGGACGCCGACCAGCAGCTCGCCCAATACGGCAGGTTGGCGCAAGCGCACCGCCAGCCACCCGCCGGCCTTGGCGGCGGTGATGATCACCATCAGAGAAAAGACCAATTGAAGAAACGGTGTCATAAGTGTGCGCCTAACCGCGCTTGGCCTCCGGAGGCTGTCTGCGCTGCATACAGGTGCCTCGGTTGTTGTGACTCTCAACAGGTATGATCCGGTCATCAGAGCGCCGGCTGGCACGTCGTATGCGGTTGAGGTCGTGCATCAGGCTGCCAAGTGCGTCTGGATTCGAGGCTTTAGCCGGTCTGGCATGCGGCCCCAATGGCGGACAACCCGGCTGAAGCCTCCATTCCAGTACGCCTCAGATTCGGTTTCGATCGCGAAGCAGCTCGGCCACGCGGTCCAGCGGCAGCGCCTCGACTGTGTTTCCGCGATAGCCGGTCATTGTGGTCGCCATGCACAGCGCGTTGTAGATTGCCTCTTCGGTCGCCTCGATCACGGCCTCGAACAGGGGCGACAGACGAGCATTCGGCAGCTCGGTCACGGTGGCAGGGCCGTTCCGTCGCGCCGGCGTGCGCCGCACCGCCTCGGCCGTCGAGAACGCGATCGCGTAGTCGCCCGACCCATCGGCCATCGCTGCGCCGGTGCGCGCCAGCCCGGCCAACCCACGCCGCGCTAGCCGCGACAGGTTGCGGTCGGAGAGCGGCGCGTCGGTCGCGATGATGATCATGATCGAGCCGTCCGCGTCGCCGCGCTCGACGACATCCCGCAAATAGTAGCGTCCCAGCACCTGTCCGACCGGAATGCCGGCCATCTGCAGCACGCCCCCGAAGTTGGCCTGGACCAGTACGCCGGCCGTGTAACCGCCCTCCACAGCAGGCAGGCGCCGCGAGCTGGTTCCGATGCCACCCTTCCACCCGAACGCGACCGTGCCCGCACCCGCACCGACGCAGCCCTCGGCGACCGGCCCGTCCTGGGCGTTTTCAATCGCTTGCCGCACGTGTTCGGGTGTGATGCTGTGGCGTCGGATATCATTCAGCCGGCTGTCGTTTGTTTCGCCCACCACGGGGTTGACGGACACAACTTCCTCGTTGCCCCGCTGGGCCAGGGTCCAGGCGACGATCGCCTCCGCCGCCTGGGGTGCGGCCAGGGTGTTTGTCAGCACGATCGGGGTCTCGATCTCGCCCAACTCGACCAGTTGCGTGCCTCCCATCAGCTTGCCGAAGCCGTTTCCCACCGCCAGGCCGGCCGGGACGCGGTTCTGGTATAGGTTGCCGCCGTGGGGCAGGATCGCAGTAACCCCGGTGCGGACCGCGTCCCCTTCGATGAGGGTGACGTGGCCCGCGCGCACACCGGCTATGTCGGTGATGGCATTGAGAGGGCCGGGCGGCAGCACGCCGGGCGCGATCCCCAGCGACCGGGCCCGGCAGCGGGTGGCGGCGCGCTGCGGAGTGCCATCTGGGGTGGAGGAGAGAATGTCTGTCATGGCTGGAGCTACCTTAAACCCGTCCCTTGCTTCTCCGTTCCCCGGTTCCTTCGTCTTTGCTCCCGTTCCCGCCGCTTTTCTGAAATGGATGGGGCAGGTCCGCCGCGCAACACGTTGATCAGCTCGGCCAGGATGCAGATGGCGATCTCGGCCGGGGTGCGCGCGCCGATGGCGATCCCGATCGGTGCATAGATGCGGTCGAACTTAGCGGGGTCGATGCCTTGCTCTTCTGCTAGCAGCTTAAACACGGCATCCACCCGGCGCTGCGAGCCGATCATGCCGATATAGGCCACGGGCCGGTCGAGTACTTCCAGCAGGCATTCGACATCGTGGCTGTGTCCGCGCGTCACCAGCACGATGAAGGTGTCGGAGTCCATCGGCAGATCGCGCACGGTTTCAGCCAGTGGCGCGGCAATGACTTTCTGGGCAGTGGGGAAGCGCTCACGACTGGCGAAGCTGGGCCGGTCGTCCAGCACGATGACCGCGAACTCGCATAACGAGGCCATCTGTGCCAGCGGCACCGCGATGTGCCCGCCGCCGACGATGATCAGCTCGGGCGCGCGGCGCTGCACCTCGATGAATACCGACAGGCCTGAAGTGGGGTAGCGCAGAAGTTTGTGCTGTCGGGTGCGGAGGACTGCTTTGGCATCGGCCATGATCTGTGCTTCTGCTTCGCCCAGGCCGAGATCGCCCAGCGGCGGCTTGTCAAGCCAGATCACGGCCTCGCGGCCGGCAGATGCACCACTGACGACCGTGGCCAGCGCGACCGGTTCGCGGGCCAGTGTGGATGTGCGGAGTGCGGCGATAGATTGTAGGGGCGAGGCATTCCGACTACTTCTTTCCACGAACACATCCATGATCCCGCCGCATACGCCCAGCGCCTGCATCGAGACGTCCTCGGTCAGATCCACGCGCACGGTGGTGGGCGCGCCGGTCTGGATCACGTCGAGCGCGGCACGGATCACGTCCGCTTCGCCGCAGCCGCCCCCCACGGTGCCCACGTGTTGCCCCAACGGGTGGATGATCATCTTGGCGCCCACCTCGCGCGGCACCGAGCCCTTCACGTCGATGATGGTGGCGACTGCAACGGTTTCGCCGGCCTCCGTAAACTCTGTTAACTTTTCGTAGATCATCTCCATACCCTATGCCATCCTGTCTTCAGCGATGATGATGCGCGCGTTGATCTCGGCCTCCAACGCTGCGAGCTCTTGCCGGATGTGCTCGACCGCCTCGTCCAGTGGGATAATGCTCTTCTCAGCCCGGTCGCGGCGCTTGAACTCGACGCCGCCCTCTTTGAGCGAGCGCTTCCCAAGGGTCAGCCGGATGGGCAGCCCGATCAGGTCGGCATCGTTGAACTTCACGCCCGCCGTATCCGCGCGATCATCGTAAAGCGTCTCGATCCCGGCTGCCCACAGCGCCGCGTAGAGGCTATCGGCCTCGGCTTCCGCACCCGGCATGCCCACCAGGTGTACATGATACGGCGCGATGGTGACCGGCCAGATCAGGCCGAACTCGTCGTGATGCTCCTCTGCGACGCATGCCAGCAGACGGCCGCTGCCGATGCCATACGATCCCATCACCACCGGCCTGGCCTTGCCCTCGCTGTCGAGATAGGAGGCGCCCAGCGCGTCGGTGTAACGTGTGCCGAGCTGGAAGATATTGCCCACCTCCACCCCGCGGGCGGTGCGCAGGGCCGCACCGCATTCCGGACAGGGATCGCCCTCCCGTGCGGCTGCGATGTCGGCCACAATGGTCGCGGTGTAGTCGCGGCCATAGTTGACGTTCAGCAGATGATAGCCCTCTTCGTTAGCGCCGGCGACCAGGTTTGGCGCGACCGGCACCAGGTCATCCGCAATCACCAGGACATCTTTTAGCCCCACCGGCGAGGCGTAGCCGGGGGTGGCCCCCACCGCGCGGATTTCCGCCTCGACAGCCGGCCGCAGCGCGCGCGCCCTGATGACATTGGCCAACTTGGTTTCGTTGACCTCCATATCGCCCCGGATCACCACAAAGATGAAGCGCTCGGCCTCGGTGTCGGCAACCTTAGCCATCATGAAGACCGCCTTCGCCGTGCGGCTCTCGGGCACGCCCAACAGCGCGGCAAGGTCCGCGATGGTGCTGGTGTGCGGCGTGGCGATCTTCTCGATGGGCCGCGGCGGTTCGGGCGCAGGCTGGGGTTTACGCAGGGTTGCTACCTGCCGGTTGGCCGTGTAGCCGCATCCGTCGCAGAGGATCAGCGTGTCTTCGCCGATGGGCGCCAGGTACATGAACTCATGGGCCAGCTTGCCGCCCATCATCCCGGTATCCGACTTGACCGCGAGGGTCGGCAGTCCGCAGTGGCCAAAGATGCGAAAGTAGGCGGCGTAGTGCGCCCGATATTGGGTTGCGAGCCCATCGGCGTCGGCATCCAGGCTGTAGCTGTCCAGCATGGTGAACTCGCGCACCCGGATCAACCCGGCGCGCGGGCGGGGATCATCGCGCCACTTGGTCTGGATGTGGTAAACCAGGGCCGGAAGCTGGCGGTAAGAGCGCACTTCGCTCCGTACCAGGTCCGCCACGACCTCTTCGTGCGTCATTGCGAGCACCATGTCGTGGTCGGACTTGTCCCGGAACCGTCCCATCTCCGAGCCGATCTGATACCAACGGCCAGTCTCCTGCCAGAGGTCGGCCGGGTGGACCACCGGCATAGTAACCTCCTGTCCGCCGATGGCATTGATCTCTTGTCGCATGATGGCTTCGAGCTTACTTAACGAGCGTCGTGCCAGCGGCAGGTAGCTGAAGATGCCGGCGCCAAGCTGGCGAATGAAGCCGGCGCGGACCAGGAGCTGATGGCTGATGACCTCAGCATCGGTTGGCGCTTCGCGCAACGTCCGACCGAACAGGCGAGTCATACGCATGGGGTGCTTTCCTCTCTCTCATAATCTTCCGGCGTGTCCAGGTCCGCCAATACTGAGGCCGTGTCAACGACCAGGTAACGGATCCGGTCACGATGGACGGCCATCACGTCGCGCAGGGTGCCGCTGCATGCCAGGATCTCCGGCCAAAGCCAGGCCGGCAGCAGGATGGGATGGCCGGCGCGCATCCGATAGCTGGGGATCACGATCCGCGTCCAGCCATCCTCGGCGCCGGCAGCTAAAACGGCTTGCACTGTGGCGACCTCCATCTGTGGCTGATCGCCCAGGCAAAGCAGCGCGGCAGGTGGAGGTAGGGGTGAGGCACTCCGTCGGAAGTTTGTCTCGCCCCTACTCAATGTGCCCAGCCCAACCTGGATCGAGCTGAGCATTTCGCCTGCAGCGTACTGTGGATTGAAAACAATGTGATTGGTATTGGAGCATAAGACCGCCCGCACGTCATCCGCACGATGGCCGGTGACGGTCACGATTTCGGATACGCCGGCGGCTTCTAGCGTCGCCACTACTTGTCCGATGACCGTCGCATCACCCCAGGGCAGGGTGAGCTTGAACCGGCCCATACGGCGCGAAAGTCCGGCGGCGAGGACGATGGCAGAGATCATGGCAGGGATTATAGCACAAATTCGGCCGACCTATTGAGTCGCAAGCAGGTTTTGGAAATTCAACCGTAGGCGCTTATAATCCGCTCACTTGGGCTTTTCTCTGCGAAATGATCCTGCGGTTGGCTGAGAGCCGTGTGTGACCACGCCAGGCGCTGTTAGGGAGAGGACTTATGAGAAACGCACTTGATGACTATCTCTTAGAACTCATCTTAATGGATTCGTTAGTATTCGCCAGCAGCCGGCGCATCCCGGATGCCGATCTGATCATCCGGAGTTTTCTCCCCTCCGGCTCCTACGATCAGATCATGGAGCACTATGACAGACTGTGCGCAGAGTGGCAAGATGAAGAGACGGAGGTCTGCGCGTATTGGCAGAGGTGCGCAGCCAGAAAGAGTTCCGCGTGGAAACAGATGATCATCGAGCGCTTGTTGGGGATCGTCTGTCATGCCGGATGCGTTGATTGCGGCGGCCCAGCCGATGTTGCCGCACTGGCTCACGGAATGGGCGCGGAATTGGAGTGCCGCCAGGTATTCGCGCGCGCTCTCGGCAACTGTTGTGTCATGCAGAAGTCTTATTTCTTATAACAAGAAACCAGGTTTCCCGGGGAAGCCTGGTTTCTGTTGCTCCTAAGATGACGACAGCTTATTGTGGCTGAGGGCTTGGTGTGGTATTCACTGTGGGCGTCACACCTGACCCCGACACGATGATGGTCGGCATCGTCCCTGCGGGCGTGAAGATAAGCTTATCGGTGGCCTTGAGTGCGCTGGCGTTTGCCAGGGCCGTCTGTAACGCCAGATAGGCAGGGCTGTCGGTATAGAGCTGAGCTTTGGCGAGCTCAAGGGCCAGGTCGGCTTTGGCTTTTTCGGCCGCAGCCTTGGCCTGCGCCTGGCTGATCGCGAAATCGCGCTCGGCTGTCAGCAGTTCGTTGGCCTTGGTTGCCTCGATGACCTCTTTTTGCGCCAGCACCTTCTCCCGTTCAAGCTGCGCCAGGATCGTCTGCTGGCGCGCCTCTTCTTGCACGCGGCTTTGGGCCACGCGCACCTCACCTTCCTGGCGGGCCTGCTCGGCAGCAGCCTCGGCATCGGCCTTCAGCTTGTCCTGCGCGGCTTTCTCGGTGTTCAGACGGCTCTGGGTGATGGCGTCCAATAGCGCCTGAGCCTCGTTCGACAGGATTACGTTGGGCACGGTCACATTGGCGATCTGCAGGCCGTAGTTCTGGGCAAGGTTGCTCAACTCCTCGTCGATGCACTCGCGCAGCACATCGCGCGCGGTGCCGATGACGTTGTCGTTGAAGGTCCGTTCGCCGATGCACACCTTCGCAGCCTGCCGGGCCAGGTTCTCGACGCGGTCCTGCAGGATCTGTTCGCGCAGGTATAACTCGCTGTACTGGGCCCAGTTGGCCTTCAGCATATCGGCTTGCGAGAGGTTGGGGCGGAAGATATCGCCCGACACCACGATCCCCAACCGCTGCTTGTCTTTGGTGATGATCTCGTCATCCTCGACCGTGAACGACACCGCGGAACTAGGCACCTTTTTCAGCTCCACGTACAGGCCGACGTCGGTGTAGAGGCCGGGCCCTACGACGTTGGCGATGCGACCACCGCGAAACTGAACGCCGACTTCCTGTTGCTCGACCCGGGCCATGATGTAGAACAGGTTGCTGCTGGTCAGCACGATCACGACGATCAGCGCGAAAACGGCAAGCAGGATGCCGCGCAACAGATTTATGTTGAAGGCTCGTTTCATGGGTTCAATGCTCCTGGCCTCTTGGGCCTCGAACTCGAAATCGAAGTTGATACGAATACATTCTACACGGCGTGCAACTTGGAATGCTGACACGAGGGTGACAAACGACGCCTAAATAAAGAACCGGGGTTCTGACTTCAGAAACCCGGTTCTTGTAGACGTCTGGTCTAGTACAGGAACATCGGCTTGCCGAGCATGTTAGCGACTTTGGGACGATACTTCTCCCGGTCGTACAACTCATCTACGTCGACCCGCTTGATGCCGGAGATGACCGTGCTGAGGGGCAAGTGCGTGTACTTGCCATCGCGCAGCGCAACCATGCGGCCCGAGCGACCCTGGGAGATCAGATCGGTGGCCAGGTTGGCATAGCTCAACGCGACCATGCGGTCCAGCGAGTCAGGCGCGCCCGCGCGCATCAAGTAACCGAGCTGCTGATAGATGATGTTCTCGCCGCTGATCTTCTTGACCAGATCCGCTGTTTGTTGTCCGACGCCGCCCAGCTTGCGATGGCCGTAGGCGTCCGCTTCGCCTGTTTCCACGATATCTCCGCCCAGCATCGTGGCGCCTTCCGAAATGGTCATGACGGCATAGTTGCTGGGGTTTGCGCGCTTGTCCTCTACCAGGAAGGCAGAGAGCTTCTCCACATCGAACGGCACTTCGGAAATGATTGCCCGATCGACGTTGCTCAGGTAGGCTGCAAACAGTGACGTTTCGCCGGAGTTGCGTCCGAAGAGCTCCACAATGGCAATGCGTTCGTGTGATCCGCTAGGGGTGCGCAGCGCAGTGATCAGATCGACGCTGCGGGTCACTGCAGTGCTGAAGCCGATACAATAATCGGTGCCGTACACGTCGTTGTCCATCGTTTTGGGGATAGCAACGACCGGAAAACCTTCTTGGTGCAGCCGTGCAGCATAGCTCAACGTATCGTCGCCGCCGATGGCGATCAGACCATCGACGCCCAAATGGTGCATCACGCGCAACACATGTGGAGTCAGATCCAGCGTATCGGCCTGGGCTGGGGCGCTGAAACTGCTGCGCAGGAACTCCGGGACTTCGTTGGGCTTGACGTGCGAGGGGCGGGTGCGCGAGGTGTGCAGGAAAGTGCCGCCAGAGCGGTCGATCTTGCGCACCACGGCCTTGTTGAGCCGCATCACCCAGCGCCAATCCTCGGACGGATCGTCCGGATTGATGTTGACCGGCCCGGCCCAGCCGCGTCGAAAACCGATGATCTCCATGCCATCGTCGATAGCTCGGTCCACTACTGCCTTGATGCATGGGTTCAAGCCCGGCACATCCCCACCACCGGTCAGGATGCCCAGGGTTTTCATTGGTGCCATGAAATGTACTCCTAAACTATCAGGGATAAGACCACAACATATAAGTTTAGCGCGCGGCGTGCCTTTTGGCAAGTTTGGGCCCTGGTTTTAAAGACGTAGAGGCAAGACGCCCCCCGCCAACTTCTGCCGCCACCCCAGTAATGGCGCCCGCTGAAGCCTCGATCCTAAGGGAGGCCACGCGTGCGCCGCGACAGATTCAGGCTGAAGTGCCTTGCCCCTACCGTGGCCTTTATCATGGACCCGATCGGGTCCATGATAAAGGGTGTTCAGTTCAGCTATTCAGACCGGCCGGCCAGCGCGCGGGTATTCTCCTCGATGTCGATCAGCAGCGACAGGATGCTGCCGAACACAAAGAGTTGAACGAACCAGATGACACAGAGCAGCAACACACCGACCGAGCCTGCGCCCGGCAGCCAGGCGGGTAAGTTCAGGCTTTCCAGAAGGCCCCCGAGAGATGTTCTGGACACGATGGCGCCGACGATGCCGCCCACAAGCGCCAGCCAGGCCAGGAGCTTCAGGATGAGTGCCACGACGCGCAAAAAGCCGTACTTGCGTGGTACGTTCATAAATGCTTCGTCCTTTCTGATGGTGGTATCCGAGTATTCACCGGAGGTCACAGACCTCCGGTGAATACTTGTTTTGGTGCTATTGCATCTTGGCCGGGATTACTTCAGCCCCCGGCGCAACCGGGAAATGCACCATGACCGACACGTCGGATTTCCCCAACATCGGCACGAACATTTTCACCAGGTTAATTACTTCTGCGGGTGCAGCGGCGTTCATCTTTGCGTAAACGTCAATCGCGTTTTCCAGCGTCGTGCCATCCCAAGCCAATGTGGGCAGCGGTGTGCTGTTGACGAACAGGTGCAGCCCGTCGGACTGGGTGTGGATCTGGAAGTTCTGGACGTTGTTGGCCTGCAGCAACTGCAGATAGTTGGGCGCCATGGCCAAAGGCGCATTGCCGATCAGCCCTTGCAAGTCGCGAGCTGAGATGCCGAGCACGGATGGGACTCCCTGCTCGTCGTACTTGATCTCGAACTGCACGACGGCCGTGGCCGGGTCACTTGACGGGGCCATCGCGGCCAGCTTGACATTGATATCGCCATACGGGATCGGTTCGGCCCCTTCTCGCAGCGGGAACTTGGCCACCAGCGAGAGGCCCAGCCGCTGGACCATCGGCGCAAACTTCACGACCAGGTCCTGGATCAGGGCCACGTTGGCGGTCGGGCCCAAGAGCGGGGCCAGGTCACCCACGCGCTCCAGCGAGCCATCTTTGAAGGATAGGCTGGGCATCAGCGCGCCGTTCACCAGCACGGCGAGGCCGTCACCGGTGGAGCGCAGCTCGATGTGCTGGATGTTAGATGCGGCCATCCAGGTGGGGTAGTAGGGATCGATGCGGTACTGCTCGAGGTTGAGCTCCATGCCCAGGGTTTTGGCAATATCCTCTACCGCGACCCCTTCGATCCCGGGTTTGCCTTGCTCATCGAATGAAATGACGATTCGCGGCAACGCAACGACGAACGTCTCACCACTTTCGGTTTCCGGGGCAGCCGCAGGCACGATCGCCGGACCACATGCGGCGAGCAACAGCCCCACGATCAACAACAGAACTACGACAGAACTACGCATTTTGACCCTCCATGTGAAGTTTGATGAAAAACTCAGATCGATAGGGCGGCCCAGGGCGCGCCCTTAATCGTGCATTTGGACTGGGATCGCCGCAGCGCCCGCGGCTGGCGGGAAGTGCAGCATGATCCCGACGTCGGCCCGATCCAGGGTCGGCAAGAACGCGTCCACTAGCGGCTTGAAAGCGCCCTCCGGTTGAAGCTGGCCGTAAACCTCGACCATGTTGGCCAGCAATTGGCTGTCCCAGGCCAGTGTGGGCAGCGGCTCACCATTGGCATACAGATGCAGGCCGTCCGGCTTGTTCCGTATTTCCAGGTGTTGGATGTTGCCGGCCTGTAGCTGGGCTACTGTTGCGGGGGCCAGGCCGCCGATGCCGGCGCCGGTGAGGTTGGCCAGGTCCTGGGTGGTGACTCCCAGGATGCCGGGTTGACCGGCCTGATCAAACGTGACTTCGAATTTAGTGATCAGGGAAGCCGGGTCGGTGATGGGTGAGATCGTCAGTGCTTTGGCCGTGCCGGGTTTGCTGAGAGGAATCTCGGCCGCGTCGCCGCGTGGGAAGCGGAGCACGACGTTCAGGCCCAGGCGCGTCACCCACGGCACTAGCTTGGCAATGGTGTCGGTGTTTTGGACGTTGAAAGCAGCCGCCAGGTCCAATGCACGCTGCATGCTGCCCTGGCTGAAGCCGAGCTGGGGCATCGGCTTGCCGTTCACCAGAATCACCAGGCGGTCACCCACTGCGGCGAGTTCGATGTGTTGGATGCCGGCCTTTGTCATGGTGTTGACCAGGTCCGGCGGCACTGCAAAGCTGGACACATCGACGCCCACTGCCTTCAGGAAGAGCGGGTTGATGCCTATGATACTGGGCACGCCGCTCTCGTCCACGTCGACAACCAGGCGCGGCAGCGCAATTTGAAAAACCTCACCCGAGGGGGTTGCCGCGGCGCCGGAAGGTTGTGTCGGTTCGCCACTGCACGCGGTCAGAAAAGCCAGCAGGACGACCAACGTGAGCCAAAAGGTTCGCTTCATTGAGCACCTCCGCACAGAGACGTATTGCCCGATGCTGACAGGGCCGTAGACTGCTTGTATCCCTTAGGAACAACTCATTGACAAGTCTACCACAGTTCAGCACGTTTTACAAGGGGGAAAATCCCCTACTTCTGTAATGCCCGCCACACCTTCTCACTGGTGATGGGCATGCTGTCGATGCGGACACCGACAGCGTTGAAGACCGCATTGGCGATAGCGGGCGCAGTGGGCACCATGGGGTGTTCGCCCACGCCGCGCGCCCCGAAGGGGCCATCATCCTGTGGCACTTCCACGATGATGCTCTCGGTTTCGAGCGGCGCGTCCACCGCGGTGGCAATCCGGTAGTCGGTGAAGTTCGGGTTGCGCGGCACGCCGTTTTGTAGGATGATGCCTTCTAGTAGTGCGGTGCTCATGCCCTGCACCGCGCCGCCCTCCATTTGCGTCCGCACCATCTCCGGGTTGATGGCCCGCCCTACATCGTAGGCCGACACGATCTTCAGCACTTGGACCTCACCGGTTTCATCGTCCACTTCGACCTCGACCGCCTGGCAGCCGGTGGTGAAGTGCACCACGGCACGCGGCCCCTGGCCGGTCTCCGGATCCAGCGGCGTCACGTATTCCGGCATGAACTTGCCTTGGGCCACCACTGGTCCGCCGACCCAAGTGCCATCTGGCCGCTGCATGCCGTAGATGACGATGTCCTTGAGGGCCACGGACTCCTCGCTTCTGTAACTGACGACCTCGCCGTCGATGATGTCCAGGTCGTCGATCTCTTCGCCCCACGCCTGGGCCACGGTTTGCAGGATCTGGGCCCTGGCGTTCTCGGCGGCCTGCAGCACGGCGTTGCCCATGCTCCAGGTGAGGCGGCTCGCCACCGTTTGCCACTCGTAGGGACTGTAGTCGGTGTCTACAGTATTGACGCGCACGTCTGCCACCTTAACGCCCAGCCCTTCAGCCGCGAGCTGGGCCATGGCGGTGAGCGCGCCCTGGCCGATATCGACGCCGCCAATGCTGACCGTGGCGGTGCCATCCTCGTTCAGTCGGACGACCGCACTGGAGCCGGGATTGGGCGGCATGGCCGGCGCCTTCCACATGGCTGCCAGCCCTTTGCCTCGACGTTTGTGGTCCCCTTCTCCGGGGCGGACAGAGGTTGGGGGTGAGGTCCACCCGATCGCTTCGGCGGCCTTGCGGATGCACTGGCTGAGCCCGGTGGGATGCATCTTCATGCCAGTCAGCGTCTCATCGCCATCTTTCAGGCAGTTAATCAATCGCACTTGCACCGGGTCGAGCCCCAGCTTCTGGGCCATCTGGTCGATGTGCTGCTCGATGCCCCAATGGATCTCGGGCATGCCGAAGCCGCGCATCGCACCGCCGATCGGATGGTTGGTGTAGACGCACATGCTGTCTACGTGGATGTTGGGCACGTAGTACGGGCCGGTGCCGCTGTAACCGGCCGCGCGGGTGATGTTGGTGCCGTACTCGGTGCTGGCGCCGCCATCCCAGTAGAAGCGATTGTGCATCGCCGTGATGCGCCCATCCCTGGTCATGCCCATCTTGATGTGGGCTACCAGCCCTTGGCGTACGAAGGTGGTGTAGAATTCCTCCTCCCGCGTCATGCGCAGCTTGACTGGCCGGCCTTTGGCGTGCATCGCCAGCGCGACAGCCGCGCCTTCTATGCTGATGCCTGCCTTGCAGCCGAAGCCGCCGCCCACGTAGGGCGTGATCACGCGCAGCTTGCTGTGGCCGATGTGCAGCGCTTTAGCGATCAGGTTGCGCTGGGCAAACGGCGACTGGCTGGAGGACCACAGCGTGATCTTGCCGTTGACATCCTGCTGGGCGACGCAGACGTGGGTTTCCAGCGGCACGTGCTGGATGTGAGGCACGCGGTATTTGTGTTCGTAGATCAGGTCCGCCTCACCCCAGCCCTTCTCCATGTCGCCCTTACGCACTTTCATCCAGTTGGAGATGTTGGTGCCGGGTTGGGGGAAGATGAACGGCACGGCCTCATAGCTGGCCAGTTCTGGATGCACTAACGGCGCTTCCGGGCTGGCTCCGTATTCGGGATCGAACACGCCGGGCAGCGGCTCGTATTCGACTTCGATCAGCTCCAGTGCCTGCTGCGCGATCTCCGGCGTGTCGGCCGCAACCGCGGCCACTGCGTCGCCCACGTAGCGGACACGATCCAGGGCAAAGATGCGTCGATCCTTCAGGTACAGCCCGGTGTAGCCGGGGAAATCTTGCCCGGTCACCACAACCCGAACGCCCGGCAGTGCTCTGGCCCGGCTCACATCGATCCGTTTGATCAGACCATGGGGGATCGGGCTGTGCTTCAGCATGCCGTGCAGCAGGTTTTGGCCGAACTGCATATCGTCCACGTACGTGGCCGCGCCCGTCACCTTCTCGCGGCCCTCGATGCGTTGAGGGCTTGTGCCAATGAGTGAGTGTTTGGCGTGCTGCGTGCCAGGTGTCGCGTGTTCTGGTTCCGCTGATTTGCTGATTCGCTGGCTCATAGTGCCGCCTCCCGTCCCGCACGTGCTGCCATCTTGATCGCGTCGATGATGCGGATGTAGCCGGTGCAGCGGCAGAGGTTGCCCACCAGCGCCTCGCGGATCTCCGTGTCGGTGGGGTTAGGGTTGCGGTCCAGCAGCGCACGGGCATTCACCAGGATCCCCGGAGTGCAGAAGCCGCACTGCGTGGCGCCGGTGGCGATGAAGGCCTCTTGCAGTGGGTCGAGCTGGCTATCCTGTGCCAGGCCTTCGATGGTAACGATCGTTGCCCCGTCGGCTTCCGGGGCCAGCACCATGCACGAGTTAACCGGTTCGGCATGGTCCGCGCCCGGCCAACGGAGCAGGACGGCGCACGCGCCGCATTCGCCGGCTTCGCAGCCATTCTTCGTGCCGGTGAGCACCAATTGTTCGCGCAGCACCTGAAGCAAAGTGTGGTGCGACGCCACGTCGAGGGTGTACGGCTCGCCGTTGACGGTGAGGTGTATGGTGTGGTTCATGCGGCGCCTCCGGCGGACGAAGGACGAAGCGATCCTGCGGATCGGACGGAGGACGGAGTAGCTGCCAGTACGGCCTCGATTCCACGGCGAGCCAGCACCGCCACCATTGCCCGCCGGTAATCGGCGCTGGCGCGGATATCGGTGATCGGTCGGGCAGCGGCGGCAGCAAGCGCCGCGGCGCGCTGCACGCCCGCCGGCGAAGCATCGGCTGCCAGAGCTGCCTCAGCCTCCGGCGCACGCAGGGGGGTCGGGGCCACCGCACCCAGGGCGATACGGACACTTTTGATTTTTGATTTTTGATTTCTGATTGCTTGCGGCTCTTCAAATCCGAAATCGGCAATCGGCAATCCGAAATCGATCCACACCGCCACACTGACCATCGAAATATCGCCGATCTTGGTGCGGCCCAGCTTGTTGAACGCGCCGCGTGCGCCGGCCGGGGCGGGGGGCAGGTGGATGGTGGTCAGGAACTCACCAGGCTGGAGCGCAGTGCGGCCCGGCCCGGCGAAGAAGTCCGCGATGGCGATGCGGCGGACGCCGGCGGGGCCGAAGGTCTCCGCGACCGCGTCCAGGCAGTAGAGCGCCGGCGCGGTGTCGGCCGCCGGGCTGGCGTTGCAGCAGTTGCCGCCGATGGTGGCCCGGTTACGGAGCTGGTAGGAGGCGACCGAGTTGCACGCTTGCGCCAGCAGATCGTAATGCTGAGCCACCAGCGGGTCAGTGGCCACCTGGTTCATGGTGCACGCGGCGCCGATGATCAGCCAGCCGTCCGCGCTTTGGCTGATCTCACGCATGCCGGGCAGGGACTTGAGGTCAACGACCCGCTGCGGTTTCACGAACCCGCCGCGAGCCCGGATCAGCAGATCGGTGCCGCCCGAAAGAGGCCTGGTCACGCCGTTGCCGGTTGCTAACAGCGCGCTGGCCTCGGCGTAATCCTTAGGAATGATGTAATCGAAGGGTTGCAACGTTGCGACCTCCGGACAGATTGGGTTGTAGTCTCGGGCCTTGTGCCCGCTGCAGGTAGTGTCCACGCCTCCAGGTGCTAGGCTGCGTTACTCCAGATCAGGCTTGGGCACGACCACCGTCACGTTTGGGAGCCGTGCAAAGTGCGATCGGTCGAAAGTGTAAGCTGTCGTCAACCCTTGCACCGCCAACCAGGCTCCATTATATGCATCGATAAAGTCCACGTTCTTTTCAACAAATCCATTGATGCCTTGCAGCACCAAGTCGCCATTCGCGATCTCCAGGCCGGGTGTGTTGAGGATAGCGAGCACTTTTTCCTGGATAGAGGCTTTGGACAGCTTATAGAACGATTCCAGCGTCCAGACGATCTCGGCGATGACCAGGCTGTTGGTCACCAGGGTCAGTTCCCGGTTTGCGGCGCGTTTCAGCAGCGCGTCCACGGCATCGGCTTGCACGGGCACATCGTTCGTCAGATAGCGCAAGAATAGGTTCGTATCGGCGAAAACGCGTTCAGGCCGCACCGTTCGCCACCTTTCGGGCGTGCGCCTCGATTACCTGTCGCCGGATGACGTCGAAATCCTGTTCTCCGCTCACCGGTACGCTGCCGCGCAAATCGGTCAGCGTCTGCTGGAGCGGCTGCAGGATGATCTCGTCGCCGCGCCGCGTGAAGATGACGCGATCGCCTTCTTGCAGCTTCAAGAATTGACGGACCGGGCGCGGCAGCGTGATTTGACCACGACGTCCTACGGTGCTAGCGATCATTGGATAATCCCCTTCTTGACTGACGTTTCATGATTTGCCAGTCAGGAAGCATTCTACACGGCAGTTACGCAAATGTCAATAGCGTCTCAAAGGGTTGGATGCCGGACGCTGGATCCAACTTCCAGCATCCAACCCCCAAACGCCTAGAACTCGATATTGCTTCGTTCCTTCACGCCGAACTTCGACGGCGGCAGCAGCACGAATACAAGGTTCAACAGAATGCCGACGATAGCCGAGAACACGATCGCCGGAATGCCATTCGGGAACAGTACGGGGATCTGGAATGGGTAGAGACCGTCTTTCAAACCCATCGCACCCCCGATGCCCAGCACCAGGATTGTTGCGCCGATGGCCAGGTTCTTCGGATCGAACAGGTTCACGCGCTCGCTCTGAATGAGTGCGACGCCTTGCTTGCCGATGACGCCGAACAGGTAGATCGACAGGCCCCCGATCACCGCCAGCGGGATGGTGTTGATCAAAGCGGCGAGCTTGCCGATGAAGCCTAGCAGGATGGCCATTGCGCCTGCTGCAAAGAGCACCGGCACCGAATAGTTGCGGGTGATGGCCATGAGTGAGTTGTTTTCGCCGTAGTTGGTCCCCGGGCAGCCGCCCAACAGACCGACCACAATGTCATCTGCACCATCGGCCACCAGGTTCAGGCCGATCAGGTTTTTGATGGACGTGGGCTTGCGGCCCAGGTCCTTAGCGAGCTGGTCGATGTAGAGGCTCATCTGGTACAGGTGGGCCGTAGATTCAGGGATCGTTGCGATGGCAATCAGTGCAACGCTGACCACCACCGACCAGGCCCGCGGATCGGTGAAGGCCGGGAACGTGATGTTGGGCACCCGGAACCAGTCAGCCTGCAGGACAGACGCGAATTTGACCAATCCGAACGGGATCGCGACCAGATAACCGACGATGGCGCCGAGCAGAATGGGGATCATGCCGAGCAGACCTCTGCCCTGCAGATAGACCGAGAAGATGACGGTGGCGATCAGTGTAATAAAGGCCACCGGCCAGTTCGACGAGGCTTCGCCCAGGGCAGTGCCTGCAAGTGCGATACCGATGACGATAGCGACACTGCCTGTTACGATGGGCGGTAGGATACGATCGAGGGCCGCCTTGCCGACCCGCTGAATCAACAGGCCAAACAGGATTTCGACGACTGCGGTGCCGAGAATGCCGACCTGGGCTAATCTTACGCCATCAGGGCAGTATACGGTGGTGGGATCGCCGAAGCAGGCCGGTGCATACAGGGACATTACCGTAATGATGACGCTGATATAGCTGAAGCTGGATCCGTAGTACATCGGGATGCGTCGGTTGGTCACCAGCAGGGCGATGATCGTGCCCAGGCCGCTGGCCAGCAGCGTCACGCCGACGTCGAACTTGGTGAGGACGGCAACCAGGACCGTTGCCGGGAACATAGTCAGCATCTGCTGAAAGCCGAGGCTCAACATAGCGCCGATGGGTGGGGTGTCGTCCGGCATGTAACCGAGGACAGCTTTCTTGGTTTCGACGGCCATCTTGGATCACTCCTTCCACTGAATGAATGGGTGGGATAAAGATGCAACGAACGTATGAATGATCGGGGAGTGCCGGGCTCCCAATCTATCAGGCCCCGAGCTGTCGGGTCCCGGTGGGTCTCTGGCGGTTACCTCCCTTTGCGCGTCAAGACGGCCAAAACGATTTACTATCTTGACGAGCAATCATAGCATAGGTTACGGGCATTTGCTCTACGCTTGCATGGCGCTAAGCCAACGCTAGCGTTGTGACCCGACTCCGAGCCACATAGCGCAATCCCCATCTTGACCTTTGAGGTCTCGCAGACCTCAAAGGTCTTCGCCCAGTTCAGTATCCGTACGCTTCTGCAAATGCCACCAACGCATCCTCAAACACACTCATGGGGGCCGTCACGATGCCCGCCCCCACCTGGCCGATGCCCGGGTCCTTGTGGGCGACGCCGGTGTTGACGCGGGGCGAGATGCCCTTTTCCACCACCTTGCGGATGTCGATCCCCGTCGGGGTGCCGCGAAAGTCCAGGGGCGGCATGGTGAAGAACTTGTGCTCGGCGTACGTGATCTCGTACATATCCAGCGTGGTGTTGATCGCGTCGCGCGCTGAGCCGCCGACGAACGATACGATGGCCGGCGCGGATGCCATCGCGAACCCGCCGATGCCCGCCGTCTCGGTGATGGTGCTGTCGCCGATATCGGGGTTGGCGTCAGCCTCGGTGAATCCTGAGAAGTACAACGCCTTCACCTTGCCGGCCGGGGCCGTGAACCAGCGGTCGCCCAGGCCGCTGACGCGGATGCCGAAGTCCGTGCCGTTGCGGGCCATGGTGGTGACGATGGTGCTGCCCGGAATCCCGTGACCAGCCAGCGTCATGAGCTTGCACGCGGCCATGCCCGGGTTCAACACGGCCAATGGGTTGTCGCCGAGCAGCCGCAGGATATCGGAGGCGATGTCGGCGGAGGGGGCCACCTTGACCACGGACGCGTCTAAGCTCTTGAGGAAGAGCAGCGTGCCGGCCTGCATCCGGTTGTGGCCGTCATCGCCCATGTGGAGCGACTGCGCCAACAGCGAGCGCAGGTCGATGCCGCCGCTGGTGCCGCCGGCCAGGCGGACCGCTGCATCCAGCACGGGCGCCATCACCTCGTTCAGCCAGCGCAGGCGGTCCAGCACGTCCTCGCTATATGCGCCCATGCGCAGCACCTTGCCGCGGCCTTCGTTGATGCTCGAGAAGGCACGCGGACCGCCCGGTCCGCCGGCCTGGTCCTCGACGATGTAGACCATCATCGAGGGCGAGATCAGGCCTGCCATCGGGCCGGCAGCCGAGTAATGGTGGCAGGGCGCGAAGTCGATTGCCCCCGCTGTGATCAGCGCCTCCGCGTCGTCCCAGCCCCTGGCCTTGCCTTCGAAGATCAGTGCGCCCACGGCCGCGCCTTTCATCGGGCCGGCCATGCGCTCCCAGGTGATCGGTGGGCCCGCGTGCAGCAGCAGATTGTCGCGCATCCCAGGAATCACATCCCGCGCTCGTCCCAGCCCGATCAGCACCGGCCTGGATGCCATCATACGTTCAACGGTTGTGCGATTGGCTTGCTCGATGTCTATCATGGCCTCTCCTTCAGACCTTCGAGGTCTCGCAGACCTCGAAGGTCTCCACATCAGGATGACAGGCGACTGGCCCCTTTCATTCGTGCGAGGATCGCGGCCAGCTTCTCGTTTCCCCCGGCGGGCGGCCGCCAGTCCACCTGGATGGCCTGGCTGCCCTGGGCGATCAGGTTCTCGGCGAACGACTCCAGGCCGACGTTGATGGCGGAGAGCGGCTTTTGCAGGGTCGCGAGGTCCACCGGTGCGGCAGATCGGGACAAAGCAGATTGGGATTCTGGATTGAGGCTGCGCACCAACTGGCCGGCGTAGCGGATCGTTGCCTCATTATTCGTATCAACCCACGCGCCCGCGTTTCTGAGCTGCTCGATCTGGCTGGCCAAGCCTTGCGGATCTTCGTCTGTGCCCGTGACGACAGCGACGATTTCCAGGTAACGACCGCTCGCCTGGGCTGCGGCTCTGGCCCTGGCGATGGCAGGGGCCAGCTCGCTGGCGGGGTCGGGGTGCGATCCGTAGCCGAGAACCACGTCCAGCATGATTACGGCCGTCTCCGGATCCGCGGCTTCTTGATCCAGCCGGCGGATGCGCAGCTCATTGTTCATCATCGGATGCAGTCGTCCAACGGTGAACTCGTCCTCGCCCAGGTCGATGATGGTATGCTCCTGGCTCGTCAACGCGTTGGGAATCCGGTTTGCCTTATTGAGAGGCGCGTTGGCCCACACGCGGGGCAGGTAGTCCTGGAGCAGGTATTGCGCTTCGTAGGCCAGCGTGCCGCCTGAAAACAGACCGCGCAGATAACGTTGTCCAGGCGCAAACCTCCCCCCCTCCTCGATTCCCCCCCCTCTCCGGACGGCAGAACTGTCGCCGTCGGGAGAGGGGGGCAGGGGGGTGAGGTCAACCGCCAAGCGCGCCGCATCGTCCAGCCCCGTTGCGAAGTAGAGATTGTCGATTTGCCGGGCCGACGCGGCACGACCGATGAAATTCACGACCACCGGCTTCTGCGCCTGGCGGGCCAGCGCCAACATCTCCTCGGCGACCCTGGGCGCGGGCGGCTTGGACACCAGGACGATGACCCGTGTCTCGGGGTCGCGTGCCAGCACATCGATGGCCTGCCGGAAAGTGACCGCGCCGACCTGCTCCGTGAGATCGCGACCGCCCGTGCCGATGCCGTGGGTGAGGCCTCCGCCCAACTGGTGGATGCGCGCAGTAACGTGCTGCAAGCCTGTGCCGGCCGCGGCCACGACGCCGATCGGTCCGCGGCGCACCCCGTTGGCGAAGCCGAGGCCGATCCCATTGATGATGGCGGTCCCGCAGTCCGGACCCATCACCAGCAGACCGCGCGCCGACGACATCTCCTTGAGCGCTATCTCGTCTTCGATCGACACGTTGTCGCTGAACAGGAAGACGTGCTTGCCCAGCTCCAGCGCCGCGCGCGCGACCCCGGCAGCATAGCGGCCTGCAACCGAGACCAGCACCCAAGAGGCGTCAGGAAGCAGCGCGGCCGCGGTCTCCAGGCTTTGCGGCCGGTAGTCTTGCTGAAGGGTCGAAGCGCGCCGGGTGAGCAGCCCATCGACCTGCGCCAGCGCGGCGCGGGCTGACGCCTTGTCGAGTGCCTTGACGGTGATGATCAGGTCGTCGGACCTGATATCGCGCACTTCCGGCGGCAGCAGGCCGCTCTGGGCCAGCAGCTCAAGATTGGCAGGCGTGCCCATCATCACCCCGGCGTCGACGACATTGGGGAGTGCAGCGAGGGAAGCGCGCAATTGCATCAGGACGATAGAGTCGTAGTAGGCGCTGCGCCTTAGCTCGGCTTGAGTAACTGTCATGGGCATTTCATGCTTGGGCATCATGATGCGTGGCTCCGATTCGGGTGCTCAGATCACTCCCTGGGCCTTGAGCTGTTGGACTTGTTCCTGGGTATAGCCCAGGTCTGCCAGGATCTCTCCGGTGTGCTGCCCCAATGTTGGCGACGGCAGGCGGTAGCTGACGGGCGTGGCGCTCAGATGCACCGGGTTGCCCACCGAGCGCACCAGGCCGGCGGTGGGGTGCAACTGCTCCACAATCATCTCGCGGGCGATGATCTGGGGATCATTGAGTGCTTCGTCCACTTCGTTGATCGGCCCGCAGGGGATATCGGCCGCGCGCAATCTCTCCAGCCAGAACGCCGCATCCTGGGTCGCAAAGACCTGCTCCAGCAGTGGAATCAGCGCGCTGCGATTGCGGATGCGGTCCGGGTTGGTGGCGAAGCGCGGATCAGCACCCACAGTCTCGACGATATTGAGCGCCTGGCAGAACCGCGTCCAGAGCCGCTCCGTGCCTACCGCGACGGTCAGGTGCTTATCGCGCGCGCGAAACGGTTGGTAAGGCACAATGGTTGCGTGGGCGTTTCCGATCTTCTGCGGACGTTCGCCGGTGGCGAAGTACGCGCCGGCCATGTGCGTCATCCAGGCGAGCTGGCTATCGAGCAGCGCCATGTCCAATACCTGGCCCTGTCCCGTCCGGTCGCGGGCCACGAGCGCCGACAGGATGCCGATCATGCAATACAGGCTGCAGGTGGCATCGGCGAGTGGGATCGGAAAGCGGATCGGCCCCATGCCCGGCTCGCCGGTCTGCGCCATGAGCCCGGCGCGTGCCTGCGCCACTACATCATAGCCGCCCTGGCCCGCCTCCGGCCCGGTCATGCCGAAGCCGCTGATGAGGCAACAGATCAAGCGCGGGTTGATCCCACGCAGGGTGTCCGGGTCCGCGCGCAGCCTGCGCAACGACTCCAGGCTGGGCTGGTTGACCATGAAGACGTCGGCCTCGGCGATCAGCCGATGCAGGATGGCTTGCCCCTCCGGCTCTTTCAGATTGAGCGTGATCCCGCGCTTGTTGCGGTTGACGCTCATGAAGTAGGCGCTTTCCTTTTTGACATAAGGAGGCGCCCAGCCGCGGGTCATGTCGCCCGCGCCGGGACGCTCGATCTTGATGACATCGGCCCCTAAATCGCCCAGCATCATGGCGCAAAACGGCCCAGCCAGCGCCTCAGTCATTTCGATGACACGAATTCCGTCGAGTGGCTCCATGGAGTACCTCTTAGTCTTCAGAACTCGAGATTGCGTCCGGGACTTTTAACCCCGTGATCCTTGATCCCCAATCCCTGGTCTGGGCATATCGCGGCCGAATAGGGCGAAGAACACCGTTCCGGCTGCGCCGAAGGCAGCCGCCACCAGGAAGTTGGTCTGCGGCGAGATTTCCCACAGGAACGCGCCGCCGAACGCGGCGAGCGAGACGATGACATCGCGTATGAGATAGTATAGCCCGAACATCGCCGCCTTTTTGTCCTCGGGCGCCAGGTCCATGATCAGCGCCTTGCGAGTCGGTTCACCGAACTCCTTGAGCCCGCGCACGATGAACGCAACGACGAGCATCCAGAAAGAGTGCGAAAACAGCAAGACCACAGGAAAGAGGGTGAAGTTCAGAAACGTGATCGCCACATAAGGCTTCTTGCCGTTCCGGTCGGCCAGGTAGGCGACTGGAATGTAGACCAGCATTGCCACGATCATCTCGATGGTGGTCAGCAAGCCGAATTGCGGCGCTGAGACGCCGACCACCTTCATGGCCCAGATGACGGCGAACGCGTAGGGAATCTGCTCGCAGAAGCGCACCAAGATGTCGGAGATCAACAGGTTGCGCAGGTCGGGCGTTATGAAGCGGACCAGCCGCAAGGGGTTACTCTCTGCTTGTTTCTTCTGCTGGCCTTCTTCGATCAGTAACTGTTGGAGCACCAGAGCGATCAGCGCCAGGGCCAGTGCAACGCCGAACGCTGCGCGCACGCCATCTCGTTCGCCGTAGGCGGCGATCAGCAGCCCACCGATCACCGGACCGAGCGCCATGGGAATCCGCCGCACCAGGGAGTGGAGCGACACGCCCATAGTGCGCTTGTCCTTGGGCAGCGCCGCAGCAACCAGGCTCATGGTCGCGGGCAGCGAGAGAGCATCCCATGAGATGAAGAAGACAGCCCCGACAATCACCGCCTGCCAGGTGGGAAACAGGATGACGATGATGTAGCCAACCATCGCGACCACATTGAAGATGGCCAGCGCGCGTTTGTAGCCCACGCGATCGCTCAGGTAGCCGCCAGGGAACGAGTACAGCGCGCTGAGCAGGTTATCCATCCCGTTCAACAGGCCGATGGCGTAGGAGCTGCCGCCCAGCGCGATCAAGTAGATGGGTAGGAAGCGCTCACCCAACTTCTCGCCCATCCCCACCAGGACGACCATGACCAGCAGGGTGGCGATGTTGCGGCGGAGGCCCAGGAAGTCGCTGATGCGACGTTTAAAAGTCATAGGGTATCCGGAGGTTTCGCCGGCTCGAACCTGCCTTTTGCTGGCGTCAAGATGTTGCGATAGGCGGCCAGGTTGCGCTCCCGCAGATGCTCGAAGATCATGGGACTGGCCGCGCCGTAGGTGATGCGCTTGAGCGGATCGGGGTCGAGCTCGGCGAAGCAGACCTCCTCGGTGCCGCGCGCCTGTGCCAGTTTGTGCGCGATGGGATCGACGATCATGCTGTGGCCGAAGTAGTAGTTGCCGCCTGCGTCGGGACCCACGTAGTTGCAACCAATCAGGTAAACATGGTTGTCATACGCGCGCGCCCGGTTGGTCAGCTCCCAGATTTCGAACGAGCGGAGCAGGGCGCTGGTGCGGATGATCACTTCTGCGCCCATGATGGCCTCCGCGCGATACAGCTCCGGGAAGTCGCCATCGAAGCAAATGGTCAGACCGATATTCGCCAGCGGCGTCTCGATCACCACGGGGTCCATCCCGGGGGTCGACCATCCGCTGACTTCTACCTCCCCTTGCCTGTGCATGGGAGAGGTGGGCGAGCTTCGCTCGCGCGGGGTGAGTGCCCTCATGCGTTCGGTGGGGAACAGGTGCGTCTTGCGGTACACCCCCAGCACATCGCCGCTTGGCCCGATCAACGCGGCCGAGTTGAATACGACGCCGCGCGTCTCCCCGCGTTCGTAGGCGCCGAAGGCCAGATGAATGCCCAGCTCCTGCGCCACTGCCTGCAGCGGCTCGGTTTGGCGCCCTGGCAGGGTGTCCACCGTATCCCAGAGATCGCCTGGTCCAACGCCGGGTGCGAAGCCGGTGGTGATCGTCTCCGGCAGCACGATGAGCTGGGCGCCCGATTCGTCAAACGCGCGGCGGGTCCAGGCGACCGATTTGGCGACATTGGCCGCGATATCCATCGGCGTGATCGCGTACTGGGCGCAAGCGGCGGTGAAGCGTTGCATCGTTGCTCCTGGGGGCCGGTTCCAGGTTGGCGGGTTGCAGGTTGCAGATCACAACCTTTGACCTGCAACCTGTAACCTTCAACCGCGCGACAGTGCGTTGATCCGATCGACGTGCGCCGGGTTGAACGCATCACCGAACTTCGTCATGCCCATCGTCTCTTTGAGCTCCATCAGCTCGTCGTATTCAGCATCTTCCACGAACGCGACGCAGCGGCCGATCGAGCTTTCGCCGTCCACAAAGCGCCAGGGGAAGAATCCCACCGTGGCGCGACGGTTAAGCAGTAAGTCGATCTCGCCGCCGATGCACTCCGCGTGGATGATGTGATGCGGGAACATCTCGATGTGCATGAGCTGATACTTGGAATCGTCGAAGCACTCTTCCAGGCTTTGGCCGTACTTCTTGCGGAAGTGCGCGTCCGCCTCTTTGGCCTGGCGCGGCATCCACTGCCGGATGATGGTGTTCATAGGATGATCCGCGCTGCCGCAATCCACGCCGATCCATTTGATCTGCTTCCGTTTGGCCCATTCCGCAAACTCCCGATCGGGCCCGGGGTGCTGCACCATATAGCGGATCTCATCCGCCGTGGGCATGTCCCAGCCGAAGTGGTGATAACCGGTGTGAATGATCAGGATGTCGCCCTGGCGCACCTCGACGCGCTCCTCGATCATTTTGGCAGTGTAGACGTCGTAGTTGCCGCAGACATCCGAGAGGTCCACGATGGCTCCGGGCCCGACCAGGAAATCCATCTCCAGGCTGGCAATATCTTTGCCTGGCGTGAAGAAGTGGATCTCGCCGTCGAGATGCGTGCCCAGGTGGTTGGAGTGGGTGAGCAGCTGGCCGTTAGCCCCATTGGGAGCCAGTCGTTTGAAGTACTTTACCTGCAGCGGCTCATAGGTGGGCCACGCCGGCGTGCCGATGCCCAGAGGGATGGTGAGGTCGATGATCTTCATGGTGGTAATATGCCTCCTTATTGATCTCCAAAGTCCGCTATGAAGTAGATGCCCCAGGCGCCTCGCGCCACGCCGATGCCGATCTCGGTGGCGCGATCTGCCATGATGTTCCGCACATGGGGGTCCGCCCCGGGCGGTTCATTCCACCACATTGCCAGTGCGTGTTCTACGCTCTGCGCGTTGGCCCAATTCTCACCGGACCAGGTCGGGACATAGCCTGCTCGCTGCAGCCGCGCGGCTAACCGTGCGCCGTCGGAGCCGACATGACTGCCGCGGTTGCGCCGAGCGCAGTCGTCGGCATGCGCTTGGGCCGCGGCCGCCAGCGTGTCGTTCCAGGTGAGGGCCGCGCGGCCGCCGGCCAGGCGTTTTTCATTGATCCGGTTCAGCAGATCAAGGGCCATGGGGTCGATTTCCGAAGCGGACGCCGCAGCTTGCTCTGGTGCAGGCGCTGATTCGGCCTGCAGCGCCGGTTCCGGCGCGGCAGATTGCTGCGCTGGGGCACTCACTTGCACTGCTGCCAGGGCATTCTGCGTCATTCCCGGGATGCGCAGTTGTTGGCCCACCGCGAGACGTCGGGGATCCACCCCGGAATTGGCGGCAAGCAGGTCATCGACAGAAAGACCGTAGTTGGCGGCAATATCCCACAGGGTGTCATCCACCCGCACGGTATACGTCGCGCTGACCGCTGCAGGTGACACAGTGGTTGTTACAGGGCTGCTGGGCACGCGGATAATTTGTCCGGGCCGCAGCAGCTTGGGATCGCCCAGGCTGTTGTTGAGCGCGAGCAGTTCCTGCAGAGTGATGCCGTGAGCTGCGGCGATCTTCCAAAGCGTATCGCCGGGTTGGATCGTGTAGAGATAGCTGGTTTCCGCTTCCGTTGCGGTGTCGGTGAGTCCGGTTGCGGTTGCGTTGAAGGGCAAGTATAGCGTTAGCGAGAGGAACAGTACACAGAGCAACCGGTATCGTTGAATACGTTGGTTGTGCATGGGGCCAGTATAGCATCGTCTCTGCGTTTTCGGCAAGTAGCGCGCGGAAGGAATTGTCAAGCCGGTTTATATTTGCTATACTCATTCGCGCCTTATGGTGACGCGTGCAGCACCGGCGTCTAACCACTGACCCTCCTCGTGCCGTTCGCGCCGCGTTGTCTGTTCCTGGACAAAGGAGGCGCATATGATCTCTGATCCGCAGGATCGCATTCGCTCCGTCATGCTTCATGCCATTGTCTCTGTAGCAGCCATGTGCTTGATCGGTTTGTTGCCGGCTTTACTCGTGAGCGCCGGCTTTCCGGCCACGACCCCCGCACCGCTTTCGCTCCTCACGTTGCCTGATCCGATCACGATTATCGGCAGCCCGCTGCGTGTTGCCGTTGGATCGGACAGCAGTATCCAGGCCTACTACAATGGCCTTGGCCAGGTGTACGGCTGGCAGGATGGCAGCGCGGATAGTGGAGTCTGGCTGCACATCGGCAGCGATGTCTATGGGCCGGACGCCTGTTTCAGCGGACGCTTAGCCACCAACATGGTCACCGTGCGGCCGTGGACTGCGTTAAGCCATAGCGGACCCACCGGCTCCGGCGCCGCCGCCGATCCGTGGGTCATCACGACGGTCCTGGGCGCGGGATCGAGCGGCGTACAGGTGACCCAGCGCGTCTCCTACGTCAACGGCCAGGACTACTTCCGCCTGAAATGGGATGTTGCCAACGCTTCCGGGGCGCCCATTACAGCCAACCTGTTTCATGCCGCGGACAGTTACTTTGGTAACGATGACTATGGTCGCGGCTACTATGACCCGGTCAGCGGCGCCGTGGGCGGCTATATTCCCAGCGGCCCGTGGTACATGCTGTTCGTGCCCGCGACGCCCGCCACTGCTTACAAAGAGGACTGGTACTTCAACATCTGGGCGGGTATCGGGTATTGCGGCGACACCGTCTCGTGTCCGGTCTCGGGAGCTTGCTCCCCTGGGTCGGGGTTTGACAACACCATCGACACCAGCCCGGCTGGCGTTGACAACGGTTTCGGGCTGCAATGGCAGCGGACGATCGCGTCGGGCGCTGGCGCAACAGTCGGAGACTGGTGGACGTTCGGCAGCATTCCCACCCTGCCCGGCGAGGAGCCGACGCCCACCCCTACAGCCACGCGCACGCCGACGGCGACCAACACCAGCACATATACCCCTACGCGGACGCCCACCGCGACGGTAACGCCTACCGCAACCGTCACCCCTGGCGGCTGCGGTGCACCGACCGAGACGGGAACGATCGTCAGAACGTTGGCCTATCACCAGCTTACAGCCTTCGCCAGCCGGCCGGGCGTGCATACCCGGGGCAATAGCCCTTCGATCCTGAGCGTAGATGGCAGCCGGGCCGCGTTTTTGGTGGGCGGGTCACCGGCGCATGTCTGGGTAATCGATGCGGACGGCACAGGATTGCGCGAGATTAATACCCAGCCCGGTGGGGATTATACGAACGTCGATATCAGCGCTGACGGCTCGAAGGTGCTCTCCTGGGATGAAAGTGACGGCGGAGAGGTTCGCATGGTCAACGCCGACGGCAGCGACGCGCATGTCGTCTTATCGTACTCGAGTGGACGCGGTTACTTTCGCCTCTCGCCCGACGGTACGAAGGTTTATTTTGCGTTCACCTGGTATCTCAGCTACGGCGGGCAGAGCTACAACCCCGGTCTGTTTGTCATCAACGCCGACGGCACCGGCCTGCGCCAGATCTTAGATCGCGCCAGCGTCCATGCGCTCTTCGGCAAGCCGGTGCCTGAGCTGCAGTTTTACTGGCATGGCCCGCCCTTCGATGTGTCGGACGACGGCAGCCATATCGTGCTTCAGGTGCTCGTGCCGGATGTCGGTTGGCCCATCATGCGCGTGAACGGTGACGGAAGCGATTTGCAGGCGTACGCTTTGTTCCCGAATAACGCACATCCCGATGTGGGGAACCTGGGCATCAGCGGCGACGGTCGGGTGGCCTTCTATGAAGTGATGACCGACCCGTGGGAGCTGGGCGTGTTCAACTGGGATGGCTCGGGCAAGCGCGCACTGGCCAGTGGCCTGGGCGGGCTCAACACCCAGGGCGAGGTCGTTCAGTTGACATATGATGGCACGAAGCTGTCCTATGGCTCGTTGAATCGCCTCTACAACACCGATGGCTCCGCTGTGCTGCAGTTGGCGGCCACCGGCCCCACCTTGAGTGGCGACCCTCCCCTGATGGTCGGCAACTGGGGGATGTACCGCAGCAGCATGAACCGCGACGCCACGCGCTTCCTGTTCACCTTCGACAACAACACCTGGGTGGACGGCGCGCTCGTGCCTGAGCAGTTGGGTATTCTGGCGCTGAACCCGGCCAGCCTGGGGCAAGCGCCCACCCTTGCAGATCCCAAGATCGCGCCGTTCTACTTGGTGCGCGGAGATGGCTCGACGACCACCTTCAGCGCCCGATCGAGTTCGGCTAACATGCATCTGCGCACCAACGCCGTCGTGTTTCGAAGCGGGCTGGAGGTGAACAGCAATATCGTCAACGATGCCGTGTTGTACGATGATGGCAGCAACGGTGACATCACCGCAGGGGATGGCCGCTTCACCAACAGCTTTGTCCGAGCCAACTCCGACGCTGTGATCGGTCCGCACACGGTGCGCATGAAGACCGAGGTGCGCGCTTCCGACGGCCGGCGCCACGCCACCGCGCTCGATGTGGCGCAGCTCGACGTCGTCCTTGCCGTGCCGCCGGGGGTGGGTCCCTGCACGCCCACGCCGACGCCTACCGTAACCGTCACCCCTGCCGCGTGCGGCCTACCGACCGAGGCGGGAACGGTCGTGCGCACGCTGGCCTATCACCAGCTCACATCCTTTACCGCCCAGCCGGGTGTGCACCCCGGCAAGAGGGCCTCCATCCTCTCTGCAGATGGCAGCCGCGCCGCCTTTGTTGTGAAGAGTGCTCCTTCCCACGTTTACGTCGTCAATGCGGATGGCACGGGGCTGCGCGAGGTAGACACGCTCTCCGGAGACTGGGACCCAAAAGTGGACATCAGCGCCGACGGGTCAAGGGTGCTCTACTGGGACGGCGTTGTGGCGTACACGATCAACGCCGACGGCAGCAACCGGCGCCAGGTCATTGAGCTTGGCGCCTATCCGTACTTCCGCCTTTCTGCCGACGGTGCGCAGGTTTTCTTTGCGATTGACAGGGATGTGCGACCGAACGTGACGTACAATGCCGGACTGTACGTGATAAATGCCGATGGCAGCGGCCTCCGCCGGATCGTGGACCCGGCTCAGGTGCACGCGCTTTTCGGCAAGCCGATCCCTGGACTGCCGTTCTCTTGGTGGGGTGCGGCGTTTGACGTCTCCAGTGATGGGAGTCGCATCGTCTTCAACGTGATCGACTACGATGGGCATGACCGGATCCTGCGCGTGAACAGCGACGGCAGCGGTTTGCAGGAATACTCGCTGTCAACGACCTCCTCCGTGAACAACCTGGGGATCAGCGGTGATGGCAGGATCGTGTTTTACCAGGTGTGGAGGATCGACCACGACGAACTGGGTGTGTTCAACTGGGACGGCTCAGGCCAGCGGGTGCTCGACACCGTGGGGGGCTGGAACGGCACCGAGGGTGAGGTTGTGCAGCTATCATACGACGGTTTGAAGCTCAACCATGGCTCCCGGAACCGCCTCTACAACACCGACGGCAGCGGCGTGCTGCAACTGGCGGCCTACGGAGCCACCTCGACCGGCGATCCGCCGCTGATGGTGGGCTCGGGTGACGGGGGCTTCCAAAGAAGCAGCATGAGCCGCGACGCCACACGGTTCCTCTTTTTCTTCAACCTGGGCTACGTAGATGGCGCGCCGACGCCAGCGCAACTGGGCTTGCTGGAGCTGAACCCGGCCAGCCTGGGCCAGGCGCCCGCCCTGGCCGATCCTAAGATCGCACCCTCTTACGTGGTGATCGGGGACTCGAAGACCAGCATCAGCGTCCGTATGAACACGACCAACCCCCACGTCCGCACCAACAGCGTGGCATTACGCAACGGGGTGGAGGTGAACAGCAACGTTGTCTATCAGGCCGTGCTCTACGATGACGGCAGCTACGGCGACGTAACGGCGGGCGACGGCCGCTTCACCAACAATACGGTTGGGGCCAGCGCCAGCGCGCTGCTCGGCCCACACATTGTGCGCGTGAAGACTGAGGTGCGTGCGGCCGATGGCCGCCGCTACGCCACTGCGCTTGACGTAGCCCAGCTCGACGTCGTCACTGAGATCCCCCCGGGCATGGGCCCCTGCACGCCCACGCCGACGCCCACAAGCACGCGTACGCCAACGCACACCCCCACTCCGACGCGTACGCCGACGCGCACGCCGATGCCTACGGCCACATCCACCCCGACCCGAACGTCTACACCCACCGTGGGTCTGCCCGACCTGACCGTAAGTCGGCTGGAGGTGAATCAGGCCATCCAGAACGACGCCAACAGCATCCCGCTGATTGCGTCCAAGCGGACGGTCGTACGCGCCTACTTGGGGTTGAGCGCTTCCATGCCCATTGGCACGGTTACCGGCCGGTTGCGGGGCTATCGCGGGAGCACGTCCTTGGGCACGGTCGCGCCGTTCAACCCAAGCGGCCGTATCACGGTAGTCCAGCCGGCCGACTGGCGGCAGATCAACCACACCCTGAACTTTGAAGTGCCGTTCGGATGGCTGACCGGGGCTGTGCGGCTGGAAGTTGAAGTCAATAACGACCGCGCGGTGCCGGAGAACAACTACGGCAACAACACGACGTCGGTGGACGTCACCTTCGTGGACGGCGGCGACCTGCGCATTGCCTGGCTGCCCATCCGCTACGTCACCCCTGGCTACACTGGGCCGGCCGAACCTTCCGCCCGCATCGCCAAGGGCCAGGCCTGGCTGGTCGCGACCTACCCGGTCAGCCACACGCGCGTTAAATACTACCCCTGGCCGGGCATCACCTGGGGCGGCGACGTGAATTTCGGCACCGGCGGCATCAAGCTGCTTAACTATCTAAACCGGTTGCTTCAGCTCAGCCAGACCAGCCCTCGACCCGACCATGTCTACGGCTGGCTGCCCCCCGGTGTCTTTGGAGGCAACGGCCTGGCGTGGCTGCCCGGTCAGACCGCCTTCGGCAACGACACCGATGGCCGTTGGCGGCGCACCTTGACACACGAGATCGGGCACAACCGCAACATCGGCCACTGGGATGCGACGATCCGGCTTCATGGCTTTGATGTCGCCGCGCGTGAGGTGCGCGAGGACACCCGGCTCGACTTCATGGTGCCCGGTCGATTGGAGAGTGAAGCATGGGTCGCGCCGGAGATATACACCTACCTGCATGAGCACATGAGCATGGCCGCTGACCAGGACGCGAGCCCAACGCGGGCCGTGGCTAACGAATACCTCCTGACTTCCGGCTTGATCAATCAGGATGGTACGGCCAGCTTCGATGTATTCTACCGCCAGGCGCAGACTGACCCGTTGGACAACCCGCTGGCCGGGACGGCCTACTGTCTGGAGCTGTACGACGCTGGAAGCCTGCAGGCGACGGCACATCGTCTGCTGTCAAGCACCTGCTTCGATATCTCGTACGACTTTGGTGACAGTGCAACCCCCATGACGACCGCGCCCTTCGCATTGACCGTGCCCTTCCCTCCCACAACCCGGCAGATCGTGCTGAAACATGGACCTGCGGTTGTCGCCACGCGCACGGTCAGCAACAGCGGTCCGGTGATCTGGGTCTCTCTATCTGGCGGAGGCATGGTCAGGACGGTCAACTGGACGGCAAACGACTTCGACGGCGATCCCCTGAGCTACTCGGTGCTCTATAGCAATGACAACAAGCAATCGTGGTTCGCCGTGGCGACCGATCTCGCCGCCACCACATACGGCCTGGACACGAGCACGCTGCCCGGCGGGACGAATGCCTTTGTGCGCATTCTGGCCAGTGATGGCGTCAACACGGGCCAGGCGGACGCAGGGCCGTTTGCTGTCAACGACAAAGAGCCCACCCCTTTGATCAGTGCGCCGGCCGATGGGAGTACCTTCGCCCCCGGTGAGAACGTGCTGCTGGTGGGTGATGGCTTCGACCTGGAGGATGGTTCGCTGCCGGATAGCCGTCTTATCTGGTCTTCCGATCGGGATGGCGTGCTGGGCATTGGCCGCACGGTGGAACGAAACGATCTCAGCGCAGGAACACATCATGTCACCCTGACGGTGGGAGATAGCGCCGGCAACCAGGCGACTGCCACCATCATGCTAACAATCCGTCGGCCGGCGACGTATCTTCCACTGATCCTGCGATGAGACGGGAGCTTTGGGCTCAGATCTTGCCAGCGTATCGCCAGCGTATCGCCAGGGCATCGGTCGAAGGTGTTGTCAAGCCGGTCGAAGCTTGATATACTCATAATCATGCATTCACCTTTGTTTCATTCCCGCATCCGCACCCAGTCACAGATCTGGGTGGTGCCGGCTGGTTATGTGCTGGCTGCTCTCGCGTGTGGCTGGTTCTTGCCCCAAGTCGCTGCCCGGCTCTTCGGCAGCGGCGCCTGGACGGCGCTCTTTTCGGCAAACGCCGCAACTGTCATCCTGTCGTCGGTTGTCTCGGGCATGCTGGCTTTTACGGGATTCGTTTTCACGATGGCCTTCGTAATGGTGCAGTTTGGCAGCAGCCAATACACGCCTCGCCTTTCCAACTATTTACTGCGTGATCGCATCTTTCGTCATGCGCTGGGCATGTTCACTGCTACTTTTGTCTACGCATTAGTGGCGCTGCCTGTTGTGGATCGTAGAGGTTCAGGCGCGGCCAGTGACCTGATGGTGATCTCTGTCTTGGCAGCCGTCCTGGGCAGCGTGACCCTTTTCCTGGCGCTTATCCAGCGCGTCACTGCCCTTCAGGTGACCAACGTGCTTCACCAGGTCGGCTCGTTGGGCCGTACTGTGATCGAGCATTTATACCCGTTGACGGATGCGGCCGCGGCCAGTGCGGTCTCCGGCCCAGCACCCGAGGCCGCACTGCCGCCCGTGATGCAGACGACGCACTATCATGGCGGTCCGATGGCCATCATCGAATTGGACGTGCCGGGATTAGTCCGGTTAGCGCAGCATCACAACGCAATCATCGAGCTGGAATACGCAGTGGGTGATACCCTGACCGATGGCGCAGCGTTGTTGCGCGTAAGAGGTGCAGCAACGCCCATCGCCAAGCGACGGCTGTGGCGCCAAGTCGTTATCGGTCCGCAGCGCACGATCGAGCAGGACCCCAAATATGCTATCCGCCTGATTGTTGATATCGCAATTCGGGCGCTTTCGCCCGCGATCAATGACCCAACTACGGCCGTCCAGGCGCTGGATGAGTTGGAGGATTTGCTGCATCGTATCGGAACACGGCGGCTGGATGTGGGGTACGCCTACGACAATACCCACCAATTACGGATTGTTTACCCAACGCCGGACTGGGACGACTTTGTGGCGCTGGCGGTCAGCGAGATCAGGCAGTATGGCGCCTCGTCGTTGCAAGTGATGCGTCGCCTGCACGCGTTGTTGAACGATCTGATTGAAGCCGTGCCGCCCACGCGCCGCGGCGCGGTTGAATTTCAGTTGCTCCAACTGATCGAGGCTGTCCCGCGTCAGTTCGTCGACCCGGACGACCAGGCCCAGGCATTGCAAGTGGATCGCCAGGGCATGGGTCTCGCTCGTCCCTCTTGACTTTTGTCTATATACCCGCGCGGAGTAGCTCATGTTTCAGACCTACCTCGCCTTCTTCACTCGGCCCCTACGGGTCTTACAAGATTTCCGCAAGGAAAACCTGCGGCCTGACCTGATCGCCGGGCTGACCGTGGCGGTCATCCTGCTGCCGCAGGCGATCGCCTATGCCTCCATTGCCCAGCTGCCGCCCCAGATGGGTCTTTACACCGCCGTCATCGCCGCCATCGTTGGTGCACTGTGGGGGTCGTCGAAACAACTACACACCGGACCAACCAGCACCGCCTCGCTGCTGATGTTCGCTACGCTGTTGACTATCGCTGACCCAGGATCACCGCGCTATCTGGCCGCTGCCGGCGTGTTGGCCGTCCTGGTCGGAATCTTCCGCCTGCTGCTGGGGCTGGCTCGCCTTGGCATGCTGGTCAACTTTGTCTCCGATTCCGTCATCATCGGGTTCACCTCCGGGGCCGCGGTGCTCATTTGGGGCAGCCAGCTCAGCGCGCTGCTCCGGCTGAGCGTCCCCACTTCGTCCAGCCTGACCACCACCCTGGCCAACGTCATCCACCATGTCCATGAAACGCACGTGCCGAGCTTGATCATGGGCGTGGCCGTTGTTGTGCTGATCGCGGTGCTGCGCCGGATCAACCGCAAATTGCCAGGACCGCTGATCGCCATGGTCCTGGCTGCAGCGGCTATCAGTGTCTTTGGGTTGAGCCAGCAGGGCTTCAAGGTCATCGGCCAGGTGCCGGCCGGCCTGCCCCCGTTCACCGGCCTGCCGCTCTTCGACCTCGACCTCATCGGCCAGCTTGCCGGAGCCGCACTGGCTATCGGGTCTATCGGGCTGGTGGAGGCCATGTCGGCCGCCCGCTCGATGGCCAGCCAGACCGGCCAGCGACTCGACAGCAACCAGGAATTCGTCGGGCAGGGCCTGGCCAACATTGTTTCAGGCTTCTTTTCGGGCTATGCTGGCAACGGATCGTTCTCGCGTTCGGCGCTGAATTTTGCATCCGGCGCACAAACGCCCATGGCCAGCGTCTTCTCCGGCGTTTTCGTCTTGATCGGCGCCTTTCTCCTGTCCCCGGCAGCCGCCAATGTGCCCAAAGCCGCCCTGGCCGGAGTACTGCTGATGATCGCCTACGGGATGATTGACCGCAAGGAAATCATCCGCATCTGGCGCGGCGCTCCCGGTGATGTCTTGATCATGCTCATCACGTTCGTCGGGACGCTGCTTCTGCCGCTGCAGTTTGCAGTCCTGGCGGGCATGCTGGTCTCGTTTGCGGTGTATATCGTGCGCACCAGTGTGCCGCGAGTAGTGCCGGTGCTGCCCGATGAGAACTACAGGCATCTCGTTCGCCGGCCGAGCCAGGCGCCTTGCCCGCAGTTGGCGCTCTTCGATGTTCTGGGCGACCTGTACTTCGGGGCGGTCAGCAACGTCGAAAAGACCATCGACGAGCACCTGGCCAGGCATCCCGGCCAGCGTTTTGTCCTGCTGCGCATGCAAAGCGTCAACCAGTGCGACATCAGCGGCATCCACGTGTTGGAGAGCATCATGCACCGGCTGCGAGACCGTGGCGGTGATCTGTTTCTCTTCCGGGTGCAGGAACCCGTCCGGCAGATCATGGACGCGACGGGCTTCCATCGCCAACTGGGCGCCGGTCCCGGGGTCGCCGATCCCGTGGATCGCGAGCACTTCCTTCCGGATGATGGCGCGATTTCGTATCTGTACCATCGCATCCTCGACCCGGGAGTGTGCATCTACGAGTGCGAAGTGCGTGTTTTCCTGGAATGCCAGAACTTGCCGAAGCAGCTTGCCGCCGAGTCGGAGCGCATTCCCCTGCGCACGCAGATTCCTACCGGGCAGGTGGCTGAGATTTCGCCTCGGGAGTTGTGGCGTCAGCTTGGTGGCGCCTCGCCTCCGTTGGTCATCGACGTGCGCGAGCCGCGCGAATTTGAGCGTGGCCACATCCCCCAGGCACAGTTGATTCCGCTGCGGCAACTGCTGTCCGAAACGACGGACTTGCCCCGCGATCGTGAGATCGTCTTTGTCTGCCAGGGCGGGCAGCGCGGTACGCGCGCAGCGTACGCCCTCAGCCGCGCGGGCTACGCCAAGGCGATGGCGCTGCAAGGCGGCATGCTGGCCTGGGAAGCGGCGGGACTGTTGGAGGCCGTCAGTTGAAACCGTTCTGCGGATGAGGAGACAAGACGATGCAGGAAACGCTCTCTCGTAATCTGGGCCTCGACCTGGTCAGGGTCACCGAAGCCGCAGCCCTGGCGGCTGGGCGCTGGATGGGGTTCGGCGATCCCGATGCAGCCGATCACGCCGCGACCGAGGCGATGGTCGCGGCGTTCGCTGGGGTCGATATCGATGGTCATATCGTGATCGGCGAGGAAACCAAGCTGGGCGTCCACTCGCCGCTCGACACCGGCAACCGGGTGGGCAGCCGCAACGGCCCGGAGCTGGATGTGGTGGTCGATGCCATAGACGGGGCGCGCATCCTGGCCAAGTCGCACCCCGGCGCGATGAGCGTGATCGGCGCCGCGGCGCGCGGCTCGATGTTGTCGCTCTATCCGGCGGCCTATATGGATAAGATCATCGTTGGCCGTGATGCTGCCGCCGCGTTGGTGCCGGAGTGCATGGACGCTCCGGCCGCCTGGATTTTGGCGCTGGTTGCCCGCGTGAAAAAGAAGAGTGTGCGCGACCTGGTGGTGTTCGTGCTCGATCGCCCGCGGCATCAACACCTGATCGAGGAAATTCGCACCGCGGGCGCGCGCATCTTGCTGCGCTCCGAAGGCGACGTCTCCGGCGCGTTGGCCGCTGCGGCTTCTCCTATGGTGGATATTCTGATGGGCAGCGGCGGCGTGCCCGAGGGCCTCATCGCGGCGTGCGCCGCCAAAGCGGTGGGCGGGGCGATGTTGGCTCGCCTGGCGCCGCAGAGCGCCGAGGAACGCGCAGCAGTGGCCGCAGCCGGACTGGATACCAAGAGAGTCTACACCTGCGAGGATCTGGTTGCCGGCAGCCAGGTCCTTTTTGTCGCCACCGGGATCACCGACGGCGTGCTGCTCTCGGGTGTCACCTACCAGGGCAACGAAGGCCACACTGAGTCCCTCGTGCTGCGCTGCGCGACGGGGAGCCGGAGAGTGATCCAGGCGGTGCATACCATCGATGGAGCATAAAAGGCGTATTCCAGCTTCCTCAGTCTTGACCTCTACTCTCTGTTGTGATAGAATTAGTTGCGTATACATCGAATCAATTGCACGGAGGGAAGCATGGAGACCGAGACACAAACCGAGGAGCTGTTGGAGTTCTTTAAGGCGTTGGCTGATCCCAACCGCCTGAAGATCATCGGGGTGCTGGCGCAGCAGCCGAGCACGGTCGAGCAGTTGGCCGCGATGCTGGGGCTGCAGCCCTCGACGACCTCGCGCCATCTGTCATACCTGGTGCACGTCGGCCTGGCCAGTGCGCGCCCCGAGGGGTACTACAACATCTATCGCTTCGAAGCCGCCGCGTTGGAGGGATTGGCGAAGCGCCTGTTGGCGCGCGAGACGCTGCCCGCGATCGCCGCGAACGTCGACTTGGACGCATTCGATCGCAAGGTGCTGCGCGATTTCACGGGTCCGGATGGCCGCTTGAAGCAGTTGCCGGCGCAGCAGAAGAAGTTCATCGCCGTGCTGCGCCACGCGGTCACGCTGTTCGAGTTCGACACGGAATACAATGAGAAGCAGGTCAACGAGATCCTGGTGCGTCTGCACGACGACACCGCCATGCTGCGCCGCGGGCTGATCGACGTCAAGTTGATGGCGCGCGACCACGGCATCTACTGGCGGTTGCCTGACGTATCCAACTCACCGGCATTGGATCTTCACGCTGAGAGGAGGCCAGCTTCTTAGTTGCCACCGTTGTACAAGTGTGGTACGATCTTGGGTGTGCTTTATCTGCGCTAAACATTCATAGGAGGGCGCATGAATGACAGAGAAAAGCAGACGCCCCCGGCCCTGCTCTTTAGGATCCTGGATGCAGCAGCCGACGCGATCATTGCCATCGACGAGGATCAGGCGATTCTCATCTTTAGCCCTGCTGCCGAGCGCATGTTTGGCTACGGTGCCGATGAGGTGCTTGGCCGGTCGCTCGCGCTTCTTCTGCCCTTCGGCACAGCCGCCGCACACCTGCGCAGCATCCGCCACTTTGCAGCGGCCGAGGATGCCGGACGCCCGATGTCCAGCCGCGTGCCGGCCCGGGGCCGCCGCAAGGACGGCACTGAGTTCCCCATCGAGACCAGCATCGCCTCTCTCGTCCATGAAGGCCGGACCCTCTTTGTGGCGATCGCACGCGATATTACCCAGCGGCGCCACGCCGAAGCAGCGCTCGCTGAGAGCGAGGAGCGTTACCGTTCGCTTTTCGAGAACAGCATCGACGGCATTCTGCTGACCGCGCCCAACGGCGATATTCTGGCCGCAAACCCCGAGGCCTGCCGCTTGTTGGGGCGGACTGAGGAAGAGATCTGCCAGGCCGGCAGGGCAGGCATCGTGGACCTGGAAGATTCCCGGCTGCCGGCGCTGCTGGACGCGCGGGAGCAGGCAGGCAGACACCGTGGCGAGCTCACGCTGGTGCGGGGTGATGGCGCCCGGTTTCCGGCAGAGATGGCCTCGGGACTGTTCAAAGACCGCGATGGCAACCTCAGGACCAGCATGGTCTTTCGCGATATCACCGAGCGTGTTCGAACCCGCCAGCTGTTGGAGCAGCGGGTCGCGGAGCGCACCCGCGAGCTTGCCGCGCTGCTGGAAGTGGGCCGGGAAGTTGCGTCAACCCTGACGCTTGAGCCCTTGCTTGACACGGTCCTGACCAGCCTTGAGACTGTGATAGGCTACACAGGCGCCGGCGTCGCGATCCTCAGAGACGGTGAACTGGAAGTGGCCGACTATCGGGGCCCGGTCCCCTGCCACAAAATCGTTGGCGTCCGCATCGCCCTGGAGCGCGATACCGGCTATCAACGCGTCGCGCGTACACGAGCGCCCGTGATGATCGATGATTTGGGAGACGAGATCCCGTGGCTGCAGACCGCGTGGGAGGGCTGGGACAAGGAATGGGTCGAGTCCGTACGTAGCTGGCTTGGCGTGCCGTTGATCGCGAAGGGGGAGTTGGCCGGCATGCTCTGGCTCGATCACGTCGAGCCGGGCCACTTCACCGAACACCACGCGCAGCAGGCACTAGCCTTTGCCAACCAGGCTGCGGTCGCCATCGAGAATGCCCGGCTCTACGAGCAGGCGCAGCGGGCCGCGACGATGGAGGAGCGGCAGCGGCTGTCGCGTGAGTTGCACGACTCGATCTCACAAGCGCTCTACGGCATCGTGCTGGGCGCGCGCACCGCGACCAGGCTGCTCGAACACGATCTGCCAGCAGCGGCCGAGCCACTGCAGTACGTGCTGAACCTTGCCGAGACCGCCCTGGCCGAGATGCGCGCCATGATCTTCGAGCTGCGGCCTGACTCCCTGAAGACAGACGGACTGATCCCGGCGCTTTCGAGGCAGATGGACCTGATCAGCGCCCGGCATGGATTGGTGATGAGTGCCGAACTGGGCGAGGAGCCCGCGCTGCCCCTGCCGGCCAAAGAGGCGCTCTATCGCATAGCGCAGCAGGCGCTGCACAACACTGCCAGCCACGCGCAGGCCCGCTGCGTTTCCGTACGCCTGGCCGCGGAGCCGGAGGGCGTAACGCTTGAGATCAGCGATGACGGCTGCGGATTCGATCCCACTGCGTTGCATCCGGGCCACATGGGGCTGCAATCGATGCAGGAACGCGCGGAAAGCGTGCAAGGCGCCTGCCTGATCGAGAGCAGTCCTGGTCAAGGCACCACCGTCAGGGTACATATCCCGACGAAAGGCTGATAAAGCATGGTCACACGCATCCTCCTTGTCGATGATCACAGTATCGTGCGCCGGGGTCTTCGCATGTTCCTCAGCCTGGAGCCTGATTTTGAAATCGTGGGCGAGGCCGCTGACGGCGCGCAGGCGGTGGAGTTGGCCCGACAATTGAAGCCCGATGTCATTTTGATGGACCTGTTGATGCCGGTGATGGACGGCATCGAAGCGACGGCCGCCATCCGGCGCGAGCTTCCTGACATCGAGATCATCGCGCTCACGAGCGTGCTGGAGGATGCATCCGTCATCGGCGCTGTGCGCGCCGGCGCTATCGGGTATCTCCTGAAGGATGCAGAGGCTGAGGATCTGTGTCGCGCCATCCGGGCCGCGGCAGCGGGGCAAGTTCAGTTGGCGCCCGAGGCGGTCGAACGTCTGATGCGTGAAGTGCGGGCGCCGGAGAACCCCGAGGCGCTGACGGAGCGGGAAACCGACGTGCTGCGGCTTGTGGCGCAGGGGCTGGCGAACAAAGAAATCGCCCGCGCACTGGATATCGGTGAAAAGACCGTCAAGAGCCACGTCAGCAATATCCTGGCCAAGCTCGGTGTACCCAGCCGGACGCAAGCTGCGCTGTACGCTGCTCGCATCGGGTTGATCAGCCTGAAGTGATCCGACGGCCGCGTGATCCAGGGTCATCCGATCTGGAATCGTCTCCGGACCGCTCCCAACCTGCGACCCCGATAGACAATCTCCTCCCTTTGGCGGATATCGTCTCCGTCCAAGGTCCCCCTCCAGGTTCCTCCCAGCGCACGTAGCACGGCGTCGCTTTTGAGCGCATACTGGCTTCAGTTTGATCGACATGCGGACGGCATGAAACCAGGTTGCGTTGAAAGGGAGATGAGGGAATGGAGACCAAACGAGGTTCGAACAGCGGAGCGCGCTGGATCCAGCGCGGCGTGATCGCCATCGCAGTCGTGGCCCTGTTGGCGGGGGCGGCTTATATGTGGGGCAACCGCTTGAGCGCTGACACACTACCAGCGAGCAGCCAGAGAGCGGCGGAAGCTTCGGCTTCGAGTTACGGCAGTTTGCGCGGGATGTCGGCCGTGCGGGCGCTCGATGCCGCAGCCGCATTGTCAGCCAATGCCTCGGCCTCCCGGTGGGCTGGGCTGGGCGCGCAGTATCAGAAACTGAACGCAGCGAACCTGCAACGCGGGCTCGCGGCCTCGGCGGCGCGCTGGACGGCGCTGGGCGCGCAGCATGAGAAACTGGAAGCAGCGAATCTGCAACGCGGGCTCGCGGCCTCGGCGGCGCGCTGGACGGCGCTGGGTGAGCATTATCAGAAACTGGAAGCTGCGCAGCCCGCCATGGGTGTGCCACTCGAATTAGGGCAGCAATACCTCCACGAGGGAGCATCAGTCAACATGGCGGCCCTCAAGGCCGTTGCGCCGGGCCTCTCGACCGTTGCGCCGGCCAGCGGAGAGGCCGCACGAATGGTAATCGGGTTGCCGTGACCGGCATAGCCGCTACGCTGCGTCTTCAAATGCACACTCTGCCCGGGTCCCCAAGAACGGGCAGAGTGTGCTCATTTTCATTTTCGGATCAGGCGTCCACCATCACCGCAACACCGCATCCACCTGCACCTCAGCCTGGCCGGCAGGCGGTAACGGCACGATGTCGCCCGCCACCGGACGGCCGTCCACGGTCAGACTGACAGCGTTGCCGGGGCCGCGGCGCTCCACCGTAATGCGATACGTGACCCCGCGGAAGACGCGTGTGGCGCTGAAGCCGGGCCACTCCGCCGGGATGACCGGCGCGACGCGCAGGCCCTGGTGTTCCGGCCGGATGCCCAGGATCCACTGGGTGATAGCGACGTAGTTCCACGCGGCCGTGCCGCTCAGCCACGAGTTCTTGGCCTCGCCGTGGGTCGGCGCATCCCGCCCTGCGATCATCTGGGCATAGACATAAGGTTCGCAGCGGTGCACCTCACTGATCGCCTCGCGCTTGGATGGATTGATCCGCAGATAGTAGTCCAGCGCTCGGTCGCCGCGACCCAGCTTCGCCTCCGCGGCCATGATCCACGGATTGGTGTGGCAGAAGACCCCGGCGTTTTCTTTGTAGCCGGGGGGATAACTGGAGATCTCGCCCAGGTTCAGGTAGTAATGCGAGTATGCCGGCTGCTGCAGCACGATGCCGTGAGGCGTTGCCAGCCGCTCGGCCACTGCATCCAACGCCTGCCGCGCCCGTCCATCGGCGACCCCGATCCCCGCCAGCACGCACATCCCCTGCGGCTCGATGAAAATCTGTCCCTCGGTGCACTGCGCAGACCCTACCGGCTCTCCGAACGCATCGTACGCGCGGCGGAACCACGCGCCATCCCAACCATGCGCATCCACTACCGCTGTCATCTGCGCCGCGAGCGACCGGTAAAAGGTTGAAGGTTCAAGATTGAAAGATAGTGGTCCTGCACCTTCAACTTTAGGCCTTGAACCCTCAATCGTCTCACCAATTCCTGCCATCTCCTGCGCAGCGAGCACGAACAAGCCCGCGATAAACACCGATTCGGCCACCGTGCCTTCCCGGTTGGTCGTGGTTTGAAACGACTCGCCGGGGGTCTCAGAGAAGCAATTGAGATTCAGGCAATCGTTCCAGTCGGCGCGGCCGATGAGGGGTAAGCCGTGCGGCCCCAGGCGATCCAGCGTATATTGGATGCATCGTTCGAGGTGTTCATAGAGCGGCGTCTCGGTGCCGGGCTGATTGTCATAAGGCACAGGCTCGGCCAGGATGCCCAGGTCTCCCGTCTCCTTCAGATAGGCTGCCACGGCCAGGATGAGCCAGAGCGGGTCGTCGTTGAAGTTGGAGCCCACCGCATCGTTTCCGCGCTTGGTGAGCGGCTGGTATTGGTGATACGCGCCGCCGGTGGGCAGTTGGGTCGCGGCCAGGTCCAGGATGCGTTCGCGCGCTCGGGCAGGAATCATGTGCACGAAGCCCAACAGGTCCTGGTTGGAGTCGCGGAAGCCCATGCCGCGGCCGATGCCCGATTCGAAGTACGATGCTGACCGCGACATGTTGAACGTGATCATGCACTGGTACGCGTTCCAGATATTTACCATGCGGTTGGTGTGGGGGTCGGGCGTATCTGCCTGGTACTTATTGAGCAGCGCCTCCCAATAGCCGCGCAACTCGTCTAGGGCCGCGGCCACAGCATCGGGGTCCAGGAACCTGCGCAAGATCGGCAGCACACCCTGCTTGTTGAGGGTCTGCGAACCCGGCGGGTCGAACTTGGCGTCGCGCTGGTTCTCGTGATAGCCCAACACGAACACGATGGTGCGGCTGGCGCCCGGCGCCAGGGTCAGCCGGACATGGTGCGAGCCGATGGGCGCCCAGCCATGCGCGATGGAATTAGCGGATGTCCCGCGTTCCACTGCCAGCGGCTCGTGCCAGCCCCGGTAGGGACCCAGGAACGCCTCGCGCTGCGTGTCGAACCCGGCCAGTGGCTCGGAACAGGCGAAGTAAGCGAAATGGTCCCGCCGCTCTCGGTATTCAGTCTTGTGATAGATGACCCCGTCGACGACCTCGACCTGGCCGGTGGAGAAGTTGCGCTGGAAATTGGTCGCGTCGTCCCACGCCTCCCACAGGCAAAACTCCACCGCCGAAAAGATGCTGAGTTCGGCAGCGGTCTCTCGCGTGTTGGTCACGGTCAGCCGCCACACCTCCAGGTTACAGCCCAGCGGCACGAAATAGGTCGTTTCCGCGCGGATGCCGGCATGAGATGAGCCGATGACGGTGTAGCCCAGGCCATGGCGGCATTTATACTCGTCCAATGGCGTGCGGGTGGGTTGCCACGAAGGCGACCAGTAGGGGCGGGCCTCGCACCCGCCCGCGTCATCATCCTCCCGGATGTAAATGTAACGTCCGCCGGAGTCGAGAGGGACGTTGTTGTAGCGATAGCGGGTGATGCGGCGCAGCCGCGCGTCGCGATAGAACGAATAGCCGCCGGCCGTGTTGGAGATCAGGCCGAAGTAGGCCTGGTCGCCCAGGTAGTTGATCCAGGGCAGTGGGGTATCGGGGCGGGTGATCACATACTCGCGACGACCGTCATCGAAGTGTCCGTAACGCATGGTTGCCTTCCTTAGTGATTTTCTGCAAGGAGTCTCTGGATGGAGGTCACGAGCGCCGGGCGCAATGCTGCCGTCGCCAGGCCCTTCTGCTGCATCCCCAGCAGCACGGCGCCCGCCACCGGCGGCGCTGTCAGGCGCACCAGGCAGGCGCCCGGCGCCTCAGCCTGGATCGTTTCGCGCATGGGCGCGATCAGCCGCTCGCCGCCGTTGTAGACGCTGCCCACCAACACCACTTCGAACGTCTCTCCGGCCAGGTCGAGCTGGCGGATGACGCCCAGGGCCATCTCTCCCAGTTCGCAGCCGATCCAGCGGATGATCCCCGCCGCCACGACATCGCCCGCCTCTGCAGCCTGAAAGACGAGCGGCGCCGCGTCAGCGCCCACGTACAGGGCGCCCTGGCTGAGCCCTTCCAACAGCGCCCCGGCCGTTGTGGCGCCCGTGCGCCTCAGCAGCGTCTCGGTCAGCGCAGTTTCAGGGCCGCGGCGCGACCAGGCCTTCGCGACCGCACGCACCGCGGCGGCCACGATGTCTCCCGCGCCGCCGTATTCGGCAAAAGCCTCACCACAACCGGTCAGTTGGGCAATGCGCCTTTGCCGGTCGAGCCCCAGGCAGTTGCTGCCGGTGCCCGCCACGACCGCCACGCCCCAGCCTGCCTCAGCGCCCACCAGCAGTCCGATGAGCGTGTCGTTCGCTGCCTCCACTGCCGCGTCCAGGCCCAACGTGGCGATGGCCGCCAGGGTGTCGGCGCGCTCGGAGGGCCAGTCGTACCCGGCCACACCGAAGCCGGCGCCGGCGATTTGTTGCCGCCGGATGCCGGCTGACGCCAGCGCCGCGGTCGTAATTTGCTCGAGCACGGCAATCAGGCCCGGATAGCCGACGACCTCGTGGTTGCCGGGCCCGGCCTGGCCGAATCCAACGGCGCGGCCCGCGGCATCCGCGATCAGTGCGTGGCTCTTTGTAGCGCCGATGTCCACACCGAGGAAGTATTGCCCGGTCACGGCGTCCCCCTTATCCGAATTGCGGCAGATACCGCCGGTTCGTTTCCAACATGTCATCCAGGACGGTTTGTACCTGCCCGGCTGGCGGCCCAAGCGGGTGCACCAGCAGCGCCTGGTACGCGGCGTCGCGATCGCCGAGCACCGCCGCTTCGACCGTCAGCAGTTCGTACGCCTTGACGGCGGCCAGCAGCCCAAAGCAGGCAGGCGGTAGCGGCGCCGTAGGCAACGGCTCGAACCCGGCGCGCGACACTCGTGCGGGCATCTCCAGCACCCAATCGGCGGGCCAGCCGGGCGCCGCGCCGCGGTGGGGGATGTTGACGACATGTTTTTCATGCAAATCGTTGTAGTGCGCGTTGAGCAGTTGCGTCGCTAACGTGGAATAGTACGCACCCCCGCGCTTCATCAAGTCAGCAGGCGGCTCTGCGCGGTCCGGCTCGGCGTACTGCCGGAGTAGATCTGCCTCGATCGCCATAACCTGCTCGGCGCGGGAGGGCGGCCACTGCTCCTGCTCCGCCAGCTTGCGGGCGGTGGTGTAGAAATAGGCCAGATAGTAGTTCGGGATCATCCCCAGCACTTCGACCAGCCGGGGGTCGAACGGCGGGTGCGGGTCGGCGCGGAGCTCAGCCAGGGTGGCGGCGAAGATCTCCGGCCAGAAGTCCTCCCCTTCGTAGGTGAACCCGCGGTGCCACGAGAGGTGGTTGAGGCCCAGGGTGTCCAGGTCCGCCCGGTTCGGGTCGAGTTTGTGTCCGGTGCGGCGCTCCAACACCTCGACCATGCCCATCTTTGTGGTGATCGGCGCGTTGCACACGCCCACTGCGGACACCTGCGGCATGGTGCGGCTCAGGGCCTCTGTAACCAGCCCGGATGGGTTGGTGAAGTTGATCAGGGGCGCGGCAGGCGCCAGCTCAAACATGTCGTGCGCGATGTCCAGGATCACCGGGATGGTGCGCAGCGCCTTGGCCATCCCGCCGACACCGGTGGTCTCCTGGCCGATCAGGCCGTGTCGTTTGCCCAGGTATTCGTCGTTGCGCCGCGCTTCCATGCCCCCCACGCGCAACTGCGTGGTGACATAACTGGCGCCGTGCACCGCCTCCCGCTGGTTCGTGGTCAGCACGATCCGGAATGGGTTGCCGCGCGCGGCGACGATGCGCTGTGCAAAGCCGCCCACCACGTCCAGCCGCGCCTGGTCGATGTCAGCCAGCCAGAGCTCCGTCAGGGGGAAGCTCTCGATCCGCTCCAGGAAGCCCATGATCAATTCCGGGGTATAGCTGGAGCCGCCGCCGAAGACTGTGACTTTCATGCCCAAATACCTCTTTTCGAAATCCGCCCTATCTGCGCATCACAGAATCAGTGAAAGCGCGCCATGAAATACGGATAAAGTTGGTTTGCATTGGTGACCTTGGTGACATCCAGGGGTGCGTCGGGAGGAGTCAGAAAGAAAGGGTAATCCTCCGGACCGCCTGCGCCACCGTGGGTCGCCGCCTGATCCTCGAAGGTAACGACCCGGCCCAGGGAGTTCCACGCCCCCAGAAGCACCAGGTCACCGGAGTGCGGAAAGCTGAGCAGCCGCGCCAGATCGGCCGCGGTTTGCTCCGGCTCCGGCAGCCCGGGCGGCAGGCGTTCGGGTGTCAGGGCAACGGTGCCGCGCGGGGTTACGATTACCGGGCATTCAGCCTCCAATCCTAGTACCATGCCGATCCCAGGATGGCTGTTGAGCCCATCCAGCAGCTCGGAGTAGAGCAGAGCCATCTCGCTGACATCCATGCGCTCGGACGTCACGTTGAAATAGAGATGCGCCAGGCTGCCCGAGACACGCACCACCACGTCGCTCTCGCGGCCCAGGTCGTAGCCTGAGTCAGGATCGGGGGATCCTTTTGTAGGATCGCCCGATCCCGCGGCGGATCGCGGCAGCCGTTTGAGCAGTCGACGGCGCAGTGCGGCGGCCAGCCGTTGACCGCGGCGAGTCAGATGCGCCTCGATGCCGTCGAGTTCATCTAACAGCCAGCGCACGCTCTCTTCTGCCCGTTCACCCTCCGAGAGGGCGCCCGATCCTGCAGGATCGCCCGATCCCGCAGGATCGCCCGACCCCCAGACCACCGACGCTTGAACGCGCTCCGCAACGAGTTGGCCCAACGACTGCTTCGGATCGATCCGTTGCAGTGGTGTGGCCGGGGTCAGGCCGTGATCGGAGCAAATGTACAGCTCGGTGGCGGGATAGTAGATGCGGCGCAGGCGCTCGATCTGGCCGATGTAGCCGTCGATGCGGCGGAGGGCGCGCAGCGCCTCCTTGCCCAGTGGACCATCGTGATGGGCGATCTCGTCGTAGCCGTAGAAGTTGGTGTAAATTGCCGGTATGCCGCGATAGATGTCCAACAGCACGCCGAAGGTCTGGATCTCACCGAAGATCACGTTGGTCAGCACCTGTAACACGGGGTTGACCAGCGTCAGACGGCTGCGAAATCGGCTCTGAACCCATAGTCCGAACGTACGCGCCACATCGCGCGTGAGCTCCCACGCGCTGAGCGCCACGATGCGAACGATACGCCAGGGGATCAGGGCGAAGAGAAACGCCCAGCCCAGCCCGCGGAGGTGCTCCGAGAAGCGGCTGCGGCCCATTGCGGACAGCGTAAAGAGGGCCAGGTGGGCATCACCATCCAGTAAGTTCGTATAGCTTGATCCGCCGGTCAGGATGCCGGGCCGGCCGCCTGCGACCTGGGTCTTCAAGCGCGCGGCATGGAGGGGCGATTTGCAGTGGGGAGCATATCCGGTGTCCTTTTCATACCAGCGAAACGCAGGAATGTCCCAGTTGTTGCCGTACATAAGGCCTGCCTGAACAGCGGGCGTGCTGCTGGGAAGGCCGCATCGCCAACGCTGCAGGCGGTGGCCGTTGGCGATCAGCCGTCGCAGGTCCGGTGCGTGGCCCCTGGCCATGGCCTGCATCAAGTATTCGTGGGCCAGCCCATCGATCTGGATCACGATGAACCGGGGTAAGTCGTGGCCAGTTGTGTCGCTCGTGCTCTGGCGCTGGGCAAGCGACCGGTACCGGCGGCCGGTCATCCAGGCGGTCAGCAAGAGGAACAGATCGACGACATCGCGCATCCAGTGGGGCACGGCGTTGTCATTGGCCTCCGGTTTTTTTGGACAGGGACTGCCTGGAGACCTCCATGAGTTCGGCCACGCGTGTCAGATCTGCCGTGCTCAGGAGGCCTACTGCCTGGCCGTTTTCGACTACCACAAGCGCCTGTCGGAATTGTAGCTGCTCCTGAGCTTCGGTCAACAATACATCAGGAGCGATGACGATGGTTTTCGTCGGCACATGCGCGCCCAACCGGGCAGCCGAGCCGGCTCGCCGCGCCGCGGCCAGCAGTTCGCCCCGCGTGATAACACCCACCAGCCGGCCGCCGTCCACCACGGGATAGGTCGACTGCGGCGATGACACCATTTGATTCAGCACTTCGCCCAGGGTTTGCAGCGGATGCAGGCGGTCCCCAAGCGGCTGCATGGCTTGACGCGCGCGCAGATCGCGCAGTGCAGCGGCCGTCGCAGCTCCCTGCCGCTCTTGCCAGGCTGCCACAAACACAAAGACGGCTACCAGCCCCAAGAAGAAGCTGCCTGTCAATAAAGCTGCCAGACCCATCCCAACGGCCAGGATCTGACCCGCGACCGACGCAATGCGCGTGGCCGTACCGAACGGCAGCACTGCTGCCAACAGCGCGCGCAGCAGACGACCGCCGTCCATGGGGAAGGCTGGCAGTAGATTGAACAGCGCCAGCAGCGCATTGTTGGCCGTCAGTAGCAGCACGAGCGCCTGGCCGCTCATGGATGAGGCCAGGTTCTCCAGCTCCCAGGGCGAGGTAAACAACCGGATCAGCGCGGATGGACCGATCCAGATTAACGCCACTGCGGCCAGGCCGATGGCGAGCAGGATGTTGACAGCCGGCCCGGCCGCGGTGATCAGGAACTCCTGATAGGGCCGTTCAGGCAGTTTGGCAAGCCGCGCCACCCCGCCGATGGGCCACAACGTGATATCATGCACCTTCACGCCGAAGAGTTGCGCCACCAGGCTGTGGCCCAACTCGTGCAGCACCACACAGAGGAACAGCAACAGCGTAAAGATGACCATGAACGCAGCCCCGCGCAGCCATTCACTGCTGCCGCCGGACAGCCCGATATACGCTGCCCACAGCACGATCAGCAGAAAGCTCAGATGCACCCGGATCGGAATGCCGTGAACCGTGATAATTTTCAGTGACCAGGACATAGGACCTCGTGAATAGGACCTCGTGATGCGTGGTGCGTAGTGCGTAGTGCGTAGTGCGCCGTCATTCTGAGCGGGTTAAAGGCGCAACGCTCGTCACGGCGCAACTCCAGCGAAGAATCTCGTCATTCGTCATTCGTCATTCGTCATTCGTCATTCGTCATTCGCCATTCGCCATCCGCCATCCGCCATTCGCCATTCGCTATCCGCTATCCACCGCTTCTTCCCACCTGAACTGCAATGCGACCATCTTGCGATAGAGGCCGTCGGGCCGGGTCAACAGCTCGGCGTGGGTGCCTTGTTCGGCGACGCGGCCAGCGTCGAGCACCACAATCCAGTCGGCATTCACAATGGTGCTCAGCCGGTGCGCGATCACGAACGTGGTGCGGTCGCGCATCAGCCGGTCTAGCGCTTCCTGCACTGCCTGCTCCGACTCGCTGTCCAGAGACGAGGTGGCCTCATCAAGGATCAGGATGCGTGGGTTTTTCAGGAGGGCGCGGGCGATGGCGACGCGCTGGCGCTGGCCGCCGCTGAGCTTCACGCCTCGCTCGCCTACCAGCGTCTCGTAGCCATCCGCCAGCGTGCTGATGAAATCGTGCGCGTTGGCCGCACGCGCAGCCGCTTCGATCTCAGCCTGCGTCGCGTCCAGCTTGCCGTACGCGATGTTGTTGCGTACGCTGCCGCTGAATAACGCTGTCTCCTGCGGCACGATGCCGATCTGTTCCCGTAGGCCGCGGAGTTTGACCTCGCGGATATCGTGGCCATCGATCAGGATCCGGCCGCAATTCGGATCGTAGAAACGTGGGATCAGGTTCACCAGGGTTGTTTTGCCTGCACCGCTGGCCCCCACCAGGGCGACGACCTGACCGGGCCGAGCCGCCAGATCGATGTCACTCAACACGATGCGCGTCTCGGCTGTATCGCCGTAATCGAAGCAGACCCCTTCGAAGCGGACCTCGCCGCGGATGGGCGGCAGGTCGTTCGCGTCCGGCGCATCTTGCATCTCCGGCGCGGTGTCCAAAAGCTGGAATACCCGCTCGCTGGCGCCCAGTGCGCGCTGAAGCTGGGCATAGAGACTGGTGAAGCTCGCAATGGGCGAGGCGATCATCATCGTGTACAGCAGGAACGAGACCAGTTGCCCCGGCGTCAGTCGGCCGGCGATCACCTCGCGGCTGCCCACCCACAGCACCAGAGCGATGCTGCTGAACGCCAGCAGCCCGATGACCGGGCCCAGGATGGCGCTCAGGCGCACGCGCTTGATAGCGATCCCGAACAGGCGCTCGACGCCATCGCCGTAGCGCCCGATCTCATACGGCTCGCGCGCAAACGACTTCACGATGCGCACTCCGCTGAGCGCTTCTTCGGCGGTCGCGCTGATGTCCGCCAGCGCATCCTGCACTTGCCGGCTGTAGCGGCGCACCCAGCGGCCCAGCACGATCATGCCGATCACAGCCAGCGGCACCACGGCCAGCATCACCAGCGCCAACCGCCACGCCATGACGAAGATGATGATCACCCCGCCCACCAGCATGATCGCGTTGGAAAGCAGGCTCAACAGCGTATCGGTCACTGCGTTTTGGATCGTGCTGACGTCGTTGCCCAGTCGCGACAATAGCTCGCCGGTGCGTGTGCCGGCAAAGAAGCGCAGCGGCATGTTCTGGAGATGTGCATAAAGCATCTCGCGCAGGTTGGCGACCACCCGTTCACCCACCCAACCCAGCAGATAGCTCTGGCCGAAGCCCAGGACCGCCTGCAGCACGAAGAGCGCCAGCAGCAGGCCGATCACGCGATTGAGTATTTCGAGGCTGGCCTCCAGCAGCGCACCATCCACCACTTTGCTGATGATCAGCGGCAGCGCCAGGCCGGCCAGGCTGTTGAGGGTCAGGATGATCCCAGCCGCAGCCAGCAGCCGCCAGTATGGCTGTACGAAGCGCAGCAGCCGCCGGTAATGGGTGAACATCCCGCGGAAGAACGTGCGATCGGGCAGCGGTATGTCGGCCAGCGATCGGCGCGTATCAGAACTTGAGCCTGTGGAAGTAGTCATCGTCATAAACCTCAGGGCAGTATAACCTCAGAAGGGGCGGGAGGTCAAAGGGAGAACTTTCCAAACACAGCGCATGCCGGTTATAATAGCAGCACCTGCCATGTCCCCAAGACCTGACAGGTCTACACACAGACAGGAGCCCATCCATGACCGAACCCGTAGCTAAGGCCATCCACTACACCGATGTTCCGGCCCAAGTCTTCGGCGACCAGGCGCCCGGCGTCACCATTCGTTGGGTGATCGACGAGCAGCACGATGGCGCGCCCCACTACGCGCTGCGTGTCATCGAGGTCGCGGCCGGCGGCAACACCCCCAGGCACGCGCACCCCTACGAGCACGAGAATTTCGTCATCGAGGGCCAGGGCCGGGTGCTGATCGCTGACACCTGGCATGCTGTCGGCCCCGGGAGCGTGATCTTCGTGCCGGCTAACATCCTTCACACCTACGAAAATACCGGCGAGACGTCGTTCAAGTTCCTGTGTGGCATCCCCACCTCGCGCCATATGTAACGCAATCCGCCGGATTGCGACTTTCATTGCTGTGGCCGGTTTTAGTCATTGCCGTCGCCGGTCTTAGTCATTGCTGTGGCCGGTCTGAGACCGAGCCACAGTAGAGTTTATTGGAGTCAAGAGTATGTCATCTATTCAAACCCCTGATTGGGTCAGGGATGCGGTCTTTTATCAGATCTTCCCGGATCGTTTTGCCCGCTCGGCGCGCGTGCCCAAGGCATCGAACCTGCAGCCGTGGGGCGCAGCCCCCACCGGGCATGCTTACCAGGGTGGTGATCTGTTGGGCGTGGTCGAGCATCTCGACTATCTGGTCGACCTCGGCATCAACGCAATCTACTTCAACCCGGTCTTTCAATCGGGCTCCAACCATCGCTACCACACCCATGACTACTTTCAGGTCGACCCGATGTTGGGCGGCAACGCGGCGCTGCGCGAGCTGTTAGACGCGGCCCATGCACGCGGTATTCGTGTGATGTTGGATGGTGTGTTCAACCATGCCAGCCGCGGCTTCTTCCAGTTTCATGATGTCTTGGAAAACGGCCCCGAGTCGGCCTACATCGACTGGTTCACCGTCACCGACTGGCCCCTGCGGCCCTATGGCAGCAAACAGCACAATTACAGTGCGTGGTGGGGCAACCCCGCGCTGCCCAAGCTCAACACCCAAACGCCCGCAGTGCGCCAATTCATCTTCGACGTAGCACGCTACTGGATCGAATTCGGCATCGATGGGTGGCGGCTGGATGTGCCGGCCGAGATCGATGACGACAGCTTCTGGCAGGAGTTCCGCCGGGTCGTGCGAGCCGCTAACCCCGAGGCTTACATTGTCGGTGAGATCTGGCACGATGCGGAGCGTTGGTTGCAGGGCGACCAGTTTGACGCAGTGATGAACTACGGCATCTCACGGGCTGCGTTGGGGCTGTTTGGCCGCGAGACGTTCGATCGTAACTACCGGCCGGGTGGATTCCGACTGGCGCCGTTGGGCGCGCGCGCATTTGCCAACGAGATCGAGCGGCTGATGGGCCTCTATCCCTGGCCGATCACGCAGGTGCAGTTCAACCTCCTGGACAGCCACGACACCGCGCGTTTCATCCATCAGGCAGGCGGCGACGGGGACGCGCTGAAGCTCTCGCTGCTCTTCCTGCTGACGATCCCGGGCGCGCCGTGCATCTACTATGGCACCGAGATCGGCATGGCCGGCGGGCACGATCCCGACTGTCGCCGCGCCTTCCCCTGGCATGATCCGGGCGCGTGGGACCGAGAGTTATTGACGTTTACTAAGCGGGCCGTCGACTTGCGCCGCAACCATGCGGCGCTCCGTCGCGGCAACTATACCACCCTCTACATGCACGATGAGGTGGTTGCCTTCGGCCGCCAGGCCGATGATCAGGCGGCTGTAGTGTTGTTCAATGCAGGAGCCGAGACGCGCACGGTGAGCCTGGATGTCGAGGGCCTGTTGCCCGATGGCATGCTGACCGATGTCTGGGGCGGGTTGCCAGGCCGCGTCTCGCGGGGCACGCTTCGTCAGATGGAACTGCCTGCGCGCTGCGCGGCGGTGTTCATCAGCGGATGATGTTGGGGGAGGCTGTGTATGTATCGTTACCGCCGTATGCGGCCGAAGGTCAGCTTCGCTCTGGCCACGGCGATGATCGTCACCCTGGGCCTGGCGCTCACCGGCATCCTGAAGATCGAGTTTGACCTGACGCCGCTGGACACCAACCCGCAGGCCGTGATCGTCGCGATCGTCTTTTCTTTGTTGGCGGGACTGCTGCTCTACGAGTGGTGATGAGCTTGCTTCACAAACCAGGTTTCGCGTCCTTCGGTGTTGCAGAAACCTGGTTTGTGAAGTGATGCCTTCAAAAGGTCCTAGACCGTCTCCCACGTCTCCACAAACTTGATCCCCAACGCCTCCAACTCCGCCAGCACCGGCTCATAGATCTCCGGCACCACGGGCACCTGCACGCCGGTCAGGGCGATCTTGCCTTCCAGGATCAGCCGGACGCCGATGGCCGCAGGCAGGCCCACGGTGCGCGCCATCGAGGAGTCGCCGTGCGGAATGCCGAAGTCCACCAGGGTGGAGGTGATTTTCTCTTTCCGATCCGGGTACTCGGCCAGGAACTGGTGCTGCATGATCAGCAGGTCGCGCTCGCCGGGTGCATACTGCATCTTCGCCAACATGCGCGCACACAGGATATCGATGGGGCTGTTGACGCCGGCCGGCAGCGGGTCGTCGCTCAACAGGCCCAGCCACGTCAAATCCGAGATGACCTTCGAGTCGGTCGCGACGTTCAGGAACGCGGCCAGGTCGGCCCGCAGGTCGCCGTGGGAGCCGGTCAGCTTCCGCGTGAGGCCGGCCCAGGTGGCGTCGGCCAGATCGGACCGCGGGGCTTCGTCCAGTAGGCCCAGGTCTGCGATTTTGCGCAGGGTGTCGCACCAGCCGGTGTTGCGCAGCGTGCCGCGGAACATCGTGCGCGTGTCCTCGATGCCGTAGGGCTTCATGTAGGACAGGCTGTCGCGGTTCGGGTAGCCTTCGAAGTCGGTGAGCTTACCCTCGACCACCACCGGCACGGTGACGTGGTGATCGAACAGCTCGCCGTTCGGAATGACCACCATCTCGCCGTCCCACAGATATTGGGCCGAGTTCTTGCCGGCCAGCAGCACCCCGCGCGGGCTCCACGAAAACTTGTAGCCGAACGGATTGTCGTTGGCCTCGGGCGCGGGCAGGCCCCCGCACCAGGAGACGAACTTGGCGATCTTGCCGCCCTGTCCCTGCACCGTGTGGATCACCCGCATCGCGGTCATGTGATCGATGCCCGGATCGACGCCGATCTCGTTGAGCAGGATCACGCCCGCGGCCTTGGCCTCAGCGTCCATGTCGGCCATCACCTGCTTGACGTAAGACGTGGTGACCATGTGCACGCCGTGCTTGATGCAGAGCCGGGCCACGACGGGATGGTAGGCGTAGGGCAACAGGCTCACGGCCAGGTCGTGTTGCCTGATCAGGGCCTCCAACGCGGCGGTGTCATCGGAGTTCACGGCCACGGCGCGGCCGTTCGGATGCCCCTTGACCAGTTCTTCAGCCTTGCTGACGGTCCGGCTGGCGACAGTGACCTGGAGGCCGTGATCGAGCAGGTAGCGCACATGCGCGCCGGCCACCATGCCGGCGCCAAAGACGACGACTTTCTTCATAGGTGAGAGTCTCCTTAAGCTAAATCAAGATACTGCTGTAAATGTCGATAGGCCGGCGTTAGTTCCCCGCGGTGAACGATGACCGCACGCTTGATCGCGGGCGGCAGCGCCAGCTCCTCGAACGGCGCAGTAAAATCGGCTGCAGCAATGCTGGGAATAAATTCGGCCAGCACCGCGCTGAACGTCTCCGATGCGTCCCGCGGCAGCGCACTGGGCAGGATGTCCACGGCCATGACGGTTACGCCCTCCCCCGCATCGCCATCGGACACGCTGCCGGTCAGTGGGTCGTAGACGAAGGTGGGCGCATCCAGCTCGGTGGCCTTGACGGTGCACTCGATCCCGCCTTCGATATCGCAACTGATGTCGCCGATGACCTGCAGCTTGCGTTGACCATTCTCGAAGTGCCGGCGCAGCCCGGCCACGCTCACCAGTCGCGGGTAGCGCGCGTCCCAGTAGGCGCCGTTGATCAGCACGGTCAGGTGGGGCAGATGGTTCTCAAAGATGGGAAGGAAGTTGTCTGGGCAGTCGTAGTAGCGCTGGCAGTCGAACGGCTCCAGGTCGTTTCTGGGCGTCACGATGTGCTGCTCGCGAAACGTGGTGGCATAGATGACATGCCGTGAGGCGTCAGACCCGCCCGTGACGGCGGCCAATTCCTGCGGTTCGATGACCTGCACCGGCAGCAGGTTCAGGATTTCCCAGGCGCCTGTAGAGACGTTGCCATAGCCAACCACACCGATCGTCAACGGGGCAATTGCCAGGGGCAGCCCTTCGGCTCGGATCTTGACGCCGGCCTGTGCCACCGCGTCCTTGGCTTCCGCCAGGTCGTGATACTCATAGGCGTGGCGTATCTCAGCGAACGGGGTCGTGATTCCCTGGGCCGCCAGCCGCTGCCCCAGCGCCCGCAGCGTTTCGATGGCGCCGGCCAGCCCCGCGTGTCGGCCAAAGAAGATCAGTCGGCGGCCGTTTTCGTCGGTGACCCTCTCGTAGTCGATCAGCGTGCAGCCTAGCTCCAGCATCCGCCTGAGCATGGGCATGTTATAGGCCTGGCCCTTGATCACATGGGCAAAGAACATGTAGGCGCCGCCAGCGCGGAGCAATGCGGGTGGGACCTCCTTGACGGCGAAGACTACCGGGCAGTTGCTCAGATCTTCCTCCATCAGCGCGCCCGCCGCCGTAAATTCGTCTTCAGGGAAGGCGCGGATCGGCGAGGGTTGAACGTGGATGTGGATGCCTTGCTCGACCAGGGCGCGCGCGATGTGCGGGGTCACGGGCACGCGGCGTTCCCAGCGGCTTTTATCTTCTCGGCGAACTCCAATGCGTCGTTGCATTACGATTCTCCTTTACCATCTTTACATTACACATCCGCGCGGCGCAAGCTGTCCTCGGATGTATACCCGTTCGGATAACGCACTCTTAATTTCTCGATGTTGGCTTGCATGATGGCCGACAAGTCCAAGCCCAGTGTGGTGCAGAGCGCAGCCACGTACCAGAGCGTATCGCCTAACTCTTTTTCCAGCTTTGGCAGGTCAATGCCGTGCCGGTGAAATACGCCCTTCTTGATGTGGTCGGCAACTTCACCGGCTTCTCCCGCCAGGCCGATGGCGTCCCAAACCGCCATGATTTCAGTGTCGGAGATGGCGAAATTCGGCCGATCGATCAATGTACGCGCGGCCAGTTTTTGATATTCATCTGCATCCATGGGCTCTCCGAAGGCGTACGCTGAGCAGTAAATGACTCCCTGCCCGTCGGCTTGGCTTCAACTGGTGGCGGGTCAAGCCTTGTCTTTGTCGCCTCGTTTGGCTTTGCCTGCCGGCTTGGCTGCTGCGATCGCTGCCAGGCCGCGTTCGGCCTCCTGCAGCAGGTCCGCCATGCAAGCCAGCCGGGCCTGCCGCTTGTCCTCGGCCTCGATGACGCGCCAGGGATAGGGTTCCCCCGTGCGTGCCAGGATTGTCTGCCGCACCTCTGCCACCGGCATCGGCGCAGCCGCATCCTTGCCCGCCGCGTGGATTGCACCGGCCTTGCGGAGGTCCTCGAGGTGGGCGCGGAAGCGGGCATCCTGGGTCTCATCGCCTGCCGTAAACCAGTACTTGATCAGCGTGACCCCCGAAGCGGCCAGCCCACGTTCGAACTCGACGCACTTGTCAAGGAACGCTGCGAATTCCTCGGGCTTCATCATGCCGCGCGCGGTGTCCATCGCCGCCAGGTGATACCAGCTCCCGTCCAGGATCAGCAGCTTGCGGCCTTGGGCTATCTGGTCGGCGAAGTGCCGGAAGTGCTGCTTCGCGCTGTCCCGCTTGCTGTCATGCTCCAGCGTGAGCACTTCGCAAGCCGACCGCTGCAGGCTCTCGTCGATGCGTTTCGCTGTGGCGCCCTTCCCGGCCGGCCCCAGCCCTTCCAGCAGCACTGCCACGTGCATGTGCTTATGAGTGGCCCACTCCTGCAGCTTGACCAGCCGCATTTGCAGGGTTGCCAGCTCCTCGCGGTAGCTCTCTTTATCCAGGGCGGCCGAGGGGTGCGCACCGGCTTCCGGCTGCCCCGGCGCGCCTTCGGCGGACGGCGCGGCAGTCGCTTTGTTCTTCTTGCTCATCGGGACTCCTTTTAATTCTCTTGCTTCCCCAGGCTTTTGTTTGCCCAGCTATTATATTATACCAGTCAATACTTCTCCCAATGAAGCACCTGCTCTAGTGGCTTTTTCGCCGGCGCCGGCTCTTCTGCCGGTGCGCCCACAGGGATCAGCGCCATCAGGCGCTTCTCTGGCGGCACGCCCAAGAGCATCTTGAACTGCTTCTCGCGCGGTAAGGCATCGCCTTCCACCCAGCACGCCCCATAGCCCAATGCAGTGCTTGCCAGCAGCATATTCTCGATTGCAGCCGCGCCGTCTTCCACCCACCAGCGGGATGCCGGATCCATGACGACCGCGATCACTGCGCCGGCTTGCTCCATCCAGGGGCCGGCCACCTTGAACTGCTCGATCATCGTCCGGTCGGTCACCACGATGAAATCCCAGGGTTGCCGATTGCTCCCCGTCGCCGCCAATCGGCCGGCATCGACGATGGCCTCCAGATCCGCCACAGGAACGGCATCCCCCGTGTACCTGCGGATGCTTCTTCGCTTGCGAATTGCTTCCAGTGTGTCCATTTTACTCACTCCATATCCCATCATCACGTTGCACGCGTTCGAATAGACTCTCGACTAGCGCGGCCTGCGTCGAGCCTCCTTGGCAATGTCATTCTAAAATAGGTCTGCAACACAAACGCCATGTTGATGTCGCTTGTGCGCAGCCGGGGATCATCGAGTGACCAGGGATTCACGCGCCAAACATCGTCCCCGTCAAGCCAGGCGGAGTTGTCCAGGCGCTTGAAGAGTATCTCAGCGCAGGTGCTCTTGCCGGTCCAGGCTTCGCCTCCTATCAGGATCAGCTTGGGTTTCATGCCGTTATCATCACATTTCAATCCCTGGCGACGCCAGCCGGCCGGCTTCACCCTTCGGGCTGAGCCTAATGCCGCCGTGACGACGCCCGGCCGCCTCCGCCCCAGATCGCCGTGATTCCCAACAGAAAGCCGGCGACATACCAATTCCCGTTGTTGTGCACCTCCCACACGTGCACCTTGTCCGAGAAGAGCGAAATGACGAACGTCACCGGCGCAATGATCCCGTGCCAGAGGCCCTGCCAGAAGCCCGCGACCTTGCCCTCTTCGTTCGGCGTGTTGACCTGCGGGTTTGGACCGGCCACGCAGCCCGCTAACACGACGAGCGCCAGCACCAACAGCGTCACCCTGAGCATGGTCTTCATTGGATAATCTCCTGCGACCTAAGTATCCTGATCATCGTCCACGAGGCAGCGACTGCCGCGTGCCGGACGAAGCCGAAACGCTCGTACAACCGCAGCGCCGGGTTGTCGCCCTCGACGCTGAGACTCAAGCGGCCGATGCCAAGGTTGGTCGCCTGATCGATCAGCGCCGCCAGAAGCGCGGTCCCGACGCCGCGGCCGCGCCAGCGCGGGTCCACCCCGATGCCCAGCTCCGGGCAGTCTGCGTCGACGTAGCCGTAGGAGTGCTGGGTGTCGCTCCAGTATCGGCGCCACGCCGCACCGACAGGGCCCTGGGCCGTCTCAGCCACGACGGCAGCGTCCCCGGCCCGGCCCCATCCTTCCAGCAGATACGCGTGCCTCGTCTTTTGGATCACGTCTTCGGGATCGGATGCCGGCTCTGGCGAGCGCCAATCGATTGCCCAGGCCAGCGCCGAGCGCAGTGCGCCAAGGTCGTCCGCGGTCCCAAGCCGAACGCGGAAGTCGGGAGCTGACATTTGGGTATCTTCCTCCCCTGTTCAAGACACCCATACCATCACAATTGCCAAGAATCCAAGGATGGCTGTTGCTGCTGGAAAGGTGGTAGACGTCAAGCGCTTAGCCAATGTGAGAGTGTCCGTGGGGTAGTGGTCGGTCCACCAATGTTCAGGGAGAATAGCAGTTTCTTCTGCCGAATCAAAGAAACCCTTATCGTAGTAGTGGAGCAATCGGTCGATTCTCTGAATTACGGCGCCATTCTCCCTTTGCCACCTGCGATTTCGATTTTGCCATCGTATCGAGAACCAGACCAAGACTAATACTGTCATTGACGCGATAGTCTTCCCCCATACGCCATACGCCAGCCAAACGGCGCCTTCAGAGGGTTTGACGATAAGGAGAGCCCCAATTAGCACTAATAGGATATTGCTTGACCAACTGAAAACGTTTTGCTCGCGCTCGTGCCGACTTCTTACTTCGGCACGCTGTATGAGTTCCATGTGCTTGAGTAGATCAATCTTGTCTCCTATGCTAAGGCTTTCGGATTCATTCATTCTGTTGCCCCCATTTCGCACATATTGTTCGGTGGACATGACTCTTGAGTGCTTGCCCATAATTCGACAACCGTCCGGACGATTAGGGTTCACTTGCGGCTGCGTCAGCGAGCTTGCCGCGGCTCACAGTGCGATCGGGGCGACTGCCAGGAGGATGGCGAGGTTAGGCCCCCGCTCCTAACCACACCCAACTCATGCCGCCGCGATGTGCGGCATGATGGCTGAGCAGAAACGCATCAAGTTAGGGCTTCGGCTAACTCGAAGACAGTGTCGTAGAATTTCAGCAGAGTTGTGAAAGAAGGCTTATCGTACAAGAGTAGCGTTCCGGGAAAGCCAGATACGCGACCGTGCTCAAGCTCTCGTTGCATCTGTGCGATTCTTTGCTTTAGCATGGGGATTGACAGTTCAGCCATCTTGTCCAAAGACTCAGCCCACGTGGCAAGGGGAACCGCTCCCTGATTGAGTACCAAGTCTCTCACATTTCGGTTGCCTTTGATCAAATCGCGAATGCCGTCGGTTATTTGACGCGTTATCTCGATTGCCTCCAATCGCAAGAGATGGTCACGCTCGGTGTCTGATTTACAGTCCGTCAACGCATCCATCAGCGCTTCACGGTAGGCGGCAACAGCCACATCTGTAGTCTGTCTCGCTTTGTAGAACTTCTCGTGGAATACTGGAGTCATGTCCTAATGCCCATGATTTTGTGCCCCTCCAAACGCGGTCTTGGCCTAACGAATTAAGGATTTCACGCGGCGCACCGTGGGTCCTGCGTCGTGCTGCCCAGGGGCGGACCGCCCATAACACATCACAGCCAGACATGCGGTCGAAAGCCGCAAGCTTGTTTGCCACGGTTGCCATTGTAAGCCAGCGTCCCGAGGCTGTCAAGAGATTTCCCGCGGCAAGCAAATTGACGCCTTTCCGAAGCACCAAGACTATCACAATAATCAAAACTATCCGGACGCAATAACAGGCAGCATCATCAGGAAGCAAGATGGGGATGACGCTTAAGCATAAGTAACCTTATCTTGCCTATCTTGCCCATCTTGCTATGCAGGTCGTTAGGGGCAAGATAGGCAAGATGGGCAAGGTGAGGATGAGCAAGATGGGCAACCATCCTATGGCATGGAGTCGGAGGCTTGTATTGTCGTTTGGGTTGCGGTGCACCGACAAGAGGCCCTGGAAATCAAAGATGAAATCCAAGGCCTCTCTGTTTCTGCTTTCGTTCCGGGAGTCGAGCTAAGCCGGCTTCCCCTCCGACGACGTTGGCCCGGCCCCCTGCCGGCTCTCCTTGAGGCCCTCGAGGATCTGAGCCCGCAACTGGTCCGCCTGCGGGTTCGGTTCTCGCTGCCCAGCGGCGCTCACTTCCAGGCCCAGCTTATCGGATAGCAGGAGCGTCAACAACCCTTCCATCACGCCGCTGCTGGTCGCAGTGCCCCCCGCGCCGCCGATCACCACGCGCGGCACCACGTCCACTCTCGACTGTTGCACTGCTTCGGCAAAGCGGTTCATCACCTGCTGCGTGACCTGGAACTGCGGGCCGCCGTAGGCCGCCACCTGCTCCTCGATGGCGATGGCCTGGCCGATGCCGACGCGGGCGGTCTTTTCGGCCTCTGCCTCGGCCAGGGCGCGTATTTGGGCCGCCTGCTGCAGCGCCCGGGCATATTCGGCCTTGCCCTGGTTGCTCTGTACCGTGATGCTCAGCTCAGATTCGGTGATGTTGCGCTGCTGGTCTGCGCGCGCCTGTGCCTCGCGCAGATCTCGTTCCTTCGCTGCCGCTGATTGCTGCCGGGCATAGGTCTCGATCTGCTCGACAGCGATCTGCCGGGAGCGCAGTTGGTTCAGGATAAGCTCGAACTGTTTGTCCTCGGCCATCGCGACCGGCGTGCCGATCAACACCTCTTCCAGTTCCAGGTTATAGTGTGCGAACCTTTCCTTCATCTCCTGGCTCGAAATCTGCTGGATGTTGCCGCGCTCCTGGATGAGCTGGATCAGCGTGCGCGTCTGGCCGATGTTCTTGAAGTAGGCCGACACCATGGGGTCGAGGGTCTGCTCGACCAGCCGTTTCACGTCGCCGAAGCGCTGGACCACCAGGGGCGCCTTGCGGTAGTCGATGTGCATGACCACCGACAGCGGCAGCGACGGCTCGAAGGCGTCCTTGGTGATCAATGAGATCTCCGCCAGGTTTTCGTCGAAGTGGTGCGAGCCGACCTGGCCGCGGATCCACTTCAGGATGACGTTGGTGGTGGGCACCGGCACGACCTTGCCGGCGTAGGTGTTGAACGCGTACTTGCCCGGCATGAGCGGCGCATCCCACACGCCGCGATGGCCTCTCTCCACCAACTCGCCATGCCGATAGTCATCGCCCGACAGGTCACGGCCGGCCTCGCCGGTGTAGAAGACCACCACGCCGACGGTCCCGATTTCGATGATGGTCTTGGGGATCATCTCCACCGTGGCAAACAGCCGGTTGAGATAGTAGGTGCCTTCGACCAGGACCTGCAACTGGCGCCCTCGCAGGCCGCCGGCCTTCAGGAACCGGTCGGGCGCCTGGAAGTTATTGTGATACGTCTCCACCTCGGTTGGGTCACCGCCCACGATGGGCGCGATGATCTCGCCCGGCGACAACGAGGGTCCGTCGTGAACCGTCACAATGCCGGTCTTGTCGTCCTGATCCTTGAGCACCACCGGCCGAAAGCCGTCACGCTCGCCGATCACCTTGGCCATATTCTGGATGACCCCTTCTTCGGCGCGGTTGAGCGGCAGGTAGTAGACTTTTTCCTCGGTGATCACGATGAACTGCGCCAGGTTGATGGCGTAGGTGCCCTCGCGCAGGATTTGACGCTGTGGTCCGCGCTGGCCGCCGTCTTGCAGGAACGCAGCGACATCCTGAAAGTCATTGGCGGTAACGTTCGAAGCCAGCACCTGCATCGGCTCCAGTGGATGTCCATCGCGCGCAAAGACGTAGCCGATCTTGCCCTGGGTGATGGTCACCAGGGGCGAGCGGTGGACGACATACTGGATCGGCATCAGGTAGTGCAGGCCCCCGCGCAGCAGCTTAGGCTGGAAGCCGGCCTCTCCCTTGAGCGCGATAAAGCCGGTTTTGATGGATTTGGCGCCGAAACGCTTTTCGACGATGCCAACGCGGTTGTTGGGGATGAAGCGAATGCCCGACAAGGCGAGCAACACCAGCGCAGCTAACACCGCCAACGCGAGGATGAGAAGAATTGTTCCGATATCCATGATCCTACCTCCTTGGGACACATGATCCGTCATAGTTGGATATGTGATTGAAAGTTGCGATCTTTTTTGCCACCACTGACATTGTAAGCCGCCGTCCCAAGGCTGTCAAGCGGTTTTGCTGACACCCGGCCCCCGCTACCGCCCTAATCCCCCCAACGCCGCAACTCCGAACCCGACGATGATCCCCCCCGAGACCCGGTTGACCCACAGCAGATGCCGGCCATCCAGCCTGCCGCGCAGCAGGCTGACCCCCGCGCTGAGCATGAACCACCACGATGCCGAGCCCAGGAATACGCCGAGCACCACCGCAGCCGCGGCCGCGTAGCCGTTGACCGTGCGGCCCACGCCCAGGCCGGCAAAGACCGCCATGAATGCCAAGATCGTCATGGGGTTGGTGAGGGTCAGCAGCAGGGTGGAGAGGTACGCGCCAAGGAATCCGCGGCCTTCGGCAGCCGCAGGCTCATCGGAGGGTCGGGAGAGCAGGGTCTTCACACCGAGGTAGCAGAGGAACAGCCCGCCCAGCAGGCGCAGCCCTCCCTGCTGGCGCACGAGCAGCCCCGACACCGCAGTCAGGCCGAACGCAGCGATGCAGCCGTATAGCACGTCCGCCGTCGCGGCCCCCAGGCCCGACACGAAGCCGATCGCTCGACCCTGGGCCAGGGTGCGCCGGATACACAGCACCCCGATCGGCCCGACCGGCGCGGCGATGGCGAACCCCAGCAGCAGCCCGCGCAGCAGCGCCGGCAGGAGATCAGCACTCACAAGAACGGCTCCGCGTGCCTTACCCCGGCGTCGGTGTCGGCGTCAGCAGCCGGCGGCCCAGCGCGTGCACGGCGAAGCTGGCCACCGGTCCCCCGGCCGGCGTCAGCTCGATGCTGAACGCAGACCGCCCCCCCAGCGGGATCACGTTGTATTCCGGCGGTGCACGCCGCGTGCCGATCACGCGGCCTAGCGCATCGTACAGAGTCACGGTCACGATCACGTCCACCGCATCTTCGGGGCCGGTGTTGGCGATGAAGCCGCTTACGGTGTAGGTAGCATAGCGTTCGCCCTCACCCTGCGTTTCCTCGCCGACCAGGTCGAGGTAGTAGCCGCCCACGTAGCCCTGCACGCCTTTCCACGGTGCCACCAGGTAACTGGCAAAGGATTGGGGCGGAACCTGGAAGCGGATGGCGAACGGCCCGCGTTCCCCGGGTTGCAGCAGCTCGATTTGGATGTAGTCCTGGGCCTCCGCCACGGCTGTGCCAGTTTCATCCAGCAGCGACACGGTGACGCCGGCCTGCTCCAGGTCGGTCCCGGTGGTGTTGCGAATCTCGCCGAAGCACCACAGGCCGCCCAACTGGGTGTTGGCGAAGCTGACGTTTTCCACTGCGAACGGCAGCGGGGTCGACTCGACCGTCGGTTCAGCCGCCGCGGCGCCCGTTTCAGGCTCTGGGATCATCAGCTCCTGCCCAACGCGTAGCGCGCGCGGGTCGGTGATGCCGTTGGTGTCCTGCAAGTCGCGCACCGTCACCCCGAATTTCTGCGCAATGACCAGCAGCGTGTCTCCCTTGGCGATCCGATACACGATCGGCGTGGGGCTGACCGTGGGAGTGGCCGTGGGCGCGGGGGTGTAGGGCGCCGGGGTTGCGGTCGGCCGCAATGTCACCACTGCGACCACCCCGATGGTAGGCGTTGCGCTGGGCGTCGGCGTGACGCGCGTAATCACCTGCCCGACGCAGCCCGCCAGCAGAGCGAAGCAGATGAGTATAACGACGGATAACAGCGGGAGGATCAGGCGTTTCAAACTGAATGTCCACTCCTCAGGTGGTCTCGATTATAGCATGGATAGGCAGCGCTCGGCAAAGACGGTTATTGGGGGTCGGCCAGGCGATTCCGGCTGCCTTGAGAATTCCTGCAACAGCTTGGGGGATGTGACAAAGCGCGCTACAATAGGCATCGGCCCAGGGATTCCAACCCACTTCTGGAGGACATCATGCAACTAGGATTTCACGGGGCAACCACCATGACGAGCGATCTGGAGACCGATGTCGCAGTCACGGCACGGGCCGGGTACCGGGCTTTGGAGCTGTGGGCGGGCAAGCTCGACCGCTACCTGGCTGCGCATTCGGTGGCAGAGCTGAAAACCTTGCTTGACGACAATCACGTGGCGCCGATGAGCATCAACTCCATCGAGTTCATTGCGTTCCGCGGCGACGAATACGGAGGGATTCAGCAGCGCTGCGAGGAGCTGTGCATTCTGGCCGAGGCCATCGGGTGCCCTACGGTCGTTGTGGTGCCCAGCCCGACGCCCGACCGTAACCTGCCGTGGGATGCCGTCGTAGCGGAGTACGTCACGGTGTTGCGCGACCTGGCCCGCATTGCCGCTCCGCACGGGATCAAGCTATCGTTCGAGTTCCTTGGTTTTGGCTGGTGCACCGTGCGGACGCCGCGCGCCGCCTGGGAGATCGTGCAGAAGACCGGCCGTGACAATGTAGGCATGACGGTGGACTGCGCCCACTTCTTCGGCGGCGGCGGCCTGCTGAAGGAGTTGGACGGTTTGGATCCCGCGCGCATCTTCGCGTTTCATCTGGATGATCTGGAGGACACTCCGAAGGAGGCAATCAGCGACGCGACGCGCCTGTTCCCAGGGCTGGGTGTCATCCCCCTGGCCGAAATCTGCGCGCGCCTGAAAGGCATTGGCTATGACGGTGTGTGTTCGATTGAGCTGTTCCGCCCCGAATACTGGGGATGGAACCCGCTTGACGTCGCGATGACCGCGCGCAAGGCCGCGCTGGCGGTCCTGTCGCCGTACTTCAACGTGCAATAACGTTGCAATTAGTTTAGTTATTGACCAGGCATGGCGGGTGGTTTACAATACGGCTGTGGTAGCTAACAGCGTGAGTGTCTTTTCCGGATGGCTCTGGATGACAGCGCCGGAACGTCCGGACCATTGGAGCTTGTAATGACCGCGTCATCACTCTTCTCCCCCTCCTCCCTTGGCTTCGTCCGCGCGGCGGTCGTGTCGCCCGAGCTGCGCGTGGCTGATGTGACCTTCAATACCGAAGCCATCGTCGCGGCGCTGCAGCAGGCGGCCGGGCAGGGCTGCCGCTTGGTGCTCTTCCCCGAGCTGTGCCTGACGGGCTACTCCAGCGCGGATCTGTTTCTTCAGCAGGTGCTGCTCGACCGGGCGCGCGAAGCGCTGGCGTCAGTTGCCGCCGCGGCGCAGGCCGCGGACATCGCAGCTGTGGTGGGGCTGCCGCTGCCGGTCGACGGGCGGCTCTATAACTGCGCCGCGCTGATCGCGGGGGGCCGTGTCCTGGGCATCGTGCCTAAGACCTATCTGCCCAGCACCCATGAGTTTTACGAGGAACGCTGGTTCACGCCCGGCCCCATCTGCGCGGCGCGTACGGTGCGGATCGGACACGAGGATGTGCCGTTCGGCGTCGACCTGCTGTTCGCAGCCGACCTGCCCGGCCTGGTCCTGGGCATCGAGATTTGCGAGGATCTGTGGGCAGTGAACCCGCCGAGCGGCAGCCTGGCGCTGGCCGGCGCCACAGTGCTGCTCAACGGGTCGGCCAGTAACGAGCTGCTGGGCAAGGTTGAATACCGCCGGGATCTGGTGCGCCAGCAGTCGGCCCGCTGCTTGGCCGCGTACCTGTACGCAGGCGCGGGGTCGGGCGAATCCACCACCGACCTGGTGTGGGCCGGGCATTCGCTGCTCGCCGAGAACGGCGTCATCCTGGCCGAGACCGAGCGCTTCCGGTTCGACACGCAGATGGCCGTGGCTGACATCGACTTGGGACGTCTGGCCGTCGAGCGGCTGGGCAACAACGCCTTCGCCGCCGCTTCCCCTGGCCGTGCGTTCCGTACGGTCGCGTTCACACTGCCCGGCGCAGACCGTGCTGCCGCGGAGACCTCCTTCATCCGTCCCCAGCTTTCGCGCACCCCCTTCGTGCCGGCTGATGCCGCGCGCCGCGCTGCGCACTGCCAGGAAATCTTCGCGATCCAAGCCACCGGACTGGCCAAGCGCCTGCGCCACATCGGATCCCACCGTGCCGTAATCGGCCTCTCGGGCGGGCTTGATTCCACGCTGGCGTTCCTGGTGACGGCCAAGGCGTTCGACCGGATCGGGCTGCCCAGAGATGGCATCGTCGCGATCACCATGCCCGGCTTCGGCACCACCGGGCGGACGCGCGGCAACGCCGAGAAGCTCGCGGAGGCGCTGGGCGCCACGCTGCGGGTGATCCCCATCGTCGAGGCGGTGCGCCAGCACTTTCGCGACATCGGCCACGACGAGAACTTGCATGACATAACCTACGAGAATGCGCAGGCCCGCGAGCGCACGCAGATCCTGATGGATGTGGCGAACCAGGTGGGGGGCTTCGTCGTGGGCACCGGCGATCTTTCGGAGCTCGCGTTAGGGTGGGCCACTTTCAACGGCGATCATATGTCGATGTACGACGTTAACGCGGGTGTGCCCAAGACGCTGGTGCGCTACCTGGTGTCCTGGGCGGCCGATGTCGAGTTCACCGGCGAGGCGGCTGCAGTGCTGCGCGACATCTGCGCGACTCCCATCAGTCCCGAGCTGTTGCCGTTGGGGCAGGGCGGCGCGCTTGAGCAGAAGACCGAAGACACCATCGGCCCTTACGAGCTGCACGACTTCTTCCTCTACCACGCAGTGCGCTACGCGTGCCCCCCGCGCAAGGTGTTTGCCCTGGCATGCCAGGCTTTCGCCGGGGAGTTTGCGCCAAACGTCATCCTGAAGTGGTTGGGGGTGTTCTACCGGCGTTTCTTCAGCCAGCAGTTCAAGCGCTCGGCGATGCCTGATGGTCCCAAGGTTGGTTCGGTGGCGCTGTCCCCGCGTGGCGATTGGCGGATGCCGTCGGATGCCAGCGCGGCCGCATGGCTGGCCGAGGTCGCCGCGCTGCAGGAATGATTAGTCTGACAAACCTCACATTCTGGAATCGAGGCTTCAGCCGGTCAGACCGCCTGAAGGCTCGATTCCAGCGCTCCTTATCGATCAGCCTTACAGCCTCGTGTCCCACATCCCGCAGAACGCGTCCACCGGGCTGACTCCCTTGAAGGGCGAACGCCCAACCAGTTTGTCAACCAGGGCCACCAGCGTCGTTTCACTGGCGTTATACGTGTTGATGTAAGTCTGCACGCGCGGCGCGTCGATCAGGTGATAGGGGTTTTCGACCGAGATGAAGATGGTCGGCACGGAGGTCATGTAGATGGGCACGTTGGCGCCCATCGGCATCGACCACTCGATCCGCACCACGGTCTGATTGCTCTTCGTCGCCAGCTTCGCCAGATAGATGATCAGGTCGTATCTTCCGGTGACCGCTGTGGAGGGCTGCATCAACCCTTCCATCCCGCGGCTGGGATCGAAACGCTCGATCTCGAAACCTTCCTGCGCCAGCAGGCCGGTGAAAACCTCCTGGATCGGCGCCTTGCCGGAATCAAAGAAGCCTTCGCTGCTCTGAATATCATAGAGAAGTACGCGCTTGTGCTTGGCGGGTGAAATCGGCAGGATAGCCTCGTTGTTTTTCACCAGGGTCACCGAATCATCCGCGCACTCTGCTGCCCAGGCTTGATGTTCCGCGCAGCCGAGGGTCTCCAATGCACGGTCAAGGGATGGAACCAGCGCGCCTGCAGCCTGCTTTTTGTGCAGTTGCAGGCTGGCTTTTAGCCCCAGAATCCTGGTCAGCGCATCATTGAGGCGTTCGGGCGTGATGACGCCGTCGGCGATCCCCTGCTTCATGGTTGCGAAGTCCTCTTCCAGGTTGCGGGTGAACAGGAACATGTCGCAACCCGCCGCGATCGCCTGTGGGACGGCCTGGCTGCGCGGCATGGGGATCGCCATGCCCGCCATTGCGGTCGCATCCGTCACGACCAGCCCGTTGAAGCCCAGTTGTTTTCTGAGCAGCCCGGTGATCAGCTCGTAGGAGAGTGACGCAGGCAGGATGTCCTTGTCCGCCATGCCGGGGTTCAGTTTTCGCGAATAGGCGGGCTGCATGATGTGGCCGGCCATGACGGTCAGCGCGCCGGCGTCGATGCAGGCCCGGTAGACCGAGCCGAAGGTGGCATCCCACTCGGCGCACGACAGGCTGTTGACGCTGGTCACCAGGTGCTGGTCGCGCTCGTCGACACCGTCGCCGGGGAAATGCTTGATCGCGGCTGCAACGCCCTGTGCCTGAACGCCGCGCACGTATTGGACGCCCATGCGCCGGACGCGGTCGGGATCGGAGCCGAAGGTCCGGGTGTTGGTGATCGGATTGCGAAAATTGAAGTCGATGTCGATGATGGGCGCAAAGGCCCAGTTGGCGCCGACCGCGGCGCCTTCACGCCCGCACACCACGCCGAGCCGATAGGCCGTTTCGTCGTTATCCGTCGCAGCCACCTGCATCGGCGACCCCAGGCTGGTGCCCTCGATGGCGATCCCGTCACCACCCTTTTCGAAATTGGCCGAGATGAGCATGGGGATGCTCGAGCTTTCCTGGAGCACCCGCACCGTACCGATAACTTCCTGGGCCGGCATTGCCCGGCACATCAGGCCGCCCGGCTTCACGTTCAGCGCCAGGTGTTTGAGATAACCTTCGTCGCTCGTATAAGCAATCAGGCAGAACAGCTGCCCGATCTTCTCTTCATCGGTCATCCCGGTCAGCGTAGACTGCACCCAGGCGATGTCCTCATCGGCAAGGTAGAAAGGTTTTGCCTTCAAGTCAACCATAGGAGCTCCATTCAGCCCAGCGACAGGCGGTTGGCGCGAGCTACCGATCCCAACCACTTGCCGCTCGGCTTGGCGGACCGCTGCTGCGTCTCCCGGTCCACGGCAACGATGCCGAACTTGGGGCCGTAGCCGCTCACCCATTCGTAGTTGTCGAATGCGGACCAGCAGAAATAGCCGCGGACCTCGATACCGTCCTCCAGGCAGCTCACGACGCATTTCAGCGCGCGCTGGAGATATTCCAGGCGGCGCGAGTCATCGGTGGTTGCCATGCCGTTTTCCGTTACGATGACGGGCACGCCCGCTACCTTGGCCGCATGGCGAATCGTCCCGCCGATGGCCTCGGGATAGAACTCCTCGCCCATCTGGTTCTTCTCTGCGTCTTCACCGGGCGGAAGCAGGCCGTCCGGGCCGACGATCATGCGGGAATACGTCTGCACGCCCACGAAATCATCCCCGCGCAACTGCTCGAGATAGCAGTCGTTCAGATCCTGCTGATACTCCGCCGCGCGACGCTCGCCGCCCGGACCTGCCTGGATATCCAGCATGGCGAGCGTCAGCCCGACGGGGAAGCCGGGGCCTGAAGCCTTGATCGCCTCATAGCCCCGACGGTGCGCAGCCAGGATCGTATCGCGTGCGCGTGCGTCGGCGCCGAATTGGTACAGGCCCAGCCCGCTGGGCAGTACGCCGAAAGCCTGCGCTGCTTCGCCCCACCACGGCCCGCCCTGCAGGTCGAACTGCAGGTGCGCGGCCAGCACTCGCGCGATGTTCGCTTCGTTGAGCGTGCAGGCAGCGCCGATCAGATCGCCCAGGTGTTTCGTCACGCGCTCGCAGTAGCGGGCGAACCGGTCCGGCGTCTTCTCGTCCAGCCAGCCGCCGGCACGGATCAGCCAGCGCGGCGAGGTGAAGTGATGGAACGTCACGACCGGCGTGATGCCGTGCTCGTGGCAGGTTGCCAGCATGCGGCGGTAGTGCTCGAGCTCGGCATAGGAAAACTCGCCTTCCTCCGGCTCGATGCGCGCCCATTCGACGGAGAACCGATAGGCCTTGAGGCCGAGCGAGGCCAGCAGAGCGATATCCTCGCGGTAGCGATGATAATGGTCGCAGGCATCGCCGGACGGCTCAGCAAAGATCGTGTGGGGCAGATGCTCCAGGATCCAGAGGTCGGTGTTGACGTTGTTGCCTTCGACCTGGTGGGCGGCTGTGGCCGCGCCCCACAGGAAGTCCTTCGGGAAGATGAAATCCGTCACTTGATGATCTCCTTAGTCGTGTTAGCTTCCATTGCCTCAAGCCAGGCCGGCTTGGGTGGGAGTGGCAGCGCGAAACGCTTTTTGAGCCAGACTTCGACCAGGCCGGCCCACTGCGCCGCGTCCACATCGATGTGCATCAAAGCGTCCGCCGTGGACTGGTCGGCCAGGCTGAGGCCGTGCGACCCCTCTTCGAACACATGAACCTCGAAGGGCACGCGGGCATGGGCTAACGACGTTGCCATCCGGGTGGTGTTTTCCACCGGCACCAGCTCGTCCGCCGCGGTCGCCCAGAGGAAGGTGGGCGGCGTGTTCTTTGACACGTGCAACACGGGGCTGACGACGTCGAGCAGCTCCGGCGAAGGCGAGGTTGTTCCCATCAGGGCAATGCTGGCCGCGTCCGACAAGATCTGGGCGAACGGATCGGTTATCTCTCCAAACATCAGGCGATAATCGCTGATGCCGTAGCCCAGGATCGCGGCCGCGGGCTTGAACGCCTCCGGCTTCTCGCCGAAGAACTCCCAGATCACCGGGTCCTGCCAGTATACGGAGTACATCGCGCAGTTGTGCGCGCCCGCGGAGAAGCCGCAGATCGCGATCTTGTCCGTGTCCACCAGCCATTCGGCGGCATGGGCGCGGATGGTCAGGAACGCCTTGCCGATGTCACGCATGGGCGCGGGGTGCACGGAGTTCGGGTTGACCGGCAGGTCGCCGCCAGACACGACGATCCTCGCGCCGTTGCCGTAGGTGGAATAGCGGAGCACGAACGCGTGGTATCCCATCGCTGCAAAGCGCAGCGCGACGGGCTCGGCTTCCCTGTCCGAACAGTTCAGATAAGCGCCGCCGGGACACACCAGGACTGCGGGCCGCACCTTCCCGTTCAGCAGCTCGGGCGAATCGGCCAGCACATAGGTGGTCAGGGTCACGTCCGGGCGGTTTGCATAGAGCTGGATTGTCTTTGGTATCATCAGACGCCCTGCCGTTCGAGGAACGCGTTGATCGCGGTCATGGTTTCCTCGTACCGGTCGCGGTGAATGCAGTGGCCCGCGCCCGCGATCTGCACGACTTCGCCGCCCTTCCAGAGTTCGGTGGCCTCCCTGGCAATCTTCGGCGTGACGATTGCCTGGTGGGCAGGGTCTCCCGTGATCAGTAGGCCGGAGCACCGGATGCGGCTGAGCGTTTCGCGCCAGGGGTGCTTGTCAAAGGAGCCCACCTGGTTTAGCAGCCCCGGGTCTACTTGCGCTTTGGCCTGCGCAGTCGGTTCGACTTCCAACGCGTGCCAGCCCGGATTCATTGCAGCACTCCGAGCCATGCGTTCTTTGGGCGACAGTTCTTTGTACGTCCCAAATTCCTTGCGCAGCGCGTGGATGAACTCGGCTGGCGGTGGCGTTGTGGCGTCCCTCAGCGGCGGATCCTCCAGTACGACGGTCTTGACGAGTTCCGGGTAGTTCGCCGCCAGCGCTGCCGCCGTGATCGCGCCCATCGAGTGCCCAAAGACAACCGGCCTTTCGAGATCCAACCCGCGGATCACCCCGGCCGCATCCGCGGCCAGGATGGGCACGGAAAAACCGGTGGTGATGCCGTCCGAGGCGCCGTGGCCGCGTGCATCAGTCATGATGATATCGTAGCGATCCTGTAAGTCGAGCGCGACGCGTGTCCAGCACAGGCCGTTATCGGTGATGCCGTGCAACAGCAGCATCGGTGGCTTGTCGCCGCCGGTGCGGTGATAGTGGATACTGATGCCGTTGGCGGCAACGTTGCCTTCAGACCATGTTATCATATGACTTCCTCCGTCCAGATTGATGCGAGCGATCGCTTCAGTTTCCCAAATTCGCCAGCGCTTCGGCGATTGCTTCTTGCAGTTTGCCGGAATCGGGGAACATGCCGAGGACCTGGCGGAGCGGCAAGCCTTTCTCGTTCTCCAGGATTGCAAAGAGGAACCCCGGGACCTCCATCTGCTTCAGCACCCTCATAACGGCTCCCCGCGCCGCTTTGTCGGCCAGGATCTCCCCGACCATGTCGTCGAGCGTGCAGCCCGCGCGAGCGTCTGGGTCCTGGTAGACAACGGACCAGTGCCACGAGCCTGAGCCGACCTCGATCGGACCGGCGCCGGTCGCAGCGCTGCCGGCGGGCAGCGTGACTCGCGCGGTCGTATTGGGCGGCACGACAACATCCAACTCCAACTGGCCCTCTTCAACTCTCCACTCGCATGCGGCGAGGCCGTAGGGGGTCAGGTGGCTTGTCCGGGCATGGGTCAGCCCGCCGCCGGGGTGCGGACAAATCTCCAGCCGGCGATAGCCGGGCTCGGCCGGCGCCAGGCCGCCGATGGTCCGCTGCATCCAGTCCGCCACCGCGCCGAGCGCATAGTGGTTGAAGGAGGTCATTTCGCCGGGGTTGACGGAGCCATCCGGCAGCAGGCTGTCCCAGCGCTCCCAAATCGTGGTCGCGCCCATCGTGACGGGGTAGAGCCACGAAGGGCATTCCTGTTGCATCAGCAGGCGATACGCGGCCGCAGTGTGGCCCGTGTGGCACAGGGCGTCGCAGATCAGGGGCGTGCCCACGAATCCGGTGCGAATGTGATAGCCGCCCTCCATGACGAGCTCGGCCAGCCGCTCGCCGGCCCGCCGGCGCTGCTCGGCCGTGGGCAGCAGATCGAACTCCAGCGCCAGGGCATACGCCGTTTCTGCGTCGCCGATCATGCGGCCGGCCGGCGTCACATATTCCCGGGCAAACGCCTCGCGTCCTTCGGCAGCAAGGGCCAGGTAGCGCTCTTTTTCCGCGTCGCGACCGAGCACTGCCGCAGCCTGCCCGACGATCTCTGCCGAGCGCGCGAAATAGGCGCTGGCAACGATTCGCTTATCCGTGCGTGCCTGCCACGGTTTGTCTGGCGGCGCCGTCGGGTCGAGCCAATCGCCGAACTGGAATCCGGTGAGCCACAGGCGCTTTTCGCCGGCAACCGCTGCGATATAGTCCACCCAGGTATGCATGCTTTCGAACTGATCCGCCAGGATGCCGGCATCCCCGAAGCGTTGATAACACACCCAGGGGACAACCGTTGCAGCGTCTGCCCACGCGGCTGCGCCCATGGCCTCACCTAAGGCGTTTGGAACGACTTGGGGAACAATGCCGCCGGTTTTGTTTTGTTCGATCGCCAGGTCGGTAAGCCACGATTGCAGGAAGCCGCTTGCATCGTAGAGGTAGCTGGCGGTGGGGGAAAATATCTGTAAGTCGCCGGTCCAGCCCAGGCGTTCGTCGCGCTGGGGACAGTCGGTCGGAACGTCCACGAAATTGCCGCGCATCCCCCAGACCACATTCTCGTGCAGGCGGTTGAGCAGCGGATCGGAGCACTCGAACCAGCCGGTGCGCTCCATGTCCGAGTGCAGCGCGACCGCGCAGATGTTTGCGGGACGGAGCTCGCCGGGCCATCCCTCGACCTCGGCGTAGCGGAAGCCGTGGAACGTGAAGCGCGGCTCCCAGCACTCCACGCCGTTCCCGGCCAGGGTGTAGCGGTCCGTCGCTTCGGCCAGGCGGAGCGGCCGCGTGCACAGCTCGCCGTTCTCCAATACCTCCCCGTGGCGCAGGGTCACGGTTTGCCCGGCAGGGCCCTGCACCGAGATCGCCAGCTTGCCGACCAGGTTCTGGCCGAAATCGAGCAGCGTCCGGCCTGAAGGGGACCGAGAAATGGACACGGGCAGGATGCGCGCTGTCCGGCGCACGGGCGGGCCGACCGGCGCCACCAGCGTGTTCAGATCCCGCGCGAGTTCCCGGACCCCGCGCCACCCGGTTTCATCGCAGCCGGGCTCGCCGGCTTTGCTGGCGCACGACCATCCCGGCCGCTCCAGCCGGGCGTCGTAGGTTTCGCCGTCGTAGATGCTGTTCATCAGGAGCGGGCCGGTGGCCGCGCGCCAGCTCTCGTCCGTGACGATGCGCTCGCTGGAGCCATCGTCGTACTGGATCTCGAGCTGCGCCAGGAGCGCCAGGTGTGTGCCCCAGATATTGCGCCTGCCGCCTTCGAACCCGATGCGCCCCCGGAACCAGCCGTCGCCGAGAAGGGCGCCGATGGCATTCCGGCCCGTCTTGAGCATCCCCGTCACGTCGAAGGTTTGCGTGCGCAGACGCCGGTCATAGGCTGTCCAGCCGGGCGCCAGCACCTGGTCGCCGACCACGGATCCGTTGATCTGCGCCTCGTAAAGGCCGAGCGCTGTGATATACAGCCTGGCTGTCTTTACGCCCGGGTGCACCTCGAACTCGCGGCGCAGGTAGGGGGCCGGGTTCGACTGCGTCGTATCCTCATCCCAGGCGGGAGAGACGAAGCGTGCGCTCCAGTCGGCTGGCTCGAGCAAGCCCGTTTCCGCAAGGACAGGTTCGCTCCATTGCGACTCGCCGCCGTCCGTCCCCCAGACGCGCACCCGCAGGGCCACCTGCGCGCGGGATCGCAGCGGCTCGAACGGCCACGCCACCAGGACCGATGCGCCCGATTCTACGCGCCCGGTCCGGCCGGGCAGCTCACTGTCGACGCCGCAGCATTCGATCTCGTAAGCTGCCTGCTGCCAGTTCTTGCGTTCCGTCGTTACCTGCCAGGAGAGACGCGGCCGGTCCGCGCCGATGCCCAGCGTCTCACGCAGATGTTCGATCTGCACTTTGGATACAACTACTTCGAGCCTGGGTGGGAACATGTGTTTTTCCTCTTATTTCAATTGCGTGCAGGGCCGGAACGGCGCATGCCCGCCGCTACTTAGCCCACCAGGGATGCGCTTCGGTCTCGTCCTCGTACTCCTCGACGCGCCACTCGTCCCGCCATTCGACAAACGGCCGGTCCCCGTCGAAGCGAATCGGGAGCCAAGTGTAGGTGGATAGGGCCGTGTTCCACTGCGGGCCTGGCACTGCGGGCACGCCATCCATCCAGCGGTCGCCCAGTGCGATATACAGATCTTTCTTCGAGGGATGCCGGAACACGGAGCTGAACTGGCCGTTGAAGCTGTTCCTCTCGGCATCCCCGTCGCAGGCGTCGCCGAGTTCCGACCATGGCCCGTGGATAAGCTGCGCGGTCGCCACTTCGCTGGGATTGGGCAGGTAATAGGTTGTGCCGGACGTCATCAGGTAGAAGTGGCTGTTGCGCGTGAACATGGCCGGGGCTTCGCGTGCCAGCGGAGGGCCGGAGCGCGGGAAGTGGGTAGAATAGTAACCGTTTACGTTCAGGTAGTCTTCCGTCAGGTCCGCGATCACGACTTCGCTGTGCACCCGCCCGAAGATGATGTAGCCTTTGCCGTCCGTCGGGTCTGCGTACAGGTCAAAATCACCGGTGTTCATTCCCAACGGTTTGACCGTGTGCACCAACCGAAACGGATCGGTGATCTTGTCCGATACGGCGATCCCCATGTACTGGACGCTCCAATCCCCTGGGTTCTCGTCAGTCCCGGCGAATTTCATCCACATGACGAACCGGCGGTCGCCTTTGTGATAAAGAATGTGCGGGCGATCCATGATGCGCGCCGGGTGCAGCGGACTGCGCCGGTCATCTTCGACAGCGGCCAGGATCACGCCTTCGTCTTGCCAGTTGTACAGGTCGGCGGAAGAATAGCATCTGACGCCGGAGTGCCAGAGTCCGGTCTCAACATAGGTGTTTTCTTTGTTCTCACCATACCAGTAGAACCGGCCTTCGTGAAACAACATGGAGCCGCCGTGAGCCTGGATGGGATTGCCGTTGGTGTCTAGCCACCGGCGGCCGGGCAGGAAACTGTTTAGCATGTTGCGTTCCTAGTGCTTGGGACTTCCATACAAATGACAGCGCACCCAGTGATGGGGCGCGACTTCTTTACTGGCCGGCATCGCCTGACGGCAGATATCCATCACCTTCGGGCAGCGCGGTGCAAACGGGCAGCCTGGGGGCGGGTCGATCAGCGATGGCACTTCCCCGCGCGCCTGGACGGTGCGCGTTGACAGGCCGGCGTGCGGGTTCGGCACGGCTGCCATCAGCAGTTGCGTGTACGGGTGGGCCGGCGCCTGCATCAGCTCGGTGCTTTCCGCGCTCTCCACCATGTACCCGGCATACATCACGATTGTCCGGTCGCCGATGTAGCGGGCGCTGGCCAGGTCGTGCGTGATATAGAGGAAGCCGATCCCGCGCTCGGCTTTCAGCCGTTCCATCAGGTTGAGCACGCCCATGCGGATCGAAACATCCAGCATAGAGATCGGCTCGTCCGCCAGGATCAGGCGCGGGTTGACCGCCAGCGCACGGGCGATCGCGACGCGCTGCCGCTGCCCGCCGGACAGCTCGTAGGGGTAACGGTTGTAAAACTCCGCAGCCGGGGCGAGGCCCACCGTGTCCAACAGCTCGAGGGCCTGCTCATGTCCGCGGCCTGCGAAGCTGTGGATCTGCAGCGGGCGCTCCAGGTGGTGCCCGATGGTGTGCACCGGGTTCAGCGAGCCGAACGGGTCCTGGAAGATCATCTGCACCTGGCGGCGATAGCTCAACGAGGCCTTGTGGGGCTCGGTCTTCAGGACATCCTGGCCGTCGAAGTGGATCTCCCCTGCGGTCGGGGGCATCAGCCGGGCGATCAGCCGGGCTGTGGTCGACTTGCCGGAGCCCGATTCGCCCACCAGCGCCACCACCTGCCCCTGGTCCACCGTAAAGGAAGCTCCGTTCAGGGCATGCACGTGTTGGCGGCGCAGCATGCCACCCATCGGAAAGTGCTTGGTCAGCCCGCGCACATCTAGCACGGTCCTGCTTGGCGTGTTCGGGATCATGCGGTTGCTCCTTCGGTCGGCTGGATGGCCGCCAGGTGGCAGGCTGCCCAATGCCCGGGGCGGAGTTCGCGCAGGGGCGGCAAGGCCTCACGGCACTGCGCCAGGGCCAGCGGACAGCGCGGGTGGAACCGGCAGCCGGCAGGCGGCGCAGCCAGGTCGGGCGGCGCGCCGGGGATGCCGGTCAGCTTGGTTTTCTCGCCTGTGAGCGAGGGGAAGGACCCGAGCAGCCCTCCCGTGTACGGGTGCAGTGGGTTGTTGAAGATGTCCTTCGCGGCGGCGAGCTCCACCAGCTTGCCGGCGTACATGACGCCAATGCGGTTCGAGAACTCGACCATCAACGACAGGTCGTGCGTGATGAACAGGATGGAGAAGCCCATTTTCTGCCGGAGCTGCTCGATCTGCTGCAGGATGTCCTTTTGGACGACGACATCCAGCGCTGTGGTGGGCTCGTCCATGATCATCATCGGCGGCTGGAGCGCCAGGGCAATCGCGATCACCACCCGCTGGCGCATCCCGCCGGACAACTCATGCGGGTACGCGTCCAGCCGGCTGCGTTCGATCCCGACTGTTTGGAGTAGCTCTGCTGCCCGGTCATAGGCAGCCTGCTTCGACAGCTTTTCGTGGCGCACCAGTACGTCGGCAATTTGGTCTTTGACGCGCGTGACCGGGTTGAGCGAGTTCAGGGCGCTCTGGAACACCATCGAGATATCCTTCCAGCGGAATGACTCGAGCGCGTCCGAGTCCATCTCCAGCACATCGGCCCCTTTAAACAATATCTCGCCGCCGGTAATCACCGCGGGCGGGCGCAGGATGCGCAGGATGGAATGTGCGATGGTTGACTTGCCGCAGCCCGACTCGCCGGCCAGGCCGAATACCTCGCCCGGCGCGATCGCGAAAGAGACCCCGTCCACCGCCCCCACCGGCCCGCGCGGGGTGAGATACTCCACGTACAGGTCGCGGATTTCGAGCAATGGCTCCGAGCCGCGCTCGCCGCCGCGCTCGCCGCCGCGCTCAGTGGGCGCGCCGGAGGACGGGAGTGGCTCGGACACCTTGCTGAGGTTGCTTCTTGACAACATCGTTCAGATCCTTTTCGGCCCGCAGACGGGGGTTGGTGATCGTATCGACGGCGTAGTTGAGGAGCGAGAGGCCAAAGATGACCAGGGCGACCGCAAGCCCTGACGGGATGAACGTCCACCAGGCGCCGGAAAGCAGGGCGTTGCCCACCTGGGCCCAGTAGAGATTGGTGCCCCAGGTCACTTCGCTGATGTCGGTCAGGCCGAGAAAGCTCAGGGCCGTCGCTGCACCGATCCCGTACGACACCCCGCTGATCGTGATGCCCACGATGATGGAAGTCATATTCGGCAAGATCTCGTGGAAGATAATCCGGAACCCGTTCTCACCGCTGACCTTCGCGGCAGCAACGAAATCCTTCTCGCGCAGCATCAGGGTTTGCGAGCGCACGATGCGGGCGGCAAAAGCCCAGCCGGTCAGCGTCAGCACGAAGATAACGGTTGTTGTCCCGGGTTTCAGATACCCCGAAAGCACGATGAGCAGCGGGAGGCCCGGGATCACCAGGAACAGGTTCATGATCAGCGTCAGCACGTCGTCCGTGGTCCCGCGGAGATACCCGGCGATCATTCCCACCGCAATGGCCACCAGCGTGGACAGCAGCGCGGTGCCGAAACCGACGAGCAGCGAGTTCCGCGCACCCCACACCGTCTGCTTGAATACGTCCTTGCCGAGGTGATTGGTGCCCAACAGGAACTGTTCCGAAGGCGGCAGGTTGGGCTTGCCTACGAACTTGCCCGGGTCGCCCGGCGCAATCACGGGCGCCAGAACGGCCACGAACACGAAGAACAGCACCAATGTGAGCCCGAATACGGCCATGCGATTGCCGAGCAAGGTGCGCAGCAGTCCGCCGCGTTTTTTGGGTTTCGAAGCAGTGGTTTGTTTTTGGGTTGTCATAACCAACCTCTCTACTCGGCCCGCACCCGGGGATCCAGGCGGGTATACAGGATATCGACCAGGAAATTCACGATCAGGACAAACGAGGTGATTAGCAGGAACAAGCCCTGCATCAAAGGATAGTCCGTGTTCCTGACCGCCCTGACCAGCAAGAAGCCCAGCCCGGGATAGGAGAAGACCTGCTCGATCAGGAGCTGCCCGCTGATGGAGACGCCGAGGACGATGCCAAAGGCTGTGACGCTGGGCAGCAGCGCGTTGCGGGCAGCGTACATGAACATCACCCGGTTCGTGGAAAGCCCCTTGGCTTCGGCCAGGGTGATGTAGTCCTCACCCAGCACCGAAACCATCACGTTCCGCATGCTCAGGGCCCAGCCGCCCAGGCTGGTGATGACGATGACCAGGACCGGCAGCGCCATGTGGTAGCCGACGCTCAGCAGGAAGGACGGGTTGAACCCCGGCTGCATCAGGTCGGCATAAGCGTGGGAGGTCGGGAACCATTTGAGTTGGTAGCCCAGGTAATAGACCGCGCTGATCGCCAGGAAGAAGGCCGGAAACGCGCCGATCAGGATCATCGCGGGCGGCAGCGACTTCGAGAAGAAGCTCCCCCGCCGCCAGGCGCTGAAGATGCCCAGCAGGTGACCCAGCACAAAACTGATGATGAGGCCGGTCATGGTGAGCAGGAGGGTCCAGCCCAGCCCGGAGCTGATCACCGAGATCACGGAAGCCGGAAAATGCGAATAGGAGAGGCCAAGATCCCCGCGCGCCAACTGCCCGAGATAGGCCAGGTACTGCTGGAACAGTGGCGCGTCGCTCAACCCCAGTGCCGTGCGGACGGCGTTAAGCTGCTCGGGAGTCAGTGAAACGCCAGCCTTGCCCACGATCGCAGTTGCGGGGTCGCCAGGAATGAGACGCGGCAGAAAGAAGTTGATGGTCAGTGAGACAAAGAAAGCAACCAGGTAGAAGCCTAAGCGGCGCAGGATATAGCGCATGGTCTCACCCCCTAGAAACGGGGCCGTCCGAACTATCGGACGGCCCCTGGCGACGACTGGTTACTTGGCCGTGAGTTGATTCAACACGATCAGCCAGTCGGCAAAGAAGGTCGGGTTGGGCTGCGCAGACGCGTAGTAGTTATCCGCAGTCGGGAAACCGGTGAAACGGGTCGTGTTCACCAGGCCCATGCCGCCCAAGGGGACGAACGGCACGGCTGCGACTTCCTCGGCGAAGATCTTCTGCAGCTCGAGGGCAACCTGCTTCTGCTGCTCCAGATCAGTCGAGGACGCAAACTGCTTGAGCAGCTCGTCTGCCTTGCCGCCCGCATAGCGGGTGTAGTTGCCCTCGGCCGGCACACCTTCAGGGGTCAGCAGATCGGAGGACATCGTCAAGCGGAAGAAGCGGTAGGGCGTAGCGGCGCCGTCGATGATGCTGAAGTGCATATCGTAGGTGCCCAGCTTCTGGGCCATCAGCCATTCCGGGAAGTTGGGGTTCGGCTGCACCACGATCTCGACGCCGACTTCCTTGAGGTTTTCGGCCGCGATCTGGAGGTCCGCAAGCCAGTTCGGCGCGGGCAGCACCATCACGGTGTATTTCATCGGCTTGCCGTCCGCAGTGACGCGAATGCCATCCGCGCCCTTCTTGAGGCCGGCCGCGTCCAGGAGCTCGTTGGCCTTGTCCACGTTGTAGGTGGCCCAGTCACCGAGCGACGCCACATCGCTGACCTTCCAGGCCGCGTAGTTGTTGGTCAGGCCCGTGATATCCGCGGCAGCCACCACCCCGCCTTCGCCGATCATGACAACCTGCTCGCGGTTGATGGCCATGCTGATCGCCTTGCGGACATTCGGGTCATCGAACGGCTTCCGGCCGATGTTCATCGCCAGGATCGCCATGTTCGGCCCTTCTTCGTAGATGAAGTACCGATTCGCCGGGTCTACGGGGTCCTTGCCTACGAAATTCTGGGCCGGGTCTTGCACCGCGTAGTTCGACCAGTCGATGTCGCCGTTCGCCATTGCCAGCGAAGCAGCATTGGCATCCGCGAACGCCTTCCACACGATCCCCTTGAAGGCGGGCTTGCCGGGCTGCCAGTAGTTCGGATTCTTGTCGATCTCGTAGGCCTGGGCCCCGAAGTTTACCAACTGGGTGAAGGGCCCGGTGCCGACCGGGTTGTCGTTCGTGAACGCGACCACATCAGTCACGTCTTTCCAGGTGTGCTCCGGCACGATGTTCTGGCTGATCAGCTCGTACAGGCCAGGCGTGTAGACGGTCTTGAAGGTGAACTGGACGGTCTTGGCGTCCGGGGCGGTAATGGTATCGATATAAGCCTTGTCGCCGACCAGCGCGGAGAGGGCGGCGCTGTTGACGCCCGGCTGGGTCTTGAGCAGATTGAAGGTGAAGGCGACGTCGTTGGCGGTGAAGGGCTGGCCATCGGACCACTTGACGCCGTCACGAACGGTGAACGTCAGGGTCTTCAGGTCCTCGCTCCACTTGGTGTCGGTCGCCAGCCAGGGTACAAGCTCGCCCTTGACGGTGTTGTAGATCATCAACGGTTCGTGGATCAGGTTGAGCGTGCCAGGCAAGGGGCTGTTGGTGCTGAACGGGTTGAAGTTCCGCGTAAAGGTGGGCATCGTCTGCTCGCCCAGGATCAGGACGGCATCGGCGTTGCCGGCCGGGGCAACCTGAGCGGGTGCTTCGGTCGCGACCGCTTGGGCAGGAGCGGCTTGCGTAGGCGCCGCCTCAGCGGCCTGAGGCGCCGCGGGCGCCTGGGTGGGGGCTGCCTGGGGAGCAGCGGTCGGCGTACCGCAGGCTGCAAGCAGGACTGCGCCGGCGAGCACGAGGGCAAAGACCAGATAGAACTTCTTAGACGACATGGGATTCTCCTTCGTAAGTTATTGGGAAACCATCACAGAACAAATGTTGACTGCCATAAGTTCAGCCTCAGCTCCGCATCGGTTAACCCTCCTTGTGACCCGGATGGACCTTCAGGCCATCGAGGAAGACGCGGCAGACTTGCGAGAAAATAGCCTGCAGACTCAGGCCATATTCCCCTTCGACCTTGTCCCCCATCTCTCCGAGGCGGCTCAACATGCCGGAATTGAAGTTGAAGATGGCTGCCAGGAGTAGGTCAGGGTCGATGTCTGGGCGCAGCGACCCATCCTCCTGGCCCTGCCGAATGCATGCAAGGAGCCGCTGCCGTTCCTCTTCCAGGTTTTCGGCAAGCAGTTGGGTCATCACTTCAACAGCCCATGATTTGGCATACAGGTAATTGAACTCGGCCACAAAACGGGCTTCGTGGGTATTCTGGAATAGGTAATCAAAGTGGGAGATCACGAACCTTTCGATGTGTGCGTAACCGTTGCCCGCAAGACTCCACACGTCACGCTCGTTGCGCTCTTTCCAGCTCCTGGTGACGACCTTGAAAATCTCCTGCGCCATCTGCTCTTTGCTGGAGAAATACCGGTAGAGCGTGGCCCGAGTCAGTCGTGCTGCTTCGGCGATGTCGGCGATGGTGACGCTTTCGATGCCCTTTTGGGTAAACAGGTTCTTGGCAACCTCAAGAATCCACTCTCTCTGGTTTTCGCGATGGTTTGCATAGATGCCTGTGGTCATTCGAGAACCCTTCAGAAGCGTACGCACTCGAACAGAGCTGTATGCTAAGATTAACTTGTATTTTGAGTTCAATATTGAATCATGATGCTAAAATAATACCATGAGTATTATTTTATATAATACACGATCCGCGCGAAATGTCAATAGGGAAAATCGAGAAATCAAGAATCTTTAAGGTTCGTAGAAGAGAAACTGACAGTGTGGGACAAATAACCCAATCAACAGAAAGTGCAGGGGTTAGTCAGGCGGGACAGATCACAGGGGGATGGTGCGGTAGTGCGGTAGTGCGATGGTGCGATGGTGCTATCTCACTATCTCACTATCACTCTTTGGCTTTGGCTTGCTGGGCGGTGTTGGATCTTCCCAGCGGTCCAGGCTCGCATCGA
>CAZELR010000008.1:0-103898 GCA_964513075.1 uncultured Anaerolineales bacterium
AATACGATGCTCTCATTCTACCTCATATCACGCCCGGTTACATTTGGAACTGCTGTTATTGGACGACCTATACTTAACGAGAGTAGCCTGATGCCCCATAGTTGTGCTATACTGCAAAGCAGCATATGATCGAGCCAACCAAAACCTCTCACACACGAGGCGCCCATGAGAACTGTCGATATCATCACGAAGAAGCGGGATGGCGGCGAGCTGTCTCGCGAGGAAATCAACTCCTTCATCCAGGGCTACGTCGCCGGCGACGTCCCAGACTATCAAGCCGCTGCGTGGTGCATGGCGGTGTTCTTCCGCGGGATGTCAGCCGCCGAGACCGCCTCGCTCACCGAGGCGATGGCGTTTTCGGGCGCCACGTTGGACCTCCACGACGTGCACCCCTTCATCGTAGACAAGCACTCGTCCGGTGGCGTAGGGGACAAGACGACGCTGGTCATCGGGCCGATGGTCGCGGCGCGTGGCGTACCGGTGGGCAAGATGTCGGGCCGCGGGCTCTCCTTCTCCGGCGGCACCATCGACAAACTGGAGTCGATCTCCGGCTTCAGCACCAGCCTGACCATCGAGCAGTTCAAACGCCAACTGCGCGAGGTCGGCGTGGTGGTGGCCGGGCAGACGCAAGAGTTAGCGCCGGCCGACGGCAAACTATACGCGCTGCGTGACGTCACTGCGACCGTCAACTCCCTGCCGCTCATCGCCAGCTCCATTATGTCAAAAAAGATCGCGGCAGGCGCCGACGCCATCGTTCTGGATGTCAAGGTGGGCCATGGCGCATTCATGGAGTCGGTCCCGCAGGCGGTTGAACTGGCCGAGCTCATGGTGCAGATCGGCGCACGGCTGGGTCGGAAGATGACCGCGCTCATCGGCGACATGAGCCAGCCGCTGGGGCTCTCGGCCGGCAACGCGCTGGAAGTAGTTGAAGCGATCGCGACACTCCACGGGCAGGGGCCGGCAGACTTCCAGGCGCACTGCATCGATGTGGCGGGCGAGATGTTGCTGATCGCGGGGATCGCGCCGACACCGGAGGCCGCGCGCACGGAGGCGGCGACCACCCTGGCTGATGGAAGCGCCTGGACCAAGTTCTGTGCGTTCGTGGCCGCGCAGGGGGGGGATGTCGCGGTAGTGGAACAGCCCAGCCGCCTGCCTCAGGCGCCGCTGATCCGCGGCCTGTTGGCTTCACAAACAGGCTATGTGACCCGACTGGATGCACGCGAGGTTGGCTACACGGTGGTGGACCTGGGCGGCGGCCGCGCCCGAAAAGGGGACCCTATCGATCCGGCGGTCGGCGTCGTGCTGGCAGAAAATGCCAAGATCGGTGGGTATGTACGGGCCGGGGAACCGCTGCTGTGGGTGCACGCCGCCACCGAGCTGCAATTGGAGGCCGCGCTGGCGCGGCTAACGGAGGCCTATAGTTTCAGCGCTGAGCCGGTGACCGCGCCGCCGCTGGTGCACCGGGTAATACGACAGTAAGAAGCTATTTCAGGGCATCAGTAAAGGCGACCACTCTGCGTCGACCATCCGGTACCATACCAGATCCGGCGCAATGGTCTGCTGCGACAGAGCCGCGGCCACCCCTGGCCGCGAGGGTCGGCCGTGAGCCTGAATGTCGGCGGACAGCGCCTGCAGCAGGACTCTTGTAGCAGCGCCTGCCAGGCTGACTTCTGGGGCCTCGCCAGAAGCGGGCACAATAGATCCGGCTAGACTACACGCAACCGCGCGCGTGCCCTCGGCTGCGGACCCAGCACGTTGGACGAACCAAGAGCGCAGCACGTCCGGCCCGGCGAGCATGACCCCCTGCCACCCACCGGCGCGGCGCGCTGCAAGTTCATCGGCCGCCAGAACGGCATCACCGGGAAAGAAGACGCGGGGCGCCATCGCACCCAGCTCTGTCGACGCCAGCTCCAATGCCTTTGCGATCTCTGCTGTGGGCGGACACAAAGAGGTCACGCCAGCTGGCGCGGCAGCCAGCGGGGCTGCGACCAGCGCGGGGAGGCCGGCCGCGGATAAAATCGGCGCCGCGGCTGCGGCCGCCTCCCCACCAAAGGGTCCCATCACAGCCAGCACCGCGTCATCTTGCAGCAACGCGCGCGCCTGGACAGCCGCGGCCAACGGATCGAGATCATCATTGAGCGCCACCAGCGCGACCCGATAGCGGCCCAGCGCGCCGGAGGCGTTCATCTCAACAATGGCCTGCTGGACCTCAGGCAGGATCGCGTACCCCAACGGCCGGCCCACTCCCTCAAACGGCGCGATCAAACCGATCTTGATAACACGCGCCGCATCGCCAGGTGAACTACACGAAGCCAGGAGCACCACCAGAACAACCAGCAAGCTGGGCAGAATCGAGGCTTTAATCGGTTCGGTGAGCGATGCAAGAAACCGCCTAAAGCCAGGGCGAGACCCAGGGCGACGATCGAAGCCATTGTCCGACCAGGTGTTCATTGCGGCTACTTCTGATAGGCGGCTACATTCGCCTCGTGCTCGGCGTACGTCGTGGCAAAGACATGCGCGCCATTGCCAGAGGCTACAAAAAAGCAATACTGCGTTTCGGCAGGACTGGCGGCCGCCTGGATGGCCGAGAGGCCTGGGCTTGCAATGGCGGCAGGCGGCAAGCCGGGGCGCAAATAGGTATTGTAGGGAGACTGTACGGTCTGATAGGCCTCTACCGAAGGCGGCTTCCACCACCACTCACCCGCCCGGCCGGCGGCATACTGCACCGTAGGATCGGCCTGCAGATACGACCCGCCGGTCTCGCTGGCACAGGCTCCGCTCATGCGATTCCAATAGACGCTGGCCACCAGAGGCCGGTCATCGGCGAGCGGCGCCTCGCGCTCCACAATAGACGCCATAATGATGACCTGCTCCAGACCGCGACCGGTCCGAGTCGCATCCGCCAGCACATCCTCCGTGACGCGGTCCCCAAAATTGTTCAGCATACGCTGCACCAGATCGGCCGCAGTCGGCGGAACCGGCAACCGGTAGGTGTCGGGAAAGAGATAGCCTTCCAACGTCGTCAGGTTCGCGGGCAGCCAAGGGTAAGTACCCAGCCCTTGCACCGCGGCGCTGCCGCCTTGTACCAGGGCCAGGAATGATGACCCATCCATGACCCCCTGAACATCCAGCAACTCCGCCACTTCTTCGGCGCGCAACCCCTCCGGAATGGTTACCAGCGTCTCCTCATAGCGGGCGCGCTGTAAGCTTTCGGCGATCTCGGGCATGGACATGTTCCGCGCGATCTCGAAATTGCCAGCCGCCAGCCGCTGGTCGACCCCCGTATAGCGTATATAAGTTCGAAACAGGTCTCCATCTGTGATGAATCCCTCGTCTTCGAGGCGCTGACTCACAGTCAGAGCAGTCTCGCCCGGCTCAATGACAAACCAGCGGAGCGTGCTGTCAGGGCCGGCGGGTGTCTTGAGCGCGTCGGCTTGCGTGCGCAGATAGAATCCATAGGCCGCCCGCTCCAAGGTTTCGGGACGCAAATCCAAAGGCTGCTCGGCCTTGGAGCGCAGCAAGGCGACGGAGGTCGCCTGCGGCACATCCTCCAACTGGGCCTTGACGAAACTGACTGCCACGAAAGCCAAGATGCCGAGCGCTGTAATCGGCACCAGGAAAAGCAAAAGGCGTAAGAAGAAGTGGATGATCCGTTGAAACATTTATCTACTCGTTGTGTTGCGTGGTGCCTGCCTCTACGCGCCGCGAGACCTCCGCGCTTCCAGAAAGTCGCCCAATAACACTGCGGCCGCGGCCGCGTCAAGCGGCGTATGACCGGTCCCTTCTGCCAGATACGCCTGCGCATCCAGGGTAGAGAGGGTCTCATCCCAAAACGCGACCGGCACCGGCAGGCTGGCCGAAAGGCGGCCGGCGTAACGGCGCACCCAACGTGCCTGTTGGGGGGCCGCATCGTGCTGCGCCCCACCGGGATCGTTCAACGGCAGACCAACCAACACGCCGACCGCGTGCTCACGCACTGCCAGAGCCAAAATTTCGGCATAGTCCTGGGCACGTGTTGGATGCCGCCGCAGAACCCCTAGGGGGGTAGCCAACAGTCCAGCCTCATCGCAGACTGCAACGCCGGTGCGCGCCTGCCCAAGATCCAGGGCCAGCAGCCGCCCGATCGGCAAATCAAAAGCAGAAGCCAGGATCGCCATGCGCCCCCACAGCCTTCAACCTTGAACCTTTCACCTTCGACTCATCAGCTCGCCAACCGCACGGCCGCGTCCCAATCGACCACGACGCGGATGCGCCAGGGTAACACGGGCAGGCGGACGGGCACAACGTACGGCAACCAGTCCGGACCCAACTTAATCTCCGGCTCCACGGCAATTCGGAAACGTTGAGCCAAAACTCGGGAGGCCGCCTCGGGGGATAGACCCAGGATCGCTTTCCGCACCGCTTCAACATCCAGGCCGCGCAGCAGGGTGCCTTCCGCTGTCACCGAAAAAACCACCGTTTGCGCGTCCTCTACCACGGCCGGGCCGTTTGTGGTGCGCACGCTTTTCGCAATCAAACGCGTGTCCGCAGGCATGGCGGCCTGCAGTGCAGTCAGAGCAGCCTGGTCGGCGCCAGCCTGGTCGATCACCAGTCCCACCGCCTGAACGCTCATGCTGAGGTAGAGTTCCGGCGAGACTTCGCCAATGAAGGGCGTGAAGGACGGTGACAACGCCAGGTAGCTGATGGATTCAGGCTCAATCTCGCTGCCCTTGTTGCGCTCCTGCAAACGCTCCTGCGCCTGCTTCTTCAGTTCTTCAAAGAGCTGCGCCTGCAACCGCTCTTTATCCTCTTCAGTCACCACACCCACCTGGGCCGTCGTGCCGCCGAAGAAGCTACTGGAATTGGCCACTGCGAGCGACAGCGACAACCCTCCTTCGACACGAGTGACAGTCCCAGCACGCACATTACCGCTGGGCCCGGGCAGAACCGCCGCCACCGGTGATGACGCGCGGCCATTGGGGGGCAGGCTGAGGTCGGCCGTGGTAGTGAATTGGACGTTGTTTCCGGTAGCTGTGGAGACGACTGTGCCGGCAGGAACCAGGATATTCCGGCTGGTCCGATTGATGAAGGTGACGCTGCCCCTGGCTGTTCCGGACGGTTCGGCGCGGCGCCCTGTGGTCTCAGTTTTTGCGTCGCCTGTAACCTGGACGCTCATCACCTGAGCTGGCACGACCCCTGCCTCCAGGTTCAGAACCGCATCCTGGACCGCGCGTAGCGACACGGTAGCTTGCAACGGCTCAGCAACAGGGACCAGGGTGACGGTCGCCGATGGGATGATCAGCGACAGCGCATACAGAAGGCTCAAGAATAGAGCGGCCAGGAAAAACGTCAGGCCCAGGCTGGCCCACCAAGGGCTGAAGCGACGAGTGAATGCTCGCAGAAACGCAGCCGGTCGAAATCCGCTGGGCGGCTGTCTGTCAAAAAGGCCGGCCGGAAGGGGCGCTTCCGTCTCCGCCGGACCGGGCGGCCGCGTCGAAACAGTCCGGTCGCGGCGAAAGGGGCGCCACCGCGCGGATTCAGCACGTGCCTGGTCGCGAAACGTGCTGATCCCCTCACGGGCAGCCAACTCCCGCAGCGCCGGCCGATCGGTCACCAAGGCGAATGAAACTTGTCCCTGCGCTGCCTGCCTGCGCAAGGCGCGCAGGCTAACATCATTTAGCGACAAATCGTCGGGCACAACAAACAAGATACGCTCGCCCGGCGCTGCCTGCAGCTTTGCCAGCATGCCGGCAAGCGTATCCTGTGAGGTCAACTGGTAAGTGTGAGTCATAAAGCCATTATGCGCTGATGACAGTCCTATTTAAGGTATTGCCGCACCAGATCAGGCACCTGGGCTAGGGCTGCCGGCAGCTTGGATGGATCACGGCCGCCTGCCTGAGCCAGCGTCGGCCGGCCACCACCACCACCGCCCACGATCCGGGCGATGGCCTTCACAAGCTCGCCTGCGTGCAATCCGCGCTTCACCAAGTCATCGGTCACCGCCACGATGAATTGCGGCTTATCTTCGATGATGGTAGCCAACACGATAACGGAGGAGCCCAGCTTGTCGCGCAGGATGTCGCTCATATCGCGCAGCGTCTGGATCTCGGCTCCGTCTACGGCCGCGGCCACCACGGGGATTCCCTGCACCTGCACTGCACTGGCTGCAATCTGATCGGTCCTTTGCAGCGCAAGCTGCGCCTTGAGGCGCGCGTTTTCCTTCTGCAGTGCCTGCTGCTCCGCATAGAGGTTACGCACCGCGCGATCCACCTGGTCCGCCGGCACGCGCAGTAGCGCCGCAGTTTGGTCCAGCAAACGCAGCCGCTCCTGGGCGAACTGCTGGGCCCCGCGGCCCGTCAGTGCCTCGATGCGGCGGACACCCGCGCCCACACTCTCCTCGCTGACGATGTGGAAGAGGCCGATCTGGCCAGTGTGGTGCACATGCGTGCCGCCGCAAAGCTCCTTGCTGAACTCCTCATCCTCCCAACCGATCTTGATGGTGCGCACCTCGTCGCCGTACTTCTCGGTGAAGAGCGCCATAGCGCCTTCGGCCACCGCCTGCTTATAGGTGGCGTGGCCGACCTCCACAGGGTAATCCATCAGAATGGCATCGTTAACCGACTGCTCTACCGCATCGAGCTCATCTTGGGTCAACATGGCCGAATGGGTGAAATCAAAGCGCAGCCGTTCGGGCGAGACCACGGAACCCGCTTGCAGTACATGCTCGCCCAACACATAGCGGAGCTCACTTTGCAGCAGATGGGTCGCCGTATGATTGCGCATGATGGCCATCCGGCGCTCCGCGTCCACTTCTGCCCAACACTCGTCGCCAACTGTCGGATTACCGATGGTGACCTCACCGACATGCACGATCAACCCAACTACGGGCCGACGCGTATCATCGATACGAATCTCCCAGATGGGCTGCTCGCTGTCCTCAGTCTCATAAGCCGAGATCACGCCGGTATCCGAGATCTGGCCGCCTGACTCTACATAGAAAGGCGTCTCGGGCAGCACAACCTCGACTTTGTCGCCCACACGGGCGCTGGCGACCCGAGCGCCGCTGCGCACCAGCGCGGCCAGCCGGGTCTTGATCTCGATCCCGTCGTCATAAACGTGCTCGACGCCGACCGCAGTCAAGGCGTCCTCGGCCTTGAGATCCCGCAGCAAGCCCAAATAGAGCTGGGCATCACCTGTGCCCTGCACGCCGAACTGAGCGGCGGCGCGAGCGCGATCTTTTTGTTCGCCCAACGCCGCTTGGAACCCGGGCAGATCGACCGTCATGTCGTACTCGCGCGCTGCATCCTGAGTCAGATCCAGCGGGAACCCGTGCGTATCGTACAGTCGAAACGCGTCCGCACCCGGAATCACTTTCTCGCCGCGAGCCTTAAGACCGATGATCAGCTCATCCAACATCGCCAAGCCCACAGTCAGAGTCTGGCTGAAACGGCTCTCTTCCTGCTCGATGTTGTTGAGGATAAACTCTTGGCGGCGCGTGAGCTCGTCGTAATGCTTTCCCATCACCTCGATCACCGTCTTGGCCAACTCAGGCAAGAACGGTTTATCGAAGCCCAGCATGCGACCATGGCGCGCCGCGCGGCGCAAGATCAGACGCAGGACGTAGCCGCGCCCTTCGTTGGAAGGCATCACGCCATCACCGATCAAAAACGTAACCGCTCGGATGTGGTCCGCAATCACGCGATAGGAGACCAGATGCGCGTCCCGCTGTGCATCGGTGTGGCCCAATAGTTCCTGCGTGCGCCGAATGATGGGTGTGAACAGGTCGGTATCATAGTTAGCCTTCACCCCTTGCAGCACACCCACGATGCGCTCGAACCCCATCCCGGTGTCAACATGTCGGGCCGGCAGCGGTTCCAGGCGACCATCGATGAGATGGTTGTACTGGATGAAGACCAGGTTCCAAAGCTCGACGAAACGCCGGCAGTCACCGTTGACGCGACATACATGCCCGGACACACCCTGTTTATCGCAGCGCTCCGGCCCCAAATCAAGATGAATCTCGGAGCAGGGACCACAAGGCCCGGTGTCCCCCATCTCCCAAAAATTATCCTTACGCCCAAAAAAGAGAATGTGCTCGGGATTGATATCCGTCTGGCTTCGCCAATAGCCACTGGCTTCGTCATCCTGCCCGACAACGTCCTTATCGTCGCGGAACACGGTGGCCCACAAATTAGCCTTGGGCAGGCCCCAAACGGCGGTCAACAATTCCCAAGCCCAGGTGATCGCCTCTTTCTTGTAATAGTCACCGAATGACCAGTTGCCCAACATCTCGAAAAGCGTATGGTGGTAGGGAGAGCGGCCAACATCATCCAAATCGTTGTGCTTGCCGCTGACGCGCATGCACCGCTGCGCGTTGGCGATACGCGGCGCCCTCGGCTCGCTCAATCCCAGGAAATTGTCCTTAAACTGATTCATGCCGGCGTTGGTGAAGAGCAGCGTCGGATCGCCCATGGGCGCCAGAGAGTCGCTGGGAACAATCAGATGGCCTTTGCTGGCAAAGAAATCCAGAAACTGCTGGCGGATTTCCGCACTGGTGAGAATACGCTTTTCGGTCATGTGATCAACCTTTCATGGGCCAACAATCAAGACGCGCCGGTCATCCCAGCGCGTTTTCGAATACCTATTGTACGGCAAAAACGGACTTTTTGTCAAAGCTGTGCCAAAGTCCGTCTTAGCATCACCACGCTGAGCGGGTCTACGGCACAAGGTCAGTCTCAGCATCAGCTTCGCGAAGAATCCCACCACCAAGTGCTTGGTTGAAGAGATGCCGCCACTAACGTTGGCCCGTTGGCCCGCTCAGTATGCCCGATTAGTCTATAGCCGCACAGACGAGTACTGGATCTCGGATACGCCCTCAGCCTCAAAAAACTCAATCCTGAACGAGTGAGGCCCGGCAGACAGCCACTTTTCGACGCAGTGTGTCGTAACGGCCTGAACCTGCCAACTGTCCAAAACCAGCGCATTGTCAATATACAGGCGCACACCGTCATCCGCCCGCAGGGTGAACCGGTACCAGCCGCCCGTTGCGTGAGAAGTGATCGTCCAACGCGCCGAAAAGTTATCGGCGAACACCGACGGGTCCGGCGAACCCCAGCCCCAATTAAACCTCACAGCGGAGTCGCGGCGCTGGACAACCGGCGAGCCGGATAGGTCTCTATTGTTGAAGTATTCAGCCTGCCAGCCGCTTACCGGGCCAGGCCCGCACGGCGATGCACATGGGCTGCATGACCCGCAGGGTGATGGTGGAGGGGGCGGCTTCGGCTGCCCGCCACATCTGGATGAGTAGATCGTCAGCACCTGGCCAACATAGATCCGGTCAACGTTGTAGATTCGGTTCCACTGCTGCAATTGCCACACTGACACCCCGTAGCGAGCAGCAATGCGGGTCAGATTGTCCCCGCGAACCACGCGGTGATACAGCGTGCAGCTCCCGTAGCCGGATGCGCTGCTGGCAGATGCAGCCGGAACTACTGCTGCACTGAGCAAAAGAACAACGATCAAGAAGATGCCGAACCGGCGCCGCCAATTCCCGTGCATGGGTGGACTCCTTTCTTGTGGATAATGAGATGATCACACACCAGGGGTTACGTGTTGCGTGATCAACCCGAAACCGCAATCTCTATCCGAAATTATACACCAGTTGTCCAGAAAGTAAAGGGGTCAACACAAACCACATTCAAGCGATTGTGCAATCGGCCGTGCAACGCCCGTCGGCTCCGGCCGACTCGAATGCCGCTCTACAAGCCGCCACTCTCCGTTCTGCTCCACCCAGATATCGGTCAACATGAGCTGGCCGCTGCGGTCCTGGCCGGCCAGACGTGCTTCCTGACGGAACAGCATGACTGCCACAGCCACCGTGCCATAGGTGCGCACGTGGATATGGTCGATGCTGATGCTGATGACCTCGTAATCGTTCAGCCGCTCGATCCAAGCATTCCGCGGGACCATCTGCAGCGGCAGCCCCTCCACAGCGATGATCAATGAGTAACCATCGGCCATGAGATTCTGCAAAGCGGTGACGTTCTTAGCCTGAAAGGCCGCCGCCCACTCTCTTTCCAGGGCGGAGATATGCGCTTCAATGGGACGATCAACAAAAGGGGTCACGGAAACCTACCTCCTTGTGCAATGATATGTGTACCGGTGCTCGGCGCTCAAGAAATAGCTGCGCTCGCGCCGGAGCAAAAGAATGCTCAGCAGGCCATAGTATACCTGAAAAACGGGCGCGCAGCAATGTCTACAATGTCCTGACCACATTGTTGATCCACTGACCTGACAGCACCCGCCACATGCCAATCACGAACTTTGTCGCCTCATCTGACACCATCACCATGAGCGCGACCCAATACACGGGAAGATGCAGCACGAACGCGCCGAGCAGCGCCATCGGCACACCCAACACCCACATCGGCCCAATGTCGTTGAAAAGCCCGAAGCGCGTGTCGCCGCCACTCCGCAGGATGCCCACAATGGTAACCATATTGGCAGCCTTGAGCCACAGCACGGCCGCCATCACCAGCAGGACCTTGCGCCCGTAGCTTTGTGCTTCCGGTGAAATGCGATAAAAATCGAGGACGCTGCCCGTGACACCGGCAACCAGGGCCCCAATGATAGCCCCGCCCGCCACCGCAATCAGCAGAAAGCGCCGGGCAGACCCAAGGGCGTCTTGTGTGTGCCCGGCGCCGATTCGGTTGCCCAGAAGGATCGCACAGGCGTTGCCTAACCCCATAAACGGGACCAAGGCGATCCCCTCGATGGTGCCGGCGATGTTGACCGCCGCGATGGACTCGGTGCCGATCCGGGCATAAATGGCATTGTAGGTGGTGATGCCCAATGACCAGATGATCTCGCCCAAAACCACCGGCAGCGTCGTACGCGCGAAGGTTCCCAAGAACGCACGATCCGGCAACCTCAGCTCTTCCAACCGCGCAGCAACCGGCAGATGGAGCCGATAGCTCAGCGTAATAATCGCCGCACATTCCAGGGTGCGCGCGATCACTGTTGCGATTGCCGCGCCCATGATCCCCAGGCTGGGCAACCCAAACTTACCGAAGATCAAGGCATAAGCCAACAGCGTCTTGAAAGCGAGAGCCGAAACACTGACAGCGATGGGCACTTTCATGTGACGCGTGCTGCGCAAGATGATGCCGAAGATAACACTGACCGCGGTCGGGAGATAGCACAGGCCTACCATGCGTAAATACCGACTGCCCGTGGCCACAACAGCCGCATCGCGCGTATAGAATCGCAACAACAACTCCGGCGCAACGATGGCCGCCACCGAGAACAGCGCGCCGCCGGCCAACGCCAGTCGCAGGCCGATCCCTAGCACGCGCCGCAAGTTAGCAACGTCCCCCCGCCCCCAAAACTGCGCTGAGAAGACCGCCGACCCGCTGCCCACGCCAAATAAAAAAAGTGAAAGCAGGAAAAAGATCTGATTGGCCAGGCCAACCGCTGCCACCGCAGTCTCGCCGAGCTGGCCAACCATCAACACATCGACCGCGTTGAGCGCGTTCATAATCAATTGCTGTGCAGCGATAGGTAAAGCTAATTGCAGCAAGGTTGCGTAGAAGGAATGATCCTGGGAGACATCGGTGCGCATGATAGTCCTTAATCTTCGGCCCTCCACAATCTGCACCCAAAGAGCGGTGCGCATGTGAAGAAAAAAATAGTATCGCATGTATCGATGGGGAAGCCCAAATTACGCATTGGCACCTGTGGCTGATATGCGAGGCCGAACGACCGCGCTTAACTTCTTGATTCTACGAGAGGTCAGGGGTATAATCGCGTTAGTTACCTAACGCGCAAGCACCAGGGAGCGGCACCATGAAAAGCAGGCCCAACATTGCACACCTTCACACCGGCGCATGGCTGCTTACCGCGCTTGCCATCCTGATCATCCTGTGGACGGCCGGTTGCGCTCGGCCTTATGACTTTCACGGCACACGCTACGATCCCGCCGCCCCCGCTGCCGAGATCAGCGGCATCAACTGGGATGGATCGACGTTCCACCTTAGCGAGCAGAGGGGCAAGATCGCTCTGATCTTTTTTGGTTACACCTTCTGTCCGGATGTCTGCCCGCTCACCCTCTCGGAAATGAAAGTGGTCTATCGCGAGCTGGGCGACCAAGCTGCATCGGTGGCTGTGGTTTTCGTCACCGTTGATCCAGAACGCGATTCACCCGGGCGGCTGGCAAAGTATGTGCCGGTCTTCGACCGGCGCTTCTATGGTATTCACCTGGACCCTGGTGCACTGGAGGGCGTAAAAGCCGATTACGGCGTCATTGCCGAGAAACGTTACTATGACCCCCAAAATAGTGCTGTCGGTTACACCGTTGACCACACTGCGCGCGTCTTCCTGGTAGATCGAAATGGTGATCTGAGTCTATCGTTCGCCTTCGGAACACCAGTAGAAGATATCGTCGCAGATGTCCGCCACCTTCTGAAATGAGCACCTCTGCCAACGTTCTCGCAAAGGAGCAGCATATGCGTCCACTGACCGCTCTTCGTAGCCTGAGCCTCCTGCTCATCGGGTTGCTCACCCTTGCCGCCTGCGCCCAGGCCGGCATCGTCGTCAAGGACCCTTTCGCCAACCCGTCCCCTGCGGCAGGCGGCACCGGGGGCGCGTTCATGACCATCGTCAACAACAGCAAGGAGCCAGACCGCCTGATCTCGGCCCAATGCTCCATCGCCAAAATGGTAGAGCTGCATGAAACCCTCAACACCGACGGGGTAATGAGTATGCGCCCGCGGCCCGATGGCTTCGAAATCCCAGCCGGCGGCACGGTGGAACTCAAGCCTGGCGGCAAACACGTTATGCTGATGGGCCTGACTGACCCACTCAAGGCCGATGAGATCATCGAGATCACCCTTAACTTCGAGAAGGCCGGCGCCGTCAAGGTGCAGGTGCCTGTGCGAACGCCTTGAACAGAATTTGGGAGCAAAACCCTATGACCTCAACCCAAGACTGGGATGCCGTAGGCCGCGATGCGATGGCAACCCTGAGCCGCTACATCCAATTCGATACCACCAACCCGCCTGGCAACGAGTTGGCAGCCGGCCATTGGCTGGCCGCCCAACTGCGTGGCCGCAACATCACCGACGATGTCACCGTGCATGAGCCGGCGGCCGGCCGCGGCCTGGTGCTGGCGCACATTCCCGGCAGCGAGCGACTGCGCCCCCTGCTGATCAACCACCACATGGACGTGGTCGCAGCCGATCCGGCCGCGTGGACGCATCCTCCGTTCAGTGGCGCCGTCGCAGACGGCTTCGTGTGGGGCCGCGGCACGCTGGACACCAAGAACCTGGGGATCATCTTTCTGCTGGCACTGGAGTCGCTGATCAAAGGGGGCGCCCGCTTCCGGCGGCCGATCGTCTTTCTAGCCGTGCCGGATGAGGAGACGGGCGGCGAATGCGGCATGCGCTGGCTGGTCGAGCATCACGCGGACGCTCTCAATCCCGAGTGGGTGTGGGACGAGGGGAGCGGTGGGTTCAGGGATATGTTCGGCCCCGGCGTCATGTTTGGCCTGGCCGTGGCCGAGAAGCAAATCCAACACCTCAAGCTGATCGCTACCGGCCAGCCGGGCCACGCGTCCATGCCGCACAACAATAACGCTAACATCACGCTACTGAACGCGCTGGATCGCGTGTTGGCGAACCCACGGCCGCTGCGCATCAACGCCATCACTGCCAAGATGTTTCGTACGGTTGCGTCGACGCAGAAGTTCCCGGCATCGGCCCTGTTGGCGCGCCTCGAGAACCCGCTGGCGCTGCGCCTGGCCGCCCCGAAGCTGCAAGCCGACCACTCCCTGAACGCCATGCTGCGCGACACCATCAGCCTGACGGTGCTGCATGCCGGCTACAAAGTCAACGTCATCCCAGAACGCGCCGAAGCAGAGATCGACTGCCGCTTGCTGCCAGACACCGACGCGGCCGAGTTCCTGGCATGGCTCAAGGCGCGCCTGGCCGACGAGCGCATCACGGTGGAAGTGTCGGAAAGCTCGCCCCCGTCCGGCGTTGCGCCGCTGGACGGGCCGTTCGTCGATGCCCTCACGAAAGGGGTGCAGCGGCACCTGCCCGATGCCGGCGTCTTCCCGATGCTGATGCCCGGCGCCACCGATGGCCGTTACTGGCGCCAGCGCGGCTTCGCCGCCTACGGCTTTGCGCCGATCGTCATGGATAAGGCCGATCTGGCCCGCGTGCACGGCATCGACGAGCGCATCTCCGGAGAAAACCTGCTGCTCGCCATCAAGGTCGTGCGCGACATGATCGAAATGCTGTGCTGCTAACTCACCCCCTCTCCTGACGGCATTCTTCTGCCGTCAGGAGAGGGGGTGAGAGGTGCTACCCCAACGCGCGGAACGGCAGCACAAAGTTAACGCCGGGCTGGCCGTCGTAATCGCCGTCCAGCGGCGTGCCATCGTCGGCTGCCCTCACGACTGGGCCGAAATTACTATCCTTGCCGAACACCGTCAGCCGGTAGTCTCCGGAATTGTTAAAGAACGGCGGGTCCATCGCGACGAATTCCAGCAAATCCCCCTTGATGACTACCGATCCCATGCAGCGACTCGTATTGCCGCCAGGGAACAGCCGCTCCACCACGATGCTTTGCGGCGTGTTGATGGGAAACTCCCCTTCGGGCTGCACCGGCCGCGTGAAGAAGACCTGGATGTCGTTCACCTGCTCCCCGGCCTTGAACTGAGGTATCTTGGCCGGGTCCAACGGCAGGCCGTCTACGATCAAGACCGTGCGCGCTGGCTTGCCGGCAATGACGGATCTGAGCACGACCGACTTCACCTTCAGCGTATCCACCCGGGTCCCGCCTGTGCCGAGGAAGAACCAGCTCTCGAAGTCGCTGGCGCGCGCGCCGTCGCCTGAGGGTAGCAGCAGATCGGTGCGCACCTGGGACGCGCCGGGGAGCGTTACGGGCCGGCCGAAGGCTTGGCCATCCAGGTAAAGCCGACCACCGGCCGCGCCATCGGCCGCATCCTGCCAGAGGAAACGGCCGCGCAACGTGACGTTGATGCGAAATGCCGCCGTTTGACTCGCCCTTGCGGCCGTGTCTTGCGGCCTGAGCTTGAACACGTCGATGTTCGGCCCGATTGCTCCTACCGTACCGGCGATTGTATTGGTATTGACCGCCGCCTGCTCCTGGAAGCGCCAGGTGATCGTCTGCGGGTCGTTCGAATCGACGCCGACAACGCCGAGGAGGACGAGGCGCTGGCGAATGTTGGGCGACACCTGGTCATTCTGTGAAAACGGATAGTCCACAGTCACCAGGACGCTGTCATTACTCACCGACGCCGGGTCGGGCGGCGCGTCGAGGCGGATGCGCAACCCGTCCTTCTGGAACGTTTCGTTGGTCAAAAGGCCATCATTGTCCCAGTTGATCGCCTCGACGTGGAGCGCCTGCCGGGCGGGCGGTGCGGCCAGATCGGTCAACGGCACGAACAGATTGCGGCAATCTGCGGCGACCTCCACCTTGCCATCCTGCACCGCAACCAACGCCAGCCGGCACAGGTGGTGCTCGATCCCGAGCCGCGGTTGGGGCTGTGGATGGACGTTTGGCACTTCGTACGGCGGCCATTCAAGATCGCCGGTGGCAGTGCGGGCCGGGATCAGCCAATAGTCGCCGGTCTTGAACTCACCCTGCGGATCGGGCAGCGTGAACTGCACCTCTACGCCGTCCTCCAACGGGAGCCAGGCGTTGGAGGTCACGACGCCCTGCTCGTCCGCCGGTGCGAGGGCCTGGTTTACCTGGTCCCAGCGGCGCAGCTTGGGATGCAGCGCTAAATCCACGCCAGGCACGGCCGCGGGCGCCAGCTTCAGGGGCGCGGGGCTCAACACCAGCTCACGGGTAGCCGGCTTGACATCCACGATCATGGCCAGTTGGCCCGGCTTGCCGTTCAGTTCCAGCGCATCGTCGATCAGCTCGACCCACTGTCCATTGGCGAAACCCAAGACGTCGTCCGGCCCGAGGCTGTCCACAAAGACGCTGCTGCCGCTGATTTTGTCGATCCGCGTCACGACGGTCCCGTTGTCGCGCGACCACTTGAAAGTGGCAGTCCCCAGCGTTCCCGGCCGATGCACTTCCACCCGGTAAAGCTGGTTCTCCAGGCGCGTATAGCCCGCGCCGGGCGGCAGCTCGCACGGGTCATCGCTCGGATCGCCGGGCAGAGCCCGCGCATTGAGGAGGCCCGCAGGCCGATGCAGCGCGTCCCATTCGGAGAGGGTCGCGTCGCATGTGGGGGATTGCGGCGGAGGCAGCTTGTCCAAAGCAGCGTTCACCTCTTCGAGTTGGCTCGCCAGTTTTGCGCGCTCCTGCTGCAGCTGCGCCTGCTGACCCGCCAGCGCGTCAAGCTGCTTCTGCAGCTTCAGGCGTTTGGGATCCCCAGCGGGCAGGGCCTCGATCCGCTGCTTCAGCTTATCGATCTGGTCGGCGAGCTGCTGCAGCGGTTCGTCGGCCAGGGCCAGCCTGGCCTCCAGCTCCTCTTTCACCTTCAACAACTCGGCCCGTTTCGCAGGATCGCTGCCGATCCCGGCAACGGGCAGCAGCTTCACCTGCCATACCGTCCGGATGCGGGTGGTTGTATCAGGACCGCCCAAGGCCACTTCGCGCAGCCGGCCGTCATCCAGCGCGGTGACATGCCGCTCCCACACATCCAGGTAGGCCAGGGCGTGGCTTACCCCCTGTTGGGCCATCTCGGCCAGCAGCGCCTTGAGATCCGCGGCAGGCAGATCGAGCTGGGCCTGGTCATCGTAGGCGACAAGGCCCAGATCGTTCTCGGCCAGCAGCCCATCCACGTAATACCGACCCGGGCCGATGAACAACATCGCGCCGTCGGTGGTGATTTCGAAGCCGGCCGCGTGAATCGGTGCGCCGCACGCGCCGATCACATCGGTGGCCTCGGTCTCGTCCCGGTAACGAGCGATGGCGCCCTGCTCGTTCCAATCGGCGTCGAGCTGGACGCGGCCCTGCTGCATCAGCACGCCCGCGTAGTGCTTCCTGGGATCAAAAGTCTGCCGGCTGAAATCGCCTTTCATATCTCACCTCACGATGCGCATCCTACGATGCATAGAAAATGCCTGCTTCCAGGCCAAAGCGCAGATACTCGTCCAACCGCACGCGCAGGTTAATCTCGCGCTGCGGCGCGTACAGATCGTGGAACGCGCCCATTTCCGACCCGTCCTCCGCACCCGTGCGAATCTCGGGGGCGCAGCGCAGGCTCAGCTGGCCGTAGCCCGGATCGCCGAAACGTAATGATGTGAATAACGGCCGCACGCGCGCCGCAACCGCAGGCTGCACCGCGTCAGCGGCCGCAGCCGGCTGGCACTTGTGCCGCCGCGGGGTGCGCGAGCCGGGCGGCACATAGGAAAAGCGCACACACCCGGCCTGGCGCTGACCCACGTGCACGGGATATTGCGGCGGTGCCGTGGGTGCGCCGTCGGGCAACCGGGCCAGGAAGATGCTGTTGGATGCCAGCGACAGCGTTCGGGCATGGACGCGGCCCACCAACGTGCTGTTCTCGACCGTCAGCTCACCGCCGCGGCCGCCCTCCGGCGCAGCGTAAGCCAAACCATCATCGGCCAACGCATCCACAATGCTGTTCTTGACGCTGGCGCGGGCGTCCTCGTGGATGCGCAGCGGGCCGACGATGCAGCTCTCGATCTCGACCGCTGTGCCCGCCGACTCGACCACCAGCGACGGTGCGGTCAGATTCACCGGCTGGCCCTGCAGATCGAAGCTGAGACCGGGCGCCAACGTGCAATGGACCAGCTTCAGCCGGCCGAACTCGCCGGTGACCCGCAGCGTCCCGCCCGCAATCAACAGGCCGTTCAGCACGATTTCACTGCCTATGCCGCCGGAAAGGATCAGCTCACCGCCGAGGATCAGCGCCGGCCGGGCGCCGTTGCGAGCCCGCAGCTCCACCCGCTCTCCAGCCGCCACAACGATCGCCGGCGTCTCTTCGTAACGCCCGCTGTCCTGAATCTCCACGACGCCGGACCCGATCGGCAGTGCGTCCTGGATCTTGCCCGGCATCGCGACCGCGGTGACCGGCTTGAGCGCCTCGTCGAAAGTGGCGCCGCGTTCATATTCGCCGCCGCCCATCTCGGCGCTGAAGCCGTAGTAGAAACTGACCAGCACAACTTCGGCAGGCGCCTCGGCGAACGCGATCCGGCCCAGCACCGGATCAACCGCCACCTTGCCCGCCGCAACCGGGGTGTGCGCCCAGGTCGTATTGCCATCAAGCGTTACATCGCGCAGGTCGCAGGCGACGATGGCCGCGATCGGCACTGCAACCGGACTAGCGCTGGGGTCGAGCTGCCCATCCGCGCCCCGCGGGGCCAGCTCGATCAGGAAACTGAAGCCCTGGCCGTAGTAGGCATCCTTCTGACCCGCCAGCGTCCGCCGGCCAATCGGCTGCGGCACGTTGAGCGGCCCTGCCAGGCCAGCCTGGTCCGCCTCGGGAGCCGCCGCGTTGTACAGCGGTGCAGCCAGCCCCAGCGGGTGAAAGGTGAAACGCGTGGAATCCACGACACCCGCGGGCGAGCGGGTCAGCGCATGCTCCGCGATGCGCCAGAGGAAGAGGCCCACGTTCGGGATGTTGTATCTGCCGCGGCGGCGGTTGATGTGCCGGACGTCGGCGGTGTGGGGCGTGATGTCGAACGGCGTATCCACGCGACGGTCATCCGCCATACCCAGCATCTCACTCCAGCGCAAATCGGGTGCGTAGACGTTCTCCGGCCGGATGTGATTCATGTGCTGCGTGGTTGCTAATAGCCGGAAGAACTCCACCGCAGCCGCATCCCAACCCGTCACGTCGCGCGCCAACTGCTCCAGCATGGCCGCGGTGCCCTTGCGCCTCCGGTAGCCAATGGTATGAGCGACCTCGGCGCGCGGCGAGCCGATGGCGGCCGTCGCCGCATCAAGGATGCGGCGCATCCCTGATGCGGCGTGCAGCGAGCGATAGCCGATCAGATCGCCGATGTACGGCACGGCCCAGGCCGCGGCAGTCTCGATGAACTGATCATCGTAGAGCTGCGCCAGGTTCTCTTCCACCGCCGCCGCCTGCCCGGCTAACACGGCCAGCAGCGCCTTCAGCGGCTCGCCGCGCTCTGCATCGCGCGCCCGGTAGATCGCCGGCAACAACGCATAGAGGGTATCAGCATCCATGTTATTTCACCGTTATGTCAATGTTAGCTGCATCCAGCGTCAACAGCTCGGCCGGAGCCACACCGAACACCGAGCCGGCCCGCGGGGCGAAGGCGGGCAGCCGCTCATGCAGCCCCGGTGTCTCGCCCACGCGGTGAAGCGCATCGAGATCGACCCCAACCACGCCCGCCGCACCCTGCATCACAGCCAGCACTGCGCTCAGCGCCACGGGCTGGCCGAACTGCCGCGCATCGAAGGAAAAAGCCGCCAGCAGCGCGTTGCGCACCGCCTGGTCCACCTTCGCGGCCAGATACTCAGAGCGCCGCGTAACCGTTGCCGTCAGGCTGAACTTCACCGCAGCATAGGTATGCACCCGCAGCGGCACATAGGGATCGCCTGCGGCGCGCAGCGCGGCCAGCAGATTGGCGTACGTCTGGCCTGTCTCATCGACTGCGGCGCCGTCCGGTCCGGCCACGGTGACGAACACGCCTTGCCGCTGGCCGTCCCAGGTCCAGGTGGCCAACGCCTTGGCGATGCCGGGGAACGCGCGGGCGAAATCCTCGTAATCGCGCAGCGACACGACACGACCCAGCGTCAGAACGGTGAGCGGCGCGTTGCGCCGCGCATCGTCGCGCTCCTCCCGGTCCGCGCCGCCATCGGCCGGCAGCGGGTTGATCGCCTCCTTGAGGCCCAGCGGCCGCGACAGCAGCAGGCTGAGCTGACCGGCTTTCACGTTGCCCGCCGCGCCGATCCCCTTGCGGTAGGTGGCGCGCACGTTTTCGCCGCCCGTGGGCAGGCGTGCGCCGGTCTTGCCGTCACCGAACTGCACCGTCACCTTCCCATCGTCCGCGGTCCGGGTCACATAGATGCGCTCGGCCGGCCCGCGGCCCAGGAACGCAGGCACCTCCTGCCACAGCAGATCGTTGACCCGCACCTGCAGCGAGCTGGCGACCCCCTCCGCCGTCTGAGCCCCGGTGTACGTCAGAGGGACGCCTTTCAACGTGAACCGCTGATACGGCTGGCTTGCGTTACCGGCGCCCAGCACCTCGGCCACCGTTTCGCCGTGCGTGGCCAGTGCGACGTTGGCGTTGATCGTCACGGTGCGGCGGTCGAAGACTGTCTGCAGGTCGGTCTTGAAAGTCAGCGTGGTGACTTCGCTCGCGGTGGCCACCTGATCGATAACGGCCAACTCGCTGATGCGCGGGGCGCCCGCTGGCTCGCCCAATCTCAAGCCGGACACGATGACCGCACGACCGGCCGGCAGGGCGCCGTAGTCGCCGTTCAGCAGGATCGCGTTGGCCGGGAGCTCAGGGGCCAGCGGCTGCTCGGCCAGCGCCAGCGGCTCGCTCTGGGCATAGACAGCCATGTCACGCAGCCAAAACAGCGACCGCTCCCAATCGTGCAGCCAGGCGCTGTCCAACGTCAACTGGGTCGCGCGGCCGGTGATGCCGTAGTCCGCACGGGAGACGATGCGCAGGTTCTTGACCTGCAGCAGCAGATGCACCCGCCAATCAGGCAGCGGCGTGCGCCCCAAAGCCGCACCGAGCCAATACCACCAACGATCAAGCACGATCCAGCTATCTTTCTGCACCTGATCGTAGACCGCATCCAAGGTGAGCACCTGCTTGATCGGCTCGTTGAGGTCCCACTCATCAGCCTTGTCGAGATCGGCGGGCTTGTCGGGATCCGGCTTTTTGGGTGCGTTGTGGCCGAAAGGCGCGGCCTTCGCGCGCAAAGCCCAAACGCCGGCCGAGATGCCCGCCGGTGCGACGTCCGGTGCGTAGGCAATCGGCTCCAGATCGACCTGGGTGCGACCGGCCATATCGGCGATGCCGGTCTCATTGAATGTCACAGCAGCTACGCGGCGCAGGGCGTAGCGCAGGCTGCCGCCCTGGGACCCCACAACCAACAGCCGGTCGCCCGTCTTGAGGTTGGCAGCAGTTCCTCGCAGCCACAGTTGGTTCATGGTGGGCGAAAGCGTCTGCCCCGCGGTCTGACGCGGCTTTATCGCGTTCCAGGCCGGCCGCGCAACGATCTCCTCCACGGTCTCGAAGGTCTGGCTGGTCTCGCCGGGGCCGGGAATACTTTGCACGCGCACGCCTGCGGCCAGGGTGACCTCGGCTGGCGCGCCCGCGGTGCCGTCCAGGGTGAAAGCCAGCCGCGTGCTGGCCGCCACGCCGGGGCGCAACTCGTAGCCGATCAATCGCGCCAGGTGCAGCAGCGACTGCCGCTCGGTGGCCGTCCGCAGATACGACTCGTTGGCAATGCGTTCCTGGTAAAAGGTCAGCACATCCAACGCGGTCGCCCACGCATCCGCCAACGCCACGCTGAAATCGTCGGGCTCGCGCGTTTGCAGCGCGGCCAGCGCCGCGTTCGGCGTCGCCGAGAGGGCCGCCAACATGCTGCGATTAAAGCTGGCATGCTGCCCAATACGGTACGCCACCGCCGACAGGCCGGGGCGGTTGTCCACCACGGCAGGAGTCTCGGCGGTCACGCCCGCGCAGCACCCGCAATCGTCCAGAGAACGCAGACTCGGATCCAGGCTCAAGCTCATCTCACTTCCCGCCTTCCATGATCAACTCGCACACCCCGCGCTCCGGGAAGCTGGGATCATTATCCAGCCGGGGGATCTCCGTGGCCGCAAAGACCAACTTGCCGTCTGCGGGCACATCAGGACCAGGCCGGCCCCGGCGCTTGAAGCGCACCACCTCAACCGAAGCCACCCCGGCCACCGCCTGCGCGGCAGCATAGATTGCGCTCAGGTACAGGGTCTGGCCGAAAGTGAAGTTATCAGGATGAAAGAGGCCTCGACGGTCATCGGGAAACATCCGCTTGGAAAACACCTGCAACAGCGCACGCTTAACGTCGCTGCGGAAATGATCCGGCGCAACACAGATGCGCAGCGCCAGCTCCAGCGCCACCGGCCGCGGCGCGTCGACTTCGACGTCCTGCCCGGCCATGCGGTACGGCTCGACCCAACGGCGCAGGCCGGTCTCGTAGGCCGCGTCAACCGGCGCGCCGCCCAAGCGATCGGCCGTGATAAAGACCGTGCGCCAACTGCCCGTCCAGCGTAGCGAGGCCGCGGCTTGCTGAACGCCCGGATATTGGCCCGCAACGCTCGCGTAATCGGCCGGGGTTACGGCCCGCTGCTGCGTCTTGAAGGCCACCGGCGCGGCCTGGCGCACCTCCTCGCTCGTCTCCGGCTCGAGCCCGCCGGCCGCGGGCAGCGGATTGCGGATACTCTCGATCGCGGCGGAGGCCGTTTGAGCGACCACGAAATGATACAGTGCCTCGGCGCCCACGTTCCCCGCGCCGCCGTTCCCCACACGATAGTCGGCGCTGAATGCCGTGGCCGCATCCGGCCGCCGGCCGTTGACATCATCACCAAAGCGGAGCGTTGCACGTCCATCGTGCTCGATCTCGACCACGAAGGCGCGATCATCCGCCTTGCTGTTGAGCAGATCGCGTGCCGGCTCCCAGGGAAGCGTCATGTTACGATAGCTGCCCTGCAATTTGATGGACGGCAGCGACAGCGCCAACGCCGGCGCCAGCGAAGCTGCCGCCGGGGCGGAGGCCACATACCGCGTCGCGTGCGTCAACGGCTGCTGGCTCAGCGTAGGATGGAAGCGAGGCGGCAGGGGAACGCGTCCCGCCGGACTCTCGGCGCACCGGCCGCCTGTCCCCTGAGAAGCCAGGAACAGTGTGGGCGCCGGAACAGTGCCCAGCGCCTCGCCGGTGATGGTGCGGCCGTGATCGGCCAGGACGATGTTGCCCAGCGCCATGCTTACGTTTTCCACCGGATGCCTGCCGTGCTCGGCATCGGTGATTGCGGAGACGCACAACGGGAACGCAAGCGCGTCCTCGGCGGCCCAAGCAATCTCGACGATCGGCTCATCTGTCAGCGGATCGGTCACAGCCGGCGCAGCCACGCGCGTCTCCACACCGTCGACGATCTGAAGGTCGGCCTCAGGAGTGACGGCTGTCAACCGCACCGCCTGCCGATGGGCCCGGTCAGCGTCGGCCGGGCTGCCAGTAGCCGGCCCGGTCCGCTCCTCAAAGATCAATACGTCGCCGGCCCGCAGCCGCAGCCGCCGTCCAGGGTCATCGCGCAAAGTAGCCCGAGTGGCGCCCTTGGGCAGGCAGCACTGCGCTTCGCCCCAGGTATAGAGCGGGATCTCGTTGTGCGCGGGGCACAGCCAAACGTCGTGCAGCGGCTCGAAGACTTCAGGGGTGTGCTCGCGCAGCACCGCCGGCAGCTCCGCCGCTGCGATCTGCCGCGCCGGCAGATGCCCTGCTTGCAGATGCCCTGCTTGCAGGGGCCGCGTCAAAAAGCGAGTGCGTACGCCGGTTCCGGGATCGACTTTCGACAGGAGCAAGCCCTCGGCCGGCGCGGTAACCTGATCCAAATGCACGTGCACCCACGCCCGCGCGTTGCGGCCATCGTGCATGAGGTAATCCACCAGGCGGGCGTGCCGGCGCACGGAGACACGCTTGCGCGCAGTGCCCAGGTAGGCCTCAGTAGCGATGGCGTCCTGCTGGTAGCTCAGGTGGTCGGCGACATAGGCCAGCACCTCGACGAGCGCCACGCCCAGGTCGGCGGGGTTGCGCTCGCGCCAATCCGGCATCAGTGCGCTCAGCCGGTCGAGCATCAGCCGGCGGAAGCTGGCGTAGTCTTTCGCCAGATAGTCAATCTCCGCCTGAAGCAGCGTTGCGGGCGGGCAGATGGCTTCGGGCTTGCAATCGAACTCGTTCTCGCATTCGACCTTGAACGAGAAGTCCACCGCAGACAGGAGCGGATCGAAACCATCAGGCCGGCCCGGATCGGTGGCCGAACGGGTCAGGCGAAGGGTGTAGGTCGAGAAGTCACCCGGCTGGTCGACCTCAACCACGAGCACCAACGGATCGGACGCATCGACTGCGGCTTTAAGCGCATGCACATCCCGGATGCGATCGCCGCCCTCGACGCGTATATTTCCTTCCGTAAGCGCGGCCACCCCGTCAGCCTTTAGAAAATGGACGAACAGGGTGCGCTGACGCCCGGCCAAGGGCAGCTCTGGCCCATCGTGCACTTCGAGGAAGTCGATCCCGTTGAGCCCGGCCTTCTTCCGAACGGCCGCCCGGCGCTTCTCATCGCAGCAAAAGTAAACCGTGCTCATCGCGCAAACTCCGCAAGCTGGCGTTGTCCCGTCCGCTTGACCACATACTGCACTGCCACCCGCAACTGGCTCTCGAACGCCTCCACCTGCACCCCTTCGACCGCGATAACATCGCCGAGCCACTGCTGGAGGCTGCCCTGGACGATGAATTGGGTGGCCGCGGCCAGCTCGGTGCTGTTGGGCGCAAACACCAGGCTCAACAAGCCGCAGCCGAAGTCGGGGCGATTCACCCGTTCGCCCGGCGAGGTGAAGAGCACCTGCTCGATCATGTCGCGGATGTGCGGGTCAGTCTCGGTGGCTGCGGTGCGGCCACGGCCGTCAATCTGATACGGATAATCGAGTTGCATGGCTCACATCCCCGTTACGCGCATCTGCGCGGCGACGATCATCAACGGCATGCCGTTAGGCGCGCAGATCGCCTGGCTGTCCATCAGCAGCAGCGGCTGGCCGTTCGAGGTGACCCGCGTCGCCGCGGAGACCCACTGCGCCGTGATGCATGGGCTGGGTGCGCCGCCAGCGTTGAAGACGCAGCCGGCCACCACGTATGGCGCAGCCATCGTCACCGTGGGCATGCCGCCCACCAGCACCCGCGGGTTCGGCACAGTCGGTTGGGCCTGGCCGGCGTGCGCACACAATACGGTGGCGCCGACGTGAAGCAATGGACCTGGCATATCACACCACCACCAGCGCGCCCTGGTTGATCGTCACCGTGGGTCCGACCATCATGATGGACGCGCCCTTGCCGTTCTGGATATAGATGCCGCTGTCGTTCACAACGATCATCGCGCCGGTCAGGGTCTTCAGCACGATCCCCCCACTGACCGGGGTCGGCGCGGAGTCGCTGAGCAGCAGCGTGTTCTGGGCCGTGGTCTGCAAGACAACGTTCTGGCCCGGCGGCATCGCGGGCGGCACCAGGGCCAGCGCGGGCACCTCGGCCATGGATCCCCAAAATCCGCCCACCCAGATCGGATAGTCAGGATCGCCGCGCTCGAACTCGACCCACACCCCGGACCCGATCGGCGGCGTCATGAACGCGCCCGCCTGCACGCCTGCATACGGCACGCACGGCATCGCCCAAGTGGCTGGGATCAGATTGACATCCGAAACGCTGACCTGGATGCGCCCGATCTGCAGCGGATCGATGTTATTGACCACCGTCCCGCGGTACTTGCCATAGAATTTCTCGTTCATAGGTTTGTCCTATAACTCTCTCATGCCGGCACAACCGGCACGGTCGAAATCAGCCCGTTCCGCACCAACGTAAAACTCTGCTTGTACTCCCCGCGCTTGATCGTGTGCGTCACGCCCTTGACGTAGTACAGTCCATCGAACGCCGTGCCCGCGCCGCGCACGCCCACAAGCTGCCGTGCCTTGAGCACCCGGCCGTAGCGCAGCACATCCAGCGACCCGCTGCCGGTCACCGCATCGGATGAACGCGAGGCCCGTGTCAGCCCGAACACGGCCGCCCGGATCGGCGACAGGTGCGCCGTGTCATGCAGCGGCTCGATATTCTTCGGTATAGGCGGCACCAGGCCCAGCGGCGGGTTGAGCAGCGACACGTCCGGAATCGGGATCGGAATCGGCGCCTTGGTCAGTTGGTTGTGGATGAACACCACCGGCAGCGTCGCCCGCTCATTGCTGAAGGTAAAGCTGAGTGACTCCACGTTGGTCAGCGCGTCCATGTTGTAGTTGAGCGCCGGCTGCGGCAGACCGACCCGCACCTCGGGCCCCCAATATGCGACGCTCATGCCTGGCAGCGGGCCAAAATTCAGATAGAAACTGTAGCCCACCTCTTCAGCCAGTTGCTTAATGTATGGCAGGTCCTTCCCGCGGTGGGCCGGGATACGCTCCACCGGAATCGGCACATCCATCAGCACCGGCGGGATCACCATCGGCACAATCCCGAAGACCGCGTACTTGGCCAGGATCAACGCCACGCGGGCGAACTCGGGCATGGCCGGATAAGGGATGCCGCTGAAATCGATGGCATCCATCACCGCAGTCAGGTCTTTGCCCTTGATCCGCAAGCTGAAGTGATCGGGATCGCTACCCGGCCCCACTTCGTGCTGGGTCATCACGCCATCCATAAGCACTTCCGGCGTCCCGTTGACCGTGGCCGCGATCACCACGCGCACCAGCGGGATAGAAGCGCCGCCGGAGAGCAGAAAGACCGTCTGCAGCGGTGAGTTCTTGCCCAGGTCGAAGCTCAGCTCGAAGCCGCTGGTCGTCTCGCCCGAGGTCGTCATGACCTGGATTTCGGTCAACGCGTCCAGCATTTCCTGCGGCGCCGGCGCCGGCACCGCCGGCCCGATCATCAACGTGAGGTTGATACCCTTGAGCATAATCGGCCTACGCTCCCGCGCCCGGTATCCCCGCCGGCAGGGTAATCCGCACGACACGGCCCTCCGCCTCCAGCTCCTCCGGGGCCAGCACCGCGTTGGCGTCGCAGATGCGCCAGAACTGCTCAGGATCGCCGAGGGCGCGGGCAGCCAGGGTATCCAGCCGGTCGCCCTGGGCCATCACGACCTCCTGCAACAGAGCATACGTCTCGGGTGGGGGAATGAAGCGCCGGCGCACGTAGGCCACCGGCGTGCCATCCGCTCGCGTGAGCACCGCGATCTCGACGCCGTGATAGCGGCTGGTGGGCGGAAACTGCGGCGCCGCGCCCCCGGCGCCGCCCAGCAGCGCCTGCAACGCCATGAATGGCGCCGCTGCGTTGGGGTCGACAATTCCACTCATGGGAGACCTCCCAGTCCAAGGGTACTGAGCGTCCCGGCACCGCTGCGGGCCGCCAACTGCTCCTTCTGCTGCTGATAGGCCATGTAGAGGCTGCCCCCTTTCCCGCCGAAGCCCAGGTCATCCACGCTGAGCACGCGCATCCCTACACTCACCTTGGCCCGGATCGGGTTGAGGGCCGGGTCGAATGCCTCTTCGGTGATGCTGAATTCGGTGATGCGGACCGGCACCACCCGGTTCTTGCTCCAGACGAACAACGTCAGGCTGCCGATCATCGGCGCAATCTCCAGGGTCCCGCCCTGTGCCTTGGCATTGGCCGCCGTGAGCTGCGCCGTGGTCGGATAGACCAGCGTCTCCAGCGCTGCGAGCTGCGGGTGGATGCCCACCTCGGCCGCCTGCGCGTCCCCTGCAGCCAGCAGGTCGGTCGCGTCGATCTCGGCCTCCAGCTTAAGGGTCTCGACCGGCGGCCCTTTCAACCGCAGTGCCTCCGAGCGGTCCGTGCTCTCGCCCGGCGACTTGGGCGCCAGCGAGCGTGTCAGCGTGTCCGGGTTGTATTGCAGCGCGATGACCCGCCGAACCACGCCGCTGTCCGGGTCGATCAGGACGATGCCGCCTTTCAAGAGGCGGGGGGAGTTGGTAAAAGTGGTCATGGCGCACTCACCGCTTCATCTGTGCTTTCTGCCTGGCTTGCCGGCGCACCGGGCGCCGCACCTGGGCCAACGCCCGGATTGGGACTCTGGCCCGCCGCAGGTGCGGGCGCAGGTGTCACAATCTGCACCGTTGCCTCGTCGGTGTTCGTATTGCCCCGCACGCTGTCGCGCACCTGCACGGTCACGCTGCCGGCCTGGTTCCCTGCCGTGAGCACGCCAGTGCGCGCATCGATGGTGCTGCCGAGCGCCGCTCCCTGGATGCTGAAACGCAGCGCGTGCCCCGCGGGCAACGTGCCGGGCAAGGTGTCGGCGATGACGGTGGTGCGGCTGAGCGTGCGCGCGTTGGTTGTGGGCGGAATGACGGCCGGCGTGGCGCGCGCCCCGGTGATGGCCGGCTGCCCCCTATAGGGATCGGTGTGTTCCTCGCCGTTGACGCTCGTGGCAAACTCTAGATCGTTCCCCACGACGCGCAGCGTGCGCACATGCGACACGTCGCTGATCTTGTTCCACTGGGCTGCCTGCCGGCAGAACCAGTGAAGCTCTTGGGTGACGCTGAAGCTCACGGGAAGGGTATGCGCCGGTGTGGGATTGGACGCACTGGTAACGAAATCGCCCGCATTCACCAGCGAACGCTCCAAGGTGACGCTGTCGTGCGTGCCGCCAAGCTCGCCGTTTGTAATGAACCAGTTCTGGCCGTTGGCAGGCGCAGCCGGCAGATTCCGCGTAGCCAGAGTGAACAAGCCGAAAGGTGTGGGAAGGGTGTGGCTAGTGCCAGTCGGATTCGGCAGCGCCGGGAACTGCTCTCCTACCGGCACATTCTCCAGCGAGCTAGTCAAGTTGTCGGCGCTGGTGAAAGCGTGATCGAACAGCGCGCCATAGACGGTGTTGGCGCTGGACGGCGCACCGGCATCCCGGGTGCGGTTGATGCCGGTGGGGTGGGAGCACAGAACAAGCTCTGCCAAGGCCGTACTGCTCGACCCATCAGCGAGCGTCTGACTGGCATGCACCTGGATGGTGCCGCCGGTTTGCGTGGCGCCGAAGGTGATAGCTCCCCCTGTGCTGATCCGCGTGCCGTTAGCAACCTGGGCCGTACCTGCGGCCAGCGACCAGGCCACGGCGCCGGGCAAATTCGCAGGCACTGTGGTGGCCATCACCTGGGTGATGCCGCACAACGGCACTTGCACCGCGGTGCTGCCCGTAGTAAAAGCAACACCACTCAATGCCGCCGCGGCGAGCGCTGTCTGCGCTGGCGCGGGCGTCGCTTCCGCGCCTTCTCCCTCAGCCTGACCATGGCCTGTTGTGAACAGCTTGGCCGGCCGGTTGATGCTCAGTCTGGCCGATGCCAGGCCAGGCGCGGGATGCAGGACAGACGTCGCAGCAGTTTCAGTCTGTCGAACCAAGCGTGCGGCATGCATGCCGATCGAATGCTGCGCGTGTCCCATCTTGCGTCTCTACACTTTCTTAGCCGTCTCTTTGACGGTGTTTGTTGGGCCGGCCTGGCCGATGCTGCTTTTATCGATGTCAACTTCGTACTTGATGATCGCGGTCTGTCCGTCCCGTAAATGAAGCGGATCGTAGGCCGCCAGGACGAACTTGGCCGAGTACTTCAGCGGAAAATCCTCGCTTTTGAGATCCTTGCGACACCATCCCGGCGCGTCTGCGATCACCAACTTGTCGTCGGTCGCCGTCTTGATCTCGTGGACGGGAGGTCCATCATCCCCATTCTTGGTGAAAGTCTGTCCGCGGCCCTCAGCCTTGCGATCCACCAGCCGTTTAGCCGATAACTGGCTCGACTTGCCCCGATCCAAGTGGAAATGCACCTGGTGGACGTTGGCTATACTGCCGCCAGTTGTGTCGTTGTAGGGTCCCGGCTTGTTGAGCGTGAGATCGCACAGATCCTCTTTGGCCGGGTAGCCGCCCACGGCCCCGGTTGGACTAGTGACCAGGGTGATGTTGTCGACGTGTGGGTCGCCACTGCCAACCTGATATTGGGCCTTGTCACCGGGTGCTGTGACCTGCTCCTCCAGCATCGGTTGATCATTTTCCGCCCCCACCTGCGCTTGGTCGACCGCGGGGGCCGCCGCTTCCAGCTCCACCGCGGTGGCATCTTGCGGCATCGGCGCGCCACCGGCCCGCGTCACCGGCAGCCGGCCCAGCGCTGCCGCCGCAAGCGATGCTGCGCCGGGCCGTTCCGTAGCCGTATGCTCAGCTCCGCTGCGATCATGCAGCGAACGAAAGGCCAGGCGGCTGGGTACCAGCGGCTCCGACCGTCGAACCATCGCGATCCGCGGCCGCGCCAGTTGCGTGAACTCGCTCATGAAACTGACCTTTCCGTCGCACCAGTCGGGCGACTCAGTTGCGTGAGGCCCTGGTGCAACGCCTGATAGACTGCCTCTACCGCGCCCACGCCCACGGCCGCACCGGCCGCACCGGGGGCCAATGTAAACCGGCCGGAAGGCGTCAGCTCCACTCCGACGCCGTCAGCCAAGCCAGCTGGCAGACCGCGTTCGAGAATCAAGCGTGCCAACTCAGTTTCCAACGCGGCGGCAATCGCGTGCCGGTCGCCGGCCGGAAAGCCGTGCAACACCAATTCATCGATCTCAATCGTCACGTTCATGGCCGGCTCGCAAATTCCAGCTCGCTGAGCGGCTTTTCCAGCTTGGCGTATTCGCGCCGTGCGGCATGGAACAGATGGGACATGCCCACCGGCTCCCCCGCGTCAGCCGCCAGGAAGGCCGCGTTGACCGCGATGTTGCGAATGTTGCCCCCCGCCACGCTGAGCCGGGTCAGGCGGCCCACATCCATACCATCCAGCGGCGTCTGCGCAGGGAAGATGCGCCGCCAAATCTCGGCCCGCTGGCTCGCGTCCGGGAAGGGGAAGTTGACCATGAAACGGATGCGCCGCAGAAAAGCCGGATCCAGCGCCGACTTGAAATTGGTGGTCAGGATGGCCAGGCCGACGTAGGACTCCATGCGCTGCAGCAAGTAGCTGACCTCGATGTTGGCGTAGCGGTCGTGGCTGTCCTTCACCTCGCTGCGCTTGCCGAACAAGGCGTCCGCTTCATCGAACAGCAAAATGGCGCCGGTTGTCTCTGCGGCGTCGAACACACGGCGCAAGTTCTTTTCGGTCTCGCCGATGTACTTGCTGACCACCGCGCTCAGGTCGATACGATAGAGGGGCAGCCCCAGCTCGTTGGCCAACACCTCGGCCGCCATCGTCTTGCCTGTGCCGCTTTCGCCGGCAAACAGGGCGCTGATGCCCAGGCCGCGCTGGCTGCGGGCCGCAAAGCCCCACGTCTCATAGACCTTCGCCATCTGCCGCACCTGGCCGGCGATCTCACGCAGCAAAGCGATCTGCTCGGCCGGCAGCACCAGGTCATCCCATGTCGCCAGCGTCTCGATGTGCTGCGCCAACGCCTGCAAGGGGCCCGGCGTTCCGGCGTCACTCGCTGCGGCGCTGTGGGCGCCCGATCGGCTGTCGCGACCAGAGGGTCCGTTTAGCGACGCCTGCCAACGCGGACGGTTTAGCTCGAACCAGGCCAGGCGCCGCGTTTCCACCGGCAGCGGATCTCGGCCGGCGACGATCACCGGGCCAAGCAGCAGATCAACCATTGACGCGGCGGCCACACTGCCGGCGGCCACACTGCCGGCGGCAGGGGCCGGCTCGTCGGCAACCGTCAGCAGCAGCACGGCCGCGGTCAGCGCTGCCTCGCGATCCCACAGGCGGGCCAGCGTCTCGCGTTCATATGGACTGGCCGGCACATCCTCGCCGCGCAAGATGTAGAGCTGCGCGCCGGCCTGTTCGGCGACGGCCTCGGCCACGCGGCGTTGGGCGGTCGCGTCGTCTCCGCAAAGCTGCACGCCCAGGACGGCCGTCCCACTTCGCCAGCCCGCCAGGATCTGCTGGCTGAGTTCGGCTTGCGCAGGGCTGGGCGCTGCGTTGCCGGCAGGGCCGGGTCGCACCAACGCAGTCAGCCGGTCATCCATGGCGTCGATCCCGATCAGGTGATGCAGCACGCGTTCGTCAATCCGCAGCCGTGCAGCGGCCAGCCCGCCATCGCCGGAGACCTCCACCAGGCGCCAATAACGCAGCGCCGCGGCGGGCGCAAGCGCACTCCAGTGGCCGCCCGCGAACAAGGTCAACGCCTGCCCGAACGTGGGACGGCCGCCGCAGAGTGCAGGGATCGCAGCATCCAGCTCGTACGCGGCGCAGAGCAGCAGCACATCACGCTCAAAAGGGGACAGGCTGAACGCTTCGGCAACGTGGGCCAACGCTGGCGGCTGCGCCTGATCGTAGGGCCAGACGATCGGTTCATGGTCCGCGGCTGCCGCCTGCTGGCCCTGGCCGTGCAGTTCCAGCAAACGACGCACCCGGCCGATCTCTCCGGCCAGGTGATCCTGATTGGCGGCCAACCACGTTTCGCGGCTCATGTGATCTTCACCTTGGGGCTGGCGAACTTGCCGGTCCCGTCGACGCTCAAAATACTCTCTGCACCGTCCACCTGCACCGTCACCAGGTAATCCCCCGTCTCGACATTGCTGAACGCGAAATCGATGGCCGCGGTTTCGGTCGCAAGGCCGGTGATTCCATTATCGCGCGGGGCCGGGAAGCTGTATGAGCGCGCGGGACGATCTTCCGGCGCATCGAGCTCATACAGAAACAGCGTCACCCGCTGGACCTTGCCCACCGCAGGGGTAAATTTGATATTAAGCGTCCCGGTGGCTGCGGCGACGGACGCCGGCACGGTGACAACCGGGTGCAGGACGAGGGCGGCCGCGTTGGACTCGACCCCGCGATGCGGCACGCCAGGGTCCGGCTCGCCCATCAACACCTCCTGCACCACCTGCACGCCCAGCACACCGGCTCGCAAGCCGGCGATTCCCACCAGCGGGAAGGTGATGCGGTTTGGCGTGACCGTGAGGCTCGGGGGCGGGACGAATGCCTCTCCCAGCCGCACACGCGTCACTTCGCCCTTCAGGCTGCTGCCGGCGATTTCAACCGTGCTGGCTGCCGTGATCCGCGGGTCGGCCGGCAGGGGCGCGGTGGAAGCCACGGCCGCGATCTGCGGCCGCACCAACGGCAGGACGATGCTCTTGTACTTCAACACCGGCAGCGCCGAGCGGGTGGATTTCTGACTCTCGATCAGGACCACCGAGGCACGGTACGTCGCGGTCAGCCGGTAATGCGTCTGAAACGCAGCCCAGAGCTTGGACAACTCCTCCGCACCCAGCGCTTCAGGCGTGATCTTCACCTGTTCCACTTGGTCGGCCAAGTCGGCCGCGACGAGCGTCATAAACGCAGGGGGAAGCTGTGCGCCGGTGACCGGCGATGGAAGCTCCAACGCCTTGCGGATGGCCTCACGGCTGAGCCCCGGGGTCTCGTGCAAGACCTGCATCGCATAACCCAGCAGGATCTCGGCTACAAAGTCATCACCCCCATAGGCCGACAGCAGATAATGCAGGTCCAACGCCAGGGGCGGGTTGGCGATGCGGGCGCCCAACGCGTCCCTGGCTGGCAGCGCGTGATTGCGCCACCCCTGATTTGGCGTCACCTGATACAAAAACAGATTGAGCTGCGGCTGCTCGTTGGGACCGGTGGCGATCATGTCCGGCGGCTTGGTGGTGACTCGAACAACGCCGACGGCTGCAGCCAAGTCGTGTTGGATCACGCCATTATTCAGCAGATCCCGCAGCACCGCAGTGGTTGCGGCGATGGCCAGTGCACTGCTCATGGTTGCCCTCCGCTGTCGCCGCGCCGGCCCTCGGTGCTCAGATAGTCGGCGAGCGACGTTCGTTTCGCAGCCGGCTGGGAGGAGGTCGCCGCTTTAGGGCCAGGCGCCGGTGCGGCCCGCACCTCGATGCGACCGATATGCACATGGATCGTGGGCTCCTGCAGCGCCGGCGGTTCAGAGGCAAGCGCCTGCGCCTGATCGCGCGCCCTATATACTGTAATCCTATCCGTACTGCTTGTTTCTACCGCTGGCCGGACGTCCTTGGGGCGAATGGCTATGCGCACGGAGTCGCGCGGCGCGGCTCCAGCCGGTGACAGCGCCAGGGTGCGCCGTTCGAGCCGATCCCCCAGCGGCGCCCCATCGCGCACGGTCAGCGCAGGCCGCAGCCGCCCCAGCTGAACCGGCAGGAGCGAGTCGGGGCGTGTCGTCACCTGAAGTGCAGTCCGGGCGGCAACTTGGGCTCCGGCGGCCGGAGTCAGCTGTGGCGGCTCACCGCGGGCAGACGGAGCTTGTCCGCCTGCCAGACGCCTCCCAGCCTCGTCGACGGCCAACTCATCGAAATCGCTCGCGCTACCCAGCGGCGCCACGTATGGCGCTACCACGTCTGTGGCGCCGGCATCACGGGCGCCACGTGTGGCGCGTTGATAGACGATCGGCAGCAGAGGCCGGATCGCCGCATCCACGCCCACTGTGCGCCGTGCCAGATCTGCCAGGTAATTCATCGCTGCCATGAGTGCCTCATCCCTGCACCATCTCGATATAGCCCTGTCGCCGCGCCGGGGTCAAAGCCAGGATGTCCGCTTCATGCCAACCGTAAGCACGGGCCAGGATATCAACTTCGCGTAACAGTTGTCTGGCCTGGGCCGCAATCTCCGCCCAGAAGAACCCGGCAATGTCGAACGGCGACTGCCAGCGGTGACCGCAAGCCGGACACGCCAGGTCCAGCAGGATCTCCGCCTGCGGATCGTGTGCGGCAGCCGTCGCCCCGATCGCAGCGCTCACCTCGGCCGCAATATCCTCGGGAAGCTCAGCGCCCCCAACGGCAACCCCGTCCAGATTAGCCGCCAACACGCACCGGGTCAGCAGCGCCCGCTCCGCCGCCGCAGCCACAGCCAGATCCCCGACGGCCTCCAGGTCTCCGGCGGCCGGCAGTCGAAAAGTCACCTGGCTGCCCGGCCGCGACCACTGGAACGAAGCCTTTCCCGCATCCGCGACCTGCGTCTCTTCGGATAGTCGCAGGTCGCGCGTCCGGGCAGTGAACTCCAACGCCTCGTCGCAGGCCGGGCAGTGTGCGGTCGCCGCCAGTTCCGGGCCGAACGTCCGCTCGCGAGCCTCCAGCAGCAGTGCATCCCTGCATCCCACCGTCAGCCCGGCCGGCGCGTCCGGGGCCAACTCAGGACACGCTGCAGCCAGGATGGCCAGCCCACGGCCGCCGCTGTTGCGCTGCGCCCCACGCTCCCAGACATCGAGAATGTCGTCGCCCGTGAGCGCTCTTACGGGAGTGAACGTCCTCACCGGGGTGAGCGCTTGCATCATCACAAATCCGCTACGGTTCAACGAACAACGGCTCGGACGGCTCGACGACATCGTAGTCCCGTTCCCAACCCTCGTTCTCCAGCTTGATGCTCTGGATCAACACCGCATTGGCGTTGGCATCCAGGTCGGCCTGGGCCTGGAACTCAGAGACCCAGCAGCGGTAGACCTTATACGACAGGGCGAGCTGGCCGGCCTCGTTGAAGACATCGATGATGATGTCCTTACGAAAGTCCTTCAGCGAGACCTCGGCGCCCAGTCCCGACCCGAAATTCCATACTTTATTGGCCCACTGCTCGAATTCCTTGTCGTGGGTCACGCCCCGCTCCAGGGTGATGGCTTCGTATTCGGTGCGGCCGGGCGACTTCCGGCTGCTGCTGGGGTCGCCGCCTTCACGGTGCTTGACCACTTCGGTGGTGCGCTTGAGCGCGCTCACCTTGCTGATTCCGGCGACATAGCGGCCATCCCACTTAACGCGGAACTTGAAATTCTTGTAGGGATCGAAACGTTGTGCGTTGACACTGAATTGAGCCACGGCTGCCTCCCCTTACGCCTGGAGTTGTCCGGCTATCTGCTGGATCTTGAGGATCACGAACTCGGCCGGTTTGAGCGGAGCGAAGCCCACAAGGATGTTGACGATGCCCCGGTTGCGATCACTTTGAGTGGTCGTGTCTTTGTCGCACTTCACGAAATAGGCGTCGCGCGGGGTGACGCCTTGAAACGCGCCCTGGCGGAACAGGTCATGCATAAAGGCACCGACGTTGAGGCGGATTTGCGCCCACAACGGCTCGTCGTTGGGCTCGAAGACCACCCACTTGAGGCCGCGGTAGAGGCTCTCCTCCAGGAACAACGCAAGCCGGCGCACCGGCACGTATTTCCACTCCGAGCCGCGCTCGTCGTTGCCTTGCAGGGTGCGCGCCCCCCAAACCACGTTGCCGTAAACGTTGAAATTGCGGATGCAGTTGATCGCCTGAATGTTGAGGGCGCCGTTCTCCAGGTCGGTCAACGGCGCAGTCACGCCGCTGACACCCGTCAGGCTGGCCTCTGTTCCCGCTGGCGCCTTCCACACGCCGCGACTTACATCCGTGCGTGCGTAGATGCCGGCAACGAAGCCCGAAGGCGGGAAAGCCCGCAGCCGGTTCTCCTGTTTCGGATCGGCCGCCTTGACCCAGGGGAAGTATAACGCCGCATTAATTGCGTCCGCGCCGGTCAAACTGTTGTTGAGGCCGGCATTTAGGCTGGAGAAGGTGGCGGATTCGGCGCTGTCGACTATGAGGAAGGCCCGGTGATCACGAGCGAACTTCTGAAGTTGTCCCACCGTGGCCGCCTCTGTTTCGCCCGGCACGATCAACAGATTGAAGAGGTCGACCCGGTCTAGCAGATTGACGCCACCGCTGCCACCCCCCGCCTGCAGCGCGGTCTCGAACGCCCCGGCCGGATCACTGGGAACCAACACCGTACCGTCCGAGCCGCTTCCCAGCATTGCCGGGGTCGCGATATCCGCACTGAAAGTGGGCGCCGGGCTTTCGGGCACGATCAGCGCCGCATCGACGAGGGCCGATCCTGCCGACAGCACATGCGGTGCGTAGCGCGCATCTTTGCTGTCCAACGAGAGGTTCTCGAACGACTCGACGACCACAGGTGTTGCGACGCCCACCGGCTTATAGGCCACCTGCAGGCGGAACCGCGTCAGGTCATCTGCGCGGCGCTTGATCGTGACCCCGTAGGCCTCGGCCCAGTCGCCGGCGCTGCGCGCCGTCACTTTGAGCTTGCCGTCGAGGGTCGCTTCGGCCACGGCCTGATCACCGGCCACCAGACGAATGATGTAGGCCTGCTGGCCACCGTTGTTGAAGAAGTGGTAGATGCTGTAACCGAGCAGGCTCCGGACGTCAAGCCCGCCGTAGGTGCGCTCGAAGTCAGACCAACTCAAAACAAGCTGGGCGCGGTCGGTGGGCCCCTTGGCCGCCCAGCCCACAAACGCGGCGATCGAGGTCGCCACCCCACCGATGGTCCGCACGCCGCTGGGGATCTCCTCGACATACACCCCAGGGTAGGTCGGTGTCACTGGCATGCTCATACCCTCCTACAATTGAAGTCCGACTGTCAGTGCGACTATCAGTGCGACTATCAGTCGCGACTTGCAGTCGTCCGTCGAAGCACTGTCGTCCACTTCGAACGCTAAAAACGTCTATACTATTGAATCATAATTGCAACGGTTTTGTATGGTATTTGTATTACAAACAAGTCAACAAAAATCCCGTTTCCCACTGAGAAACGGGATTGCACAGTTGAATCACTGAATCTCAAACGTCCAGAACCAAGTCACCGGCTCCCCGCTTTTCGGCGTGATCACGATCTGGACGCTGTGGGGACCTTTTTGCAAATCTGCGCCGCCCGGCCATCTGTTGCCGTGCTCGGAGAAACGCCACACGGTGCAATCCGGCTCACCGCCGCCGAAAACACAGTAGCCCGCGTTGCGTTCGGTGCGCTGGTGCACCGTCCGGTTGCTGTCATTGATCGTGAAGCTAACGGAGTCGATGCCCGCGCCATCGGTCCGCCCGACGTTGGTGTCGAAAACTTCCACCTGAAACACGATACGATCGCGGAAGACCATCGGGTTGCTGACCTCGTATGACTCGAAGCCGGGCAGCGCCACGTTGCATCCCCCCTTCACGTTCCGGCTGTTGCGGATGTTCGGGGTTTCCGAGCAACCGCCATCAACGGGCAAGATCGCGATCGCTGGAATTCGCGTTGGGGTCGCGGGCGGTGGGGTGGCCGTGACCGGTCGCGGGGTGGGAGTCGGAGGCGCGCTGCCGGCAGGTAGTGATGCCACGTCAAGATTGCATGCGACAAACTGCGCGCCCGCGCTGATCCACCCGCGCTGCCCGCCGGCATCCACCTGCACTTCGATCCATTGACCGCTGGGGAACCCGCGACTCACAAACGATAGCGGTGTCAACGCAGCACCCTGCGGAAGGGTGCGCAGCGGCGGATTGAAGACCGTGCCGGGCCCGCCGCGCAGGTTCAATCCTGCCGACATGACCTCGCAGCGCGGAGCCGTGATTGCCGGCGTCTCTGGCGGCCGGGTCGCGGTGGCCTCGACGACCACAGGCGGCTCAGTGGGCGCCGCCTCGCCGGGAGTCGACGTAGCCCCGTTGTCGGCCGGAACAACATCAGTCGAAGCGCTCCCTGCGCCGGCTTGCACCACCTGGGTGGCGGCCACCGCGGCATCGACGGTCGCCTGGAGGCGCCCCTGCGCGGATGCGGTCGCAACAACCGCTGCATCTACGGTCGCCTGCACATTGGCCTCGCCTCCGCTGCCGCAACCCGCCAACACAGCGGCAAAAAGGACGAACCCTATCAGCCTGAGCCAAGCGCCCTTCTTCATCATCACCCTCCGATCCCCTGCAACGCATCTTCCACCTGCTGCCTACCGGGTTGGCAGACAGCAGCGACGATCTTCTCGCCTAACGTGCGATCCTCCGGCAGCCTGCGCGCCTGTTCCTCGCAGCCGTCGAAGGCGCCGCGGGCCTCGCTGAGCAGGCTGGCTGCGCGGGTCCTGTCGCCCGCACGCAGGGCCAGATTGCCCTGCTGCAGCCTGGCGACGCCCAGGTAAGCGTAGCCCTGACCCAACAGCCGGTACTGCTTCAACTCGTCCAACGGCGCCAGAAGCAGACGCAGGTCCGCCGCCGCCCGCTCAAAGAGCTGCTCGGCCGCCAGGTCGCCGGCCTCGGGATCATCCAGTTGGTAGGTGGCGGTCGCCCGCGCCAGGGTGGCATTGGCCAGCGCCAATCGCGCTACCAATTCCATGCGCGTGTCTCGAGATGCGACGGACAGGCCAACCGCCTGTTTGTAGGCCGCCTCCGCCTGTTGGAGCAAGCCGTCTTCGACCAACTGGTCTGCAGGTGGAAGGGCTGCGGCGCTGCGCAGGTACGCGCCGCCCAGCACGATCGCCGCGCGCTCGCGTTGGGGGTTCAAGGCGAGCGCTTGCTCAGCAGCCATCTCAGCCTCTGCGTTGCGCCCCAGGAACAGCGCCTGCCGCGCGATAAAATAGTAGAGCACGTCGCCTCCGCCGCCCGGCCGGCGCGCCGTTGGGGTTGTCGACTCCACGGTCCGCAGCAGCGCCAATGCCTCTTCGTGACGTCCCAACACATCGTCGCGCAGCGCTAATAGCACCCCGAACAGCAGGGACGCGCGGTCCCGAATCGGGCCGGCGGCCGCCTCGCGCGCCAGGCTGTCGGCCGATGCCAGGTTAGCCGCCAACACGAGATCGTCTCCCAACTGGTAGCGACCGATGGTCTCGTTGGCTTCGGGACGTTGGCGAGCCGACACATAAAACTCCTGCACCAGGTGTTCCGTATCCCCGTCAGACGCCAGGTGGCTATAGAGCACCACGTCGGCGCCAACGCGGGCCGCCAGCGCCTCGGCAGCCGCGGCTCGCTGCTCGGCAGTGGCCCCGACAATCGCGCCGAGCCGGACCCGCTTCTGCATAAACGACATCCCGTCGTGCCAGATGCCTACGCGCTGACCGGGCTCCAGCGCGTCGTTCGCCGCGGCCAGGGCGTTCACCATCCAGTCGCGGATCAACCGGCCATCCGGCGTCGCGCTTGCCGCGCCGGCCGCGTCCAGGCGGGGCACTTCGGCCACCGCGATATTAAGCGTGTTCGTCGCATCCATGGTCGTGGGCACGGCCATGTTGTAGACGCCAAAGAGGACAAGGATGAGCAAAAGCAGGATCCCTGCCGGCAGTGCTATCTTCTTGCGCCAATTGAGGGGTCCCGGCTCCGGCTGGCGCCACAACTGCCCTTCGGCGGATCGCATGTAGAGGACCGGCGTGGCCCATTCCTCAGCGCAGCAGCCGGTGAAGAGCGCCTTGCGCGCCTCGGCCAGGGCTGAGTCTACCCCAGCGCCGTTGGCCAGCGCGGCGTAGAAGCTGCGTGCCAACGCAATCGCGGCCTGATCACTGATCGCCGTGCGCATGGCGATCACCGCGGGCACGCCGCCGCGCACCAAGCGCTGCGCCACGCCGGCATATGGGTCGCGGTCGGAAGATTCCGCACCCTGGCACGCGTTGAGCAACACCAGGCGCAACTGATCATGCCCCTGCAGCAGGGTGCTGAACGCCTGGCCGGTCACCGCCTGGGCCGCACCGTCCTCAGCCTGAAACATCAGCACGCTGTCATTGCCCGCGGGATCGAAGGCGCCATGGCCGAGGAAGTGCAGGATATGATACTCCTGCTGCTGCAACTGCCGCTGCAGCGCCTCCAGTGTGGGCGGCTCCAGCCGGTCGAGGGTGACGATGCCGCGGCTCCGCAGCTCCTCCAGCGCAGCGGACAAATTGGCCCACTCACGCTCGACATCCAGCACGGGGTAACCGGCCGGACTGGCAATCACGGCCAATACTCGCAGACGCAGCCCAGGCGCCAGATTAGGGGGCGGCTCGGGCAAATCCATGTAGCGGACCAGGGGGGTCTCGGACGAAAGCGCGAGGAAGCGGTCGCGTGAGCCGTCGTAGATCAGCTCCCACGGCAGGTTGGCCAGTTCGGGCACTTGTGTCAGCCGCAGGCGGAGGCGCAGCCCACGGTCCTGCTGCTGGGCCATATCCAGGCTGCGCCGCCAGCACGTCAGCACCTCGCCGCGGAAGGTCGCATCAAAGAGCTGAGCGCCAACCTCCTGGCTGGCAGCCGCCACGTCGAGGCTCTCGAGCGGCAGCAGGTCCGCCCGGGCCTCGCCTGCGGGCGAGCTGAGCACCTGGCCGCGGTAGCCCTGTGCAGTGCGCTCGATCTCCAGATCGAAGTTGAGATATCCTGCTTCTGCCATCTCTGTTCCCTTCGATGATGATTATAACAGGATAAAACTAGCACAAAGTAATCACAAACACAAAACACAAAAGAAACCGGGTTTCTTGGAGAAACCCGGTTTCTTAAGCTCAGTTCAGCCCAAGAGCCTCACGGTTCACGCCGCAGCCCAGGAAGCACACGCGCCAGCCCTGCGATGAGCGCATCCGCATCCGCCCGGTCGTTGTAGGCCTGGAAGGAAACGCGCACAAACGGCTGCCCGTTCCAGCGGACCATGGGTGCCTCCACCCGGTATTCGTCGACCAGCCGGGCCTTAAGCGCATCCAGATCGCACTCGGGCAGACGCGCGGCAAAAAACTGAGCGAACCACCCCTCCGGGTGGCAGATCGGCGGCAGGCCGGTCAGATCGACGATGCGGTCGCGGGTGGCGGCTGCCAGTGCATGGCAGCGGCTGCGCACCGCAGGCCAGTCGTGCTCGGCCTGGAACCGGATGGCGGCGGGAACGGAAAGGAAGGCGGCGACATCGCGCGTGCCCTGCCATTCATGCCAATCCACGAAGCGTGACAATCCGGGCCGCTCCGCCTCCCACCCCCAGCTCACCACCAGCGGCTCCAGCCAGGGCTGGACCTCGGGCCGGGCATAGAGAAATGCGGCTCCTTTCGGCGCGCAAAGCCACTTGTGACACGCGCCCGCATAGATATCCGCGCCCATCTCGCCCAGATTCAATGCCACCTGGCCTGGCGCGTGTGCGCCGTCCACGATGGTCAGGATGCCCGCCGCGCGCGCGCGGCGACAGATCTCGGCCACCGGGAAGATCAGTGCAGTGGGGCTGGTGATGTGGCTGATGAAGATGATGCGCGTGCGCTCAGTGACGCCGGCCATGAAGCGTTCAACAAAATCGGCATGGGTCGTCACCGGCAGCGGGATCGGCTGCCGCACGGTGCGGGCGCCGGTCTGGTGGCATACATAACGCCAGGTGCGCTCCAGCGCGCCATACTCGTGATCGGTGGTCAGGATCTCGTCCCCCGGGCACAGATGGGCCGGACAATCCGGCCGCGCCAGGTTGCGGATCACCATGTTGAGCGCGGTGGTCGGGTTGGGGAAGTAGACCACGTCGTCCGCGGCCGCGCCCAGGTAAGCGGCCAGCGCAGAGCGACTCTCGGCCAGCAGGTCGTTCACCCGGCGGCCGAGGAACGCGACCGGCTGCCGCTCCAGTTCGGCCTGCCAGTACTGATACGCCTCGAAGACGGGCCGGGGACATGCGCCGAACGAGCCGTGGTTGAGGAAGTGGATGTCGGGGTCAAGGAGAAATGATAATTTCATGCTATTCCCATTCAGACCGATTGGTGCATAAGAGTATTAATCGAGGCGGCCCGTGCAGTCCTTTCGGACAACATGGGCCGCCTGGCGTCTGATTTTCGGACGCAACACGCGTGAGAGCTTACTTCATTGCGAAGGGCAGGTAGCTCATGTAGATGTTACTTGCCACGACACCGGACACGCTGATGGATTGCACCGGGTTCGTCACCCCGGGATTTGCACTCGAGGCCACGATGACGATGACGGCGCTATACTTACCTACCGGCGTACCGGGTTTGATGCTGACCGTCATGGTCGTCGGCTGATTGGGATTCGTCACGCCACTGGCGGGTGCGAAGACCAACCAGTCCACTGCTTCCACCTGGTTGCCATCGATCAACAAGCCCTCCGCAGAAATCACCGCCTCACCAGCAGCGATCTTCTCGGCCACAGCAGCATAGCTCTGCGCCGGCAAAGCGGCTGCGGACCAAGTGGCCGTGCCGCCCGGCCGCCAGATCGTCACGCTCCGCGTGACAACGGGTGCACCGGTCTTCTGCCAGATCGAGATCGCAGACGGCGCAACCACGAAGCCAGGATCGGGCACCGTGAGCCTCACAGTGACGTACTGGTCGGGGTTTGCCACCTGGCTATCCTGTGTGTAAACGTGGATGGTGCCAACGTGGGAACCGGGCCCGGCGGCGGCAGAATTCACCGAGACGCCCAGGTCAGTGGGGGTCGTGCCTTGAAACGCGCTCAGCACCAGCCACCCCTGGCCCTGTAAGATTTCGGCCTTCCAGCCGAAGGCGGCGCTGCCGCCCACACTGCGAATACTAACGGCCTGCACCGGTGATGGCTTGCCGTACTCGACGGTAAACGACAACGAGGTCGGCGAAACGCTCAGCGCAACCCCCGTCAGCGTCAAGCTCACCGTGATATCCTGTGGTGTGCCGGCCACCCCAGCCGTCGTGGCGCTGACGCGAACTGTGCCTGTGTAGTTGCCGGGGTTGATGGCCGACGTGTCAACGGAAACGCCCAGGCTCCCAGGCGTGACGCCGCTCGTCCGATCGATCCTGAGCCAAGAGGCGCCCGACGTTACCTCGGCCCCCCAGGCAATCTGTGCGGCTGTGCCGGTATTGGAAACCATGACCGTTTGCGTCGGCGAGACCTGGCTGTATTCCAGGTTGAAAGTCAGGGCCGTCGGTGAGACAGATAGGGTCGGGCCGAGCGTCTGACCCGCCCCATCGACGTTCGCCACCGCCATGGTCGGCGTGTTGGACGTTTCTGGAGTTACATAGAAGCTGCCTGTCGTGTCGATGAAGTCATCGTTCGCCGCCGGCGCGCCATAAATGCGATACCGATCGCCTCGAAGCACCACGATCTCATCCAGGGCATCACCGTCGGTGTCACCTACACGCACCAGCTTCCAGGCAGCGGAGCCGAAGCCGATCGTTTGAGCAAAGTCGCGCATGTCGTTCCCGGCAGGATTGATAGCAAGCAGTGCCACCTTATTCTCAATCGGGTTGCGCAGCATCACGATCTCATCATCGGCGTCGCCGTTCAGATCACCGAGGGCCAGCGAAGCGAAATCGGGATTGTACTTGTAGTTCGCCCCCGCCCCGATATCTGTCAGCGCAGAGCCGGAAACCCGCAGCAGAATCAGCGCGTTCGTCACCGCATTCGCGCTGTCACGTTCCAGCGCGATCTCATCGCCCGCATAGGTGGCAGTGATGTTCCCCCCTGCCACCGCCAACCAATTCGTGGCATACCCACTCTGCCCCGCCAGGCTGCTCAAGCCTGAAGGCCCGCCCTTGTAAACCGAGACCCGTCGATCGGCATTGCGCACAAGGACCAGATCATCATAACCATCGCTGTTAAAATCACCGACTGCCATATCCTGCCACGTCGCAGCGAAATCTGCTGAGTACCACAGGATCCATTCGGAAGCTGTAGCAGCCGTGCCGCCGTCGTACACGCGCAGAACCCAGGCCCCGGCCGGAGCATCGTAGACCGTGAGGGCGACCTCGTCCTTCAGATCGCCGTCAAAGTCGCCGGTTGCGAGCAATTGGATGGTCCGCGAAGTGCCCAAGTTCAGCTCATAGGACACGGTCTGTGATCCGAACTGGACGACCGGATCAAAGACCTTGAAGGTGTTGCTTTTGGCAGCGACAATCTCTGCATCGCCGTCTTTATTGAAGTCACCGGCTGCAACCTTGGTCCACCCGATATCGCTCCCCGAATTCCAGGCCACCGGCTTAACACCGGAGGGTGTATACGGATCATCAACGCGTATTTGTCCGGTCGATGTAAGCAAAACGATCTCGTCGTCCGCAGTCGCATCAGGCGCAGCCACTTCTGCTGATGCCGTCTTCGGCAAAAGCGCCACGGACGCGACAAGCGGCGTGACAACAACGGCCAACGCGAGTAAAATGCTCAACCACGATGAGCGGTGCATATCTGTTGCCTCCTTTGTGAGTAGTGGCCCGTTGACAAACGAGCGCAACGAATTATAGCACACCGAAGAACTCACACCAAATGCCTGTCGAGCCAGGCGTATTTCAAACGGCATATTTATTACGGTGGATTTCACAACATGAAGACAGCCAAGACGCTTGCCATGCGCCTCCTTGATGGTAAAGGCATTCCCTATGACGTGATGAGCTACGAAGTCGTGGATCATTTGTCCGCCTCCGAGGTTGCTGCGGCTATCGGCCTACCGCCGGAACAAACCTTCAAGACATTGGTGGTCCTGCCCGAACGCGCAGGGGCCCGCCCGCTCCTGGCGCTCATCCCAGGCAGCAGCCAGCTCGACCTGAAAAAACTTGCGGCTGCAGCGGGCGAAAAAAAGGTTCAGATGGCTGCTCACAAGGAAGCCGAGCGGCTGACTGGACTAGAGAAAGGCGGGATCTCGCCGCTGGCGCTGATGGATAAGGGATGGGCAGTCTACGTTGATGAGACGGCGATCCTCTTCGAACGTATCGAGATCAGCGCTGGCAAGGTGGGGATGGGCGTCCTGGTGCCTGTCGAGCCCTTGCTTGCGCTGCTGAGTCCTACACTGGTGGATATTGCGGGATAACTCATTGAGAGAAACCGGGTTCTTGGTCCTGGGTGATAATAGTTCGTCACGACACGGACAAGCTAACGGTGAATTACCTATCAGGTCTTAGGGACATCTCACTCCGGTCGTTGAATTTCGCGCCACAGAGATTCGAGCATCTTAACCACGTCGGCCCGCAGCACTACATCCATTTGGTCGTCCAATGCGGTCGCGGACTCGTTGATCAAGATCAAACGCGCGCCGCGGCGCTTGGCCAACAAGGGCAGATCAGCGGCAGGCATCACTTCCAGCGAGGTGCCGACCACCAACATGACGTCACATGCCAGGGTTTCCTGCTGTGCGGCGCTGAGGATATCGTAGGGCAATGGCTCGCCGAACAAGATAATATCCGGCTTCAGCACTCCTGCGCACTGCGAACAAGGAATACCAGGGCCGCCGTTCAGGATGTTTTCCAGCAACAGCTCTGCCGACTCCTGATGCCGGCAACTCAGGCAGGTAGCGGTCCGCGTATGGCCGTGCAACTCGAATACCCGCCGGCTGCCCGCACGCTGATGGAGCGAGTCTATATTCTGCGTGATCACCGACCGCAAGCGCCCCATCTGTTCCATCTCGGCCAAAACATGATGCGCTCCGTTAGGCCGGACGCTCGCTGCCTTCCGGTACATCGGTGCAAACCAACGGTAGAAACGCTGAGGCTGGTCGTAAAACCCCCACAGCGAGGCCATTTCAAATGGATCGGTGTAATTCCAGAGGCCTGAGCGTTCGCTGCGAAAATCGGGGATGCCAGAGTGAGTGCTGATTCCCGCACCGGTAAGTGCGACCCAGTAGTTCGCTGTGCGCAGCAGTTCGGCAGCTTGACGCGCAGGCTGAGACATGATCGCTCCTGATCTGCTCCGCTTCGTTAAGGTGGAAAATCAAAAGCACGCCACTCATCAACAATCTAACACATTCACCGCTAGTTCGCAAGGATGGTTGACACGACCTTATCGGTAGTGTAAGATGGACACAGCATCATACACACCTTCCTCATGAGGCTTAACCATGATCACCAACCTTGCCCGTGCCTGGGGGGCACACATTCTCGAACCCATCGCACGCTTCTTCGGCGCCATCGGGCTCACGCCTAACATGCTAACCTGGTTGGGGTTGGGGTTGACGATCGCCGTCAGCCTGATCCTGGCCTCAGGCTCCATGCCCCTCGCCGGATTGTTGCTCATCGTGACGCTGGGCTTCGACGGGCTAGATGGCACCCTGGCGCGGCTCACCGGCGCCACCAGCCGCTTCGGAGCTTTCCTGGATTCCACCCTGGATCGCTGGGCGGAGGTTGTCTTATACAGTGCGCTGATCTGGCGCTTCTTACAAACAGGCGATGATCGCGGCGTCATGCTCGCAACGGCCGCCATGGCCACATCGCTGCTCGTCAGCTACACGCGTGCGCGCGCCGAAGGGGTCGGCCTCCAATGCAAAGAGGGCGTGCTCACGCGGTTTGAGCGGTTAGCCATCCTCATCATCGGGCTTATAACGGGACTGATCGTCTGGGCATTGTGGATCATTGCTGTCCTTGCGGGTTTCACTGCTTTTCAGCGGATTTGGGTCACTTGGAAGGCGGATCGCGGCGTCTCTTAGCCAGAAAACGTCAGTAGATGGCATGTTTCTGCTAAATTGGCTAAACTGCGCGTTATCTTTTGCGGCCTCAAGCGTCTTGAACAGTGATAGGACGCACAGCGAGGACAGGCCGGAACAGGACGCGCTCATCGAACGAGCCCGTTACGCCGATCCAGGCGCGCTGGCGGCGCTGTACGATCAGTACGTCGACAAAATCTACAGCTACATCTATCACCGGGTGAATAACGCCCAACTAGCTGAAGACCTTACCGGCCAGGCGTTTGTACGAATGCTGGAGGCGGTGAAGACAGGCAGAACGTGGCAGACGTCCTTCTCGGGTTGGCTGTATCGTATTGCGCACAATCTGGTGATCGATCATTATCGACGACGCGAGCGCGCTTCGTTCGTGGATCTGGACGAGACGATACCGATTCAAACGCAGGACTGTGATCCGGCCAGGAGTATCGAAACGCGGCTCGACAAAGAACGGCTCCACGCCGCACTCGCTCGGCTGACCGAAGAACAGGCGCAAGTGATCGTGCTGCGTTTTCAGGATGAGTTAAGCATTGCCGAGGCTGCTGAGGTCATGGGCAAAACCGATGGCGCCATCAAGGCTCTACAATACCGGGCCGTGCTGGCACTGAAGCGGGTGATGCGATCATGAGTCGGGAAGATATCCTGATCAAACTCATGGCAGAATGCGCCGACCCAGTGATGGCAGGCGCCAGTATCGACGCGTGCCTGGAACACCAGCCGCTGTACGCTCCGGAACTCAAGCCTTTGCTCAACACCGTGGTCGCTGTGCACGAGTTGCGCGTCGTGCCTGCACGGTCGGCCGCCGTGGCAGCCCAAAGCCGAACGGAATTCCTGGCCGCAATGCGCGCGCTCAGCACCGGGGACGCAAGGGGCTGGGATCCCCTCGGCCAACTGTCGGCATGGTGGCTTGGGCTGCGCCGCTGGGGCACCAATTTGCTGGGCGCAGGCGGTCTGCCCCGCATGATGCCTTCAGGCCTGACTGCCGCGCTGTTGATTGTGCTTCTTGGCGGTCTCCTGCTCACCGAGATGGTCACTGTATCGGCAAGCGCGCTGCCAGGCAACCCACTCTACCCCGTGAAGACAACTGCAGAACAGTTTCAGGTCTTCTTCGCCTTTGACAGCCAGACACGAGCACAACTGCTGACTGAGATCGAGGAGCGCCGCATCGACGAAGCCAAGGCCGTCGTCGAGCTGGGCCGCAGGGTCGCCAACGTACCACTGCATGGCATCATCGAGGCGATCACGGGTAACACCTGGGAGATTTCCGGGTTGATCGTGACGATTGCGCCCGACAGCCGTATCTTCGGCACGCCACAGGTGGGCAGTCGCGTACAAGGCCGGGCACGCGCGCCCGGTGATGGCTCACTCATCGTAGGCTACGTGAAGGTGCAATCATCCGCGCAGACGCAGCCGGCAGTTCCGCCAGCAACACCTACGCCGACTCGATTAACCCCAAGCGCTACAGCGACAGCGACGGCTACCAGCATCGGCACCCTCGGCCCCGCCCCAGCAACCGGAGGGGGTTCGCGCTGGCTTCCAGCGCCGTACTATGAGCCGACGGAGACGCTCACTCCCAAACCTACCGGGACGCCGACTGCCAGGCCGACAGCAACACCGACCAGCACGCAGCTCGCCACGGCCACAGCGACGACTACCCCATCGCCGGCGCCGACGCGCGAACAGACGAAGGAACGCATCATCGGCCGCGTGGACAGCCGCAATGGCAGCGTCTGGGTCATTAGCGGCATTACGGTCGAGGTTGACGGCAATACTCGCATCTCCGGCGCCTGCGAGGTGGGCGCAAAAGTGGAGGCGGTCGTCGTTGCCAAGCCCAGCGGGGGGTATCTGGCTTTATCGATCACCCAGATTGCATCGCCGGATCGCACCCCTGAGCCGCTGGAGTTCGTCGGCACAGTCGAAGCCATCGAGGGCCCGGTCTGGATTATCGATGGTCTGCGGGTGTTGGAGACCGGTGATACAGTGTTGGTAAACGACCCAGGCATCGGGGACTTGGTCGAAGTGAAAGCCGAACGTCGCGCTGATGGAGAGATTTATGCGCGACGCATCACGGCCATCCGTGAGAACATCGTGGATTTCGAGGGCGTGATTGAAGCCATGAACGGGGACACCTGGCAAATTGGCAGCCACGCCGTGCTTGTGACTGCTGAGACGCAGGTCTACGGCGATCCGATCATCGGTTCGCTCGTTCAAGTGAGAGCGGTGGAAAAGGCTTACAAACGCCTGATTGCCCAAATCATCTCAGTAGTAATGCCCACGCCGACACCAACTGCTACGCCAACACCGACTGCAGCGCCGACTGCGACCGAAACGCCAGAGCTAATCGCAACGCCGACTGTGACCGCCGTGCCGGAGCCAACAGCAACCCAGACGGCGACCGCCGCACCGGAGCCAACCGGAACAGCTACGCCGGAAATCAAAGAAACAACACCCACGACGATGTGGATGCGGACCCTGGCAGGGGGCGTCGCCTGACCGGAGGATGAAGAAGGTGGACGCGCAAACCCGCGGTCGGATCACAGGACTCACCGTCATGATGTGCATTCTTGTGCTCATCTTGATAGCGGCGGTTCCTCCGCGCTCAGCCGCCGGTGTGCTGCCGACCCGACCGGACGATGGGGTGTCCATCCGTTTCGAGGGTTATCTCAAAGCTATCGGCCCCGGCAAGTGGCTGGTCGGTGACTCCATTGTACTTGTTGATACTCAAACGATCATCATTGAGAAGCGGGGGCGCGCCGAAGTCGGCGCGTGGGTGGTGGTCTGGGGCCTCCAGAGCCAGACTGGCGCAATTACCGGAGAACTTATCCAGGTAGAGCGTCCGGCGGGGAACTCTGGGCCAATCTGGCAATTCTCAGGCTTGGTCTCAAAACATATCGTCCAGGCGGACGGCACCGAATGGTGGGTCATCAACGGGCTGGCGGTTCAATCCACGGGGAATACACAATTCAGAGGCACGCCCGACACGGGCTGGCTGGTGTGGGTGGTGGCCGAGTACCAGGAGTCATTTCTTCGCGCCCTGGTGATCGAGGCCATCGCCGAGACTCCCGAATCGATGCCCGTAGAATTCGAAGGGACCCTGGAGGCGTTCGGACCGGATGGGGGGCAGATAGATGGTCACGCGTTCATCCTGGCTGACAAGCCGGTCATCATCGGACAGCCGGCAGCTGGTCTCCAGGTGCAAGTGCGGGCCACCCAAAACGCATCCGGCTTGCTGGTAGTTTACCTGCTGAGGGTGGTCGAGACAGCCGCCTCATGGGCCTGGAGGCACGGCAGCTACATGAATACAAGCGCCGCCCAGGTCGATGTCGCCCCGCCGGACTCCCCAGCGCCGACTGCTCTTGCGGGAGCCAGGGTGCCAAACGCCACCTCGACCCCCTGGGGCACGCCTGAACTCGTGATCACCGGGCTGACCGATGCGGCCCGGCCAGCTCTCGCAGACACCGGCGATGGCACGACGCATGCGCTGTGGGAATCAGGCGGCAACGTGTTCTGGGCCACGCGGGCGCCGGGCCAGGGCTGGAGCCAGGCCCAACGCATCGCTTCCGGCAGTGAGCCCACTCTGGCTGTGGATAGTGCGGGCCACCTTCACGTACTCTTCACCAAGCAATTCCTGGACAACTACGAGATTTATCATGTCATGTACAAGGAAGGGACATGGACCCTGCCGATCAACGTCTCGCGCACATCCGGGGTGTCAACGAAACCTGCGCTGGCGGCCGGCAAAGATGGCCGACTTTACGCCACCTGGATGGATGACACCCCCGGCTACTCGATCATCTACAGTGCAAAATGGTCCTACAGTGCACGCTGGCCCAACGGTTTCTGGCGCAATCAGCCCATCCCTTACGGCCGTGGGCAATTTCCAGCCATCGCCGTGACACAGGATGAGACGATCTTCTTGGCGTGGCAGGACCTTGTCCCAACCATCGACAACCCGACCGGCTTTTCCAATATCTTTTTAAGCGAATGGCAGAAGGATAGCTGGTCACTGCCGATCAATATCTCGGATTGCGAAGATGTAGACGCCAAGGAGGTCAGCATCACCACCACAGCCGATGGGCTGGCGCACCTCGTGTGGATCGAGGATACTCGCAGTATACGCTACGGCTTTGGGCAAGGCCGGTCCTGGCCATTGCCGCGCACCGTTACCACAGCCGCGGTCCTGGCACGTGGCCCCCGCATTGCAACTGTGGATGGCTACTTCCTGCACATCGCCTGGGATGAGGCAGCAATACTGCGCGCCACTTCGGCTCCTGGCAGGTCAGCGATCTGGCCGACACCGATAGCTGTCACAACGTTGCAAGGAACGTTTAAGGATGTAGGACTAAATATCACGCTGGAAAACGAGATGACTCTCAGTTGGGTCCAAATCTCGCAGACCGGCGAGACCAGCATATACGAAAGCCGCTGCGAGCGGCTCATACCCAACCGTATTTGGTTGCCGGCGATCTTGAACGGTCAGTAAGGTCCAGGCACCCACTGACCAACTTACCCACTGATCCCGGACCAGTGTCGATCCTCAAAACTCAGACCGCTGCGGAGCAGTTCCTGGCGAATCGTCTCAGCACTGATATCGGACAACACTCCCCGTTGAATCAACTGCGTACGCAAGCGTTGTAAGGACCAGGTCTCGAATTCCAGCCCCAAATCTTGGGGCTGAGTCGTTGCGAGACCAATGATCGCCTGGCGCTGCTCATTGCTGAACAGTTTCGGCCGTCCAGGGGAACGCTGCGGCTGCAGCCCTTTGAGTCCGCAACGATTGAAGCGGTGAAGCCACTTCCGCACATTGATTGGATGTAGACCAATCTCCCGACTGATCTCGTGTACTCCGATGCGCCGCGCAGACAGACTCACGATCTTTGCCCTCCGGGCGATCTCCGGATCCGTGCCGCACAGCATCTCTTCAAGTTGGCTGACTTCGTCAGCCTTAAGTGTCCGCACATAGAGCGCCATACCTTGCCTCCCTGATGCAATTGTGCCTGGTGAAGTCCCTCGCGCAAGAGCCTTGTCCCAGGCAAAACACCTTCACTCATCAAGACGCACGCGGCCACAAAAGGTAACGCGATTTGTCTGCGCGTTTTTGAATTTCGTCCAGCATATCTACATCCGTTTTGTTTCAGATCCGACTACAGACAGGGACGCCGCCCGGGCTCACAAGCGACAGTCCTAACCCATCGAGCAAAACATGACATCTGTCATGTCGGTTGTGGCCGGCCTCAAGATATAATAACATCTCAGATATTGAGCTTGTTTCATATTCGCCACTCTGGAGGTTCAACAGCCATGCAACGCGTCAAACCCGTCCCCAGCGACCTGGAGATCGCCCAGGCAGTCGAACTGAAGCCTATCATCAAGATTGCAGAGTCTATGGGCCTCTCTGTTGACGATATAGAGCTCTTCGGTAAGTACAAAGCCAAAGTCCACCTGGACGTGCGCGAGAAATTTGCCGACCGGCCCCAGGGCAAATACATCGATGTCACAGCCATTACTCCCACTCCTTTGGGAGAAGGCAAAACCACCACAACTGTCGGCCTGACCCAAAGCTTGGGGGTTCTTGGCAAGAACGTCGTTGCTTGCATCCGCCAACCATCGCAGGGCCCCACCTTCGGCATCAAGGGCGGCGCGGCCGGCGGCGGCTATTCTCAGATCGTCCCTATGGAGGACTTCAACCTCCATCTCACCGGCGACATTCACGCCATCACCGCGGCCCATGACCTCATCGCGGCGGCGATTGACGCACGCATGCTGCACGAATCTTCCACCGAGCCGCAGGCGATGTTCGACCGCTTGTGTCCCACGGATAAGGCTGGCAAGCGCAGCTTCTCGCCCACCATGCTGCGCCGCCTGGCCAAGCTCGGCATCGCCAAGACCGATCCTGAGGAGCTCACCCCCGAAGAGCGCACCCGCTTCGCCGTCCTCGACATCGATCCTGCCAGCATCACCTGGAACCGCGTCATCGACATCTCCGACCGCTTCCTCCGCAAGATCGAAATCGGTCTGGGGCCGGAGGAAAAGGGCCTTACCCGCATCACCGGCTACGATATCACCGTCGCCTCTGAGTTGATGGCCATCCTGGCCCTCACTACCAGCCTGGAAGACTTGCGCGACCGCATCGGCCGCGCAGTGGTCGGCACCAGCAAGACTGGCGAGGCCGTGACCGTGGAGGACCTGGGCGTAGCCGGGGCAGCCACCGTCCTGATGAAGGACGCCATCATGCCCAATTTGATGCAGACCGTGGAGGGCCAACCCGCCTTCGTGCACGCCGGACCGTTCGCTAACATCGCTCACGGCAACTCCTCCATCGTCGCCGATCAAATCGCGCTCAAGTTAGCCGATTACGTGGTGACCGAGTCGGGCTTCGGCGCAGATATGGGCATGGAGAAGTTCCTGGATATCAAGTGTCGCTATTCCGGCTTGATCCCCAACTGCATCGTGTTAGTGGCCACGGTGCGCGCCCTCAAGATGCACGGCGGCGGCCCCAGGGTCGTGGCCGGCAAACCGCTGGATCACGCCTACACCAGCGAGAATCTGCCGCTGCTGGAGAAGGGCTGCGCCAACCTGGAAGCGCACATCGAGAACATCAAGCGCTATGGCGTCCCGGTCGTGGTGGCAATCAATATGTTCAAAGATGATACTCCGGCTGAAATCGCCCTGATCCGCGAGAAGGCGATCGCGGCCGGCGCTGAGGATGCGGTGCTGAGCGCCCACTGGGCCGAGGGCGGCGACGGCGCGATCGAACTAGCCGAGGCCGTCATCAAGGCATGCGACAAGCCCAGCAACTTCCAGTTTCTATACCCGCTGGAGTGGAGCATCAAAGAAAAGATCGAAAAGATCGCCAAGGATATCTATGGCGCCGGCAGCGTGAGCTACACGCCCGAGGCCGAGGCCAAGATCGAGCTCTACACCCGCCTCGGCTTCGACAAACTGCCCATCTGCATGGCCAAGACGCACCTCAGCCTGAGCCATGAGCCGGCAGTCAAAGGCCGGCCGCAGGGCTACGTCTTCCCCGTCCGCGACGTACGTGCTTCGGTCGGCGCGGGCTTCCTCTACCCGCTCTGCGGCGAGATGCGCACCATGCCCGGCCTGCCCACCCGCCCCGTCTTCTATGACGTCGACCTCGACCTGGAAACCGGCCGCGTCGTGGGCCTATTCTAGTCCTCTGACGTCGTCACAAACCAGGTTTCTCGGAGAAACCTGGTTTGTGACGACGATTCGATGTGAGTGATTTGTCAAACCCCGCTCACTCTAGTATAATGTTACTGACCTCCGCAGAACGACGTTCTGCGGAGGTCAGAGTGTTGAAAGAGTGACTCACAGGGGAACATCTGATGCCGATTTACGAGTATGAATGTGAACATTGCGGCGTGCGATTCGAAAAAATGCAGCGCATGGCAGACCCGGTGTTGACCGATTGCCCTGAATGCGGTGGACATATCCATCGCGTCATGCAGCCGGTAGGCATCATCTTTAAGGGTTCCGGTTTCTACGTCACCGACAACAAGGGCAAGTCCTCCACGGGAGTGCCAACCAAGAAGAAAGAGGACGAGAGCAAGCCGGCCGCCGCGTCAACCAGCAGCGAGAGCAGCACGCCAGCCGCGGGGACCGAGAAGAAAGCAGACTAGGCCCTTCTCCACAATCTTAGTCATTCGTACTTGAGCGCGCGCAGTGGGTCGAGACTGGCGGCCCGCAGCGCAGGATAGACGCCGCTGATCAACCCTATCAACACCGCAAATACGATGGCAAAAAGTGGCAACCAGGCCGGCGTAAATGCGATATCCGAGCTGGCGCTTGGCCCAAAGATGCCGCCTCCGTTGCTCTGTTGCAGCAGGCTGCCGATCACAATGTTGGCGGCTCCGCTCAATCCCATTCCCAGCAGAACCCCCACCACCCCACCCAGCAGCCCGATACACCCCGCTTCACCCAGAAAGATGAACATGACATCCCGGTTGTGCGCGCCGAGCGCCTTCATCAGGCCAATCTCGCGCGTACGCTCCAAAATTGCCATGCTCAGGGTGTTCACGATGCCCAGAGCGGCCACCAGCAGCGCAATCGCGCCGATGCTCCCCAACACAGCCTGCAACACGCTAAAAAAGCGGTTGATCGATTGCACCGTGTCCATGGCCGAAAAAGCCTCCAGGCCCAGATCACGAATCTGCTGCTGGAGGGCCTGCACGTCGCGACTGTCCGCCACCTGCACAAAAGCGCGCGGATAGCCTTCCTTGTTGCGATCGATCCGCTTGCCCGCGAACCATTCGTTGATCGCCTGGGCCTCGCGCAGCGGGATAAACACCTGATAGTCGGTTTCGCCGCCCTCTGCCAACACGCCGGAGACTTCGTAGCGCCAGGCGTGCGACGTTTGCTCGCCCTCACTGCCGAACTTGATTCCTTCCAGCGTCAATGTCTCGCCCAACAGCACATCGACCTTCGCAGATTCGCCCTTCTGAGGATTCCAAAAAGACTCGCTCAGCCGTGCACCGGCCAAAAGCTGGCCGCGCGCCAAACTCAGCGCTCCCTGATCCACGGTCAGGCCCATCTGCTCCAGCGCCTCGGGAGCAACGCCGACCAGTGACATCCCGCCGTACAACTTACGGTAGCGCATTTGGATTGCACCCTGGATGTCTTCCAGGGGAATCACCGCACTGACGCCTGGAAGACCGCGTAACTCGTCCAGGACCGCGTTGGTGAGCGTGGTGGCTTTGCCTCTCTGGCTCTGTGTCGACACGGCCGCCGCCGGCCCGCTGGCCGAGACCGCCTTGACGAATTCCGAGTTGCCACCCATCACTGTAATCCGCTTCAGATCGGCAATGTTGCCCAGGCTGCCGGTGGCGCTGCGCTGCAAGCCGGCGCCCAAACTCACCAATACCATCACGGCCGCGGTGCCGATGACCACGCCAAACGCGGTCAGCGCCACCCGCCCCCGCATCCGGTTGAGGTTCGCCCAAACCATCCGCAGCCAATCACCGAAGAACACTCGCCGCCCCCTCTCCGTTCAGCCGCTGCCCAAGCCAAGCAGCCCCAATAGCAGCCGCAGCAGCCACGGCCGCGGCGCCGGCTGGGGCTCCTGCCGCTCGCTGCTGCCGCCCGGTTCGACCGGGCCCAATGGCGGCGCGTCAAGCACCTGCACCACCTTCACCCCCTCGAAAACTTGGGGTTGGTTAAAATCATCGATGTAATAAACACGGATGCGAATCTGCTGCTCGCCGGGACTGCTCGCCAGGGCCGTCGCGTCGAACGTGACGGATGAACCGGCGTCCAGCGGGCCCACATAGGAACGCGGCGTCTCGACCTGCACCCCGTCGCCCAGCACTTCGATATCGCTGCTGGCTACCCGAGTGCGGCCGACATTCATCACCTCGATAGGCAAATCGATCACCTCGCCCGCATTGACCGGCATCAGCGGACGGTAGAAATTAAAGAGCAACTGTGGACGCGCCTTGACTACCAGCGCCACCTGCTCCTTGCGCGTCAATGGCTTGTCGTCAGTCCCGCTATACTCAAGACCGATGGCCAGAACGTAGACGCCCGCGGCCGCCGCGCCATCCACGATAAACTGCGACACCACATCAGCGGCCGCGCCCGCTTCCACCGCGGGCAGATAGCGCACGTTGCCGCTCCCTAGTGGCGCGATGGCGGAGCTCCGACTCAGGTCGGCCTGCTCGCCCAACGTCAACGTCACGCGGCGCGCCGCCACCGGACCCACATTGATCACTGACAGCGTCAATGTAAACGGCTGGCCGGGGCTCAAAGGCTCCGGCGCAACGTGGTAGGCCTGCACAACCACCAACGGTCCCAGCGTCCCAGCGTCGGCCGCGCCGACCCCCACCTCGATGCTGACGTTCTGCGCCGACGTAGTATGCTCGCCGCTGGCCGAATCGTAGTCCAGCGTGATCGGGTGGATGTTCCGACCGGCCTTGGCCGTCTGGTCCACTACCAACGGCACAGCCACCTGGATGCTCTGCTGCCAGCCGATCGCGCCGATGCCGATGACGTTACCTGTGCCGGCCGCGGCAAAGACGCTGGGCGCGCCGTTTGTCAGCAACACGTTGCGCGCCCCGCCGGTGCCTGTGTTGTGCAACGTCACGCTGAGAGTGAACGGCTTGCCCGGGGCGGGCGCGGGCGGCTCAGTGGCAAACGACTCAATGACCAGCAACGGCCGGCCAGCCGCGGCGGGCTTGGGGGTGGGCGTGGCTGCCTGCACCTTGACGCCCACAGTCTCGGTACTGGTGCTGCTGCGGCCGTTTTCATCGTCGTAGTTCAGTTGGACGGTGATGGGATACACGCCACCAGCGACGCCTGACGCCACGCGAAATTCCTGCCAGACCGTAGCGTGCTCGTTGGGCTGCATGCTGCTCACCGTCTTGACGCTGCTCGTCAGCTCCGGGACGAAATTCGCCCCGCTGAGACTGACCACGATCTTGATCGCCGCAGCGTCCCCGATGTTGTGCAGCTCAAGATACAGGCGAAACAGCCCACCGGCCGCCACCTGGTCCGGCTCGACCCAGCTGCTGCGCACAAAAATCAGCGGGCGCTGCGGTTGCAGTTGAACCGCTGTCGGCGTTTCCGACTGGGCCAGCGCCGACCCCGGAAGTCCCGTCACCAGAAGCAGACCGATGATGAGAATGACCTTCATTCTTAACATAGAGCGTCTCCGCGTCACTGCTCCAACACCCGGCCATCGCGCATGTGGAGCACATCCCGCGCGTGGCCAGCGATTCCTGCATCGTGCGTCACCATCAGCACGGTCAGGTGGCCTTCTCGGTGCGCCTGTGAAATCAGCGCCATGATCTCGCCGCCGGTCTGCGTATCCAGATTACCGGTCGGCTCGTCGGCCAACAGCAGCCGAGGCGAGTTGGCCAGCGCCCGCGCAACTGCTACTCGCTGCTGCTCGCCGCCCGATAATTCAGTAGGTCGGTGGCTCACCCGGTCTGCCAAGCCCACGGCTCCCAGCAGATAGCGGGCCCGACGCCGTCGCTCGCCGGCCGGCACCCGCGCAAACACCATGGGAAACTCGACGTTTTGCTGCGCCGTCATGGTGCTCACCAGATTAAAGGACTGGAAAATAAAGCCACACACCTGCTGCCGGAAGTTCGCCAGCCTGTTTTCGTCCATGCGCGTCAGATCCTGGCCGGCCACGCGCAGCTCCCCCGCGCTGGGGCGATCCAGCCCTCCTACCAAGTTCAGCAGAGTAGATTTGCCGGACCCAGATGGTCCCATGATCGCCAGGAAGGCGCCCTCAGGGATAGCGACCGTGACGCCGGCCAACGCGCGCACGAGGACCCGACCCATCGGATAGATGCGCTGCAGATCAGAGGACGTCACCATCGGCTCAGGCGCCACCGAATAATCCCTGTGTCACCAACTGGCTCAGGCTCACAGCCAACGACAGCACAACGTAGATGATCACTACGCGTGCCGTCTTGCCGCGGCCAAGCTGGGCCGCGGCAAGCACCGCCAGCCCCAACAGCACAACATACCACAGCGTGAACAGATCAATGCGCCCTAACACTAGGGCGGGGATTGTAAGCGGGGCTGTCCCCGCGGCCGCAACCGGCGTGGCCGCGACCTTGACGACCGCGGACGCCGCCCCTGTTGCTGCCCCGGGCAGCGCAGACGGCGCCGCGGTCAACAGCCCAGAGAGGCCCGCGCCCTGGATCACCGACCCCGTCGCGGCCAGGTAGATCGTCTGCACGAGATCACGCAGCAGCAGTGGGAAGGACGCCCAAGCCGCCGTCCGATAGATGCTGCCATAGCTCTGCCGGCCACCCATCGCCAGGCTGCTGACATGCAAAACCGCGGCGCGCACCAGCCACCCCAGCAGAATGCCGGCCACGGCCGACGCCATCGGCACCCACAGCACCAGAACCTGGCTCGGTTCGGGGACCGCCGTCATCTCTTCCGGCAAGGTGTCCCGGTATTCCTCGGGCACCGACTCAATCTGAGCCGCGATCATTGCCTCGTTTTGCACCCGTTGCCTGGCGGTCGCGCCGGGCGCGGCGGCCAGGCTGTGGCCGACCGACAGGGCCAGCGCCAAGATGACCGGGATCAGCCAGAGCCAGGCCGGGCCGATGGCAATTGCGGCCAGGGCGCGGCGCGGCTGCACCCAAATCTGGGCCAGCAGGCTCAATACGTTGGGGCCACGCTCAGGCGGCGGCGCGGCCTGGATGGCAGCAGGGTCAAACATCTCGCCTCCATTGAGGGTCAGACAGATTCGGCGCAGTATAACACAAAATATCTGACTTACCCTCTTTTGACAACCGCGGCCGCTGATGCTAATCTTGACTTCTATGTTTGATTTTCAGATCACCGGCCGCGACCCGCAGACCGCGGCGCGCACCGGCAACTTCATGACACCGCACGGCAACCTGGCAACGCCTGTATTCGCCCCTGTGGGCACCCAGGCGACGGTGAAGACACTGACCCCGCGCGATCTGCACCAAGCGGGCGCCACCCTGGTACTGGCCAACACGTACCACCTTTACCTGCGTCCGGGCACCCGCCTGGTGGCGGATTTCGGCGGGCTGCACAGCTTCATGGGCTGGACAGGCCCGATGCTGACGGACTCGGGCGGATTTCAAGTCTTCAGCCTGGCCCAAATGCGGAAAGTCGATCCAGACGGTGTGACATTTCGCTCGCACATCGACGGCAGTCAACACCGCTTCACCCCAGAAAGCACGATTGCAGCGCAAGAAGAGCTCGGCGCAGATATCATCATGTGTTTGGATGAATGTCCGGAGCCGCTAGATCGCCGCTACAACGAGGAAGCATTGGTCCGCACGCACGCCTGGGCCGAGCGCTGCCGGACGGCCCAGCGCCGGCCCGATCAAGCCCTCTTCGGCATTGTTCAGGGCGGCATCTTCCCCGATCTGCGGGCGGAAAGCGCACGCACCCTGGTCGGCCTGGACTTTCCGGGCTACGCGGTTGGTGGGCTGAGTGTAGGAGAAACTAAGGAACAGATGTACGCCACCCTGGACCTGGTTATCCCCGAGTTGCCGAGCCACAAACCCCGCTACCTGATGGGCGTGGGTGCGCCGGAAGACGTGGTGGAAGGCGTGGCGCGTGGGATAGACATCTTCGACTGCGTGCTGCCGACGCGCGTCGCTCGCAACGGCGGCCTGCTGACGCGTCAGGGCCGCATCAACTTGCGCAACGCCCGCTACGCCGCCGACCCGCTGCCGGTCGAACCGGGATGCGACTGCTACGCCTGCCAACACTTCAGCCGCGCCTATCTCCGTCATCTATTCAAAGCGGAGGAGACGCTTGGCCTGCACCTGGCAACCATGCACAATGTCCGCTTCATGATCCGACTGATGGAGGAGATCCGCCACCACGTTACAGCAGGCACGTTTGCCGCATTCCGCGCCGCGTTCCTCGCCGATTACCAATTACCAGATCAAGCCGTGCGCCACGCGCAAAAAGAAAAACGCAGGCAGCGGCTGGCGAAGGTTGAAGGTCATAAGGTTGAAGGTTGAAGGTCTAGGATTGAAGGTCGCACCTTGCACCTTGAACCTTGCACCTTGAACCCGAAAGGATAACGATGGACATCATCCGCGCAATCATCCTGGGCATCATCCAGGGCCTGACCGAGTTCATTCCGATATCGAGCTCGGCCCACCTGATCGTCGTCCCGTGGCTCTTCGGGTGGAACGATAAGAACATCGGCAGCCTCGCATTTGATGTGGCGCTGCATCTGGGCACGCTGACCGCTGTGCTGTGGTTCTTCTTCGCGGACTGGGTCAGGCTGATCCGCGCAGGCATCGCCAGCATCCGAGAACGCAAGATCGGCGCGGATCCCGATCGTAGGTTGGCGTGGCTGCTCATCATCGGCTGCATCCCCGGGGGGATCATCGGCGCACTGGCCGAGAGCAGGGTCGAGGCGCTGTTCCATCAGCCGAACCAGCCGCACCAACCGGCTGCCATGTTTGCCATGGCCGGCGTAATCGCCCTGGCCGGCGCGGCCATGCTGCTGGCAGACCGGTTGGCACGACATCTGCGCGGCCTGACCAGTATCGGCCTCCGAGACGCGCTGATCATTGGATGCTGTCAGGCGTTGGCTATCTTTCCTGGCGTTTCCCGCTCGGGCGCCACGATGACGGCCGGGCTCGCCCTGGGGCTGGAACGCCCGGCGGCCGCGAAGTTTTCCTTCCTGCTTTCCGCGCCGATCATCGCCGGCGCGGGTCTGAAGAGCCTCTGGGATGTACTGGAGGCCTTGCGCGGCGGCGAATTAGCCACTTCCAGCGTGGCGGTCTTCGTGATCGGCGTGGTCGCCGCGGCCGTCAGCGGCTATTTCTGCATCAGGTTCCTGCTCCAGTATCTGCACCGGCACTCCATCGCCCTCTTCACCTATTACCGCTGGGGGCTGGCCGCGCTGATTGTCATTGTCACGTTGCTGAGGCTATAAGATGACCGTTAAGGCGAGGCATTCTCTGGCAGATGAGGGCCTGCCACGGCCTCACCTCCCGGGAAACCCCCTTGGTTGCGGCGGATCGTGGGCAGAATGCCTCGCCCCCACGCTGGTAACGATTGTGACCTTGATGCTGGCCACGACGTTGTCGGCGTGCTCCGCCGGCTGGACCGGTACGCCGGCGCCTGTTGTACTGCGCATCGCGGGATCTACCAGCCTCCAGCCCGTGCTGAAGGAATTGGCAACCGCCTACCAGTCCGCACATCCCAACGTACTGATAGATGTCCGTGGCGGTGGCACGGCCATCGGCATACAACAACTGCGCGACGGACAGATCGATCTCGCAGCCGTTTCCTGGCGGTCTGAGGACGAGAAGCTTCCGGACAATATACAAGCCATCCCTGTCGCCCGCGACGGCATCGCCGTCATCGTACACCCCACCAATGCCATCACGAACCTGACCTCCCTGCAACTGCACGCGATCTACCGCGGCGAGATCCTCGATTGGGCCGCGCTCGGCCACACCAGCAGCATGCCCACTGTGATCAGCCGAGAAGAAGGATCCGGCACGCGCGCGGCGTTCGAGACACTGGTGATGGGAGACGAACGGGTTACCCTTAACGCACTGGTGCTGCCGACCGGCGAAGCGATCATAGATTATGTCGCCTCGCATCGAGATGCCATCGGCTATACATCCAGTGTTGCGCTGGCCGGCGAAGGCGCAGCAGCACCCGATAGCGCGCGGGTACGCGTTGTGCCGGTGGAGGAGGTCGCGCCCACCCCAGCAACGCTGAGGGCTGGTGCCTATCGCCTGGGCCGCGTGTTGCACCTGTACGTAGCAACTCCAACCGAGGCTGAAGCGCGGGCCTTCCTGGATTTCGTCCTCAGCCCGGCCGGGCAGGCCATCGTTGCCAGGCAGTTAACGCCGATACGCTAGGGGCATGCACTCCTGACGGTTCTGCGCGGCCAGGGTTATCGCCTCGAGTGCGACAAAGCGAGTTGCTATAGTAGTTGGACGGAGTGCCTCGTCTCTACAATCGTGATCTTCTCAACTTGCAACTTCCCGCCCCCTGTGGTAAACTGTTTTTATCGTAAACCTCAGGCCTTGATCTTTGAAAGTGGGGACCCCCCCACTTTCTTTATTGTACAAGCCTGAGCGGATCAACATGGCAAGCAGATGCCGCAAGAATCTGAGGAGTAGGGGTACGGGATGAAGAGCGACCTGATCATGGCTGTCAACCAGATCTGCGTGGAAAAAGATCTGCCGCGCGATGTCATCATGGGAGCCATCGAGGAAGCCCTGGTGCATGCCTATCGGCGGAACTATGCCAGTAACACAGCAGAGGCCAAGGTGGAGATCGACGCGACCAGCGGCGATCTACGCATCTTCTGCCAAAGAACAGTGGTAGAGTCTGTGCAAGACCCCATCACCGAAGTCAGCCTGGCCGATGCACGCAAACTTGACCGCACAGCCGAAATCGGAAGTACTGTGCTTGAAGAACGCGATCCCGCGGGCTTCGGCCGTATTGCCGCGCAAACAGCCAAACAGGTCATCTTGCAGCGTATCCATGAAGCCGAGCGAGATGCCTTGTACGATCACTTCCACGAGCGCGAAGGCGAGCTGATTACCGGCGCCGTACAGAACATCGAGTACCGCTCCAATCAGGTCACCATCACGCTGGGCAAGAAGGCCGAGGGCATTTTAGCTGCCGAAGATCAGCTGCCCAATGATCGTTACCGTGTTGGCCAGAACGTGCGCTGCTTGCTCGCCGAAGTGTCCAAGGGCGCGCGCGGCCCGCAGATTCGCCTATCGCGCACCCATCGCAACATGCTGCGCCGCCTGCTGGAACGCGAGATCCCGGAGATTTACAACGGCACGGTGGAGATCAAAAGCATTGCCCGCGAGCCGGGCCAGCGATCCAAAGTTGCCGTGGGAGCCAGCCAGCCCGGCATCGATCCGGTAGGTTCGTGCGTAGGCCTGCGCGGCACGCGCATCCAGAATATCGTCGATGAATTGATGGGCGAAAAGATCGACATTGTGGAATGGTCGAGCGATGTCCGCCAGTTCATCAGCAACGCCCTGAGTCCTGCACGCCCCACCGACACCATCCTGATGGAAGAAGGCGATGTTCGCACCGCAGTCGTGATCGTACCCGATCGCCAACTTTCGCTGGCCATCGGTAAAGAGGGCCAGAACGCGCGCCTGGCTGCCAAGCTGACCGGGTGGCGCATTGACATCAAGAGTGAAACCGAGTCCAGCACGGAGGGCATCGCCGAGATTAAGCGCCAACAGTTGCAGGCGATGAAGCAGCGCACGCTTGAAGCTAAGGTGGCCGCGCTGCCGCCGAGCGACGACCTGCTCAGTCGTGCCGAGTGGCTGCTGCAGGAGAAGGATAGGACCTCCATGACACTGGACGAGGCGGCGCGCAAGCTGGTCGAAGTCGAAGCCGAAAAGCAAAAGGCGCCAGGCCCGCTCGTGGCCGAAGAGCTGGTTGCGCCGGAGATCACGCCCAGCAGCGAGGCCGTTGCCGCGGAGCTCCCCGTCGAATCCGCCGCGGCCGCAGAAGTTGTCGCCGAGACAGCCGCGCCCGAAGCGCCGGCTGCTGAGGTGCAACCCGAGGCCGAAGTTCAGCCGGCGATCTTTGCAGGGGCGGAAGCCGCGGAGTATCCGGAGTACGCCGGCGAGGTCGAGACCACCGACCAGGACGAAGGTGTGGATGGCAAGAAACCGGAGAAACGCGGCAGCAAAAAGGACAGCAAGAAGCGCGAGCTGGTCTTCGACGAGACTCTGGGCCAAGTTGTTGCCCGGCGCAAGCGCAAGCCCAGCCGCGAGGGCTGGGAAGATCAAGACGAGTATTAGTGGATCCGGCGGACCATGCCTAAACCTAAGGGACCACGCCCCAAACATGTGCCGCTGCGCACCTGTATCGTCTGCCGCCAGGAACGCGGCAAGCGCGAACTGGTGCGGATCGTTCGCACGCCAAGCGCCGGGGTCCAGGTAGATCCGACGGGCAAGCTTGCGGGGCGCGGGGCGTATCTGTGCCGGACGCGCGCGTGTTGGGAAGCAGCCCTGCAAGGCCAGCGCCTGGCCGGGGCATTGAAAGCCACTCTGGACGCCGAAGAGCTCGTAGTCCTTCGCGCGTTTGCGGCCTCGCTGCCAGAAGCAGCGGCGGCGCAGCCTTTGGCGGCGGCGCAGCCAAAGGCTGCGTTGGCTGAATCGTAACGGCAATCGACGACAGGAGATATCGCATGCTGGCGGCCCGACGTTGGCCGATGGGTGGTGGGTGAGGTAAGAGTATGTAGACAAGGCCGCAGCTCTTTCTCCCGTATTTCTCCGCCTCCCTCGCCGCCCTGGCATCTGATACATGATAACGCACCATATTGAACGATGGGGCAGCTCTGCGTGGGCCAGTATCATCCACGCGTCGGCCGCAGGCGCCCTTGGCGAGGAGGCATTAGACTCATGGCAAACGAAAACGACAAAGACACTCAGGCCAAAAAACAGCAACCCGCCAAGCAGGGGCAACGCCCCGGCAATCAGGGGAAGAGGGACGACGTCCAGCCAAGCAGCAAAGGTGAGCCGGCGGCCGCGCCCAACATGCACCCATCACGCCAGCCTGCATCCTTGAAGCCGATGAGCCCGGCTAAGCCAGGCGCCGACCTGGTCAGCAATGCAAACGACCGCCGTCCTACCGAGGGGCGCGGCCCTGAAACCCGCCAGCCAAGTCGCGACGGCGCCGATGAGGTATTCTCTCAACGCGTCTTCGACCCTGATAACCCCGACACCGTCCCCGTTCGCAGCGGCGGCGGAGCCAGCCGGCCGGTTGGTGGCCAACGCGGCCGCGACACGGAACGCAGCCTGGGTATCGGTGGCGGTCACAAGCCGCCGAGCCAGGGCAGCCGGCCCAGCAGCCCCGTGCAGCAAAGCGGTGGCGGACAGTTTCGGAGCGACAGCAACAGCCGGACCGGCCGCAGCCCCGAGCCGCCGCGGCCCGCCTCCCAACCATCCAGAGGCAACGCCGGCAGGTCACAGCCCAAGCGGCAGCAACGCATGTCCTCGCACTCACGATCCCAGGATCCCATGGGGATGGCAGGGTCGCAAACCGGACCTGCTGTGCCGCGCCAGCCAGCGGCCGCAACTATCTCCGAACTGATCCTCCCGGCTTCGATCACCGTCCGTGAATTTGCTGAGCGAATGCACCGCAGCCCCATTGAGGTGATCAAGACCCTGATGAACTACGGGATGATGGTGCCCATTACCGAGTCCATCGACTTCGATACCGCACAACTCATCGGTGAGGAGCTCGGCGTGACTGTCACGGCTGAATCGCTCCCAGAGCCCGAGGTGGCCGAGGTCGTCGAGGAAGCCCCGAAGACGTTGCGGCAACGCATCCTGGCTGCGGAGAAGGAAGAGAACCTGGTGATCCGCCCACCCGTCGTGACGGTGCTAGGCCACGTGGATCATGGCAAGACCACGCTGCTGGATGCGATCCGCGAGACACGCGTGGTAGAGGGCGAAGCTGGCGGCATCACCCAGCACATCGGTGCTTACCAGGTAATGAAGAATGAGCGTCTGATCACCTTCCTGGATACGCCGGGCCACGAAGCATTCACCGCCATGCGCGCGCGCGGCGCCCAGGTGACCGATATCGCGGTAGTGGTGGTCGCTGCGGATGATGGCGTGATGCCCCAGACCAAAGAGGCTATTTCACACGTCAAAGCCGCACAGGTGCCCATCATCGTGGCACTGAACAAGATCGATAAGCCACAAGCCAACCCTGAACGCGTCAAACAAGAGCTGGCCGACAACGGCGTATTGATCGAGGAATATGGCGGCGACGTCATGTGCGTGCCGGTGTCGGCTAAGTTCCGCCGGGGCATCGGTGATCTGTTGGAGAGCATCCTGCTGGTCGCGGATATCGAGCCGCAGAAGGCGAACCCAGACGGCGAATGCGTCGGTACGGTGATCGAAAGCCGGCTGGACAAGACGCGCGGCGCCACGGCCACCGTGCTGGTGCAGAACGGCACGCTGCATGTGGGCGATGCCATTGTGACCGGCAACACGTATGCCAAGATTCGTGCCATGTACAACGACAAGGGCGAACCGATCGTCGAGGCTGCGCCGGCTGCGCCCGTGCAGATTCTCGGCCTGGCTGAAGTGCCTGTGGCCGGCGACACCTTCAAGGTGGTGGCCGACGAACGCACCGCACGCGGCATCGCCTCCGAACATCAGGCAGAAAAACGGGCTACGACTGCGGCCATCCCGACCCCTGCACTGACGCTAGAAACGATCTTTGCGCAGGCCGAAGCCGGCAAAGTCAAAGAGCTCAATCTCATCCTGAAAGCCGACGTACAAGGCTCCATCGAGCCCATCGCTAACTCGCTGGAAAAGCTAGGGGACGAGAAGCTCAAAGTCAAGATCCTGTACCAGGGCACAGGCAATATCAGCGAGAGCGACGTGATGCTGGCCCTCGCTTCCCATGCCATCATCCTGGGCTTTTCCGTCAGCGTTGACACCACCGCCCAGAGTACGGCTGAGGCCGAAGGGGTGGACATCCGCCTCTACAACATCATCTATAACATCATCGAAGACGTGCAAAAAGCGCTGACCGGCCTGCTCGAACCGGTATACAAAGAAGTCATTACGGGTCACGCCGAGGTGCGCACGGTCTTCAAGGTCACAAAGGTAGGCAAAGTCGCAGGCAGTTATGTCACCGATGGCGAGATCAGCCGCAACTCCTCGGTGAGGCTGAAGCGCGCTGGCCAGGTGGTAACCGAAGACAAAATCGCGACCCTGAAGCGTTTCCAAGAAGACGTCGCCGAAGTCAAGACGGGGTTCGAGTGCGGCATCAACCTGCACAACTTCAACGACTTTGAAACAGGCGACATCTTGGAGACTTACAAAAAGGAACGAGTGCGCTAACGCGATGGTAACCCGACGTCAAGAACGCGTCTCAGAATTGCTGCGCGAGGAGCTGAGCATCCTGATCGTAGATCTCATCGACCCGCGCCTGGCGGACGCCTTGGTAAGTGTTTCTGATGTAGAGGTCTCACCCGACCTCCGCAGCGCGCGCGTCTTCGTACAGCATGTGCTGCCGCCGACATCCTCACGCCAGGTGCTCTCGGCATTGAAACACGCCGAGAGCTTCCTGCGGCAAGCGCTGACGGAGAATCTGAGCTTGCGCTTCGTGCCCGAGCTGCATTTTCAGATCGATACGACCGAAGACCGCGCCGGCCGCATCGATGCGCTGCTGGACACCCTTGCAGCGGCGGCACAAACGCAAGATCAGCCGGCGAAGGACAGCCAGGGTGGAGCCCACCAATAAGCGGCGCAAGAACGCTCCATCCGCATCGGTGATGCCAGTATCACCGATGCATTCGTTGGACAAGGTGACCGCCGCGCTGCGTGGCGCAACCAGCGTGTTAGCCATGTGCCACGTCAACCCCGACGGCGATGCCATCGGCTCGCTGCTGGGGCTGGCGTGGGTCTTGCGCGACCTGCCGCATCCCCCTGAGGTCTGCCTGGCGTGCGCTGACCCCATACCGTCTCAGCTCGAGTTCCTGCCGGGGGCCGACGAGATTCGACAGGACGCACCGAAAGGGCCCTGGGATGTGGTCGTGGGCCTTGATGCCAGCGATCCGGCCCGTCTGGGACCGATCTATACGCCGGCAGCCTATGGACAAACTCCGATCATCGTCCTCGACCATCATGTCACCAACCTGCATTTCGGCACCCTGAATTATGTCGATACGCGGGCAGCCGCCACTTCACAAATTGTGGTGGATCTTGCCGATGCGTTGAGTGCGCCGATCAGCTACAACGCGGCCGTTTGCCTGCTGGCCGGCCTGGTGACCGACACTCTCAGCTTTCGCACCAGCAATGTGACGCCCAAGCTGTTCAACACGGCCGCTCGGCTCATGGCAACGGGCGCGGATGTTGCAGCCATCACGCAGCGCAGTCTGTACGACCGTCCGGCGGCCATCCTGCGCCTATGGGGCGCCGGGTTAAGCCAGATGCAGTTGAACGGACACGTTGTTTGGACGGCAATCAGCCTCGCCACGCGCAGTCAACTCGGCCTGACCGGCAATAACGAGAATGGATTGACAAGCCAGTTGATCAACGCGAGCGAAGCCCAGGTCGCAGCTGTTTTCAATGAAATCGAGACCCACCAGGTCGAGGTAAGTTTGCGCTCCCGGCCCGGCTACGATGTGGCCACCATCGCTTTGCACCTGGGAGGTGGCGGCCATCCCCAAGCGGCGGGGTTCACCCTCCCCGGCTCTCTGGATGCGGTACAGGCGCGCGTCTTGCCCCTATTGGCCGCAGTGGCCGAGGCGAAAAACACCTTACGCCCATGAATGGTATCCTGAATCTGCACAAGCCGTCCGAATGGACCTCTCACGACGTGGTGGCCCGGGTGCGCCGGCTGCTCAAGATCAAACGCGTGGGGCACGCGGGCACGCTGGACCCGATGGCCACCGGCGTGTTGTTGGTTTGCGTCGGCCAGGCCACGCGGGTGGCCGAATATTTGATGGCCAGCCCAAAGTCCTATCGCGCCCGCGTGCAATTGGGTATTGTCACCGATACGTATGATGCGGAAGGCGCCGTTATGGCCACGGCCCCGGTGCCCGATTTCACACCGGAGAATCTGCGCCGGGCCTTGGCGCAATTTGTCGGCGCCATCCAGCAAACACCACCAGCCTTCTCGGCCATCAAACAAAATGGCGTCCCTATGTACCGCCGAGCGCGTCGCGGCGAGGCGGTGGAGGTCGCTCCCCGTCCCGTCACGATCCATCGCATCGAGCTGCTCAATTGGCAGACGCCCTTTCTGGAGATTACGGTGGATTGTGATCCAGGCACCTATATCCGTAGTTTGGCGCGCGATGTGGGCGAAGTCCTGGGCTGCGGCGCGACGCTGGCCGCGCTGGTGCGTACGCAAAGCGGCGCATTCACATTGGATAGCGCATTGACCCTCGACGCGCTGGCTGAAGAGATCACGGCTGGCCGCCTCGCCGCCCACCTGCACCCGCTGCGGGCTGCGCTGGATCGCTTCGTGCCTGTGCCTGTCTCTGCGGCCGAAGTCGATGCGCTACGCAAGGGCCAGGCCATCGCCTGCTCTGAACCACCACCAGCCACCGGCGGATATGCACTAACAGAGGCCGGCGCGGTCGCCGCCATCCTGGTCTATGATGCCGGCCGAAACGCCTGGCAGCCCGATAAGGTCTTCTCGGCCGCTGACGCAGACTAGAACTACGGCATTACGGAGCGCGCACCAGAGCTATGGAAACCCTCCTTGGCTTCTCTGCCCAGGCCTTTACCGGCCCCATTTATCTCACCATCGGCAACTTCGATGGCGTGCATCGCGGACACCAGGCGCTGATCAGCGACATGGCCAAGGCCGCGCATGCCGCCGGCGCCCAAGCCGGGCTGCTGACCTTTGAGCCGCATCCGCTGACCATCCTGCGCCCCGGCGCGACGACGCTGCGCCTGACCAGCAACGAGGAGCGCGCCAGCCTGTTGGCCGCCCTGGGATTGGATTTTGTACTGGTGCTGCCGTTCACGCGCGCGACCGCAGACACTAGCGCCGCGGAGTTCATGAGCACCCTGGTCGGCTACGTGCAGCTCAAAGAGTTGTGGATCGGGCCTGACTTCGCCCTGGGCCGCGGCCGCGAAGGGAACGCGGCGCGTCTCACTGCACTGGGGCAAGACCTGGGCTACCAGGTGCAAGTCGTTCCCCCTTACCACTGGCTTGGCGAGCAGGTGCGCAGCAGCCGCGTGCGCGCCTATCTGGCTGACGACGGTGCGGTCGAATCCGCCGCAACGCTGTTGGGCCGACCCTATCAGCTATGGGGACAGGTAACCCAAGGCGCGCGACGGGGCCGGCGGCTCGGCTTTCCTACCGCCAACATGGCCGTCCCGGACGACCGGCTGACCCCGGCACATGGCGTCTATGCGTGCTGGGCCTGGCGTGACGCCCGTGAGAACACACAGGCCGGTTACCCGGCAGTGGTCAACATCGGCGTGCGCCCCAGCTTTGACAACGGCCCGCGCTCGGTGGAGGCATATCTGCTGGACTTCACTGACGATTTGTACGGAGAGATGTTGGGGCTCAGCTTTATTCAGCGGCTGCGGGGGGAGATGCGTTTCAACGATGTATCAGCGTTGATCAGCCAGATCAAGATGGATGCCGAGGCTGCGCGTGCGCTCCTGGCCGACCCGCCCGACGACACCGGGAACTGGAAGCTGGAAGCTGGAAGCTGGAAGCTAGAGGCTGGCACATCATTCTGGGGAGAAATCCCCCACACCGCCGATTGGGCCATCCGTGTGACGGGAGTCTCCCCGCGCCAGCTCTTTGCCCGGACGGCCGCCGTGATGTACCTGCTGCAGGGTGCCGACCCCAGTCAACCGATCACCCTGGCGCGCAGCATCGAGGCGGAAGCGGCCAACACTCCCGAGCTGCTGGTGGCATGGCTCAACCGCTTGCTGGTGGGGCAAGATATCGGACAGGAACTCTATACGAGATTCGAGATCCACGAAATATCTGAGCGCGGGCTGCGCGGGGTGGCCTACGGCTATCGCGGCACACCTACGCACACGACGATCAAAGCGGTGACCTATTACGATCTAAGCGCCGCACAAACGGCGGAGGGTTGGGAGGCCATCGTCACGTTCGACGTGTGACCCCTCAAGATCCAGGTTTGAGGCTCCCGCACCACGCGGGCTTCCCAAAAAACCGGCCGCCGCCTTGAGTCCAGTTTGCCAATAACAACCGGATCACACGGCCACGTCCGCCTTGATGCGCGGATGAGGATCATATCCTTCCAAACAAAAATCCTCGTACTTGAAGTCAAAAATCGACTTAACCTCCGGATTGAGGATCATGTGGGGCAGCGGACGCGGCGCGCGCGTAAGCTGAAGCTGCGCCTGCTCGATATGATTCAAGTACAGATGCGCGTCACCAGAGGTGTGCACGAAATCACCAGGCTGCAGGCCACAGACCTGCGCCACCATCATCGTCAGCAGCGCGTACGATGCAATGTTGAACGGCAGTCCCAGGAACACATCCACCGAGCGCTGATAGAGCTGGCACGACAGCCGTCCCTCCGCCACATAGAACTGGAACAACACGTGACACGGCGGCAGCGCCATCTCCTCGATGTCACCCACGTTCCATGCGCTGACAATGAGGCGTCGCGAATCAGGGTTACGCCGAATCTGCGCCACCACCTCGGCAAGCTGGTCGACCGTCCGGCCGTCGGCCGCCTGCCACGACCGCCACTGCGCGCCGTACACCGGCCCCAGATCCCCCGCCTGGTCCGCCCATTCATCCCAGATGTGCACGCCCTGCTCCTGCAGCGAGCGCACGTTGGTCTCGCCCCGGATGAACCAGAGCAGTTCATGAATGATCGACTTGGTATGCAGCTTCTTGGTGGTCAGCAGCGGGAAGCCGGCGGCCAGGTCGAACCGCATCTGATAGCCGAAGACGGAGCGCGTGCCCGTGCCGGTCCGATCGGGTTTGACCGCGCCGTGCTCCAGGATGTGTTGCATCAGGTCGAGATAGGGCTGCACACTCATCTCCTCACAAGAAACCCGGTTTCTCGGAGAAACCGGGTTTCTGATAACGAGAGCAACCGGCTAAAGCCTTCATTCCGGATTCGACTTGTTAGCGCCTCACGCGCCGCGCAGGTCCACCAATGTGATGCCGGACTCGGACACCGCCGCGCGTGCGGCAGCCTCGTCCAGGCCGGAAACCTTGGTGGTGATGCGCCAATAGTCCGGCTTTGCCGCGGCATAGATTACCAGGCTGACGATATTGCCCCCTCGATCCGCGATCGCCTTGGTGAGCTTCGCCACGGTGCCCTTTTGATCGATCGTCTCGGCAGTGAGCCGCAGCCCGGCTTTGCGTGCGCCCAGCAGCTCCACCAGAATCTTGAAGATGTCGGTCTCAGTGATGATGCCGGCCAGCTTGCCATCCACCACCACAGGCAGGCCGCCGATCTTGTTGTCCGCCATGACGCGGGCGGCCTCTTCCAGCGGCGTATCGGCCGTCACGGTGATGACCGGGTGGGCCATCACTTGCTTGACCGACAGCTTGGACAGCAAATAGTGCAGCTCATAAACGCTGAGCGATGTAGCCGGCGAAGGTGCTGCATGCAGCAGATCCTTGTCGGAGATGATGCCGACCATCTGGCCGGACGCGTCCATGACGGGCAGGCGGCGCACCTTGCGCTCACGCATAAGGTGGATGCCATCATCGATGCTGGCTGTTTCGAGAATCGTAACGGGATTGCGGGTCATTCGATCGCCAACGAGCATATTGTCCTCCTGAAAGTGTTGATCTGTATTCTATATCGAAAGGCTGACCTGTCAAAGTAGGGGCGAGACGCTCTGTCCCAAACCCTGACAGACTGCTTTTTGGCCCCGGTGGCAGAACCCTCGGCAACCCGGAACCGCCCAGGAGCACCTGGCCCTTACAAAGCTCACCGCTGCGCCCGGGCCCCTCTTTTTTGCGCTTTTTGCTTGGGCTTCTGGTAGCCCAACCGGCGCAACTGTTCTTCGTCGGTGCGCCACTTAGGACGCACCTTCACCCACAGCTCAAGATAGACCTTCGTCTCCAGCAGCTCCTCAATCTGGACGCGTGCAGCCTGACCGATCCGTTTGATCATCTCGCCGCCCTTGCCCAGAACGATCATCTTTTGGCTGTCGCGTTCGACATAGACGACTGCCGAAATGTAGGTCATCGTCGCGTCGCGCTCCTCGAATCGATCGACCAGCACCGCGACCGAGTGGGGCACCTCGTCACGCAGGTTGAGCAGCACCTGCTCACGCACCAATTCGGCCGACATGAAACGGATCTGCTGATCGGTGACCTGGTCTTCGGGGTAAAGCTGCGGCCCCAACGGCAGCGCCCCGACGATGCGCGCCACCAGCAGGTCCAGGTTGTCGCCGCGCACCGCAGACACCAAAAGTGTCTCAGCTCCGGGCGCCAGCGCAGCATAGGCCGCGGTGTTCTCCTGAACATGCTCCGGCAGCAGCCGGTCGCACTGATTCAGCGCCAGGATGACCGGCAACTTGCGGCGGTCTCCTGCCAGCAGCGCCGCCACCTGGCGGTCCTCATTGTTGGGCCGCCCAGCGACGTCCACCACCCACACCACCGCGTCCGCATCGGGCAGTGCAGCGGCCGCGGTCGCCACCAGCACCTCGCCCAGCCGGTGCAGCGGCGCGTGGATGCCGGGCGTGTCCAGGAAGACGATCTGGCAATCCGGCCGCGTCAATATGCCCAACAGCCGGTTGCGGGTCGTCTGCGGCTTGGGCGAGACAATGCTCACCTTCTGCCCCAGCAGCCGGTTGATCAGCGTAGATTTGCCGACGTTCGGCCTTCCGACCACGGCGATGAAACCGGAACGGTAGTCAACAGCTTCGGGGCTGGACAACGTCAATTCATCTTTCAGATCATTCAACATGAGTGCTAGTTTAGCACAGAGCGCCGAGGGGGGCAAACCGATTCTGATCTCACCGTGCCAAAGACGATGGCGGCAGCTTGAACGGATTAAAGTCCGTGCCCACGTCGTAATAGTCTTCCTGCTCAGCCCGTTTTAGCGCGGCAACGACGCGATAGGTGACCGGCGTGAACAGCACCTCGATCCCCACCTTGAAGATGTAGTTGGCTGCGATGATGCTGGCCGCGGCAGCCCAGGGGAAGACGCCGAACGCGCAGGCGATCAGCACGAAGAGGACAGAGTCAACGCCCTCGCCCACCAGCGTCGAGCCGATGGTGCGGCTCCACAGCCAGCGGCCGCGGGTCAGCACTTTCATGCGGGCCAGGACGTAGGAGTTGCTGAACTCGCCCGCGAAATAGGCGACCAGGCTGGCCACGATAATGCCGCCGTTGCTCACGCCGCCCAGGATCGCATCGTACGCGGCCTGCCCGGCCGATGCCTCCCAGGCCGCCTCGCCAGGCAGGCGGGCTACCAGCCACAGCGTGGCGCCCATGAGCGCAGCCAGCGCAAAGCCGGTCCAGATCACCCGCCGGCCCCGTGCGTAACCGTACACCTCGGTCAGTACGTCGCCGAAAATGTAGCTGATGGGGAAAAGCAGCGTGCCCGCGTCGAACGCCAGCGGCAGTCCGATCACGGGCAGCGAGATGCCCCAATCGATGATCTTGGCCGATGAGGCAATGTTGCTGACCAGCAGCACCGCCACGAACGCGGCCATGATCAGGTCGTAGTAACGGTAAGCTCTGTGTGTCATTCTGAGCGGATTGACGACTCAACACTCATCACGGCGAAACCCCAGCGAAGAATCTCGCCGCCGCACTTCAACCGAGATGCTTCGCTGGTCATTCGCCGCACCTGACCTTGAGCTGTCGACCCACTCGGCATGACAATGAGTGCCGTGTAACTGTCTCTACTCCTGCCCAAGCCCCAGGGGGTCAAAGACCGGCCCTAGCGATGGGGATCCCCTTCAACCTTAAACCTTGAACCTTCCATCACCCCAGTCTCTCGCGCAACGCTGCCACCTGCGCGGCCAGCCGTTCCGGCAACCGGTCGCCAAACTGGGCGAAATGCTGCTCGATGCTGGGAACCTCTCGGCGCCACGCATCGACGTCCACGCGCAGCAGCTCCTGAACGGCCTCCGGCGCGATCTGCAGCCCCGCCAGGTCCAGATCCTCGGGTTGTGGCAGACAGCCGATGGCAGTCTCTTCAGCGCCGGCCGCACCGGCCACCCGCTCGCACATCCACTTCAGGACGCGGCTGTTCTCGCCGTAGCCCGGCCACAGCCACTTGCCCTCGGCCGTCTTGCGGAACCAGTTGACGTAGAAGATCTTCGGGGCTTTGTCGCCCAGCCGGTCGCCCATGTCCAGCCAGTGCTGGAAGTAATCCGCCATGTTGTAACCGCAGAACGGCTGCATGGCGAAGGGGTCGCGACGCAGGTTGCCAACCGCACCGATGTTGGCCGCAGTGGTCTCAGACGAAGCGGTCGCGCCCATGAAGACGCCGTGATCCCAACTGTACGCCTCAGTCACCAGCGGCACCACGCTTGCGCGGCGGCCGCCAAACACGAAGATGTCGATGGGCACCCCTTCCGGCTTCTCCCAATCGCGGCTGATCACCGGGCACTGCGCGGCGGGGGCGGTGAAGCGCGCGTTCGGGTGCGCGGCCGGCTCCTTGCTGCCTGGTTCCCAATCACGGCCTTTCCAGTCGATGGCATGAGCCGGAGCCGGCCCATCCATCCCCGCCCACCACACGTCGCCGTCGTCAGTGAGCGCGCAATTGGTGAAGATGACGTTCTCCTTGATCGTATCCATCGCCATCGGGTTCGAGGCGTAGGAGGTCCCCGGTGCCACGCCGAAGAAGCCGGCCTCTGGATTGATAGCATACAGACGGCCATCCGGCCCGATCTTCATCCATGCGATATCGTCGCCGATCGTCTCTGCCTGCCAGCCGGGGATCGTCGGCTGGATCATGGCCAGGTTGGTCTTGCCGCAGGCCGATGGGAACGCGGCCGCGATGTGGTACTGCTTGCCTTCAGGGCTAGTCAGGCGCAGAATCAACATGTGCTCGGCCATCCACCCCTCGCGGCGGGCCATCGGCGAGGCGATGCGCAGCGCGAAGCACTTCTTGCCCAGCAGCGCGTTGCCGCCGTAGCCCGAGCCGTAGGACCAGATCAGATTCTCGTCCGGGAAGTGGCTGATATACTTCTGCTCCATCGGTGCGCACGGCCACAGGCAATCCTGCTGGCCCGGCTGCAGGGAGGCGCCGATCGAATGCAGGCAGGGCACAAACTCGCCATCAGCGCCCAGCGCTTTGATCACCTTCTTCCCGACACGGGTCATGATGTGCATGTTGCAGACCACATACGCGCTGTCGGTGATCTCGACGCCGATCTTGGCCATCGGTGAGCCGAGCGGCCCCATCGAGAATGGGATGACATACAACGTGCGGCCCCTCATGCAGCCCTTGTACAACGCCCGCATGGTGTCCTTAAGTTCATCCGGCGCAACCCAGTTGTTCGTGGGGCCGGCATCGTCCCGGTCGACCGAGGCGATATAGGTGCGCGCCTCCACACGGGCGACATCGCTGGGATCCGAACGAAACAGGAACGAATTGGGGCGCTTGGCGAGCGGAGTGGCGCTGCCGCAGGCAACCATTGACGCCATGAGCCGGTCGTACTCGGTCTTGCTCCCATCGCACCAGTGAACATGCTGCGGCTCGCACAGTGCGACAACCTCGTGGACCCAATCCACCAGGCGTTGATTCGTGACTTTGTAAGACACGCGGTTCCTCCTCAAATGACGAAAATAGCTCAGAACTTCAGGCTGGCCATGGTGCCGCGAATCAGATCGGCCGAACGCTTCATTGCGGTCTTCTCTTCGTCATTGAGGTCAAGCTGGATGATCCGTTCGACGCCCCCCTTGCTCAAGACGACGGGCACGCCGAAACAGATGTCCTCCAACCCATATTCGCCGTGCAGATAGACGGACGCGGGGTAAATGTGATGCGCATCCTTGACGATCGCCTGGGCCATCTTGCAGGCCGACGCGCCCGGCGCATAATAGGCGCTGCCGGTCTTGAGATAGCGCACGATCTCCGCACCGCCATCTCGGGTGCGCGCGATGATCCGGTCAAGCTGCTCCGGGCTTAGAAAGTATGGCAACGGGATGCCGCCGATGCTGGAAAAGCGCGCCAACGGCACCATTTCGTCGCCGTGGCCGCCCAGCACGGTGGTGTGAATGTTCTCGGGATCGAGGCCGGTCTCCTGCGCAATGAAGGTCTTCATCCGGCCGCCGTCCAACACGCCCGCTTGACCGATCACCCGCTCGCGCGGGAAGCCGCTCAGCTTGTACGCCAGGTAGGTCATGGTGTCCAAGGGGTTCGTCATCATGATGATCACGCAGTTCGGTGAGTACTTCACGACTTCCTTCACCACCCCGCCGACGATGCCGGCGTTGATGGCGACCAAGTCCTCCCGCGTCATCCCCGGCTTGCGCGCGACACCGGCGGTGATGATGACGATGTCAGAGTTCGCGGTCTCGACATAGTCCGTCGTACCGATAGCATCGATTGCATGGCCAGCGATCGGGCCGGCCTGGATCAGATCCAGCACCTTCCCCTTAGCCAGGCCATCCACCACATCCAGCAAGACAATCTGGCAGCCGCCCGAAATCATTGCCCAGTGGGCGACCGTCGAACCGACGTAACCTGCACCGATGATGCTGATCTTGCTCATGAATAATCTCCTGTGAGGTGTTCGAGAGAAACCGGGTTTCTGTTGCTAACGCTGCTTGTTGAGCACAAAGCCGATGAACTCGATCAAGATGGCCACGAACAGCGTCACAATCAACGTGACCAGTCCGCCCAAAGCCGCCAGACCCAGCCCCTGGCTTTCACTGCGCTCGACTTCGCGCAATGAACGGCCCGCCAGCACGAAACCGGGCCGCTGCCCCGCGTAGGCTTGCACGACCGCCGCGATCCGAACGCCCGGCAGGGGTTCCCACGTGATCCGATCCTGACCGTGCGTCCGTGTGAACTCAAATACACCATCCGGCAGGGTGGGCACGCCGCCAGCCAGGTAGGCCGATGTGGCCACAGGCGTTCCGTCGGCGTTGAACACGATCAGGAACGGCGTCAAGCTGCTGTCAAAGGCCACTCGCTGCGCCGGCAGGACCGCCTCATAGGGCTGGCCGGAGGCGAGTGCAGCGGCTGCATCTTCCGCCATGGCGATCTGTGGGCTATTGGCCCCCTGGCGCAAGATCTGCTGGCCGACCCCGTAGATCACGAACGATAGGCAGATCACCGCCGCCGCGAGGATGATCCACCGGCCGAAGACGTGCCCGATACGTTGTTCCATCGCACTCATCTGAAAGTGACACCCTCACTCAACGGCGCCAGGCAGCCCACCCGCTGATACTCCTGGAACAGATGGCCCCAGTCCGTCGCGGCCTGCCATTCCTCTGCAACCCGCTTGAACTTCAGCGGCCAATACATATAGTCCTGTTCGGCCTCGCCGATGAAAGTGGGCACCGCCACCAGAGGCGTGCGGAAGAGCAACTTCTGGAAGACCCGGGTGGGACCATACCAGGACAGCCAGGCCAGGAAGGTGTGGGTGCTGTAACCCACCTCGAAGCCCCAGTCTTCGCCGGACACATCGTCGCCCACCCACTCGATCTCGCGCACGTCGCCAACCCCCAGGCCGCGCTCATGGGCCAGCCGGATATACTTGATGCTGAGAGGGTCGAAGCCCATCAGCTTGGCGGCGACGGCATCGATTGCCACCTGGTCGGCCGATGCCAGGATCACGTTCTTGACCACCGGCTGCATCAGGCGCGGGCCGGGGCCATTGCCGGCCGTTGTGCCGTCCATGACGGCAAACATGCCCGGGTGGATCTCCTGCTGGATGGCCAACAAGTCCACCAGCGTCTCGTGAATCCAGGTGTGCGTGTAGTGTCGATACTTGCTGAGCAGCCCACCGAAGGCATTCTTCATCGCACCGGTGGTCGTCGTATACATGTGGGTTTTGACGGTCGGCAGATGCACAATGTTCTTGCCGATGAAGTAGTCCGGGATGCGGATGCCCTCCGGGTAGATGTGATCCAACGCCAGCATCTGTGCCTTAGGTCGATAGGGCACCCAGGTCATATCCTGCTCGCGGAAGTTATAGAGCGCCGGAACATTGTGACCCCGAAAGATCGGCACGTAGCCGTTCAGATCCTCGCCCTTGAACGCGTTCGTGACGACGGTCTGGTTCTGGACGCAGACCAAATCATTGAACCCTGCCTTTCGCAGTGCCAGGATCACACCCTCCAACTGCCAGGGGGTCGTATTGGCGCCGGGCATGGGGAAGTGCCAGGAGATGTTATCCTTGAGGATCGTGGTCGTATTGGGCGCCAGCGCCTGCGCACCGCCGGCCAAATCGAACAAGCGCTGATAGTCCCGCAGCACCGTTTCGGGCTGCGTGCGCAGAACCGCGACTTTTGCTCTGCTCATTGGCGAACTCCAGAATTCAGGCGGCCGCAGCGACCGGCAGCGGCCGGGATTCCACGACAGCCGCCTCGATCCCGTCCGCGGCCAGCACGGGTTTCAGCGCGGCGATGGCGCATTCCAGCATGGCGGCATCGGGCTCGCGCGTGGTCAGGCGCTGCAGCAGCAGGCCAGGTGTAATCAGCGCCCGCACGATGGGCTGATCCACGTGCGCCGCGCTGAAGCGTTGGAACTCATAGGCAATTCCGGCCACCACGGGGATCAGCACGAGGCGCGACGCCAGCCGCAGCAGCAGGTTGTCGAAGTGGAACGGCGCAAACACCAGGATCGCAATGATCATCACCGACAGCATGAAGCTGGTGCCGCAGCGCGTGTGCGCGGTAGTGAAACGGCCAACCGATTCCGGGGTGAGCACCGCGCCGGCCTCGTAGGCGTTGATGGTCTTGTGCTCGGCGCCATGATAGGCAAAGACCCGGCGAATATCGGGCATGAAGGCGATGGCCCACAGGTAGAGCAAGAACAGGGCCAACCGGATCACGCCCTCAACGATGCTGACCAGCAAGCCGCTGCCCGTCGCAGGCGAAAGCCATTTGGCCGCCGCGGTGGGCAGCAAGAAGAACAGCGCCACGGAAAACGCCAGCGAGGCCGCGATCGTGGTCCAGGCCACCGGGCCGGAGAAAGTGACCTGCTGCTCCTGCCCTTCCTCCTTGAGCGACACATCGGCCGACCAAAGCAGCGCGCGCATGCCCAGCCCCAACGCATCCCACAACATGCGCAGCCCGCGCACGAACGGCCACCCGCCCCATTTCTTAGTGTAGATCGCCGCAGTCAGCGGCTCTTCGTGGACAACGATCTCGCCGTTCGGGGCGCGCACCGCCACTGCCATCTGGTTGCGCCCGCGCATCATCACACCCTCGATAACCGCCTGTCCCCCATAGTAAAACTTAGCCAAAATCAAATCTCCTATTCTATCTCACTGAACACCCTGAGCGGAGCAGTGTACATCCACGCACCACGCACCACGCACCACGCAATACGCGCTTGTGTGAGCATTGTACATTACTCCAGCGGGAGTGTCAAAGCAAGGCTCCGGAGGGCGGCAAGTCCAGATTATCCGGAATCGAGCCTTCAGGCGGTCAGGTCCGGTTAGGCGAGTGACCGGCTGAAGCCTCCAGTCCGGAAACGCGACAAGACCCGCCCTCTTCAATTCTCAAGATCCGAGCCCTCCGGCTCATCTTCCTCGCCCTCCAACCCCAGCGCGATCAAGTAGCCGTGCGCACGCTCGACCTTGGGATAGCGATTCACCAACTTCCAGAAGCGCGGGCCATGATTGGCCTCTTTGAGGTGCGCCAACTCGTGCACGAGGATATAGTCACGCACCCAGGCCGGCATGGCTGCCACGCGGTGCGAGATGCGAATGGCGCCGGTGGCGGTGGTGCAGCTTCCGTAGCGTTTCTGCTGGTTCGTCACGTAGCGAAGCTCGCTCCAGCGCAGCTTGCCCTCGAAGTACTCCCGGTTGAGCTCGGCTGCGCGGCGAGCCAGGGCGCGATCATCGGCCGTCTCAGCTTTGGCCTTGTGACGCAACAGGCGCCCCTTGAGCTGCTCTATGAACGGCGCCAATTGGGCGTCGGTGGCCGCCGCGGGCGCCAGCACTTCGATGGCCGCGCCGCCGTCGACCAGTCGGGCCGAAATGGTCTTGCGCCGGTTCGCACTGCGAACGATACGAATCTCGATGTCGTCGGGCATGTGGGGATGATAACACGCGATATGACATTTGAGAAACCGACCCTCTATGTTACACTGTCCTCACTATGCTCGACGCCATGAACCGCATCGCCCGATTCTTTGACCTCGAATTCGCCGGCTACGACGACGATCTTCCGGTGCTGGAGGCGTATGCCGCGCGCACTGGCGGACCGATCCTGGAGCTGGGGTGCGGCACGGGCCGCGCGTTGATCCCTTTAGCGCAGGCGGGCTATACGGTGACCGGCGTGGAGCTCAGCCCGGAGATGCTGCAGAGAGCGCGCACCAAGGCGGCTGCGTCCGGCGCGACGAAACGAATCACGCTCCTGGAGGGCGACTACACCGAAGCGGCCCTGGGCGGACCGTATCGTTTCGCCTTCAGCGTGATGAACACCTTCCTGCACCTGCCGGACCAGGAAACCCAACTGCGCGCACTGGCTCATTGGCGGCGCCACCTGGCCCCGCGCGGGCTCCTGCTCATCGATATCCTGCATCCCGATGTGACCACCCTCGCCGGCCTGGATGGCCGGCTGGAGCTGATGCGATCCTGGACCGATCCTGAGTCCGGACACGAAACCCTCAAATTCATGGCCCGCACCGTCGATTTGGCGGAGCAGATCCTGCACGTCCATCATATCTACGACGAGATCGACCCGGACGGGCAGATCCACCGCACCGTTGCACCGTATGACCTGCGCTATTTGTGGCGCTTCGAGGCGGAACTGCTGCTGGAAAAGGCGGGGTATGCGCTTGAGGCGATCTACGGTGGGTGGGATATGGGGCCGTTCGAGAGCGCCAGCGAACGCATGATCTTCGTGGCGCGGTGCAAATAGAGAGGCGGCAAGCTCACCACCAAGACACGAAGCCCCAAAGACGGGCTAAAAAGCCTGGTGTCTCCGTGTCCTGGTGGATATATGTTTTTTATCCCGCGGTCGGCGCCGGTGTGACCGCGGGGGTCTCGCTGGGCGCGGGCGCGGGCGTGCTGTCCGGCGCAGTCTCGGACGCAGCTTCCGGCGTCGCAGTCGGCGTCAACAGCCATGGCGGCAGCCCCGGCGTCGGGCATTTGTCAGTCGTTCCTTCTCGACCCTGGACCGCGAGGGGTTGGCCTGCGAAGAGGCCGGCCAGTTCTTTGTCAAACTGGGCGCGGTCCGCGATCTTGAGGACCGAGGCATCCCCTACCATCACTTGTTGGATGGCCAGGCTGCTAAAAACCAGGCCGTGCACTTGGCTGCCTTGCAGCTTGGTCCCCAGATTGGCCAGACGAACTACTTCGACCAGACCGAGATCGGTCTTAAACGTGCTCGCCAGTGTGCGCCAAAGCTCCGGAATCTTCGGAATCGCATCTACCCGCAGCGCCTGCTCACGGATCGCCCAGATCAACTGCTGTTGGCGACGGGCGCGCGAAAAGTCACTGCTGGCGTAGCGATAACGTGCAAACTTGGCCGCGGCTTCGCCGTCCAGGAAGTTTTCGCCGGCAGGCAAATCGAAACTCAGATAAGCCTGCGGATCCGCGGGATCAGGCGTCACCTCGTGCAGCGCGCAATCAAGCGTCACGGTCACGCCGCCCAGGGCATCCACCAGCTCGGGCAGCGCCTCCAACCGCAGGCGCACCCAATGCTGCGTGGGGATGCCCAGGGTTGCTGAAATGATATCCCCTGCCAACTTTGGCCCGCCGCCGGGGTATTTGTGGTATTCGCCCTGGAAGTCGGCCTGGTTGATCCGCCCGTATTGATACTCATAGCCGGGAATCTCAACCCACAGGTCGCGCGGGATGCTGACGATGCCGACCTGGTTCGCCTCATAGTCGATGGCCGCTACCATGATCGTATCAGTGCGCCACACCCCCTCGCCGGGCCGCTGATCCATGCCGAGCAGCAGGATGTTGTCCGTCTCCCGGATGGTCTTGGGCGCCACGGTGGCCGTCGGCGTCGCGGTATTGGCCGGTGTGAACGTGGCCGTCGGCGCCGGCGTATACGTGGGCGCCGCGGTGAGCGTAGGTGACATCGGCTCGTCCGTCCGGGTCGCGGTAGCCGCGGCCGAGAACGTGGCGGACGTGGCCGCAGCCGAGGCGGTCTCCGCTTTCGGTTCGCAGCCGGCCAGCAGCAACGTCGCGAACAGAAGGACGGTCAGCCACGCCCACGGCGTGGAACCTGCCCGAGAGCCCCACGGCCGGTCATCCTTCGACAGGCTCAGGATGACTGGCGTATCTCTTCTAGCACTCATATGCCCTCAACCAGCCTTATAACCGATCCTGCGCAGGAAACCTGTGCGCCAGGCCACGCCGTCGGCCTCCTCGAGGCCCTGCGTGTGGCTGCCGTCGATCACGCCCAAGATGCCCCGTCCCTGTGCACTCTCGGCCAGGATCACCTGGACGGGATTAGCAGATGCGCAGTAAATATTCACGACTTCGGGCACCATCTTGATAGCATTCAGGACGTTGATCGGGAACGCGTCGCGCAGGAACAGGATGAACACGTGGCCGGCGCCCAGGGCCAACGCGTTGCGTTCGGCCAACGCCTTCAACTCGGCATCGGTCCCGCTGGAGCGCACCAACGCCGGCCCGGATGACTCGCAGAAAGCCAGGCCGAATTTGGCGCCCGGGATGCCCGTCACCACCGTCTCGTGGATGTCCTCCACGGTCTTGATGAAGTGGCTCTGCCCCAGGATGAAGTTCAGCTCCTCCGGGTTTTCAATCTGAACCAGCTTGAGCTGGAATGGAATATCGGTCATAAAGACCTCCATATATTATGTCATTCTGAGCGGGTTGACAGCTCAACTCTCGTCATAGCGAAACGCCAGCGAAGAATCTCGCCACCCATTACACCATCAGCATCGCCTGTGCGCGAATATCGCGCAGCCGCTTGGCGATCTCCACGGACTCGGCGCCTTCGCGCTGGCCCATATCATCGGCCATCCGGGCCATGATATCCAGCACCTCCGGGGTGAACTCCTCCCGGCGGTCACGCAACATCTGGCGCGTTCCCTCGGGATAGGGCTGGCCCAGCAACTCGTTGACCAGTTGGATCTCCGGCGGGTAGCTCTCCTCAATCAGGTCCGCCACCTCTTCGTAGACCATCTGCAAGCGAGCCAGCAACTCCTCATCCTTTTTCTCGCTGGCTTGCTGGATATTCGCCGCCAAAACGTTCATGAAGACCTCGTCCAACTCATCCACGTGCTCGCGCAACGCACTGCGCGGGCTCGGCGAGTTGATGATCTCCTGAAGCAGCGCGACGCCGTCCGCAACACTCTCCCGAGCGGCCTTGTCTAAATCCTGCGTCATCTCCAACAGTTGTTCGCGCAAGGCGGTCAAACGAGCACGTTCTGCGCCCTGGGCCGCGTCGATGTGCGCAGTCAGTTTCTGGAAAAACTCATAGTCCATCAACGGCCGTGCGGCGATGGCGATAGCGGCCAACTCGTCCGTGTCTGCGGCGAGCACCCGCTCGAAGAACGCCTCAGGGGTCTGCACCTCTTTCAGCGATGCGATCGCGGCCTGCTGCTTCAAGAAGCGCTTTCCGAAATCGGTGAGCGGCAGCAGGTTCTGCTGCAGCAAGCGCAGCCGTTCCACTGACTTCTCATCGCCGGCTGCCGCGGCCTGCTGCTGCATGCCCGCCACGATGGAGAAAAACTCCTGATCCAATTGCGCTGCGTTCCCCTTCAGCATCATCTGAAGGCCCTTCGGATCATCGGCCATCACCATGAACTGCTCGACCAGCTTCATCTTCTTACGCTGGCGGTCGAGCTCCTCCTGGCTGATGCCCATGGTCCCCAACACGGCATCCATCAGGCTCTCGCGCGTAGCGAACTGCCGCGGGCTCAGGAAGTAGCCCTTGCGCTGCTCTGGCGACAGCGAGCGCATCAGCGACTGGGTCAGCTCCCCGATCATCTTCTGCTTTTCCATTTCGGGAATGCGGAGCTGCTGGGGGAAATAGACCGCCAGGAACTCTGCGGCCGGATCGTGATACACCAGCGGCACCTCCAGCAGGCCGCCGGTATTGCATTTCGGGCAGACCGCCACGTTGACCTGTCCGGCGAGGAACGCCTGCCGAAGCTGGGGCTGCTGCCCCACGTCGATGATCGTGCGCACCGGCGCCTGGTATTGGTTGCCGCAATTCGGGCACTTGATCGGAAGAGCGTTGGTTTCAGGCATGGTGATGAAAGAGATCCTTTCGTGTTGCGTGTTGCGTGTTGCGTGTTGCGTATTATGTCATTCTGAGCGGGTTGACGACTCAACTCCCGTTGCGACGAGACCCCAGCGAAGAATCTCGACGCCATAGCGTCTCCTGTCATTCTGAGCGGGTTGACGACTCAACTCCCGTTGCGACGAGACCCCAGCGAAGAATCTCGACGCCATAGCGTCTCCTGTCATTCTGAGCGGGTTGACGACTCAACTCCCGTTGCGACGAAACTCCGGCGAAGAATCTACTCCGGGTGCGTCACCGCGGCCCACCAAACTGAGCGGAGCATCCTGAGCGGAGCACCGCAGTGCGCAGTCGAAGGGTGCGGAGCGGTCTCCTGTCCAAGGCCGTATCCTTCGACTGGTCGCTATTCGTCAAGCACGTTGGCTCGCAGACCCGCTCAGGATGCTCGCGCCCCGGAACCGAAACACACCCATTCTGATCTGGATAATTGAGCATGTCACGCACCACGCACCACGCAACGACCCGCAGGTCGCCGCAATACGCAATACGCAGTACGCACCACGCACCTACCGCCCAATCATCGCGCGCAGCCCATCCTCGTCGATGACAGGCACGCCGATCTGGTTCGCCTTGTCGAGCTTGGAGCCGGCCGCTTCGCCGGCGACCAGGTAGCTGGTGTTCTTGCTTACGGAGTCGGTGACCTTGCCGCCGTTCGCCTTGATCAGGTCCTTGGCCGCGTCGCGGCTCAGCGTGGGCAGCGTGCCGGTGATCACGAACGTCAGCCCGGCCAGCGGGAGCGCCTCAGCCTTAACCTCAGTCTTGGCCTGGGCCGTGGTCACGCCCGCAGCCACGAGCCTTTCGATCACCCGCCGGTTGGGCGCCTGGCCGAACCAGTCGACGATACTCTGCGCCAGCACCGGACCGATGCCGGAAATGGCCTGAAGCTCTTCGACCGCGGCCTGTCCCAGCGCGTCGAGGCTGCCGAAATGCGCCATCAGGTCCTCGGCAGCCACCTCGCCCACCCCCTTAATGCCCAGGGCGATCAGCAGCCGGGCCGGGGGTCGTGACTTGGCAGCCTCGATCGCGGCCATCAGATTGGTCACTTTCTTCTCGCCGAAGCCTTCCAGCACCAATAACTTATCGGCATCCAGGTAGAAAACATCGGCCAGGTCCCGGATGAAGCCCAACTCGACGAACAGCTCGGCCTGTTTGATGCCGAAGCCTGCGATATCCAGCGCGCCGCGGCTGACGAAATGCTCGACCCCGCGCACGAGCTGCGCCGGGCACGCGCTGTTGGCGCAGTACCAGGCCGCCTCCCCCTCGTCGCGCACCGCGTGCGACCCGCACGCCGGGCACACATCGGGCATCTGCCACGGCTGCTCACGGCCGGTGCGCAGCTCGACCAGCGGCCGCAGCACCCGGGGGATCACCTCGCCCGCGCGCTTGACCGCCACCATGTCGCCGACGCGGATGTCGTTGTCGCGTACATAATCTTCGTTATGTAACGTTGCGCTCGACACGATCACCCCGCCCACCGGCACGGGTTCCAGCACCGCGTACGGGTTCAGCGTGCCGGTGCGGCCCACGTTGATGCGAATCTCCAGCAGCCGGGTGACCGCTTCCTCGGCTGGGTACTTGTAGGCCATCGCCCAACGCGGGTCCTTGCCCACGTAGCCCAGCCGCGCCTGAGTGGCGAAGTCGTCCACCTTGATCACCAGGCCGTCCGCCTCATACGGCAGCTCGCGGCGCCCGCCCTGCCCCCAGCCTTCGACATACGCCACCAGCGCGTCGAAATCTTCGAACAGCCGGTCGCGGCGCTCCACCGGGAAGCCGAGCCCGTGCAGGTAATCGAGCGCTGCCCATTGGCCCTGCGGCGCTTCCGCGCCTGCGCCCTCCAGCGCCACGATCTGATAGACCCAGAGCTTGATGGGCCGGCCCGCGGTGATGCGGGCATCGAGCTGGCGCAGCGACCCCGCCGCGAAGTTGCGCGGGTTGGCATAGGTGCGCTGGCCGCTCGCCGCCTGTCCCGCGTTGAAGCGCTCGAAATCGGCGTTGGAGACGTAGGCCTCGCCGCGGACGACCAGACGCGCCGGTGGTTGAAGGTTCAAGGTCGAAGGTTCAAGGTTGAAGGTTGACTTCCCCTGCTCCCCCGCTCCCCTGCTCGCCCTGACTTCTGACCCCTGACCCCTGACCCCTGACTCCTGTTCGACCGGGACGCGCAGCGGCACGGCCTTCACCGTGCGCAGATTGGCCGTGATATCCTCGCCGACCTCGCCGTCGCCGCGCGTCGCGCCCAGCACAAAATTGCCGTTCTCGTAGTGCAGCACCACGGTCAGGCCGTCGATCTTGGGCTCGACCACGTAGCGCACGCGGGCCTGTTCGTCGGACGGCAGCAGTTTCATGAAGCGATCCCGCCACGCGAACAGCTCGGCCGGGGCGAACGTGTTGCCCAAACTCAGGATCGGGGAGGGGTGCCGGACCTTGGCGAAGCGCTCCGCGGCCGCACCCGGCACGCGCTGCGTCGGGCTGTCCGGGGTGACCAGCTCGGGATGCGCCGATTCCAACGCCACCAGCTCGCGCCACAACGCATCGTACTCCGCATCGCTGATCACGGGATCATCGAGCACGTAGTATCGATGGGCATGAGTGGTGATCGCCTTGCGCAGCAACTCCAGCCGCTCGCTCACGTCGTCCATGCGCTTCCCCCAGAGTCACACATAGAAACCAGGTTCCTTCGCGAAACCTGGTTTCCTGATTATAACTCCGATAAGAGCGCATGGCAAAGGCGCGACCCCGGCTGCCAGAAATTCCAAAACTGGTCGCTGTAGACGTCTGGAATGGAGGCCTTAGCCGGTTATTGGCCACTTGAGCGCCATGTGGCTGACCGGCTAAAGCCTCGATTACGGGTACGTTTGGATTTGCTGATCATGTGGCTGACCGGCGATCTAAAAAACGGATCAGCCGAAGATGTGTGCATGACTTTACAAAACTACTTGAATCGCGCCCCAAATCGTGCTAAAGTATACAAGGAGGGAGCTATGAACGCGTTCAACGCCACGTTGATTTCCACCTTCACTTCCGATCGGTTCTACCGTGTATATTTCGGCCGGGGCGAGGTCTTCTTCATCCAGATCGGCGGCCAAAGCTTCGGACAGATCGTCGCGTCCTCGTTCGGCGCGCTCGGCGCGCTGATCTATGCCCCGATCCAACGCCAGGCCCAGGCGAAGCTCGCGGCCAGGATCAGGGATCTCGACATGCAGCCGCCGGACCTGAGCCTGGCCGCCGGGAAGCACAACTTTCGCGCCCTGGTCGCGGACGTCGAAAGCTCGACGCTGCAAGCTCCGCCTGCGCTGCGCCAACACGGCCCGCACCTGGGGCGCTGGGTCCTGCAACTGCGCGGGCAGAAACCGCTGACCCTGCAATTGGAGACGCAAGACGACATGCGGCGCGCGTTCGAGACGCTTCCGGCCGCCATCGGTGCGCACGTCAACCAGGTGGCGTGGGATGCCGCGAGGAATAAGTTCGTCAAGAATGTGTGAGGCGGGTAGGCGCGGCCACGAACGGCAGGGAGGTCACCATGATGAACGTCAGACGTGCAGCGATGCGGATCATGCCCTTCCGGGCCTGGCCGCGGTTGACGCGGGCCGCGGTCGTGCTGGGCGCACTGGCGGCCGTAGGGTTGGGCAGCTTCCTGGCCGCGGCGCGCGCGGAGGCCAATGCGGGGCCGCCCTACTACACCGATGGCCAGCTCGCTGGGGAGCCATCGGGCCTCGCCGGCGTGGCCATCTCTCACGAAACGCTGATCATCGACATGCGCCGGCTGCCTGTCTATCCCGTGGATATGCGGGGCAAGACTGGTTTGCCGGCGATCCATAATCCCATCACCGTCTCGGTGACGTACAGCATCACCAACAGCGGGCCGGCGCGCGAGGTGGCGTTGCTCTTCGCGTCCGGCGCTCCTGATACAGCCGGCTTCTCCGTGACGCTGGATGGCCAGTCCATCACGTCCCACCCCGCGATCAGCGTGACCGTGCCGGCCGAGTGGCTGCCGCCGGCCAAGACACCCGGCCTCGATGGCAAGGACCTGAACTACCTCGGCCCCCCAAACGCATACGATGGCTGGGGTCACTATCCTGAAACATTTGCCCGCTCGTTGACAGCCACATACGCCTTCACGGTCACCATCCCCGCGAACGAAAGCGTGATGGCGGTCCAATATAGGGCCGAGCCGCAGCTCTACCTCTCAGGCGGCTACTCCAGCGCTCTGAGATACTATCAGTTCGCCTACGTGCTGGCCCCCGCGCGCGCCTGGGACGGCTTCGGCGGGCTGGACGTGACCGTGCACCTGCCGGCCTGCTGGCTGGCCGCCTCCCGGCCCGAATTGACGCGCAGCGGCGATGACCTGATCGGCTCATTCGACGCCCTGCCGGCCGACGCCCTCGCCTTCACCGTCGCGCCCTGCGAGACCGCCCGAAAGGTCGCGGTCCGTCCCTGCGGCACCTACGGCCTCATCCTGCCGATCGTCGCGCTCGGCATCGTGCTGCGGCGCCGAACGCGCCGCCCCACGCCCTGCGGCCAAGCGCGATCCTATTGACAGAGCACCGCGCAAGCGCGAGAATAGATGCAGCATCGGCATTATTGGCTATGTCAACAAGTGGAGTTCGTCGATCACCTACAGCGATGCGTTCTTCGTAGCTGGCGCCCTAGTAATCATCGCCGGAACGTCGTCTCGCCTTGCGGCGGGTCAAGACCGCGACCACTTCCAATGCTATTCCTGATCTCTGCGATTGCAGCAAAGCTCTCGCAACTCGTAATTCGAACATGAAACGCCGGCTCGCCGTTCTCAAGCCAACCATCGAGATGGCCGCGCAGGTCATCCTGCTCGCGTCGCTGGCGGCCGCGCTCGCGCTCTTTGCACTCCACGCCACCCAGGCTGCGCGCTTCCGCTACCCGCTGGACTACGGCGAGGCGCCGCTGGTGGATCAAGCGCTGCGGCTGGCGGCCGGCGAGACCATCTACCGGCCCGACCTGGCGGCCCCGCCCTACACCATCTCCAACTATCCGCCGGTCTATCCCCTTGCGCTGGCGCTGCCGGTGAAGCTCTTCGGCCCTTCCTTCGTTGCGGGACGGTTGATCTCGATCCTGTGCACCGTGCTGACGGCCCTGCTGCTGGGCGCCATCATCGGCCGGCTGTCGCGCGACCGCCTAGCCGCGGCGGTCTCCGGCCTACTCTTCCTGGCCTTCCCCTACGTCGTCGGCTGGTCGGGGCTGGCCCGGGTGGACATGCTGGCGCTGGCCCTGAGCATCGCGGGGCTCTATGTGCTGGTCCGTTGGCCCGCGATGCGGCGGGGGATCATCGGCGGCGGGCTGCTGCTCGTGGCTGCAATCTACACGCGGCAGTCCTATGCGCTGGCCGCGCCGCTGGCGGGGTTCGTCTGGCTGTGGACGCAGGACCGGCGCCGCGCCCTGGGAACGGCGGCGCTGGTCGGGGGCCTGTCTCTGGGCCTCTTCCTCCTCCTGAACGCCCTCACCCGCGGCGGCTTCTTCTACAACATCGTCACCGCCAACGTCAACAAGTTCATGCCGGATAACCTGGAATACTGGTGGGGAAAGCTCAGAAGCGCCGCACCGATCCTGCTGCTTCTGGGCGGGCTGTATTTGTTTGCCCAGACCCTTGAGGTCTCGGAGACCTCAAGGGTCTTGCCTTCCTCAAGGGTCTCGCCTGCCTCAAGGGCTTGGCCGCTCGCCGCCCCCTACCTGATCGGCGCGGCGCTCTCGGCGCTCACCATCGGCAAGATCGGTTCCAACATGAACTACCTGCTGGAGCTCTGCGCCGCGCTCAGCCTGGCGGCAGGCGCCTGGGTGGCCTGGAGCCGCGGGCGTCCCTGGCTGCGTTCCAGCCTGCTGCTCCTCCTGGCGCTGCAAGCCTGGCTGCTGATGCAAACCTCGCAGCGCGATCCGGTCGCAGATCTGAAAGGACGCCTCGCTCAACCCCAGAGCGCCTTCACCGAGCTCGAACAGATCGTCGCAGACGCCGAGGGCCCTGTCCTGGCCGATGAGTTCATGGGCCTGCTGACACTGCAAGATAAGCGGCTCGCTATCCAGCCCTTCGAGGTCACCCAGTTGGCCGCCGCCGGCCTGTGGGACCAGTCGCCCCTGCTGGCAAGCATCCGCAGCCAGGAATTCCCGGCGATCTTCATCCACCACTTCAGGGGCTATCCCGTCTATGAGGAGCGCTGGACAAAGGAGATGCTGGGGGCGATCATGGATCAGTACGAGCCGGCTGCTTTTCTGGCCGATACGATCGTCTATCGTCCCCGCAATCCCGGAGCAGGTCAGCCGGGCGATCTCGTCGTCTGCCCTGAGGCCCCCTGGCGCCTGCCCACCCGGAGCGAGCTGGGCGCGTGGTGGGAGGACCGCCGTCTTATCTTGATGGGAGAGGGGTACGAGGGCGACGCACCGGTCTACGCCGTGGCGGACGGCCTGCTGTCGCGCCCGGCCGGGCGGCATGATGCCGTCGCCATCCGACACGACGACCCGCTGCGGCCCGGCCGGAAGGTGTGGACCCTCTACGAGGGGATGACCGGCATCTGGGGCCGCCGGTCGCTCGTCGCGTCTCGTTTTGCGCCGGGGAGCACAGGCGTTCCGGTCAAAGGCGGGGATCTGCTCGGCTACCAGGGCCAATTCGCCGCGCGCATGGGGACGCCCTATTGGGTGCACCTGGAGTTCGCCGTCGTGCCGGCGGAGACGGATGGAACGCTCCCGGCCGGGTGGGTCGATTCATGGTCTGAGGAACGGCCGGACGCGGGGGAGGCCGGCCAGGTGCAGCTTCTGGATCCGTCACCATATCTGGGTATCTTCGGCAGCGCTGTCACGGGCGAACCCGTCTGGATGCCGCTGCGCTGCCGGTAAGGAACGCCTAAATCAGCGCCTCACCCCGCCGCAGCAAAGCGACATGATCGGCCGGCGGCTGGGCGGATGCGATGGCTTGCGCGGTCATCCGCCGCAAGCGGGCCGTCGCGTCAGGCGACCCGGCTGCCTGCCATCGCTCCAGCCCCCAATGCGGGAAGAGGCGGCTGTCGTGGTAGGCGGTGCGCAGGCCGGCCAGGGTGGCGGGGGCCAGCAGAAAGCTGCCGCCCGGCCCGGCGTCCGCGATCTCGTCCAGGCCGGCGGCTGAGTCGTCCAGGCTGAAGCCGCGCGCAAAGGCGCGCGCTTGCTCGATGATTTCGTGCGCATAAAGGGCGGTGGCCGGCGAAAAGACCTTGGAGCCCAGGTTGCCGCCCACAAACGGCGCGAGTCCTGCCCCGCCCACGCACGCGCTCAGGTGATTCAGCCACAACGCGGCGGCCGCGCTCAGATCCGGTCCCCACCCATTGCCCGAGCCCGACGTTCCTGCATGCGGCAGGCCGTAACCCGCCAGCATCTCCGCGCACGCCAGGTTCAGCAGCAGCGAGCGCGGGTCGTAGAAGTCGACCAGCGTCCGCATGTCGAAGTAGGCCGGCAGGCTACCCAGGATCACCGGCGCGCCGGGCCGCGCGGCCTGGCACAGCACCAGCCCGGCCAGCAGCTCAGCATTCAGAAGCGCCAGCGCACCGGACGGCGTGATCGGCATCGACAGGCCGGCCATGCCATAGTTGGAGTAAATCACCGGCAAGCCGCGCGCCACTGCGTCCAGCGCTTTATCGGCCGCGTCCGCACTCAACACCAGCGGGGTGACGGGATTCACGTAGGGCAGCACGAACGGCCGCGCGGCGAGGTCACCGCACAACGTTTCCAGTAAGTCCAGGCAGGGGCCGAACTGCGCGGGATCGGACGCCAGCAGCACGAGCGGCTTGGTCGTGTTGGCAACCATCTCGAGGGTGGCCAACAGATCGGCACGCTCGACCGGGACGTCGTGCAGCACGCCGACGGTGGAGATCACATCGTAGCCCGGCAGCGCGTCTCCCAGGCGGACTGCCTCGGCCATGTGACGACGGGCGAAGGGGACGACTGCGCCGCTGACCGGCTCCTCATAGTAGAGGTTGGTGACGCCGATGCCGAAACGCGCACTGCCGTCGCCCAGGCAGAAAGCGAGCTGGCCGCGGCGGTCGAAGACCTCGACTACAGCAGGCGCAGTCCGAAGCGCGGCCTCTACCGCCTCGGCGGCAAACAAGGCGCGGTCCTCCGCAGGGAACGTGATCCCGGTTACTCCTGCCAGAACGCCGCGCGCGCGGGGCGAATCAACCCGCACGCCGGTCTCGGCTAAGATGCGCAGCGAGCGGGCGTGCACCATTGCCCGCTGTTGGTCCGAGAGCAGGCGCATGTGCGGTACGGCGAAAGTGGAGGTAGGTGTGGTCATATAGCACTCAGGTCCGAGTGAACGCACAATCCGGAATCGAGCCTTCAGGCGGTCAAGGCGGGATAGGCGAGTGACCGGCTGATGGCGTGTGTGCCGCAGCCTCGATTCCGGGAAGTTGTGGACGGGGCAAGTGACCGGCTAAAGCCTCGATTCCAGACAGGTTGGCGGGGCATTCTCAAAGAATCAGGTCAATCAGGCAAATCAGCGTCCCCTTAAAGCAGCCGGCCGATCTCCGCGGCCAGCCGGTCGATCTGCGCGGGGGTGTGCGTGGCAAAGATGGCAACCCGCAGCGCGCCGCCCACAGGGGTGCTACTGTAGCGGGTGACGTGCCCCACACAGATGTCTTGCTTGAAGAGCTCGGCCTGGAGGCGCGCCAGGTCGAGGCCTGGCCGCGCGCCCAGGCAGATGATCGGCACGGGCGTATCTGCTAACTCCCATCCCAGGCCGGCCAGCAACCGCCGCGCGTGCGCCACGTTCTCCCAGAGCCGGTCGCGCAGCGGCGACGGGCCCGCGACGAGATCCAGCGAGCGCGCGGCCGCTGCGGCCGCGGGCAGCGGCGACGGGCTGGTGGCGCCGAAGGCGGCCGCGTCGCGACGCAGCCGCGCGATCAGCGCCGCGTCCCCCGCGATCAGCCCGCCGTGACAGCCGAGCGCCTTGCTCAACGTGTGCGCCGAATAGACGCGCACGCCCGCAATGTTGCGAAAACCCTGCGGGTCTTGCCCCTGCCAGTGCTCCACCGTGCCCCGTCCCTGCGCGCCCAGCACGCCGGTCGCGTGCGCATCGTCCAGCACCACGGTTGCGCCCGCGTACTCGCGCAGCACTGCGGCGTAGGCCGGGAGGGGTGCGATCTCGCCCGATATCGGGAACACGCCGTCGCTGATCACCAGCGGCCGCTCGCCGGGCTGGAGCTGGCCACGCACCTTTGCTGCCAGGTCGGCAGCATCCAGGTGGCGGAATGTGGTCACCGGCACGCCGGCGATCCGCGCGCCATCGCGCACGCTGTAATGCGCCGCGTCGTCGATGAAGATGCGCTCAGTGTCGCCATGCAGCCCCTGCAGCATGATGGTGTTTCCCATGTAGCCGGAGACGTAACACAGCGCGGCCGCGGTCCCGAAATAGCGCTCGGCTGCCGTTTCCAGGGCCGTGTACACCGGATGCTCGCCGTAGCCCCCGCGCGAGGTCCCTGTGCCCAAGCCATAGCGCTGCAGCGCGTCCATTGCAGCCCGGATCAGCTCCGGGTGATTCTGGAGTCCAAGGTACGAGCAGCCGGCAAAGTAGTCCCGCTCGCGGCCGTCAATGACGACGCGCGGGCCGACGGCGCTTTCCATTGTTTCGCACTCCTCGCGTTCTTTTATACGAACGACCGCGCACCCACGAAGCTCTCCCGCAGATGCTCGACCGCCTGCACGTCATCCTCGTAGACGCCGTTGCGCGAGCGGGATGAATGGATGATGCGCCAGCCGCCCGTACAGATGCCGACGTGGGTGATGCTCCGCCGCTCGCCCAGCTCGCCGAAGAAGAGCAGGTCGCCCGGCTCGCAGGGCGCCTCGACCGGCCGGCCCGCGTCGAACTGCATGTCGGCGTCGCGCGGCAGCGTCACGCCCGCCAGGCGATGCGTGAGCTGGGCCAGGCCGGAACAGTCGATGCCCAACGCCGAGCAGCCGCCCCAGAGGTAAGGGACGCCGGTGAAGCGGCGGGCATCGCTGATGATCTGGCGGCGGCGCGCGGCGGCATCCTGCGGCAGCGCGTCAAAGCTGCGCAGCGCCGCGGACGGCAGCCAGCCAGTGCAGCCTCCCGCCAGCGCCACGTGCGCCCATGCACCGTCGGCCCCGTCCACCGTCACCGCGGTGCCGCCGAGCACCCGGCTGACCAGGGCCGCCGACGCCGAGGGCGCCGCTCGCAGCAGGCTGACCGGCTCGCAGACCAGGTGGGTGGCCGCGACGCCGCTCGGCTCGCCCAGGTACAGGCGATACGCCCAGCCCAGGTAGCCGTCGACCTGGCGGACGAAGGCCCACCGGCCCTCCGCCAGCAATTCCTCGACCGGCCAGCCGTTCAACAGTTGGCTGACCTGCTCCGCGAGAAAGGACGGCCCCGCATAGAGGCCCGTCAGGTTGGTTGCCACGACCAGCAGCGGCGTGTCCGGGCCGCGCAGCACCCGCACCGCCGACGCATCGAACGTGACGCCCGGCAGGCGAGCCGCGAGCGCGGCCAATACCGCACGCAAGGTGGCGGCATCGAGCACCGCGCCGGTCAACGTGCAGCGGCCGCCTTCCAGCCCGGCCTCCAACTTACAATAGTGCACCCGCGTATCCGAGTAGGGCTGCGCCGCTTCGCTCAGCGCGACACGAATTGTGTCCAACATGAGATCACCTCCGGAACGCTGGCTCGGTCAGAGACCGGCCAGAGCATAAAACCGAGCGGAGCACCCTGAGCGGAGCACCGCAGTGCGCAGTCGAAGGGCGCGCAGCGGTCTTCTGCCCAAGGCCGCATCCTTCGACTGCGCCGGGGCCCCTACCCCGGCTCCGCTCAGGATGCTTGCTATTCTTCAGGACAAGCATCTCTCAGCTACCCCGGCAACACCTCACCGAACACCCGCGCCATGTTCCGCCAGCACACCTGCTCCACCTGCCGCTCGGTCAGGCCGGCCGCGGCGAGGGCATCGGCGATCAGCGGGTAACTCTGCACCCCCTCGATGCCGGCGGGCGTGAAGCTGATGCCATCCAGGTCGCCGCCCAGCCCCACGCATCCCTCCCCGCCGATGCGTATAGCGTGCTGCACGTGACGGACGATCCACTCCACGCCGGGCCGCGGGAGCGCAGTCAACTGTGGCCCGGCGACCTCGTCGTGGAATTTCTGGCGAGCCGCCCAGTCGAGCCCTTTCGCCGGGGCCAATAACTGCTCCGTGGCCGCCAGATAACCGGGGTCCAGGAAATCGGGGGCCAGGTTGATCCCCATGACGCCGCCCTGGTCGGCCAGGGTCCGAATCTGTGCGTCGGTCAGGTTACGCCCCGAAGGGCAGACGCTGCGGCAGTTGGAGTGGCTGGCGATGAACGACTTGCGCGTCATGCCCGCCACCTGATCGAAGGCGGTATCCGACAGATGCGAGACATCCACCATCACGCCTAACGCCTCAGCGTGTTCGACCAGTTTCGCACCCTCGCTGCTCAGCCCGCCGCCTGAGCCGAAGGTCGTGCCGGAAAACGCGTTGTCGTCCCAGGCGAGGATCACCAGCCGCACGCCGAGATCGAAGAAGTGCGCCAGGTTGTCGGCCCGGTCCCCCAGCGGGTCAGCGCCCTCCAGGCCGATGAGCGCGGCGAGGTGCGCGCCGTCGTCCGGCCCCCGGACAGCCCGCGCCAGGTCCGCGGCGGTCCGCGCCACCTGCATGCGGCCCTCAGAGGCCGCGGCCCAGTCATGGATGGTCGCGATGGCTTGTTCGCCCATGGCACGCACGTCGCGGTCCGCGAAGTAGCGCTGGGAGGCAAAGACGGCGAACAGTTGAACGCGATGGCCCGCGGCCAGCAGGCGCGGCAGGTCGATATGCGCGCGTGCGTCTCCGGTCAAGAAGCCGAACGCGTCATCGTCGCGGGCATGCATGACGGTGTCACAGTGAGTATCGAAGAAACGCATAAAACCCCTCCAAGACTTCCTTCACCTGGACTGTCACCCTGAGCGGGTTGGCAGCACAGCTCTAAAGACCACACAACGCCAGCGAAGGGTCTCGTTGGGCGCACGAGATGCTTCGCTGGTCGTTAGCCGCCACGGACCTGGAGTCGTAGACCCGCTCAGCATGACTAACTCAAGCCACTGAGGCACTCAAGATGCTCGTGTTTCCAGGCCAACACGTCGGACAGCGCCGATGCCGGGACGATCGGGGGGCAGGTGCAAGCTCCCGGATTCATCATACGCCACGCCGTCGAACGGGTCGTCGGAGATCAGCAGCGGCGCGTCCAGGTCGAGCCAATCGGCCAGGCCGGCCAGGTGGGCCATGGCCGTCACACCCAGCGAGGTCTCGATCATGCAGCCCAGCATCACCTGCATGCCCAACTCACGCGCCCGGCGGAGCATCACCAGCCCCGGTCCCAGGCCGCCGACCTTCTGCAGCTTGAGGTTGATGCCGGCCACACCGGCGGCGGCCAGCGCCTCCACATCCGCAAGCGTCCGCACCGACTCATCGGCCACCACGGGGAGAGGCGTGTGCGCCTGCACATAGCCCATGCCGGCGATGTCGTCCTTGGGCACAGGCTGTTCGATCAGCTCCAGGTCGAGGTGCTCGAACCGGCGGATGTGCGCGACCGCCTCTTCGGGCGACCAGCCGGCGTTGGCATCCACCCGCAAACGCACGTCGGGGCGCGCGGCTCGCACCGCCTCCAGGCGGGTCAGGTCGTCGTCCGAGCCCAGCTTGATCTTGAGGATGGGATAGGTGCACGCCTCGGCTGCCAGCCGGGCCATCACCTCAGGTTCGGCGATCGCGATGGTGAAGGAGGTGGGCAGGGCGCGGGGTTCGGGCAGGCCGAGCAGCCGCCAGAGCGGCAGGCCCTGCTGCCGCGCCAGCCGGTCGTGCAGCGCCAGGTCCACCGCACAACGGGCAGGCGCGGGCCCGTCCATGCCGACCCACGCTGCAATCTCGTCCACCGTGGCAGGGAACGCGTCACTGGTCCGCGACAACCGCTCCCAAAACGCAATCATCGCCTCATCCGAGATGCCGTAATAGGGAGGAATAGCTGCCTCGCCCCAGCCGGCGTCACCGGCCAGCCGCAGCCAAAACGCCTGCCGCGTCTCGCTGACGCCATAGGATAACTTGAAGGGATTGCGCAGGTGCAGGGTTTGCGCGTGCCAGGTGAAGCATCGGGACATACGGTTTCTCCTTCGCGCCGGATGATAACACGAAACGGGCCACCTTGTCACACATCCCCGCGCCGTGATACACTGCCACCCGTCAACTACAACGGAACCACCCTAAAGGACAACACTATGCAACCAACCGACAACCAACGCCTCCTCGCCTACCTCAACGCCCACCAGGCCGACATGGTGGCCCACCTGGTCCGGCTCGTCGAGCTGGAATCGCCCACCGATGACAAGGCCGCGATCGACCGGCTGGGCGCAACCCTGGCCGCGGAGCTGCGCGACCTGGGCGCGTCCGTGACACTGCTGCCCCAGGCTGCGGCCGGAGACCACTTGTGCGCCCGCTGGGGGCGCGGGCCAGGCGGGTTCCTGCTGTTATGTCACATGGACACCGTCTGGGAGCTCGGCACGCTGGCGCGCATGCCGGTGCATGTCGAAGATGGCCGGCTGTACGGCCCGGGCACGTACGACATGAAGGGCGGCATCGTCAACGCGATGTGGGCGATGCGGGCGCTGGCTGAGCTGGACCTCCTGCCCGACCGGCGCATCACTCTGGTGATTACCTCCGACGAAGAGGAAGGCAGCACCACCTCGCGCGCGCTGATCGAAGCCGAGGCACTGGCGCACAACGCCGTCTTCGTGCTCGAGCCGGCCCACCCGCCCCGGGCCGCGCTGAAGACCTGGCGCAAAGGGGTGGGAGACTACCGCGTGCAGGTGACCGGCGTGGCTGCGCACGCGGGCGCGGCACACGATCAAGGCGTGAATGCCATCGAAGAGCTGGCGCATCACATCCTGGCCATCCAAGCACTCACCGACTACGCTGTGGGGACCACGGTCAACGTCGGTGTGCTGGGCGGCGGCACGCGCAGCAACGTGGTGCCGGCACAGGCCTGGGCCGAGGTGGATTTTCGCGTGATGAACGAGGCTGAGGCGGAACGCGTCGATCGTTTCATGCGCAGCCTCACCCCGCAACTGCCCGGCGCGGCCATCGAGGTGACGGGCGGACTGAACCGGCCGCCGATGGTGCGCACCCCAGCAATCGTAGCGCTGTTCAAGCGGGCCGCGCAGGTCGCCGCCGAATTGGGCTTCCCGATTGATGAAACCGGCACCGGCGGCGGATCGGACGGCAATTTCACGGCCGCGCTCGGGGTGCCCACCCTGGATGGCCTGGGGGTTGCCGGGGATGGCGGCCACGCACAGCACGAGCACGTCATCGTATCGTCGCTGCCCGAACGCGCGGCGCTGCTGGCGGGGCTGATCAGAGCATAGCCGGATCGCGCATGGCTGCCCCTGCCGCGCTGGACTAGAGGCTTCAGCCGGTCGGGTGATCGGCGCGAGAAACCGGCTGAAGCCTCGAGTCCGGATACATTTAGAAATAAAGAGGCCTGGCAGGTCGATGACCTGCCAGGCCTTACGTTACGCCTATCTAGAAGGCGAGGAACGAACTACCAGTCGTCCCGCCCACCGCGACGATCGCGATCCTTGCCGCCGGAACGGCCGCCGCCACCGCCACCACCGCCGTAGCCGCCGCCGCCGGAGCGACCGCCGCCACCACCGCCGTAGCCGCCACCGCCGTAGCCGCCGCCGCCAGAGCGACCGCCGCCACCACCGCCGTAGCCGCCACTCGCAGGCTTTTGCGCCTTGAAGCAGTCAGAGCAATACACGGGCCGGTCGCCGCGCGGCTGGAACGGAACTTCAGTTTCCTTACCGCACTGAGCGCATACGGCCGGGTACATCTGCCGATCGCCGCCAACGCCACCACCATAACCGCCGCCCATAGAGCGCTGGGCCTTGCGGGCCGCGCGGCAATCCGGGCACCGGCTCGGCGGGTTGGTGAAACCCTTCTGAGCGTAGAAGTCCTGCTCCCCAGCTGTGAATACGAATTCCTTGCCGCAGTCCGTGCAAACAAGTGTCTTGTCCGCCATGACGATTTTTCTCCTCTTGAGATGAATGAAAATAAGTTTACCGACATCACGTTCCGTTTGTGGGCGTATAACGGGGACTTGGACTTGAAGGGAGCAAGACACAGGGTCCAACCGATTCCACCGAGACACGGAAAGCTTTAACGGTAAGAATATAGCACCATCGGTTTACAAACGCAAATTTCGAAATAGGGTTTTTAAATTCGTTTAACAGTGCAGATCGGTCTTCGACCGTGCCGGCTGGCGGCCTACGGTGTCACCGTTCCGCGCGGCGTGCTTGTCGGCAACGGCTGCGTCGGCACGGGCGTAGCTGTCGCAGCAACCATCGCGGTGGCTGATGCCGCCGCGGTCGCCGTCGAGGTCAACGTTGCAGTCGGTGTCGCTGTCGGTGTCGCAGTCGGTGTCGCAGTTGGTGTCGCAGTCGGCAGCGGCCGCACGGTCAACAGCATGTCGCGCATGCCATATAGAAAACCGTCCAGCGATCCAACGGTTTTCTCCACTGCGGCCAGCTTTTCTTGAGCCCCAGCCAGCTCAGCGGCAGTAGCCGCCTGATTCGCCTGCAAACCGACGATGTTCGCCTCAGCGGTAGCGCGTGCCAGCCCAAGTCCGTCAATCTCCGCCTGCAAACGCTCCTTCTCGGCACGCAACGCCTCAACCTCGCCCGCCAGGGCCGTCAGCTCGGTCAGCTTAGCCTCGGCAGAATCGGCGCGGCCGCCCAGCGTGTCGGCCCGCACGGCCAAGTCCTGCGAACGGCGCTCCAGTTGGAGCGCGCGTGTTTGCAGATCGACGATGGGCGTGCTGCGGGTGAAGGTCAGCGTGCCGTTGGCCAGGTAAAGCACCAAAAGCGTCAAGCCGACGGCGGCCAGGCCGGTCAACAGCATGCCCAACGCAATCCGCCAGCCGCAGCCAGGCCGTGCAGGCGGCGTCACCACTTCCAGCGGCGGAGGCGCCGGTTCAACAGGCGCCGGTTCCAGCGCGGGCGGATCAGCGACGCGGATTTCCTCCGGATCGGAGGATGGTGCGGAGAATGCAGGTTCATCCGAGGCCGCCTCGGTGAACACTTCTTGCTGTTCGTCTTCCATGTTGCTGCCTCCTGATACACGATTATAACACACTTCTGACCCAGTTGTGCTAGAATAGTGACTATGCCATCACCCACTCTAACCCCAGCCCAAGCGGCCCTTGTCGCAGCCCCGCCGAATCGGCGCATCTGGCTGGAGGGGCCGGCCGGCGCGGGCAAGACAACCGCGGCCGCGGCGCGGCTGGCCGGGCTGCTGCGGGCGGGAGTTCCGGGGCACCAGGTGCTGGTGCTCCTGCCGCAGCGTACGTTGGCCGCGCCCTTCACCCGCGCGCTGCGCCAGCCGACCACCCCGGCCGGCGGCGAGGTCACGATCTTAACCCTGGGTGGCCTGGCCCAGCGCACCGTGGAACTGTTCTGGCCGTTGATTGCCGAGGCGGCCGGCTTTGCGCAGCCTGACCGGCTGCCGGTCTTCCTGACGCTGGAGACCGCACAGTATTTCATGGCCCGCGTGGTCGGACCCCTGTTGACCGAAGGCTACTTCGACGCGATCGTCGTGGACCGCAACCGCCTCTACAGCCAGATCCTGGACAATCTGAACAAAGCCGCGCTGGTCGGTTTCCCTCACACCGAGATCGGCGCGCGGCTGGCCGCCGCCTGGACCGGCGAGAGCAGCCAGGCCCAGGTCTACGCAGAGGCGCAGGAATGCGCTACCCGTTTTCGCGGCTACTGCCTGGCCCACAATCTGCTCGATTTCTCGCTGCAATACGAGCTGTTCGCCACGCGGCTGTGGCCGCTGCCGCAATGTCGCGCTTACCTGCTGGGGCACTATCGCCACATCATCGCGGACAACGTCGAGGAAGATACTCCGGTCAGCCACGACATCCTACTGGAGTGGCTGCCGCACTGCACATCGGCGCAGATCGTCTACGACACCGGCGCGGGTTACCGTCGTTTCCTGGGCGCGGACCCCGTCAGCGCCTATCGCCTGAGGGAGGCCTGCGAGGAGCAGATCGCGTTCAGCAGATCCTTCGTGATGTCTCCGGCGATGGACGCTCTGAGCGGTGCGCTCCGCCGCAGCCTGGGACCGAGACCGGCTTCCCCCGCAGGGCCACCGGAGATGGGCCGCGGGCGCGCCGGGGCGGAGGAACTGGCATTTGGGCAGACGCTGGGATTGAAATCCCAGCCTGATACAAGAAGTCCGCTGGAAGCGGACTTGCACAGAGAGAAGACCCAAGCCCCGCAATCAGGAAAATCAGGCGAATCTGCGTCCCGCCCCCCGGAGCCCGACCTACGCGCCGCGATCGACTTCGCCGCGCATCGCTTCTACCCGGAGATGCTGGACTGGGTGGCCGACGAGATCGCCCGCCTGGTGAGCGAGGGGGTGAAGCCCGCGGCGATCGCGGTGCTGGCGCCGTTCCTGGGCGGCGGGCTGCGCTTTTCGCTGGAGAACCGGCTGGCCGCGCGGGGCATCCCCGCGCGCTCGCACCGGCCCTCGCGCGCGCTGCGCGAGGAGCCGACCGCCCTCTGCCTGTTGACCCTGGCCGCACTCAGCCATCCGGGCTGGGGCATCGCACCCAGCAAGCCCGATGTGACTCATGCGTTGATGCTGGCCATCGCGGATATGGATCTGGTGCGCGCCCAACTGCTGGCCGATATCGCCTATCGCCCCCCCGCCGGAGCCCCTGCGGGAGGGCGCAACGGCGCACCCACGCTCGGTCCTTTCGCCGGGCTGGAGCAGGAGGCGCAGGAACGCATCACTTTCCTGCTGGGCGGACGGTACGAAGGGCTGAGATCCTGGCTGGAGGCGCAGAAGTCGCCTCAAAGGGCCGGACGACCAAAGGGGCACAGCGTTCGGAAGGACACCGCCACCGCGGACGCCAGCCCGGCGCTGGACCACGATCTGAGCCGGCTCTTCGGCGAACTGTTGTCGCAGCCGGGTTACGGATTTCACCGCGACTTCGACGCAGGCGAGATCACGGCGAAGATCATCGAGTCGGCGCGCAAGTTCCGCCAGGTGATGACCGAACTGCCGGGTGCGCAAGCCGGCAGCATGCGCGACAATGTGCCGCAGGCCGCTGGCTTGCAGAGCGACACCGACGTATTGGGCCGCGAATACGTGCAGCTCGTGCAAGAGGGCGTGGTGGCGGCCCAATACGTGCGCAGTTGGCAGCGCCAGCCGGAGGAGGCGGTGCTGCTGACGCCGGCCTACACCTTCCTGATGAGCAATCAGGCGGTCGAGCACCAGTTCTGGCTGGACGTGGGCAGCAGCGGCTGGTGGGAGCGGCTCTACCAGCCCCTGACGCAGCCCTATGTGCTGAGCCGGCGCTGGGTCAGCAGCCAGCCCTGGACCGACCTGGACGAATACGCCGCGCGCCAGGAGGCGCTCTCGGCCCTGGCCCTGGGCCTCGTCCGCCGCTGCCGGACGCAGGTTCACCTGGGCCTTTCGGAGATGGGCGAAAGCGGCAGCGACCAACGGGGACCGCTGCTGCGCGCGATACAGAACGTACTGCGTACTGCGTAGTGCGTGGTGCGTAATGCGTGGTGCGTGGTGCGTGGTGCGTAGTACCAGGGCAGAATGACGAATGGCGAGATTCTTCGCTGGCGTTTCGCCATCACGGGAGTTGAGTCGTCAACCCGCTCAGAATGACAGGCACTCACGCAATACGCAACACGCAGCACGCAACACGCAACACGCAAATCAAAAATCAAAAATCGCCAATCCAAAATCGCCAATGTTCACACC
>CAZELR010000009.1:0-27162 GCA_964513075.1 uncultured Anaerolineales bacterium
TGCGTGTTGCGTGTTGCGTGTTGCGTGTTGCGTGTTGCGTGTTGCGTGTTGCGTGACTAGAATGTAACACGGAATTCATTTTTTGTCAAGAGGTATTAATTAGTTTGATATGTCGATGAAAAAAATTCATACAGGAGATGTAACCTCAAAAAGCAACAGCCCCCGGTGGGGAAACTTCTCCCGCACCGAGGGCCGTTCTTTATGTAATACTCATGATACTCAGTACGCCGCACGTAGCATGGCTCGCCTCACACCTGACGCACCACGCACCACGCACCACGTCATCACATCTGCCGATATTCTCCGTCCACTACATCCTCGCCGTCGTTGCCGGCTGGGCCGCTCTGTGGTCCGCCGCCACCGAAGGGGTTCTCACCGCCGGGCGGCGGCTGGGCGCCGGGCTGCTGATACATCTTGGCGCCGACTTTCTGCCATTCGTCCATCAGCTTGTTGGTCGCCTTCTCCAACTCGTCCACACCTGCATTGTGGTCGAGCGCACTCTTTAGCGCGTCCATCTGGTTCTGCAAGGTCTTCTTGTCTGCGTCGGCCAACTTGTCGCCGTTGTCCTGCAGGAACTTCTGGACCTGGTAGTGCGCGTTGTCGGCATGGTTGCGGGCTTCGATCTCGGCCTTGTGCTTGCGATCCTCTTCGGCGTGGGCTTCGGCGTCCTTCACCATCTGTTCCACCTGGTCTTTGGCCAGGCCGCTGGAGGCAGTGATCTTGATGCTCTGCTCGCGGCCGGTGGCTTTGTCCTTGGCGCTCACGTGCAGGATGCCGTCGGCGTCGATGTCGAAGGTAACTTCGATCTGCGGGACGCCGCGTGGAGCCGGCGGAATACCGGTCAGGCGGAAGTTGCCCAGCAGCTTGTTATCGCGGGCCATGGGACGCTCGCCCTGGGTCACCACGATCTCGACTTCGGTCTGCATATCGCCTGCTGTGGAGAAGACCTGCGTCTTCTTGGTGGGGATCGTGCTGTTGCGCTCGATCATCGGCGTCGCTACATTGCCCAACGTTTCGATGGACAACGTCAGCGGCGTCACGTCCAGCAGCAGGATATTCTTCACCTGGCCGCCCAGCACGCCGGCCTGGATCGCGGCGCCGATGGCCACGACCTCGTCTGGATTGACGCCCTTGTGCGGCTCACGGCCGAAGAACTTGCGCACCGCCTCTTGCACCGCGGGCATGCGGGACATGCCGCCCACCAGCACCGCCTCTGCGATATCGCTGGGCTTCAGCTTGGCGTCGTTCAATGCCTGCTTACAGGGCTCTATCGTGCGCTGGATCAGGTCGCCGGTGAGCTGTTCCAGCTTCGACCGGCTGAGGGCCATCTGCAGGTGCTTGGGGCCGCTGGCGTCCGCAGTGATGAACGGCAGGTTGATCTCGCTCTGCATCACGGTGGAGAGCTCGATCTTAGCCTTCTCGGCCGCTTCCTTCAGGCGCTGCAACGCCATGCGATCGCCGCGCAGGTCGATGCCCTGTTCCCGCTTGAATTCATCAGCGATCCAGTTGATGATGCGCTGATCGAAGTCGTCGCCGCCCAGGAAGGTGTCGCCGTTGGTGCTGAGCACCTGGAACACGCCATCTCCCACGTCCAGGATCGAGATATCGAAGGTGCCGCCGCCCAGGTCATAGACCGCGATCTTCTGATCCACCTTCTTGTCCAGGCCGTAGGCCAGCGCGGACGCGGTCGGCTCGTTGATGATGCGCTTGACCTCCAAACCGGCAATCTTGCCGGCATCTTTGGTGGCCTGGCGCTGGCTGTCGTTGAAGTAGGCCGGCACGGTAATCACAGCTTCGGTGACCGGTTCGCCCAAGTAGGCCTCGGCATCGGTCTTCATCTTTTGCAGAATCATGGCCGAGATCTCGGGCGGACTGTAGTCGCGGCCGCCCATGCTCACCCAGGCATCCCCGTTGTTGTGCTCGGTGATCTTATAGGGCAAGACCTTGCGCGCTTTGGCCACTTCCGGGTCTGTGAAGCGTCGGCCCATCAGGCGCTTCACCGAGAAGATGGTGTTGTCTGAGTTGGTGATCGACTGGCGCCGCGCTACCTGGCCGACCATGCGCTCGTTATTCTTGGGATTTACGGCCACTACTGACGGAAAGAGCCGGGACCCCTCAGCGCTGGGAATGACGACCGGTTCGCCGCCTTCCATCACGGCAACCACCGAATTGGTGGTGCCCAGGTCGATGCCGACGATTTTGCTCATGGATCAAATACTCCTTTGTTACTCTGTTAGCCCTTTGCCACGCGGACTTGTGCAGCCCGCAGTACTTTTTCGCCCAAGCGGTAGCCGCGAGTCACTTCACCGATGATCTGATCCTCGGCATAGCCCTCCGCTTCTTCGTGTGTGACCGCGTCATGCAGCTTCGGATCGAAGGTCTGCCCTTCGACCGGGATGCGCTGCACCCCCTCGTTGTCCAGCAAGAGCTGCAGTTTGCGTTGGATCAAACGAAAGCCGTTGACCCAGTCACTGTTAGCATATTCGCTTGGGACGACGGTAAAAGCCCGCTCGACGTCGTCAATGATCGGCAGCAGCCTCTCCAGTACGCGTTCAGCTGCCGCTGTGCGCATGTCGTCCATCTCGCGCTGCATGCGTTTGCGTGCATTGCTCAGATCTGCTAGGGCGCGACGCCAGTTGTCCAGGTACTCGGCGGCCTGGGCTTGCGCCTGGGTCAATTGTTCCGCCAGACTGGCCGCGTCTGGCGCCTCTGTTGGGTTGTCGGTTGGGTTGGTTGGTTGTTCGACATCACTCATGCTGTGATCACTACTCCTTATCCTCATACCATTCGCCGACCAGGTCGCTCATCAGTCGCGAGACGTAACGTACAGCGCCGATGGTTCGATCGTAGGTCATGCGCAGCGGGCCTACAACTCCCAATAAGCCGCTTGCACCCCCGGCGACGCCGTAGCGCGACAGCACCAGCACCAGGTCTGAAAACTCGCGCCAGCGTCCCTCACCGCCGATCAGCACCTGCACGCCGCCTACCTCCAGCGGCTGGGCGGCTGTCGCAACGATTCCAGCCAGCGACGGCCCCTCCAGCGTCTGTACGATCCCGCGGATCTGACCGCCCTCGCCAAATGCCGGCTCCTGCAAGACGTGCACCAGACCATCGCGGTAGACCAGATCGTCTGCCTGGAGGTCGATAGCCTCCATCACTTCATCCACGATGCCCACCACCTGGCGACCCAGATCGGGTAAGGCGGCAATCTGGCGCCTGATTTCACCGGTGCTCAGCCCGTAGAACTGGTCGTTGAGCTGAGCGGACAGCCGGCTCAGCGCGTCTTGTTCCACGGCAACGTCCAAAGCGAGCATTTGCTGTTTGACGGTGCCGCCCATCAACACCAGCACCAGCAGCACCACCGTGTCGCGTAAGCCGATCAGTTCCAGGTGCTTGAATTTGCTTTGACGGGCCCTGGGCGGGGTGGCCAGGGCAGCTTTGCGCGTGGTGTGCGCCAGTACTGCCACCGCCAGCCGCACCCATTGATCCAGCTCCAGCTGCGCCTGGTAGAACTGGTGACGGATCATGTGTTGTTCCGGCAGCGGCAGCTCGGTGTCGCCTAACAGGTGTTCCACGAAGAAGCGGTAACCCAAGTCGGTGGGGACGCGGCCCGCTGAGGTGTGCGGATGGCTCAGATATCCCAGTTCCTCCAGCGCAGCCATTTCGTTGCGGATAGTGGCCGCGCTGATATCCAGCCCGTACGTTTCCACAAACGCCTTCGAGCCGACTGGTAACCCCTTCTCAATGTATGAGCGGACCACCAGGCCCAATACAGCCTGCCGCCGCGCGGTCATTTCCATCGTTGTAACTCGTAATGTTAGCACTCTCTTCGTGAGAGTGCTAAATAATGGAGCCAAATAATAGCATGAAGGAGCAGAGGTGTCAAAAAAAGGGCGGTGGTTGAATCAGCTCAGGTCACGATCCAGCATGCGTGCGGAGGAAAGGTAACCTCGACCGGTTCGCCAACTTGAGGGATGTACAACTGGCGTTCGTTGAACAGGTCCACGGCCAGCAGTGGGCCGTCGGGCAGTGTCGTGCTGAGCAACTGCACGCGTATACGCACAATTGCACCGAGGAAGGTGACGCTGTCGACACGTCCGTGCAGGCGGTTGAGGTCCGGTCCGCTCTGCCCGAAACGCAGCTCCTCCGGCCTGATCGCCAGCCGCGCTTCAGCGCCCCGGTTGGCCTCGATGGCCTCGCTCACGCGTACCGGTTCGCCGGCCACAGTGCACAGGCCCGCGGCCGGGTCGGTGACGATGATAGGCAGCAGGTTGAGCTGGCCGATGAACGAAGCGACGAACCCGGTGGTGGGATAGTTATAGATCTCGAAGGGCGGGCCGATCTGCTCCACCCGCCCGGCGTTCATCACCACGACGCGATCCGATAGCGAGAGCGCCTCTTCCTGGTCATGGGTGACGTAGATGGTGGTGATGCCAAGCTGCCGTTGGATGCGCCGAATCTCGGCGCGGAGCTCAACCCGGATCTTGGCGTCCAGCGCCGAGAGCGGCTCGTCGAGCAGCAGCACCTGGGGATGGATCGCCAGCGCGCGCGCCAACGCAACGCGCTGCTGCTGTCCACCTGAGAGCTGGTGGGGGTAGCGGTTGCCCAGGCTGGGCAGGTGGATCACATCCAGCATCTCCGCTACGGTATGGTCGATGTCGGCCTTGGGCGTGCGCGCGATCTTGAGGCCGAAGCCGATGTTATCGGCCACGGTCATGTTGGGGAAAAGTGCATAAGATTGAAAGACCATGCCCACGTTGCGTTGGTTGGGCGGCCGATAGGTGATTTCCTCGCCGTTGACGACAATCGTCCCCGTGGTAGGCAGTTCGAAACCGGCGATCATCCGCAGCGTGGTGGTCTTGCCGCAGCCGCTTGGCCCCAGAAAGGAGATGAATTCGCCCCGCTCGACATCCAGGTTGAAGTCATGGACCGCGACGCTGCCGCCGAACGTTTTGGAGATGTTGGTCAGCGCTAGAAATCCCATCGTGTCACCTTGCCCCCACAAGTTGCTGGCGCTGGCCGGGCTGGCCGCGGCCGAGAAGTTGGATCAGGCCCATGAACAGCCAGGTCAGCGCAAAGCTGATGATGGCCAGGGCGGATGATTCATAAGTTTTGTTCTGCCCGATCAGCGACATGTACGGGCCGAACGCGTGGATGCCCACCAGGAAACTGGCGATGGTGAACTCACCGACGACGGTGGCCAGGGTGAGGAATGCGCCGCTGAGCAGCGCCGAGCGCAGGTTCGGGAAAATCACCCGCAGCAGGATCGTGCCCCAGCCCGCGCCCAGGCTCTGCGCTGCTTCCGTGAGGGTGCGTACGTCGATAGCCGCGAGGCCGGTGTCCACCGCACGATACGTATAGGGCAGCGCCAGGATGACGTAGGCGGCCACCAAGAGGGCGTTAGTGCCGGCGCGGAAGTTGGTTAGCGGCAGGAAGCCCCCGCCGTAAACCCGGATCAGCCCGAAGACCAGCACGATGGCAGGCACCACAAAAGGCATCAGGGTGATGAACTCCACCACCGCCCGCAGCTTGGGCAGGCGCAGCCGGATCCAATAGGCGGTGGGGACGATCAGAACCAGGCTGACCAGGATGGTCAGGATGGCCATGCCCAGCGAAAACGTCAATGTTTGCCTGAACTGCGGGTCGGCCAGCACGCGTTGGTATGCCAAAAGCGAGAGCTGGCCCTTTTTGGCGCGCAGCGAAAAATCCAGCGTGGCGTACAGCGGCAAGAAAAAGTAGAGCACGCCGAGGGCCGTCCACAGCCAGCCCCAAAGCTTGGTGCGCTTCATAGCCGCAGCCACCTTTCACTGCGGCGCCGCAGCACGTAATAGATCGCCATCGAGATCCCCATCACCACAACCATGCCTAGCGCCAGGGCATACCCCAGGCCGGGGTTGTGCAGCACGTCGCCCTTGATCTGCGAGCCGATCAGGATCGTCACCAGGTTGATGAAACCGCCGGTCAGCGAGAGCGCGGTGGCATAGGCGCCGAACGCATTGCCGAACAGCAAGATCATCGCACCGAGCAGCGAAGGCAGCAGCACCGGCAGCCCCACGTGACGCCAGTACTGCCAGCCGGTCGCGCCCAGGTTTTCAGCGGCCTCGCGCCACTCGCGGCGCAGCCCCTCCAGTGCAGGGGTGATGATCAGAATCATCAATGGAAATTGGAAGTAGAGGTAGGTGACGCTCAACCCCCAAAAGCTGTACAGGTTGAAGCCGTGATCGTACAGGTTGAACCCGAAGACGTTCTTAAGCAGCACCGTCACCAGTCCCAGGCGGCCGAGCGTGGCGATGAAGGCGAACGCCAACGGCACCCCGGCGAAGTTCGAAGCGACGCCGCTGAAGGTCGCCATTCCGTTAGATACCCAGCGCGGTAGGCCCACCAATGTTGCCGAATAGGCCAGGAAGAACCCGAACACCCCGCCGAGAACCGCTGTGAAGACGCTGATGCGGATCGTGATCCAATAGGCACTGAGAATGGACGGGGTGAACAGCCCGGCGAGGTTGGTCAGGGTGAAATGGCCCTGGTTATCCTGGAAACTGCCGACAAACAATGACACCGAGGGGATGAACAGAAAAAAGAGGGCGAAGATCAAGAAGGGCGCAACACCTGCCCACGCCCAGTTGATGCGGCGCGCGGGACGCGCCCCCGGCGCGTCCCGCGGTGTTGTAAGTGTAGGCTGCGGCGTCCTGGCCACAATCTGACGCTATTTGACGTCGGCGCCGACGATCTTGTCCCAGCCATCGTTGATCGCCTTCTTGGCGTTGTTGATCTGATCGATGGTGGGGAAGACTGCCTTGGCGTAGAGCTCGGCAGGCGGCAGCTTGGCAGTTATTTCGGCCGGGATCACGTTCCGCTTCACCAGATCATTGTAGCGGATCGGATGGCAGCCGCCCTTCAGCCAGACGAGCTGGCCCTCATCGGAGTAGAGGTACTCCATCCACAGCTTGGCGGCGTTGGGGTGCGGCGCATACGCGCTGATGGCCTGGATGTAGACGCCGGCGATGACGCCCGTCTTGGGAATCACCACTTCGATGGTCGGATTGCCGGCCAGCGCTTCCTTATCGGCCAGGGCATTGTAGTCCCAGCGCATGATCACCGGGGTTTCACCCTTGGCGACGGTAGCCTGTTTGGCGATGAGCGGGACGAAGTTGCCCACCTCATTCAGCTTCTTGAAGAACTCCAGGCCGGGCGTCACGTTATCCAGCGAGCCGCCGTTGGCCAGGGCCGCGGCATAGACGCTCATCTGGGCTTGCGCCGAGGCGCGCGGGTCGCCGGACAAGGCCACCTGGCCCTTATACTCCGGCTTGAGCAGGTCGGCCCAGTCTTGGGGCACGTTCGTCACGGCATCCTTGTTGACCTCGAAGGCCAGCACGCCGTAGTAGTCGCCGTACCAGTAGCCGTCTGCGTTCTTCGAATCGGCCGGGATGCTGTCCCAGGTGCTGACCTTGTAGGCTTGCACCAGTTTTTCTTCGACGATCTGCGGGCCGAAGCCGTAGCCAACGTCGATCACATCGGGCGCCTGGGGTCCCTTGTTGTCTTTGTTGGCCTTAATGGCCTCGATTTCGTCGCCGGAACCCCCATCAGGATTCAGTTCATTCACTTCCAGGCCATACTTGGCTTTGAAGTTGGTGATGGCCTCGCCGTAGTTGCACCAGTCATGGGGTAAGGCAATCGTGGTCAGCGTGCCTTCGGCCTTGGCGGCTTTGACCAGCTCATCCATGGCATTACCGGCCGGCGCCGCAGGCGCTTGGCTGGCCGGGGTGGGCGCACAGCTGACCAATAGGACCAAAATGAGCAGCAGCGCGCTGAAAAGGGACCATCGGCTTCTGGGTTGCGGGGACATAGTGTGTTTCCTCCTGAAAGTGGCTGACGGGAATTACGTGAGATAATAGCAGTCTAATCCCATGTCAGGGGGTTGTCAAGTCTCATTTAAAACCTTGAGTTTTTGGAAGCGCGCCTCCATTCTGCTGCAGTTGTGGTATGATAGGTCGCAAATCCACAAGGGCAAGTTAACCTAAGTATCGCGATCACATTCATCTCAGCGGAGGTGCTTATGGCGACAGTGGCGGAGCGTATCACCGCGCGCATTAACGGTGAGCGCCGCGAATTCGAGCTTGGACGCGATCTCCAACCCTCCACAACCCTCTCGGAGTTCCTGCGGGAACGGCTTGGGCTGACCGGCTTGAAGATAAGCTGCGATGAAGGCGCTTGCGGCGCGTGCACCATCATCATGGACGGCAAGGCGGTCCTGTCTTGCATGCTGCTGGCGGTGGAAGCAGACGGTCACGACCTGTTGACCATCGAAGGTCTGCCGGAGGACGATCCCGTGATCGAAGCCTTTGCTGAGCAGTGCGAGCCTGGCCACGGCACCGCGCTGCAATGCGGGTTCTGCACGCCGGGCTTCGTGATGACGGCCCGGGCCCTGCTCGACGAAAACCCCACGCCGACCCTGGATGAGGTGAAGGAAGCGCTGTCCGGCAATCTCTGCCGGTGCGGCTGCTATGCCGGGATTGCCATGGCGGTGCAGCATGCTGCTGAGAAGATTGCTGTGCGTGCTGTTGCGCAATCCGCCGGATTGCGGCAATCCGCCGGATCGCGGCAATCCGCCGGATTACTGGACGAGAGGAGGCAGGCATGAGCACTCCCTACAAACCCCGAGTCGAGCGCCGCTTCATCGGCGGCTATCGCCCGCGGATCGACGCTGTCGAAAAGGCGCATGGTCGCGCACCCTATGCCGATGATATGATCTCGGAGCGCAGCTACCCCGGCCTGCTTCATGCGCGGGTGCTGCGCAGCCCATACCCGCGGGCCAGGATTGTGAGCCTCGATACCAGCAAAGCCGCCCAATTGCCCGGCGTCAAGGCCATCCTGACGTATCAGGATCCCGAGGTCGCGCGCCTCAAACCGACTAATGCCGGCTGGACCGATGCGGTCGACACAGTGAGCTACGAAAACATGATGTGGCGCAAATTCCGTGACCGCCGCGTACTGGGCGATTATGCGACCTGGGCCGGCGACGAGGTGGGGGTTGCCATTGCGGCTGAGACTGCGCAGATCGCCGAAGAGGCTTTGCGGCTGGTCGAGGTCAAGTGGGAAAAACTGCCGTTTGTGCTCGATCCGCTGGCAGCGATGGCTCCCGGCGCGCCGGTCATCCATCCCGAGATCGCGGCGCACAACGTGCTTCCGCCCGACCCGATCGGCGGCCCCGATGTCTTCCTGGTCAAAGGCGACGTGGAGGCGGGCTTTGCCGCGGCCGATGTCGTCGTCGAGATGGACACCAGCCATCACAACCCGACGCAGGGCGCGCTGGATCCCTGGTGCTGCATGGCCCAATGGCAAGACGACCGGGTGACCATTGTGTCCAACTCCTACGCCGCGGACCAGACCCGGATGCACGTCAGCCAGATGCTAGAGCTGCCGATCCACAAGGTGCGAGTCATCAGCAAGTATGTAGGCGGGCAGTTCGGTCGCGGAGACACCGGCGATCAACCGTTCTTTCTTTTCACGGCGCTGCTGGCGAAACGGGCCGGTCGGCCCGTGAAGTTCAAGCACACGCGGCGCGATAGCTTTCACGATACTCGGCAACCGGCGCTGTACCATTGCAAGGTAGGGGCAAAGGCTGACGGCGTCATCACTGCACTCCATTTCAAATCTATCGGTGACATCGGCGCGCACGCTGACCATTCGGTTTTTGCGCTCAAATTTGCCCCGGCCGAGATCTCCGAAGCCGCGCTGGCTCCGATTCCTAACATCAAGATGGAATCCTACGCGGTCTACACCAATCACATCCCCGGCTGCATGATGCGCGGGGTGGGCAATTCCCAGTTCAACTTCGTCTTTGGCCGGATGGTGGATGCTCTGGCCGAGCGGCTGGACATGGACCCCATCACATTAGCGATCAAGAATTTCGGGCACGAGTGGGGATCTTGCCCGGATCAAAGCCTGACCGCCGTGCTGGAAACGGGCGCCGCGCGCATCGGGTGGCGTGAGAAACGGCATCAGCCCGGCGCCGGCCCGTTGTACGAGGGTGTGAAGCGGCGCGGGGTCGGCTTCTCGTTGCATCCCGGCTGGCACGCTGAATGGCAGGAGGAACGCCGCGGCCAGGTGCAAGCCAAAGTCACTCTTTACCCTGACGGCACGGTCACGCTGGATGCGCCCACCGTGGAGACCGGCACCGGTTCCAACACGTGCAATGTGCTTGGCTGTGCCGAGGCCCTTGGCTTCCTGGGCGTCCGACCCGAGGACGTCACCTGGGTTTCGACCGTAGACACCGACGCGGGCATGCGCGACTGCGTGCAAACGGACAGCGCGGTCGCCTTCTTGCAGTCCGAGGTGCTGGCGGTGGTGGCCCAGGAGTTGAAAGCGAAGCTGCTGGCACTTGCGGCGCCTGTCCTCGGGGTCCCTGCCGACCGGCTGACCATCAGCGAAGGCAGGGTTGCGGGACCGGAGCACAGCATCGGCGTCAAGGAGCTGTTGTGGCAGGGCGACCTGGTGCCGCTATCGGTGATGGTGAGCCGGCGGCCGGCAGGCGAGCGGACCGGCGTCCCATACATTGCCAGCTTTGCCGAAGTGGAGGTGGACACCTCAACCGGCCGCACGCAGGTGCTCAAGCTCATCATTATCAACGACTGTGGCACGGTCATGTACGCCTCCGGCGCCGAGGCGCAGCAGATCGGCGGACAGGTGATGGCCATCGGCGAAGCGTTGACCGAGGAGCTCGTCTACGATCCGGTGCGCGGGGTGCCGCTGAACTTCAACTTCATCGACTACAAGATCCCTACGATGGCCGACATGCCGGAGATCGAGCCGGTGCTCCTGGAGGTGTGGCGGGGCGCGGGCGAGTACGGCGCGTGCGGCATCGGTGAGGGCACGCTGACATGCACCCCGCGAGCCATCGCCAACGCGGTCTACAACGCCATCGGGGCGCGTGTCGACGAGATTCCGATCACGCCCGAAAAGGTGCTGCGGGCGTTGGGCCGGATTTGAGGTGATATCATGACGCTGCAATCATTCAACTACATTCCGGCCGACACGCTGCAGGCAGCGGAAGCCTTGCTCAAGGAACATGGGGGGCACGCCGCGGTGCTTGCGGGCGGCACCGACCTGCTTGGTGCGCTTAAGGACGCCATCCACGATGACCCGCCGCAGGTGCTCATCGGTCTCAAGCCGGCAGCCGAGCTGCGCTATGTGATCGCGGAGCCCGCCGAATTGCGTATCGGCGCGCTCACGACCCTGGGCGAGATCGCGAAGCATCCGGTTATCCGGCAGGACTATGCACTCCTCGCTGAAGCAGCCCGCAGCGTCGCCTCGCCGCAAATTCGTAACGTTGCAACCCTTGCGGGCAACCTGTGCCAGGAACCGCGCTGCTGGTATTACCGCAATCCTGAGAACAATTTCGACTGCCTGCGCAAGGGCGGCCGGTGGTGCGATGCGCTCTTTGCCGAGAATCGCTACCACTCCATTTACGGCGGCATGTGCGTCAGCGCGGCGCCGTGCGTCACCGGGTGCCCCATCCACAACGAGATCCCGGCTTACATGGCGCAGCTCCGTGAGGGCAAGCTGGCCGAGGCGGTCGCCATCCTGATGCGCACCAATCCGCTGCCGGCCATCACGGGCCGGGCGTGTGCGCATCCTTGCGAATCGGACTGCAACCGCCATGACTACGATGAGTCGGTGTCGATCCGCGACGTGGAGCGCACCTTGGGCGATTATGCCTTGGCACACGCCGCCGAGTTCTACACTGCACCCGCGACCGAAACGGGGAAGCGGGTCGCGGTGGTGGGCGCGGGACCGGCCGGTCTGACCGCGGCCTACTTCCTGCGCAAGCTGGGACATGACGTGACGGTATACGATCGGATGCCGGAGGCGGGCGGCATGCTGACCTACAGCATCCCAGCCTACCGCTTGCCCAAAGCCGTGGTGCGAGAGCAGGTGACCGTGTTGGCTGGCATGGGCATCCGGTTCGAGTTGGGCGCCAATATCGGCGGCCCAGGCCTGACCCTGGGTGACCTGCGAGCGCGTCATGACAGTGTGTTCCTGGCGACGGGCCTCTGGAACGGCAGAATGCTCAGGCTCGAGCGGAGTGAGCTGCTCGACTCCGGCCTGGAGTTTCTGATCGACGTCCAGCGCGGCATCCCGCGGCGCGTGGGCAAGCGCGTGTTGGTCATCGGCGGCGGCAGCGTCGCGGTGGATGTGGCAATCACTGCAAAGCGATACGGCGCAGCCGCGGTGGCGATGGCCTGTCTGGAGAGCCTCGACGTCATGCCGGCCATCCCGGAGGATATCGAGCAGGCGCACGAGGAGGGGATCACCATCCTGCCGTCATGGGGACCGCAGCGCGTGGTGGTGCGCGATGGGAAGCTGGCCGGCATGGAGTTGGTGCGCTGCACCTCGGTCTTCGACAAGGCCGGTCGTTTCGCGCCGGCCTTCGACCCGGCGGTCACGACCGTCTTCGAGGCGGATCAGATCCTGATCGCCATCGGGCAGGCCGCGGACCTCTCGTACGGTGAGCCAGGACTGCGAACGGAACGCGGGTTCATCGTCACCGATAAGCAGACGGCGGCCACGAGTCTGGAGGGCGTTTTCGCCGGCGGTGACGTGACCGGCGGCCCAGCAACGCTGGTGAATGCGATGGCTACCGGGCAACAGGTGGCCGCGTCCATCGACGCATATCTTGCCGGCGCGCCGGTTACGGCCGCGCCCGCCCCGTCGGGCAAGGTCCGGTTGGTCATCAACGCCGACGCACTGCCGACCAGCCGGCGTGTGCCCGAGCCGCGGTTGCCGGCATCTCAACGCACGCTGCGCGGCGAGGATTGCGCCACCCTGGCGAACGAGGCCGTCGCGCGTGAGTCATTCCGCTGCGCCAACTGCGGGTGTGTGGCGGTCAACGCCTCGGACCTGGCGCCGGCCCTCATCGCGCTGGGCGCGAAGGTCAGGACCACGCAGCGCATCCTGGCGGCCGAGGACCTCTTCGCGGCAGCCGAGAGCAAAACGACCGTGCTGGGTGCGGATGAGCTGATCGAGGAGATCGTGATTCCGGCGCCGCCGCCCGGCAGCCGGCAAGCCTACCTCAAGTTTCGTATCCGCAACGCCATTGATTTTCCCATCGTCAGCGTTGCGTTTTGTGCAGCAATCTCAGGGGGCAGATTCCGTGAATCCAGGGTGGTGCTGGGAGCGGTCGCGCCCGTGCCGCTGAGAATGGCCGCAGTCGAGGCGTTGTTAGAGGGCAAGGAGCCTGGCGAGGCGCTGGCGCAAGAAGCCGGGAGACTGGCAGTCCGTGACGCGCAACCATTAGCGCAGAACAAGCTTAAGGTTGAGGTGGTGAAGGGCCTTCTGCGAAAGCTGCTGGCGTCCGCCTAAACTCGTCGCAAGGTGGAACCTACCTGTCCCGGCATCCGCCGGACAGCATACGATGCAGGGCTTATGGCGTCCTCAATAGGCCGCCTTGTCGAACACCGCCTTGAAGGCTGTCCGCAGTATGATTTTGAGATCCAGCCATAGCGACCAGTTCTCGATGTACCAGAGGTCGTACTTGGTGCGTTCGGCGATAGAAGTATCACCGCGCAGGCCATTAATCTGCGCCCAGCCGGTGACGCCAGCCTTCTCGCGATGGCGCTCCATGTAACGCGGGATGCTGAGGCGAAATTGCTCGACATAAGCAGGCTGTTCGGGCCGTGGGCCGACTATGCTCATGTCACCCATCAGCACATTGATGAACTGGGGAAACTCATCGATGGAGGTTTTGCGGATAAAGGTGCCGACACGCGTGCGGCGCGGGTCGTTGGCGGTCGTCCAGCCGGGCCCGTTGGCTTCAGCGTCGACGCGCATCGAGCGGAACTTGAGCATCTTGAAAGGCTTCGCGTCCAGCCCCATCCGTTCTTGCACAAAAAACACCGGGCCGGGGGAGTCCAGCTTGACCAGGATGGCTGTGAGCATCATCAGCGGCGAAGTGGCCGTCAGGAACGCACTGCTGAACAGCAGATCGACGATACGTTTCAGGGTCAGTTTCCAGCCACGTAACGCTACGTCGCGAATCGTCAGCAGCGGCAGCCCTGCCAGGTCGCTGATGGTCACTTCGGACGCCATGATCTGAAAGACATCGGGGAAGACGCGGATGCTGACCTTCTCCCGCTCGCACTGAGAGACGATGCCTACTAGCTCCTCGTGCGAGGCCTCGGGCAGGCCGATGATGACCTCGCTGACATCCTGCTCCGCGATAATTTTCGGGAGATCTCCGACGGCGCCTAAAACGGGCAAATTCATCACTTTTGCTGCGGTCGGTTGCGCATCGGCCGCAGCCGCTTCGATGAACCCGATCACGTGATAGCCCAGGCCGGGGGTTTGCTGGAACTTCTGCAGCACCATGCGACCGACCTCACCCGTTCCGACAATCAGCACGCGCTCAGCGCCGATCCCTCGGCTTTGCAGGATGCGCTGCACCCGCCCATGCAGCGCGCGCCCCAGGATGATTAGCACGATGCCCGCGCCCCAGGCCAGCACGATCATGGAGCGCTGATATTGCAGGGTCTCGCGCAGCACGAACGAGATAAACGCAATTGTGATCAAGGTGGCGCCGGACACCGCGCCCACCAGCCGGTAGGCTTCGTCCATCAGCGCTGCCGCGCGGCGCCGGTGGTAGAACTTGTAGAAGAAGAACACCGTCAGGATGGCGCCGGACTGGATCAGGGCCGGCAGCAAGTAGTCTCGAAACGGGCCGATCTCAGGCCCTTGGGTGGTCAGCCGGATCCGGTAGGCCACGAAGAACGCCAGGGCACTCATGACCATATCGGTGACCATCAGGCTGATGGCGAACCAGATGCGGGTTCCTTTCATGGCTTTACTCCCTGCTGCTGGCCGCGATAATGGCCCCGCAATCGGCGGCCGAACAGATCGAGCCCGCCAAAGAGTGCCACCCCGCCTCGGATCAGCCAGTCAAGCCAGAAGGGCGTAGACGCCCGATAGTGCTTCTCATAGAAGATGGTCAGCGCCCGATAGAACTCGACCCGCGCGCGGTAGGAATAGCGGCTGGCAGCCTCTTTAATATGCAGTACGGTGACATCGGGAGTGTACCACACCTCCCACCCCGCATCTGTGATACGTTTGGCCCAATCGAGGTCCTCACCGTACATGAAAAAGGCTTCGTCCAGCAGGCCGGCCGCCATAATCGCCTCCCGACGTACGAGCATAAACGCGCCCACGATGGCGTCCACTTTGGTTGTTACGTCTGGGTCGAGATATGACAGGTCATAACGGGCAAACCGCGCGCTGTGGGGGAACAGCTTATCCAACTTCAGCAGATGATAGAGCGAAGTCGTCGGCGTCGGGAAGGAGCGCCGGCAGGCCTTATCCAGAGAACCGTCCAACCGCACCAGCTTTGGGCCGGCCGCACCGGCCTGTGGATGCCTGGCCATAAAATCGACCATGCGCGCCAGTGCATCCGGCGGCAGCACGGTGTCGGGGTTGAGGAGCAGGGCGAAGCGCGGCAGCGCCTTCACTGTCGGCTCCTCTCCCGGTCCGCCAGGGGCGCGCGAGCCGCTGAATCCGAACCAGCGCAGCCCCTGGTTATTCGCTGCGGGATATCCCACGTTGGCGGCGTTAGCAATCAACTGAACGTTGGGGAACTCAGCGCGCATCATGGCGACGCTGTCGTCAGGGGACGCGTTATCCACCACGCAGATCGCCAGCGTCAGGTTGCCCGTGCTGGCAAACACGGAATGCAAGCAGTCGCGCAACAGCGCGCTGGTGTTGTAGTTGACGATGACGATAGCCAGGTCGGTGGAGCCAGATGGCAACTCGTTCATAGGTATCGCGCATTATAGCATGGGCCGCGGCGCAGAGCAATTGCTTGAAGTGCGTGTTCATGATAGAATGTGGCCCAGGAATATCGAGCTGGGGAGTTCGTGAGGCTGGTGTGGCCGGTCTTCCACCCAGCCACGAGCGGAGGAGCTAAGCCAGATGAATACGTTGTGGCGTGCGCTTGGCGGCCTCTGTGCCGCGATTCTGGTCATGGCGACCGGGTTCGGCGTGGGGGTGTCACCGGCCCGGGCCGAGGTTTGCACCGAGTGGCTGGTCGACGGCGGTTTTGAGACGAACGCCGGTTGGCAGCTCGGTCCGAGCCCCGTTATGCCGCAATATGTCACTTATACCAAGCATGGCGGCTACCGGTCGTTGTCGTTGGGCATCACCAGCGGCGCGAACATTGAGAGCTTTTCGTCGGCGCGCCAGCAGGTGCTTATTCCGGCCTCAGCTCCCCAAGTGCTGCTCTCCTTCTGGTTCTATGCTATGGCCGACTCGCCCGCAACCACCGACTATATGGAGGTCGTGCTGTTGGACGCCACCGGCACTGCGATCCTGAACAAGCCCTGGCGCTCGCACAACGACAGCCGTATCTGGAACCAACTGACCTTCGATCTGACGCCGTGGCGCGGCCAGACGGTGCAGCTCTATTTCAACGTCTACAACGATGGCGTCGGCGGCCGCGCAGCCATGTTCCTGGATGACGTCTCGCTGGCTTCGTGCAGCGGCGTAGCGGCGCCCACCAGTACGGTGACGCCCACCAGCGGTCCGATGAGTCCGACCTCCACGCCCAGCCCAACGGCCACCCCCGGCTGCGTGGAGGTCGTGGTGGACGGCAGCTTCGACAATGGCCTGGCGAATTGGCAGGTGGTGGGTGATTACGCAGGCGCCGCCTCGGTGAGCGCGCCAGTGCGCAGCGCCCCTAATGCGCTCAAGCTTGGCTCTCTAGACCAAAACCTGACCGGCCTCACCACTGTACGCCAACTCGTCACGCTCCCCCTTGGCTACCCACTGGTAACGCTGGAGGCCTGGGTCTATACTCAGGCACAGGCTGGCGCGGATGCCGACTACCAGGAGATGGCGCTGTTGAACTCGTCCGGCGGGATGCTCTACCGGCCGTGGCAGGGCCGGCAGAACAACTCGGCCTGGCAGCCGTTGATGTATAATGTTTCCGCCTTCGCCGGGCAAACGGTCTTTGTCAGCTTCAGCGTCAACAACGATGGCATCGGCGGCCGGACAGCCATGCACGTGGACGACGTCCGCCTGCGGGCCTGCACGTCAGGCGCGGCAGCCACCCCCACGCCGACCGGTACGCTCGCGCCCACCTCGACCAGGACCCCCACCGTGCCCGCAGCGACGTTGACGGCCGTGTCGCCCGGCTGCATCGACATTGCCCAGAACGGCGGCTTCGAGACCGGTTTGCACCCGTGGCAGCCTGGCGCCAGCACCCTGCAAGCGCACCTGGTGACTGCGCCGGCCGGCAGCGGCTCCTACGTGATGCAGATGGGCTCGCAGACGAAGAACCGCGATACCTACTCGTCCGTTCGCCAGACGGTGACCATGGCAGTGGGTCGCCCGCGCGTCGTCGTGAGCTTTTGGGCCTACACCTGGGCCGAGGAGCTCTCCGGGACCGATTGCCAGCAGTTTGTCCTGTTGACTCCGGGGGATGCGGTGTGGGCCGCACCATGGCGGGTGCTGAAGGATGAGCGCGTCTGGCAGCAGCACATCTTTGATCTCCTGGACATGCCTGGACCGACATTTTCATTGTACTTCAACGCGTACAATGATGGCTTGGGGGGCCGCACTGCGCTGTTCGTGGATGAGGTGCATGCCTGGGCGTGCACTTCGGGTGCATATCCGACGGCGGAGCAGTTGAACGGCTCACCACCCGGTCCGCTGCCCCTCGTGCCCCTGTCCGGCTCCGGGGCGGAGACGACTTCGGCGCCAGCGGGGTCTCAGCGTTCACTGACGGATGTCACCGCAAGCACTCCCGAGGCCGATCTGACCCGGATTGCGCTGCAGGTGTCGCCCCAGGTTTTTGCGGGCACACGCGTGGCGACCGGAACGCCCACCTCCACGCTCGATTCATTGCCTGGCAGCGAGGCGTTGCCGTCTCTTGCGGCAACGATCCGGAACTGGCTGAGTCAAATGACTGAGCGCTTGCCGAGCGGCTGGCCGCTGCTCATCGCGCTTATCGTAGCGCTGTTGCTGTTTATCTTGGTGCGGGGCTGGCTGAGGCGGCAATAGAGACCTGTCTGAAAATTTGAATGACCATAGGAGATTCAGTTGGACTTAACCTTATACCGCGACGAGAGCGGATTCGAGGCGCTGAAAGGCGAATGGAACGACCTGCTCCGGCGCAGCCGATTCGATACGATCTTCCTGACCTGGGAATGGCAGACGACCTGGTGGCGCTATCTGGGCGCGCAACGCGGGCCGCTCTATCTTTTGGCCGCGCGGGAGGCGGGCCGGTTGATCGGCATCCTGCCGTTTTATGGCACTGAGGATGGCGCGCAACTGGCAATGAACGTAGTCGGTTGTATCGAGGTGGCGGACTATCTCGACCTGATCGTTGAAGCCGGCCAGGAGGAGGCCGTGTACGCAGCGTTTCTGGCCTGGCTGACAGGACCGGATGCGCCGCCCTGGGACCTGGTCGACCTGTGCAACCAGCCCGCGCCGTCGCTGGCACACAGCCGGCTGCCCGAGATGGCCGCTGCGGTTGGATTCCAGGTGGGAGTGATGCAGGAGGATGTGTGCCCGATCATTCCATTGCCTGCTGCCGATTGTCCCGATGGGTGGGAGCAATACCTGGAGAGCCTGGATAAGAAAGAACGCCATGAGATCCGCCGCAAGCTGCGCCGGATCGAGCGGGAGGCGCCCGACGCGGCCTTACGCTTTGTGGGGGCCGGCGACGATCTGACGGCCGCCATGGATCATTTCATCGCGCTGCATCGCTACAGCCGTGCCGATAAGCATGCGTTTATGACCGACGAGATGCAGGCTTTCTTCCGCGCATTGGCTGCAATGTTGGCTGAACAGGGCTGGCTCCAGCTTTCCTTCCTGGAAGTTGCCGGGCAGCCCGTAGCGACCTACCTCTGCTTTGACTACGGCGGCCGGATTTTGGTGTACAACTCCGGCTATGACCCTGCCGCCGTGCCGCAACTGAGTCCCGGCTGGGTGCTGCTCTCGCAGTTGATCCGACACGCGATCGACCTGGGCCGCACGCACTTCGACTTTCTCCAGGGCAACGAAGACTACAAGCATCGGTTCGGGGGCGTGGACTCGCCGGTCTACCGCACCCTCATTCAGAGAGGGTGAGGGCGGCATGCGTGTGATTGCTGGCGAAGCCAAGGGCCGGCCCTTGGCCGCGGTGCCGGGAGAGAGCACCCGGCCCATCACCGACCGGGCTAAGTCGGCCCTGTTCAGTATTCTCACATCGCGTGCGCAGGTCGCCGAGTGCCGCTACCTGGACCTCTTCGGCGGTACAGGCGCGGTCGGCATCGAGGCGTTGAGCCGCGGCGCCGCGTCCGCAGTCTTCTGCGAACTGGATCGCACCGCCGCGCGCGTCCTGCAGCGCAACCTGGACACCACGGGCCTGGCCGCGCGTGCCCAGGTGATTCACGGCGACGCGTTCGCGTATCTTGGCCGCGGCGGCGCTCAGCCCTTCGATGTGATCTACATCGCGCCGCCGCAGTATCAGGGCCTCTGGCTCAGGGCGCTGCAGCAGGTGGACGCACGCCCCGATCTGCTGGCCGATGACGGCCTGGTAGTCGTCCAGGTCTTCCCGAAGGAATGGGCTGCGCCCGCGTTGCAACATCTGGCTGTGCTCGACAGCCGCCGGTATGGCAGCACGGCGCTGTTCTTCCTCGGTAAGGGTTAAGAAATCCGGTTTCTCTGCCCAACCTGGGTTCTGCAGGAGTAGTGTTCGCATGGCGGACTCAACACAGGTCGTTCCGCCCATCGGCCGCCGCCGCGTCTGGCTGATGGCCAGCCGCCCGCGCACGCTGCCTGCCTCGATTGCCCCGGTGATCGTGGGTGCGGCGCTGGCCATCCATGACGGAGCATTCAGGCCGTTGGCGACGCTGGCTGCGCTCAGCGCGGCCCTGCTGATCCAGATTGGCTCGAATTTCGCCAACGACTTGGGTGATTATCTGCGCGGGACCGATAAGTTGGGCCGCGTCGGGCCGACGCGCGTCACCACTTCCGGGCTGTTGACGCCGGGCCAGGTGAAGACCGGCATGGTCGTCGTGTTCGGCTTGGCTGCGCTGTGTGGACTTTATCTCAGCATCCTGGGCGGCTGGCCGATTCTGTTGGCCGGCGTGCTTTCGATCCTGGCGGCTGTTGCTTATACTGCTGGTCCGCTGCCGTTCGGCTACTATGGTCTGGGCGACCTGGGGACGTTCACCTTCTTCGGGTTGGTTGCAGTGGCAGGGACGTATTACGTGCAGGCACACGTGGTCACGCCCGCTGTGTGGCTGGCCGCGGTGGCGATGGGATGCCTGGTGACCGCGATCCTGGTGGTGAACAACATTCGCGACGTCGACACTGATCGTGCTGCCGGCAAGCGCACCTTGGCCGTGCTGTTGGGCCGCCGCGGCGCGCGCATTGAGTATGTGCTGCTGCTAGCGGTCGCGTACGCCGTGCCCGTGGTCATGTGGCTCTCTTTGGGGATGACGCCCTGGGTTATGATGACGTTCCTCACGCTGCAGCTGGCCCTGGTGCAAGTCCGCGCCGTGCGGACAATCCTCGGCCCCGCCCTCAACAAGACGCTGGCCGGCACCGCTCAGCTTGCGGTCCTCTACGCGTTGGCGTTTGCCGTGGGGGTCGTGCTGTTCTGAAGCCGTTTATGGATGTTCAGACAACTTCTGGACTCGAGGCTTTAGCCGGTTTTTCCCGGTAATGAACGCAACCGGCTGAAGCCTCTATTCCGGATTGCAGCGCCTGGATCATTCGGACACTTCTGCAGCTAACCTGACCAATGCGCGCGGATCGGTCCACGCCAGGCTGCGCACCTGCACCGCGACCGCGCCCGCCGCGAAGCACGCCGATACATCCTCACCCCGGGTGATTCCACCCGCCGCGATCAGCGGCACATCAAAGCCCAGCTCAGCCACCGCGGCCAACGCATAGCGCATGAAGGGGAACGCGACCGGGCCTGCGGCTGCGCCGTTGACCTGGGTCCCATCCGTCGCGACGCCGGCTGCCAGGGCGCCGGTCCCGATCACCAGCGCATCCGCCCCCGCGCTGACACAGGTGGACGCAAGTGCGACCGCGCGCGCCGTGGGCAGCTTGACCAGCAGCGGCAGGGTGCACGAGCGGCGGACTGCGCCGATCCAGGCCGCGGCCTCGTTGCGATGCGCGATGTGCGGCAATTGCAGCTCCAGCCCGGCCGCGCCGGACTCCTCCTCCAGGGTGGCGGCCAGCCGGCCCCAATCCTCCGGCGTGCTGGCCGCCAGTGCGACGATCACCGGTGTGCCCAGTCGGCGCCACGCGGCGTCGTGATCCTGCAAGACGCGGCGACAGCCGGGGTTGTGGTCGCCCGTGGCCAGCAAGAAGCCGCCCGGCAGCTCTGCCAGCCGCGGCGGGCTTGCCCCGCGCCGCGCTCGCCACGAAAGCGGCGGGGTGACGATGGCGCCGAACAAGTCAGGCGTCACTCCGATCGGCCACGCGTCTCCATAACCCACCGCGCCGCTGCCGGCGATGAGCGGGGACAGTAGGGCCAACCCCTGTTTGTTGTGCGGAGCAAGCTCAATCATGGTCAGGCGTCAGTGAACAGGAGACAGGGGTCAGGAATCAGGAGTCAGACTCATTCCCCAGTATCCAGTATCCAGCATCCAGCTTCAAGTCACTACATCCACCAAATCAAACACCGGCCCGCGCCGGCAGACGCGGCGGCGACCGCCGGCCACATCCGCGACGCACGACTGGCACGCACCGGCGCCGCATAAGAATGTGGCCGGGTAGAGCGCCTGGGCGAAGCCGCGGCTGATCTCGTAGCGAGCGGACTTCACGGCCGCGGCGAGTTGACCGTAGAAGGCCAGGGGCGCGGCGGCCAGCACCAGATCGGCCCACGGCAGCAGTTGCGCCAGCAGGTCGGCCCACTGGCTTGCCATGCGGCCGCTGTCCGCGGTGAGGGTATGGTATTCGACCGACGCGGGCAGCCGTTGCGGCGGGATCAGCTCGCGAACGGTGCGTGCTTCCACGGCCAGCGTCACCGAGAGCCCGCGCGTCTCGGCCTGCGCCACGACGGGCAGCAGCGTCCAGGCCGGCTCGCCCGCGCCGATGCACAGCACGTTGCGCGTCCCCAGCGGCACGCTGAACCCGATCCCCACCGGACCGAGGCAGTCGATCTCCGTCCCGACCGGCGCGGCCGCCAGCCACGCATGGCCCCAATCGCCGCCCGGCGGCACGCGCACCGTCCAGGTCTCAGCATCGATGGCCACCGGATAGAACGTGCGGCGCAGGTATGGTTCCAGCCCCCAGCCGCACTTCACCAGCACCGCCTGCCCCGGCCCCAACGCGCGCACCAGCTCCGGCGCGTGGAGGGTCAGCTCCTGGCTGGGGCCGATGGTGGTGCGGGCGATGAGGGTGGCGGTGGTTTGAAGCATATGGTCGGCTTGATTCGTTAGCCGCTGCGGCGGCTTGTCATGTTCAGGGGGTGGCTTGCAACCACCCAAATTCACGGCGGGCGTATTATAACCTCGGCCCAACGATTTAGCCAGTGGGAAGTGGTGCTTGTCCTACCCTATTGGGGAGCAAGATGGGGATGACGCTCAAGCAGATGGAATCCTACCTTGCCTATCTTGCCCATCTTGCTATGGCGGTCAGGGGCAAGATAGGCAAGGTAGGCAAGATAAACAAGATAGGCAAGGTAGGCAAGATAGGAATAAAATAGGATAGATAGGCTATACTGCTGTCCTGTGTGTTGACCCAGGAGCAGAGAGAAACGCCGTGGAAGCCTTACCCCGGAGAAACCCCCGCCCAGCCACCCCGTTAGCCAGCTTCTATGCCCTGGTCCTGACGCAGACCTTCTCGCTGATCGGCAGTCGCATGACGTCCGTGGCGATCGGCATCTTCATTTTCAGGGAGACCGGCCAGACCGCGCCGCTGCTCCTGATCTCCTTCTTCAACGAATTGCCCGGGATGCTGGCGGGCGGGCTGGCCGGCGTGCTGGTCGACCGCTGGAACCGCAAGCGCGTGATGATCCTGACGGACCTGGGACAGGCGGCCGGCAGCGTCCTGCTGATCGCCAGCTTCCTCTCGGGCGCGTTTCAGTTGTGGCACGTCTACGCGGTGGCGTTCCTGCAGGGCGCGTTCAGCACCCTGCAGGGCCCGGCGGAAAGCGCCACGGTGACCCTGCTGGTGCCCGAAGGCCATCGCGGCCGGGCCAATGCAATCATGGAGCTGGGCTTCCCGCTGGCCAGCGTGCTGGCGCCCGCGTTCGCCGGCCTGGTCTATGCCGCGATCGGCGTCAGCGGGGTGCTCGCGATCGATCTGGCGACCTTCGTCGTGGCTGCCGGTGTGCTTCTCACCCTGGCGATTCCGCAGCCCGCGGCCAGTGCCGAAGGTTCGGCCGGCCGCGGGAACCTGCTCGACGAATGGCGCACTGGCCTGGCTTTCCTGCTTCGCCGGAAGCCGCTGCTGATCTTCATCATCTACCTGGCTTTCGGTAGCTTCATGCTGAACGGCCCGCTGGATCTGGTGATCCCGTACTTCATCGCGGCCACGGGGAGCGACGCACAGATGGGGATCGGGCTGACGATGATGAGCCTGGGGGCCTTTGCCGGCGGCCTGTTGATCGCCGGCCTGAGCGGCATCCGGCCGCGCATGAAGCTGATCATCATCGGAGCCGTGCTGAACCCGGCCATGTTCATCCTCTTCGGCTTCGCACGCACGCTGCCGCTGATGGCCGTTTCGCTCTTCGTCTTGATGCTCCCGCTGCCCGCCAACAACGCGCTCTACAAGTCGATCCTGCAGGTGAAAGTCCCCGCCGACCTGCAGGGCCGGGTCTTTGCCTTTGCGGACCAGCTTTTTCTGTTGGGTTCTACGGCTTCCTTCCTGCTCACCGGTCCGCTGGTCGATCGCGTGCTGACGCCCGCCGCGTCGACCGCGGCCTGGCAGAGGCTGGCGCCGCTGCTTGGGACCGGACCGGCAGCCGCCATCGGCCTGGTGCAGGTGGTCACCGGCATCGTCCTGCTGGCCGGCGCAGCGTTGACGTTCAGCCTGCGCCCGGTCAGGCGTCTGGAGGCGGAGTTGCCCGATTATCAGGCCGAGATCGCAGGTGAGGAGTGACATGCTTGTGCTGAGTTATCGCGTTCTGGTATAATCGCACCGCACGATCCGCAATCATCCGCCCATCTGCTGTTCCAACGAAGGGAGACTCGCGATGTCCGATCAAGCTAACCGCACCGCCGAACAGCCCGATATTCCTGCGCTCAAGGTGTCAGGCGCGTGGGAGACCGTTTTTCAGGGCGCGGCCAAGGCGGCGTTGGAGGCCGCGCTGCCCCGGTATCTGATGCCGCGGCGCTGGTTCGGCGCCAAGGCCCGCACCATCCGGGACATCGAAATCGTTGAGGCGATCCCCATCCTCCCGGACGCCTGCCTGGTGATGATCCGGGTGGATTACACTGCGGGCGAGCCGGACACCTACGTGCTGCCCACCGCTTTTATAGCTGGCGCGGCGGCGCAGGCGTTGGCCCGGGAGCGGCCGGCGGCGGTGATCGCAACGCTTAAGGCAGGACGGAAGAGCGGCCTCCTCTACGATGCCGTCTGGAACTTGGACTTCTGCCAGGCGCTGCTGGATGCCATCATGCAGCAGCGGCAGGTGCGCGGGGCCACGGGCGACGTGGTCGCGACCGCGGCCCGCCTGCTGCCGCGGCTGCGCGGCGATGCGTCGCAGCCGTTGCCGCCGGTCGTGTTGGGGGTCGAGCAGAGCAATACGTCGGTGCGCTTCGGCGAGCAGCTCATCCTCAAGCTGTACCGACGCCTGGAAGCCGGCATCAATCCCGACCAGGAGATCGGCCAGTTCATCACCGAGAAGACCGAGTACGCGAACGTGCCGCCGGTGGCCGGCGCACTGGAGTTCCGGCGCCGCGCGCCGGCCGGCGCCGCTTCGCTAACCCCGATCACGCTGGCGCTGCTGCAGGGGTTCGTGCGCAATCGCGGGGATGCCTGGCGCTACACGCTGGACAGCCTGGCCGGTTACTTCGAGGCCGCGCGCGGCGCAGGCTCGGCGGCTGTGGCTAACCTGCCGCTGCCCCAGGCGCCGCTGCTGGAGCTGATCCGCGGCGACTTCCCGGCCCTGGCCGAGCAGACCATAGGCGAATACCTGTCGTCGGCGCGGCTGCTGGGCCGGCGCACCGCGGAGCTGCACCTGGCGTTAGCTTCGGACCCGGCCGATCCCATCTTTGCGCCCGAGCCGTTCACGGCGGACTTCCAGAACTATCTGCACCGGAGCATGCGCGAGCTGACCGATCGGATCATGGGGCTCTTGCGGACGCGGTACGATGCGCTGCCGGACGGTGGCAAGCCCGATGCGGACCGGGTGCTTGGCCTGGAAGCGCAAATCGCCGCGCGCTTCGACGCGCTGCTGGATCGGCCCATTCATGCGCTGCGCTCGCGCATCCACGGCGACTATCACCTGGGACAGGTGCTCTATACCGGCTCGGATTTCATGATCATCGACTTCGAGGGGGAGCCGGCGCGGCCGCTCAGTGAACGGCAGATGAAGCGCTCGCCGCTGCAGGATGTGGCCGGGATGCTCCGTTCCTTCCATTATGCCGCCTACGCCGCCTACTTCGCGCAGACTCCGGACGGCGTCCCCGCGCCCGATCTCGAGCCGTGGGCGCGTTTCTGGCACCTGTGGGTGTCGGTGGCTTATTTGCAGTCCTACATGGCGGTGGCCAAGGACGCGATCTTCCTGCCCAGCTCGCCGGACGACCTGAAGCTCCTGCTGGATGTCTACCTGGTGGAGAAAGCGGTGTACGAGCTGGGCTACGAGCTCAACAACCGGCCCGCCTGGGTGTCGATTCCGCTGCAGGGCATCCTGCAGACGGTCCAGGCTGCACGTTAGGTAGTTTGGGGGTGTCATGAGTCGCAGAAGCCTCTCCCTCCGCACCTGGTTTGTCCTGGCAGCGTTAGCGACAACCGGGCAGATCGCCTGGGCGGTCGAGAATAGTTGGTTCAATACCTTTGTGTACGACGTGCTCACGCCGGACCCGCGGCCGGTGGCGTGGATGGTGGCCGCCAGCGCGATCACGGCCACGCTGACCACCCTGCTGATGGGCACGCTCAGCGACCGGACGCGCTCGAGGTTTGGCCGGCGTAAGCCGTTCATCCTCTTCGGCTACATCCTGTGGGGCATTTCCACTGTGCTTTTCCCCACGGTGGCGTACATCAAGGTCACCAGTCTGGCCGTGGCCCTGGTGGTGATCGCCGACTCCGTGATGACCTTTTTCGGCTCCACCGCCAACGACGCAGCCTTCAATGCCTGGACAACCGACATCGCCACGTCAGAGATTCGCGGGCGGGTGGAGGGCGTGCTGAATCTGGCATTGTTCCTGGCGCAGATCATCGCCATGACCGCCGCCGGCGCGCTGATCGATTCCGTGGGCTACTTTGCGTTCTTCTACGCGTTGGGCGGGATCGTGATCCTGGTGGGCCTGGTGGCGGGCAGCTTGCTGCAGGACGCGCCGCTGCCTGAGGACGAACCGGCCAGGGGCAGTTTCCGGTCCGAGTTTGCCGGCTTGTTCCAGTGGCGGACCGTGCGCGAAAACCGCGGCCTGTTCCTGCTGCTGCTGTTCATCATGATCAGCAGCATCGGCATGCAGGTCTCGTTCCCCTACCTGATCGTCTACCTGGAGAACTACATCGGCATCTCCAAGACGCAGTTTAGCATCATAGGCGGCGCAGTGATGGTGGGGAGCGCGCTGCTGGCCGTCCCGTTCGGCCTGTTGGCCGATCGCTGGGACCGGCGTAAGATGATCATGATCGCAATTGTCGTCAGCGCTGCCGGCGGGTTCGCGCTCTCGCTCGCCCGGGCTATCCCGCTCCTCGCAGCCGCCGGGCTGTTCTGGCAGGCGTTCAGCATGGCGTCGGCTATCGCCGCCGTCGCCTGGCTGAAGGATCTGCTGCCCGAGGAGAGTCGCGGCAAATTCCTGGGCATCCGTATGATCTTCTGGATTGCCATCCCGATGGTCGTGGGACCGTGGATCGGATCGACATTGATCCAGCGCTTCGGCATTCCCACCACCCTCAACGGCCAGGCCGGTTTCATCCCTGTGCCCGTGATCTTCCAGGTGGGTTCAGCGATCGCCGTGCTGTCGTTGATCCCGATGCTTTTCGCCCGCCGAGTGACGCGGTAGG
>CAZELR010000009.1:27262-97714 GCA_964513075.1 uncultured Anaerolineales bacterium
ATCGCCGTGCTGTCGTTGATCCCGATGCTTTTCGCCCGCCGAGTGACGCGGTAGGGGGATAGAGTTGCCAACTTTGCGGGAAAGTTGGCAACTCTGCTTACTCATGAATGACATCAAATCTTCCTCGGAGTCCCTTTCCCCTATCCCCACGCTCACCGGCGGCTACTGGGGCCAGCGCCTGGAAGTCAACGCGCACCGAGCGATCTTTCACCAGTGGGAGCAACTGGAGGCCAGTGGGTGCATCGATAACTTCCGCATCGCGGCCGGTGAACGGAGGGGTTGCGCGAGGGCTGGTTCTTCGCGGACTCGGATGCCACCAAATGGCTGGATGCGGCCGCGCGCATCTCCGCACATCGTCCAAGCCCTGAGTTGGCCGCGCTCATGGATTCCCTCATTGCGCTGCTGGCCCGGGCCCAGGACGCGGATGGCTACCTGTTCACCTATAACCAGATCCACTTCCCCGGCACGCGCTGGGTCAACCTGCAGATCGAGCACGAGCTCTACTGTCATGGCCACCTGATCGAGGCGGGGGTCTCTCATTACGAAGCGACGGGCCGGATGGAGATGCTGGAAGTGGCCCGCCGTGCGGCCGATCGGGTCGTGGCCGATTTCGGCGGCCGCGGACCGGCGCAGACGCCGGGACATGAGGAGATCGAGATTGCATTGCTGCGGTTATACGATGTCACGGGCCATGCGCCTTACCTGGACCTGGCGCAGCAGTTCATCGAGCAGCGCGGCCGGGCCTCCCGCCTGCGCTTTGCTAGCGCGCTGATACGCCAGAACGCTGACGTCGCCGCGCGCCAGCAGGTGGTCGCTCAGCGGCGCCGGGCTTATTTGGCTGCGCATCCCGAGCATGCTCCCGACAAGGTTCCGCCCGGCAATGCAGCCAGGCGGCCGGCGATGGATGCGTTTCGCTGGCGCGCCAGCGTCTTGCAAGGCAAATACTTTCAGCAGCACGCGCCTGTGCGCCGGCAGACCGTGCCCGTAGGGCACGCGGTGCGTTTCGGTTACCTGCAAGCTGCTGTGGCGCGGCTGCACCGCTGCCGACCGGATGATACGCTGCTCATCGCGCAGCAAGCTGCCTGGGAAAGGATGGTCGCGCGGCGCATGGTCGTCACCGGCGGGCTCGGCGCGCTGCCCGCGATCGAGGGCTTCGGCCGTGACTACGAGCTGGACCCTGAATATGCCTACGCCGAGACGTGCGCCGCCCTGGCCTGCCTCACCTGGAATTGGGAGCTGGCGCTGATCACCGGCGCGGCCCGTTACAGTGACCTGTTCGAGTGGCAGCTCTACAACGCGGCCGCGGTCGGCATGGGGCTGGACGGCGCGTCTTATCTGTACAACAACCCGCTGGCCTGCCGCGGCGATGTCACGCGTCAGCCCTGGTATGCCGTGCCCTGTTGTCCATCCAACCTCTCACGCACCTTCGCCTGGCTCGGCAAGTATGTCTACAGTCAGGCTGACGATGACGTGTGGGTCCACCAGTACATCACGAGCCAGGCGGAGTTGGGCGAGAGCCTGCAAGTCGAGATGACGTCGAGCTTGCCGTGGGAGGGGGAGGTCGGCATGCGCCTGCGCACCGCGGGAGCCATGCGCCGCAGGCTGCATCTGCGCATCCCCTCCTGGACGGGCTTGCTGATGGTTGCCCTGAACGGTCGGCCGTTGGCCGAGGGGCAGCCGCTGCAACCCGTGCCCGCGGCCGCCTGTGGGGTAGCGCCGCACCGCTCGACCTGGCTGACCCTCGAACGTGAATGGCACGATGGTGACGAGCTGGCGCTGAACCTTACATTGCCTATTCACTTTCTCCGGCAGGATCGCCGGCTGCCCCGGTGCGGCGGTCAGGCAGCCATCGCGCGCGGCCCGCTGGTTTACTGTTTGGAGAGCGTGGACAACCCTCAGATCGACATATTCGCAGCAGAGGTGTCGGCCGATGCGCTGCAGCCCGTCAACGCGCCTGATACGCTGGGCGGCGTGACGCTCCTGCAAGGCCAGGCGCCTTCAGGTGCGACGCTAACGTTCATCCCGTACATGCTCTGGGCCAACCGCGGCCCATCGCAGATGAACGTCTTCGTAAGGTTGGTCAACCCTGGCGGAGCATCCTGAGCGGAGGGCCGCAGCCCGGAGTCGAAGGATGCGCAGCGACATCCACATATGAAGGAACACTCGATGCCGTCATCTCCCTGGCAGCCCGTCCCAGGCCGCCTGCTGACCCGCTGGGCAGCCGACGTGGATCCCGCCTGCCCCCTCCCCGAATACCCCCGGCCGCAGATGGTCCGCGCCGGTTGGGTGAACCTGAACGGGTTATGGGACTACGCCATCGTGCCGCGCGCGCAGGAACAGGTCAACGCGTATGACGGGCAGATCCTGGTGCCGTTTGCGGTCGAGTCCGCGCTGTCCGGCGTCGGGCGGCCGCTGCTGCCTGACCAACGCCTGTGGTACCGCCGCACCTTCGCTTTCCCCCTGGCCGTGCTGTCGGCGGCGGCGCCGGGTCATCGCGTCCTGCTCCACTTCGGCGCGGTGGACTATCAGTGCACCGTGTGGGTCAACAACCGGTGCGTCGGCGGTCACACGGGCGGCTATCTGCCCTTCACGTTCGATATCACCGATGCCCTGGTCGCTGGCGACAATGAGCTGCGCGTTGCGGTCTGGGATCCCAGTGACACGGGCTTGCAGCAATGCGGCAAGCAAGCGCTGCAGCCCCGGCAGATCTGGTATACGGCCGTCTCTGGCATCTGGCAGACGGTGTGGCTGGAGGCGACGCCTGCGCACTATATTGCCGGCTTGAGGATCACGCCCGACCTGGATGCCGGGACCGTTACGGTGGCGCTGGACCTGGCCGGCGCAGGCAAGACGGCAGAGGCAGTCCGCGTTGCAGTCTATGATGGCAGTTCGCTCGTGGCGGAAGAGCGGACGGCGGCGGCCGCAGTGACCCTCACACTCCCACAGCCCATACCGTGGCGCCCCGACTCGCCGCACCTTTATGATCTGGTCGTCCAGGCCGGAGACGACACGGTCACCAGCTACTTTGCCATGCGCACGTTCAGCCTGGCGCGGGCAGCAGATGGCCACGTACGCTTTCATCTGAACAACGAGCCGCTGTTCCTCTATGGCCCGCTGGATCAGGGCTACTTTCCCGATGGACTCTATACGGCGCCCACCGATGCGGCGCTGTGCTTCGACATCGAGTACACGAAAAAGATCGGCGCCAACCTGATCCGCAAACACGCCAAGGTGGAGCCGGCGCGCTGGTACTATCACTGCGATCGCCTGGGGATGCTGGTCTGGCAGGATATGCCCAACGGCGGCCGGCCGGTAAGCAATGCGACGACCGTCCTGGCGCTCGCGCTCGACTGGCGGCAGCGAGACGACCGGCGGCTGGCCGCGCGGGGCCGCGCTGCCGAGGAGAACCGCCGGCAGTACCGCGCCGAGCTGCAGGAGATGATTGCACACCTCTACAACAGCCCGTGCATCGCGGCCTGGACGCCTTTCAACGAAGGTTGGGGCCAGTTCCAGGCGAAAGAGGTTGCAGCCTGGGTTAAAGAGCTGGATCCGACCCGCTCGGTGGACCATGCCAGCGGCTGGTTCGACCAGGGTGGCGGCGACTTTCGCAGCCAGCACATCTACCGCCTGCGCCTGCGAAAGAGAGGGGCGCGCCGCGATCGTCGGGCGTTCGTCATCTCGGAGTTCGGCGGTTATGGCCTGCCGATGGATGGACACCTTTGGGACGCCAAGAAACGGTTCAGCATTCGATTCTTCACGACTCCTGCTGCGTTGACCGAGGCCTATCTGGCGCTCCTGGAGAACGAGCTGTGGCCGCTGATCCCGCACGGATTGATGGGAGCCATTTTCACACAGACGACCGACGTGGAAATCGAAATCAATGGCTACCTGACCTATGACCGGGCGGTGGAGAAGATGCCGGCTGAGCGCCTGGCCGCAGCGCATCGGGAGCTTATCGCGCAACTGCGGCGGCGCCGTTAGCGTATTGTAGGATATGACATCCAGACCTTCGAGGTCTGCGAGACCTCGAAGGTCTAAGCATCAAGGAGTTTGTCTATGGACCCAACACTCACTTCCACTACTTTCGAAATCTACGGCCACCGCATCGTGCGGCAACTTGGTGTGGTGCGCGGCATCACGGTGCGCTCGCGCGGGCTGGTGGGCCAGTTCGCAGCCGGGCTGCGCAGCATTGCGGGCGGCAAGATCCACGAGTACGTGGCGCTGTGCGAGGAAACGCGCGGCGAGGCGTTCGACCTGATGGTGAAGCACGCGTCCGAGATCGGCGCCAACGCCATCGTCGGGGTGCGCTACGATGCTACCGAACTGGCGGAGAATATGACCGAGGTTCTGGCGTACGGGACCGCGGTTGTGGTGGAGCCGGTATAACGGATCATTGAAGGGACTTTTGTGCGATCCGCTGGATCTAGCTGGCTATTGGATTCCCGCAAAGGCCAGTGGATTGCGCCAACTCTGACGCTCGTCGCCGGCCGCATCGTAGCGCGGTCCGCGCGGCGCGCTGACGCCGGGCAGCGTGATCTCGCCGGGCAGCGCATACGCCAGCGCCGCGCCCGCGGTCGGCAAGCTGCGGATCGCGGATCGCAGCCAGCTCAGGTCCAGCCAGTAACGCGTGCCCCAGGAGCCGCGATAATCGAGCATGGACGCCAGCGGGCCGGCGCTCACATCATCCAGCGCGCGGCGGCCAACCCAGGCATCGTGATCCAGGGTTGGGGCGTCGCCGGTGGCGTAGTCGATCAGGTTATATAACTCGACCAGCGGGTAGAGCTTGGGCTGCGGGTAGCTGGCGTGCGAGCCGGCCGCCACGTAGATTACCGGGTGTGTGCCGATTCTTTCCACGTCAGGATGCGCCCATTCCTTGGTCATGCGTGAGTCGTGGCCCAGGAAGCAGACGTGGGATGGCGGCTCGATCGGGCGGCCGGCGTCCAGCTTGAAGAAGATGTGGAAGCCTTCCCAGTCCCCTTCGTGATCGTTGAATCCGCCGTAGCCGTTGCCCCAGTCGTTGTAGGCATAGAAGAACCAGTATTGCAGGTTCAGGAAGTTGCCTTCGCGCACGGTGCGATAATAGTAGGTGTGGCGCGGCCGGCTGCCCTGGCTTTCTTCATAAGCCTCAATCGCTGCGCTGCGCATATCGACCGGCAGCACGAAACGCGGCAGATCGTCCCTCCCCACAGCAGAACCCAGCGCGCGGTCGAGCTGAGGAAATACCAGGTCGTTCCACCAAAAATGCTGCGTCGCCGCGCTGGTCTTGGCGTTGAACCATCGATACAGAGCCCGTGCCAGGCTGGGGGTCCAGGCGATGGGCGGCCGGCTGGCCCACTCTTTGAGCAGCTTCAGGGTTGCCGCCCCCCACTGGCTGGCCACTTCGGCGCCGGTCAGCAGGCCGCCTTCCACCGAGCGCAGGAACATTTCATCCGCGCCCCGCCGCAGCAAATCGGCGGCCGTTACCCTGCCCCGGGCAATCTGCGGCAGTCGTTCCCCCTTGCGGTACAGCGCTGTGTAGCCCAGAAAATCCTCCATCGCCATAGGGAAGAAGCGTTCGCCGCGCGAGAAGCGGAGGATGGGCGCGTATTTGAGATGCAGATCACCGATCTCCATAGCGATTTCCTTTCGGCAGCATCCAAACCAGCGGCACACCTAACAGCGGTATGGCCGCGCTGAGCGTGAACGCGGTGCGCATGCTGTACCCGTCGGCCAGCACGCCCAGAATGAGGGTCGCACCGGCGTTGGTGAGGAAGCTGAGGCCCAGGTAGACTCCGTTGACCAGCGCCCGGTTTTCGGGAAAGCTTTCCTGCAGCAGGGCCATCATGACCGGCATGATGGACAGCGCACAAACCCCCAACGCGACGAGGATGGGCAGCCGGGCCACTCCGTGCGCCAGCAGGAAGGCTGCCATCAATGGAGAGGCCAGCGCCATCGCCGCCGCCAGGATCCGGCGGCGACCCCAACGGTCGCTCAGTGAGCCAGCCGTCAGTGCACCGACCATGCCGGCGGCCTCGAACACCGCCAACGCTGCACCGGCGAACCAGAGATTGCTTCCTTCGCCCTTCAAGAAGGTGGGGAGATAGGTGCCCAGCGCCGAGGCCATGAAAGAACGCACTACCGTAATGCCCACTACCGGTATCATCACCGGGCGCAGCGCATGCAGCGCCTGACGCCACGGCCGGGCGCGAGGGCCCTCGTTCGTCAGGGATGAGACATCACGCAGCCGGAAGTAGAGCACTCCGGACGCCAGAATGCCGCCAGCCATCAGCCAGGGCGTGCCCTCCAATTTGATCAGATTCAGCGCCGCGACGATGATCAGCGGCCCTACGGTATAGCCCAGCCCGCCGCCGACCATCCACATCCCCATGCCGCGGCCCAGGCTCCGTCCCGAGAGGTTGCCGGCGATCACCGGTCCCACCGCGTGCAATCCCGCCGCACTGACCCCCACCACGAGCATCAACAGTGCTAACACCGCATAACTGGGCGCAATGCCTAACAGGCTCATCGCCATCGCGCTCATCGCCGGTGCAAAGACGACGAAGTAGCGCAGATTGACGTGATCGGCCAGATAACCGAAGACCGGCTGCAACAGCGAAGGCCATTGCATGAAGACGCTCAGCAGCCCAGCCTGTGCGTTCGAGAGCGCGAACTTCTCAATCAGCACGGGAAGGAGCGGGGGCAGAAACGCAGTATAGGTGTCGTGCACCGCGTGCCCTGCGGTGACGGAGGCAACGCCGGCCAGGTGGAATTGGTCGGATTGCTCGAAAGGCGCCGTGGGAGTAGCGACAGTGGGAGTTAACGTTGTCATAGTAGATCGGTCAGCTCAGCCAGCGTGCCGCGATAGGTCGGTTCCGGCGTGTCGGGGCGCAGCGCAGTGGACGGGCTGGTCACCAGATAAGTGGGGCAGCCGATGTGCGCGGCCACCATGTCCATGTGCTCGTCGCCGACCACCAGGCAGGCCTCCGGCGGCCGGCCCAGGTGCGCACAGACCTCTGCCCAATAGCTGTGGTTTGGCTTGCAGTAGTGGCTGTTTTCGTAGGTAGTGACCCACCTGTAAGGGAAGTCATTCACTCCAGCCCAGGCCATCCGTTGGCGGATCGCGGTTTCCGGGAATAGCGGGTTGGTGGTGATCGCCACAGCGTGACCGGCTGCGAACGCGAGCTGCACCACCGATCGGGCCTCTGGCCTGCGCCGCGTGACCTCCTGAAGTTTTGGGAAGTCATGCTCGTAGAAATCCATGAAAAGCGGCTCCAACTCAGCGCGCGATAGACCGGCAAAGGGGTAGAACGCGGCTGCAAAGACCTCCTCGTTGGTCGCGCGGCCATCATTCGCCGCCATCACCTCGGTTGCTTCCAGCAGATGCGCGATGAACTCCTTGGGCGGCGCCAGGTGCGCCATGCGCGTCGATAGCCGCTGGAAGTAGTGCGGCAGGAAGTACTCCATGTTGCTGTCCAGCAGCGTACCATCAAGGTCGAAAAGAACGGCTTGTATCGCGGTCACGTACCTGGCTCCCGGGTCGAAAATGATAGCGTCATGTCGGGTCAATGATACCACACCGATGACCTTATGATACAATGTTAGATCAGAAATCGCGACAGGACGACAGATATGCTCGCCGGAACGGTGTTTGATATCCGCAAATATTCCATCCACGATGGCCCCGGCATTCGCACCGCGGTCTTCCTGAAGGGCTGCCCTCTGCGCTGCTGGTGGTGCCACAACCCCGAAAGCCAGTCGCCGGAGCCGGAGATGATCGTGCGCGAGAACCGCTGCATCGGCTGCGGTGCGTGCATCGAGGCCTGCCCGGAGGACGCGATAACCTGGGCTGACGGTCCTATCACTGACTGGGATCGCTGCGAGCGGTGCGGCATCTGCGCGGATGCCTGTTTCGCGGACGCGCGGGAGCGGATCGGACGCACGATGACCGTGGGCGACGTGATGGCTGAGATTGAGCGGGACATCGCGTTTTACGATGAGTCGGGTGGCGGCGTCACCTTTTCGGGCGGGGAGCCGCTGGCACAGCCTGAGTTCACCCTGGCGCTGCTGCGGGCATGCAAGGCGCGCGAGATTCACACGGCGCTGGATACCTGCGGATTTGCCTCGTGGGGCGTTCTGGACCAGGTGCGGCCCTACGTCGATCTGTTCCTGTACGACCTCAAGCTGCTGGATGACGCCCGGCACCGCGAGGTCACCGGCGCGCCGGTCGGTCCGATCCTGGCGAATCTGCGCGGCCTGGCGGAGCAGGGCCACGCTGTCCGCCTGCGCGTGCCGGTGATCCCCGGCGTTAATGACGACGATGAGAGCATCCGGCAGATCGCCGCGTTTGCGGCGTCGCTGCCGCGTTTGGATGGGATTGACTTGTTGCCGTATCATACGACTGCAGCGGACAAGTACGCGCGGCTGAACAAACCGTTCAGACTGACCGGCGCCCGGCCGCCTTCCGAGGCGCGCATGGCCGAGATTGCAGGGATCGTGCGGTCTTACGGGCTGACGATCAGTGCATGAGAACGGGAGAAGCGTGTGAGGATCTACTTCACCCGGCATGGTGAAAGCCAGGCAAACGTGTTGCGCCAGATCTCCAATCGTGGGCTGACGCACCCGCTCACGCGTACGGGCCGGGAGCAGGCGGCGGCGTTGGCCGATAAGCTTCGGGATCGTGCGATCACCCGTATTTATTCCAGCCCGATCCTGCGAGCCATCGAGACCAGCATTATCGTCGCCGACCGGCTGGACCTGCCGTATGAGGTGACGGATGCCTTGCGGGAATATGACTGCGGCATCGCGGAAGGCAGAGCAGATGTGGGCGCCTGGCAGATGTGGCAGGCGTTGTTCGACGATTGGGTCGTGCACAAGCGGTGGGAGCGGCGCATCGAAGGGGGCGAGAGCCTTTGCGACGTCCGGGACCGCTTCGTGCCGTTTATTGAGCACCTCGTGACCCACTACGGCGGCATGGACGCCAACTTGCTGTGTGTGGCGCACGGCGGCGTCCTTTGGATGATGCTGCCGCTGGTGTTGTCCAATGTGGACAACGCTCTTATGGAAAAGCACGGGTTCCCCAATACCACGTGTATCGTCTCAGAACTCGGGCCGGACGGCCTGCGCTGCATCGAATGGGATGGTATCAAGATTTAAGAGGATCTACTACGAGGAGAAGCTGTCTATGATCACCCCGCGTGTCGCCAAACTTCGCCAGCAGAGCCTGGACGCGATCCCGACCATTTCCGCCGAGCGCGCGGTCCTGATGACCGAAGCCTACCGCCTGCACGACGGCTTGCTCTCCGCGCCGATGCGCCGGGCGCTGGCGTTTCGTTACGTGATGGAGCACCGGACGATCACCATCGGCGAGGGCGAGCTGATCGTCGGCGAGAAGGGGCCGGCGCCCAAGGCCACGCCTACCTATCCCGAGCTCTGCTGTCATACCCTCTCCGACCTGGATATCCTGGATTCGCGCGAGAAAATCCCGTTCAAGGTCAGCCCTGAGACCCGGCAGGTCTATGAAGAACAGATCATCCCGTTCTGGCAGGGCAAGACGATGCGCGAGCGGCTCTTTGCGGAGATGACCTCTGAGTGGATTGTCGCGTACGAGGCCGGCATCTTCACCGAGTTCATGGAGCAGCGCGCGCCCGGCCACACCGTGCTCGACGACAAGATTTACCGTCGCGGGCTGCGCGACTTCCAGGCCGACATCGACGCGGGGCTGGCAAAGCTGGATTATGCAGCCGACCGTGACGCGTACGCCAAGGGCGAGGAGTTGAAGGCCATGCGCATCGCCGCGGACGCGGTGATCCGCTTCGCCGAGCGGCACGCCGAAAAGGCGCTAGAAATGGCCGCAGGTGAGGCTGATCCGGTCCGCAAAGCCGAGTTGGAGCACATTGCCGAGGTCTGTACGCGTGTGCCGGCGTATGCGCCGCGCGACTTCTGGGAGGCGCTGCAGGCCTACTGGTTCGTCCACCTGGGCGTCACCACCGAGCTCAACACCTGGGATGCGTTCTGCCCCGGCCACCTCGACCGGCACCTTGACCCATTCTACCGCCGCGGGCTGGCCGATGGCACGCTGACGCGCGACGCGGCTGAGGAGCTGCTCCAGTGCTTCTGGATCAAGTTCAACAACCAGCCCGCACCGCCCAAGGTCGGCGTCACTGCGGCCGAGAGCGGCACCTACACCGATTTCGCGCAGATCAATGCAGGCGGCATCATGGCCGATGGCTCGGACGGCGTCAACGATGTGACCTATCTGATGCTGGACGTGATCGAGGAGATGCGGCTGCTTCAGCCGAGTTCGTCCATCCAGGTCAGCCGCAAGAACCCCGATCGGTTCATCAAGCGCGCGGGCAAGATCATCCGCACCGGGTTCGGGCAGCCATCCGTCTTCAACGCCGACCTGATCGTCCAGGAGTTGGTGCGAATGGGCAAGACCGTCGCGGATGCGCGGGATGGCGGCTCCAGCGGCTGCGTCGAGGTGGGCGCGTTCGGCAAGGAGGCGTATATCCTGGCCGGCTACTTCAACATTCCGAAGATGCTGGAGCTGGCGCTGCATGACGGCGTCGACCCGCGCACCGGCCGGCAGCTTGGCCCGAAGACCGGCGATCCGGCGACCCTCACCACGTTCGAGGACCTCTTCGCCGCGTTCCTGGCACAGATGCGGCATTTTGTCGAGATCAAGGTGCGAGGCAACAGCGTCATCGAACGGCTGTATGCGACCTACATGCCCGCGCCGTTCCTTTCGACCCTGATCGATGACTGCATCGCGAAGGGCCGCGATTATCACGACGGCGGCCCGCGCTACGACACCACCTACATCCAGGGGGTCGGCATCGGCACGATCACCGACGCGCTGTCCGCGATCAAGCATCACGTCTTCGACCGGCAGGACTTGACGATGGCTGGGCTGCTGGACGCGTTGGACGCGGACTTTCAAGGCTATGAGCGGGAGCGCCTACTGCTGCTCAATCGCACCCCGCGCTATGGCAACGACGACGACGCAGCCGATGCGATCATGGTGCGCGTGTTCAATACGTTCTTCGACCTGATTGACGGCCGGCGGAATACCCGCGGCGGTACGTATCACCTCAACATGCTGCCAACCACCTGTCACGTCTACTTCGGCTCGGTGATCGGCGCGACGCCGGACGGCCGTCGGGCGAGCGCGCCGCTCTCCGAGGGCATCTCGCCCGTGCAGGGCGCCGACCGTCATGGTCCCACCGCGGTGATCAAGTCCGCGGCGAAGATGGACCACGCGCGCACTGGCGGCACGCTTTTGAACCAGAAGTTCACGCCCCAGCTTCTGGCGAACGACGAGGGCTTGGACAAGTTGACACAGCTCATCCGCTCCTACTTCCGGCTGGACGGCCACCATATCCAGTTCAATGTGGTAGACGTCGAGACCCTGCGCCGCGCGCAGGCTCACCCCGAACAATACCGTGACTTGATCGTGCGCGTGGCCGGTTACAGCGACTACTTCTGCGACCTGAGCGTCGCGCTGCAGGATGAGATCATCGCGCGGACCGAGCATACTGGATTCTAACTGACTGCACAGTGAGATGCGCGCTCTCAGGCGGTCTGTGACCGCCGCCGAATGTAGATTCCACCTTGCGCTGGGCCTAGATCTGACTGTAACCGCTTTTCTCAATCAATCATCTAATGCTATAAAGCGAAAACGCTATCTTTGTAAGGAGAAAAACACGCATGGCACTTTTGAACCCAGAAATTCGAAAGGACGTGAAGGCTGCACTGGCCGAGGTAACTACGCCGGTCACATTCAAGGTTTTCACGCAGCCCCTCGATTGCCAGTATTGCAAGGAAACGCGCGAGCTTGTGGAGGAGGTTGCCGAGCTGTCTGATAAGGTCTCTGTCGAGGTCTATGACTTTGAGAAGGACAAGGCGCTGGCAGATAGCCTGGGCATTGACAAGGTTCCAGGCATGGCCATCGTCGGCGCCAAAGACTACGGCATCCGCATGTTTGGCATTCCATCCGGTTACGAGTTCGGCGGCCTGATCGAAAGCATCAAGCTGGTTTCAGAAGGGGACTCAGGGCTGGCTCCTGACACCCGGAAGCAGATCGCCAAGCTTAAAAAGCCGGTCAAGATCCAGGTGTTCATCACCCCCACCTGACCCTACTGCCCGCGAGCCGTGTCGCTCGCATACCAGATGGCGCTGGAGAGCGATCTCATCCAGGCGCACATGGTTGAGGTCATCGAATTTCCCGAACTGGCCGACAAGTATCAGGTGATGGGGGTGCCCCGCACCGTGATGGATGAGACCATTCACATCGAGGGCGCCGTGCCCGAGCCGATGCTGATGAAGGAATTCGCCAAACTGCTGAAATAACATCACTGTCCCTGCTTTTTGACGCGTATTGCTATTTGAGTTATATTTGTACAACAAATGCGGAGCAATGTGCCGTGCTGCAAACATGCAACGCGGATGAATCAATGACCTAATCTAGGAGGCAGCAGTGAGCAACTCTGAAGCAGCGGCGGCTGTCGTCGCGCCCGCGGCCACCAAGGGCGGCATGGCCGGCATGACAGTTGCAGATAGCAATATTAGCTTTGTGGATGGCGCCAACGGCATCCTGGAATACCGCGGCTACGATATCCGGGTGCTGGCCGAACACAGTACCTTTGAAGAGGTGGCCTACTTGCTTTGGAACGGCCAACTGCCCACCGCCCCACAACTTGACGAGATGAAGCGCCAGGCGCGCGCGTGCCGCTTCATACCGCCTGAGATCATCGCGGCCTTGCGTAATATGCCGAAGAATGCCGACCCAATGGCGGTGATGCGCAGTGCGGTGTCGATGCTGGCCCACTACGATCCTGAGTCGGAGGAAAACACCCCGATCGCACACCAGCACAAGGCGTGTCGTCTGCTGGGTCAGATTTCGGGTGTACTGGCGGCATTCGAACGCATCCGCCGCGGCGAGGAGCCCGTGAAGCCGCGCATGGATCTGGATCACGCGGCCAACTTCCTGTGGATGCTCACCGGCGAGGATCCCGAACCGACCGCAGCCAAGGCCTTGGATCAGTACCTGGTGCTGTTGGCCGAACACGAGCTGAACGCCTCCACCTTCACGGCCCGGGTGATCGCGTCCACCGGCTCGGATCTGCACTCGGCAATCACCGGCGCGCTGGGTGCGTTGAAGGGCCCCGCGCACGGCGCGGCTGTCCAGGAAGCCATGGAGCAGTTCCTCGAGATCGGCGTGGAAGAGAATGTGGGACCCTGGTTCAAGTCGCTAGAGGGCACGGGCCGCCGCGTGATGGGCATCGGCCACCGGGTCTACAAAGTGCGCGATCCGCGCGCCGCCCCACTCATGGCGAACGTCGACAAGATGGTGGGGGCTACCGGCGAGCGCACGTGGTTCAACATCGCCAGCAAGCTGGAAGCGCTCGCGGTGGAGGATGACTATTTCAAGTCGCGGAATCTGAGCGCCAACGTGGACTTCTACTCTGCGCCGCTGCTCTACTCCCTCGGCATCCCGGTGGACACGTTCACCTGCATGTTTGCCATGAGCCGCATCGCCGGCTGGACCGCGCACGTCTATGAGCAGCAGGCCAACAACCGCCTGATCCGGCCGTTGGCGAACTACACCGGCGCGCACCAGGTGCCGTGGACCCCGATGGAACAGCGCGGGTAGTGGGTTAAGGGGCGCGTTTCAAAAAGAAACCAGGTTTCTCACAGAAACCTGGTTTCTTTTTGAAAGCTATTGATGCGTCTGCGCGGTTAAATCCAGTGCTGTTCCTTCGCAAACCGCAGCAACTCCTCGCGGAACTGCGGGGCAGCGATATTGACCAACGCGTGCACGCGTTGACGGACAGTCTTGGCATGGAGATCGGCGACGCCGTACTCAGTAACGACGTAGTGCACGTGGTAGCGTGAGGTCACCACGCCCGCGCCGGGCTTGAGCATGGGTACGATGCGGCTGACGGCGCCGTCCTTCGCGGTAGCGGGCAAGGCAATGATCGGCACACCGCCCGGCGAGCGGGATGCGCCATAGATGAAGTCAAGCTGTCCCCCGACGCCGCTGTAGAACTGCGTGCCTAAGGAATCGGCGCACACCTGCCCCGTCAGATCCACTTCAATAGCCGAGTTGATCGCCACCTGCTTGTTGTTTTGGGCAATCACAAACGGATCGTTGACGTAATCCTGCGGGTGGAACTCAAAGAGCGGGTTGTTGTCCATGTATTCGTACAGCCGCTGCGAGCCCAAGGCAAAACCGGCGACGCACTTGCCGCGGTGAAGCGTCTTGGCTGCGTTGGTGAGCACCCCCGCCTCGATCAACTCGATGACGCCGTCCGAGAACAGCTCGGTGTGCACCCCCAGGTCCTTTTTGTCTTTCAAGTAGAGCAACACCGCGTCGGGAATCTCGCCGATGCCCATTTGCATGGTCGCGCCGTTTGGAATCAGCTCCGCGATATTGGCGGCGATCTGCTTTTGCAGCTCACCGGGTGATCCCATGGGCACTTCGACGATAGGGTAGCTGACCGGCACGATGTGGGTGAGCCGGCTGAAGTGGACAAAGCTATCACCCAGGGCACGCGGCATCTGGTCGTTGACTTCCGCGATCACGATATCGGCTGATTCGGCCGCGGGCTTGGTGAGACCTACCTCGACGCCGAAGGTGCAGAAGCCGTGCTCATCGGGCGGCGAGCAGTGGATCATCGCCACCTTGGGCTTGAGTAGATCGGGGTCGCGCAAGGCACGCGGAATCTCGCCCAGGAAGATCGGCGTGAAATCGGCGCGGCCTTCATTCACTGCCTTGCGCACGTTATGGCTGATGAAGAGGCTGTTTACGCGGATGTGACCCTGCATCTCCGGCGCCACGTACTCGGCCGGGCCAATGGTCAGCACCTGGATGATTTCCACATCTTCCACCTGTGGCGCGCGGCGCACCAACGCGCCCAGCAATTCCCTGGGCACACTGCAGTTACCGGTCATGAAGACGCGATCGTGTGACTTGATCGCCTGCACAGCGACGTCCGCCGAGCAGAGTTTGTTATGGTAGGAGATGCTTTTCATATGATCCCTTCCAGCGATTCGCGTAGCGCAGGATGGACGACGGCGCCGTTATGCGTGTTCAGCCCCTGCCGCAGCGCAGGATTGGCGATCAGGGCCAGCTCCAGCCCCTTCTGGGCGATTTCGAGAATGTAGGGCCAGGAAGCATTGTTGACAGCGTGCGTCGTGGTCCGCGCGACCACGCCGGTCATATTCGGCACACAGTAGTGAATCACCCCTTCCTCGATGTAGGTCGGGCTCTGATAGGTTGTGGGCCGGCTGGTTTCGATACAACCGCCCTGGTCGATGGACACGTCCATGATCACCGACCGCGGCTTCATGGTGCGCACCATTTCGCGCGTCACCACGTGGGGCGCACGCGCGCCGGGGATCAAGACTGCTCCCACCAGCACATCGGCGCGTTTGACCGCCTTGGCGATGTTGAAGTCATGCGCGACGATGGTGTGCGCCCGGAAGCCGCGATCCTCGAGCGCCTGCAGCTTCTGCAGGTCCGTGTCGAGGATGTAGAGGTTGGCGCCCATCGCCTCAAATACCTTGGCCGCGTTGGTGCCGACGATCCCCGCGCCCAGGATAACCACGTTGGCCGCCGGCACCCCCGGCACGCCGCCGATCAGGATGCCATGTCCCCCCTCGTGATTTTGCAGCAGTCCGGCCGCGATCGAGGCGGTCATCCGGCCGGCGATCTGGCTGGCCGCAGTCAAAACGGGCAAGTGGCCGTTAGCATCCTGGATCGTCTCGTATGCGATCGCGGTCACCTTGCGCTCCAACAAGATCTCGATCTTGCGCGGGACTGCTACTGCCATATGCAAGAACCCGCACAGGATATGCCCTTCACGCAGTAGTTCGAACTCAGGCAGCAAGGGGCGAGATACGGTGAGGATCATCTGGGCGCGGCCGTAGACCTCCTCGACCGAGTAGACGATCTGCGCGCCGGCCTCGCGGTAGCGCTCGTCCGCAAAGCCGCTGCCCTGCCCGGCATCGCGTTCTACATAGACGCGGTGGCCGAACTCGGTGGCAATCTTGACCCCCATCGGAGTCAGCCCGGCCCGATAGTCGAACGGACGGCGTTGTTTGGGGATGCCGATGTCCATGGGTTCCTCCTCATTGAGGTGCAGTGATGATCCTGCCGGTCAACTGCGGAAATTCGGTTGGACCGAAAGATACGTTTACTCTGGGCTTGAGCCTAAGCTTATCATGTCCAAACGTACAAGTCAACGTTAAGCAGAATGGGGTTGTAGTATAAACCAGCTTCATCTCATAGGTGTCAGCGGCGATCCAGGCGCCGCTTGCCGCCACAGGTTGCGACTGCGGGGCAGTGCGGGTCTTGCTCGGTGATAGCGTGAGGTTCCACGCGGTGATCCCGTTTACCCACGCGCCCTGACCGCATGCCACCGGGTGTTCACCGAACTGATCGCGCATGGTGCAGAGCGCCTGACCCCCCTGGAATTCGAACGTAAGCGCCTGCCACGGCGTGCGCGGTCCGTCGAAGGCGTACCACTGGCCCGACACCTGGGCCGCCAGCGTTGTTAGAGGTGCGCCCGGCACAACCGGCAAGGCCAAACTCGCTAACTTAAGCCCCAACGCTGCGTGCGTCGGACCGTCTTCGGGCAGCGGCGCCGGCCCCAGCGCCGGCAGCAGGTGTTCCCAGACCAGGTCGAGCACTGCCTGCATGTTCGGTGTTCCAGCAGTGATTGCTATGACGGCGTCCTGCTCAGGCAAGATCACGCAAAACTGGCCGAACGCGCCATCCCCGCGGTACGCGCCGTGGCGGCAGCGCCAGAACTGGTAGCCATACCCTTGCTGCCAGTCGATCTCCGTATTCATCTCGTTGGAAACCTGCTTGGCGGAAGCGGCTGCCACCCAGGCCTCCGGCACGAGCTGTCTTCCTTGCCAGGCGCCTCGCTGGAGATACAACTGGCCGAACCGGGCGATGTCCTCGGTCTTGATGCTGAGGCCGAAGCCCCCGGTGTTGACCCCACGCGGGCAGGTCTCCCACGTCGCGCCCTCGATGCCCAACGGCGCGAACAGCCGCGGCCCAAGATAGTCCAGCAGCGTCTGCCCGGTCACTCGCTGTATGATCGCGGAGAGCATGTAGGTGGCGCCGGTGTTGTAGAGGAAATGCGTGCCCGGCGGGTGCGCCACCGGACGGGCAAGGAATGCCTTGGGCCAATTTCCATCCGGACGCCGGTAGAAGTGCTCGGTTGTGTCATGATCGTGCCCGGTGGACATGGACAGCAGATGCCGCACCCGCATCGCGGCCAGGTTCTCGCCCGGTTTGCGCGGCGCCTCCTGGGGAAAGAAGGACAGCACCGGATCATCAATCGAGAGACGCCCCTCGGCCACCGCCATGCCGACCGCGGTCGAGGTGAAGCTCTTGCTCAGCGAGAAGAGCATGTGGGGGTCATCCGGCCCATAAGGCGCCCACCAGCCCTCGGCTACTATGGCGCCGTGCCGCAACAACATGAAGCTGTGCAGACCACAGTTGTGCTGTTCAACCGCTTCCACGAACGCCGCAATGGCGGCCGATGGGATGCCCTGGGCCTCCGGACTGCTGCGAGGCAGGGCCAGTGTAGTGATTGTCATCATAACCCCTGTAAAGGAATAACGTAAAACAAAATCGCAAAGAAATGTAGGACGCCGCCGGCCAGAACGAAGATGTGCCATATCGCGTGATGGTAGGGCAGGCGCCGCCAAACGTAGAAGACGCTGCCCAGCGTATAGGCCACCCCGCCGGCAGCCAGCAGTGCCAGGCCGCCAGGCGCGACCGCCGCCAGGATGGGCTTGATCGCGACCACTGCCACCCAACCCATCGCCAAGTAGGGCAGGGCAGTGACCAGAGGACCGTAGCGGATCAGAACGCCTTGCAGCGCAATGCCCACCAGAGCGAGGCCCCAGATCAGGCCGAAGAGGGACCAGCCCCACGAACCGCGCAGGCTGACCAGGGTGAAGGGCGTATAGGTGCCGGCGATCAGCAGAAAGATCGCGGCATGATCGAGGCGGCGCAGCAGAGCTTTGGCGCGCGGCTGCGGGATGCTGTGATAGAGGGTCGAGGCGGTGTACAGAATGATCTGCGTGGCGCCGTAGATGCTGCAGCTGACGATATGCCACACGGATCCGAAGACGCTGGCGAAACCCGTCAACACTGCCAGCCCGGCAATCGAGAGCACGACCCCAACACCATGGGTGATGCTGTTGGCAATCTCTTCGCCCTGCCGATAGCGGCTATCGCGCGCTCTTGCGACATTGGACTTCATGGGTGCAGCTCCGCACGCATTTTATATGCGTAGTGCCATTCTAGCACACCCCATCTCAGGATGCACGCCCTCACGATGACTTCCAGGACTGGAGGATGGCTTGCACAGAGCGGGTCATCTCTTTTGTAAAGTCCGCATTGAGTTTTCTTACGTACGTGGCCTGCCCGACGTTGTCAATGCCCTCGGCGCGGCTTGATCTTGTCAGGAACTGCTCCTGCAAGTCCTGATACATCTCAGTGAAGTCGTCCTGACTCAGCCTTCGGTACCGATCCTTAAAAACGATGAACTCCCGGTCAAAGCGCAGCGTCATCGCCCGATGCTTCTGCGACTCAGTGGGGTAGCCGAAGCAGAGCAGACAGATCGGAAAGGTATATTGGGGCAGCTGGAAGAGATCCCTGTGAACTTCGTAGTTCTCCATGATGTCGCCGATATAGCAGGAGCCGATGCCCAACGATTCGGCTGCAACGACCGCCGTTTGGGCAGCGATCAGCGCATCGCAGCACGCCAGGAACAGGTCGCCTTCCTGGGGCTTTCGCATCGGCTCGCCTCTGCGCCGGCAAAACGCCTCCACGTCCGATAGCAGATAGTAGTCGAACCAGCGCTGATAATCGGCCAGGAAGAGCAGGACGAGCGGCGCCTTGGCAATAAACGGCTGGTTGTCGCACGTCCGGGCAAGGATGTCCTTTGCCGCCTGGTCGCTTACCTCGATAATCGTGTACAGCATCATGGCCCCTGCGGTGGGCGCGCGCAGGGTCGCCTGCAGGATCACATCCCGCTCATCGGCGCCGATCTCCCGTGCCTCATATGCGCGCACTGACTTGCGATTGAGCAGAATTTGGAGAGTTTCATTCATAATGTTTATTCCATTCGATTACTTTTGTGCTATTGTTTTGGCAAGCTCGACTCCCCAGAGCCGGGCGCGTTCCAACTCGCCGTCGCGCAACGGGCCGTAGGTGCCTTTGACGATGAAGCGCTGCGCTTTCCCAGCAGAACGGTATCCCGCGCGCTCCAGCCCGCGCACGATCGCGCCCGTGGCGCCGCCGGGCGACCACCAGATGCGCGTCTCGAATGCAGCCGAGCGGCCGCGGCCAGCGGGCAGCGCGGCAAGCCACGCGCGCATCGACGGGTGCGAGAAATCGGGCGACGTCGACGCGTGGCGCGGATCCACGCGGATGCTCTCGCGGATCTTGTCCGATGGCAGACTGAAGGCGAGCACCGGCGCCCCTGCTACGATGAGATCGACGCCAGCCAGCGCCTCCGCGGTCGCCTCCGCAGTCGAGAGGGCCTGCGCTTCAGGCCCGATGCCTGCCGCGATCGCGCGGGCGATGGCGGCGGTGTTGCCCCACAGAGATTCGTAAACCACAATGATTTTCACGATGCTTCCTCCGGCTGTTATTCACCGCACCTCGAACTCCCCCACCAACCCGCGGGTCGAGTCCGGTCCAATCCAGACCTTGAACTGCCCCGGTTCCACCCGATAATCCAGGTCAAGCCCTAAGAATCCCAGTTCGCGCACCGGCAGCTCGAAGCGGACGATGCGCGCCTCGCCCGGCTGCAGCGCCACGCGCTGGAACCCTTTCAGCTCGCGCACGGGGCGGGTTACGCTGCCCACCAGGTCACGTACGTAGAGTTGCACAACCTCGACGCCGGCCCGCGCGCCGGTGTTTACGACCTGCGCGCTCACGACCAACATTCCATCAACACTTAATCCGGGCGTCTCGACGTCCAGGTTGCGATAGTCAAAGGTCGTGTAGCCCAGGCCGTAGCCGAAGGGGAAGAGCGGCGAGTTGGGCTCATCCATGTAGACGGACTTGAACACCTCGGCGAACTGCCTGGTTCCGGCCTCGGCCGCGGGCCGGCCGGTGTTCTTATGGGCATAGTAGACCGGAATCTGACCTTCGGCGCGCGGCCAGCTTGCCGTCAGCCTGCCGGAAGGGGCTGCCGCGCCGAACAGGAGGTTGGCGACCGCGTGGCCCGCCCGGATGCCGCCATGCCAGGCCGCCAGGAGTGCGGTCGCCTGCTCGGCCAGGCGCGGGATCACCAGCGGCCGGCCGCTCATCAGCACGGCAACCAGCGGCTTGCCGGTCGCGGCGAGCGCGTCGGCCAGCTCTTGCTGCCGGCCGGGCAAGCCCAGGTGGACGCGCGAGTGCGCCTCGCCGCTCATGCCGGCGCTTTCACCCAGCACAAGCACCACCACATCTGCCGCGTCGGCGGCTTTCAACGCCGCGGCGATGTCCGCCCGCCCCTCTCCGGCAATCGAGCAGCCCTGCACGTAAGTCAGGCTCGACGCCGCGCGTATGCCTTCGAGTTCTCGTGGTTCGTCGTTCGTCCCTCGTTCCAGGTGGTCTCCCTGATACGCGTGCATGCCCTCCAGCACCGTCTCCACATCCTCCGGCCGGCCGTTGATGGCCCAGGCGCCGAGCAAGTCGCGCCGGTTGTCGGCCAGCGGGCCGATAAGCGCGATGCGCCGTTCCCCAGCCGGCAGCGGAAGTAAGTCCCCATCGTTCTTCAACAGCACCATCGACTCTTGGGCCACCTGCAGCGCCAGGTCACGGAAGTCATCGCGCAGGATGATCCGATCGGCCAGGCCCTCAGCCACATATGGGCGCTCGAACAGGCCGAGCCCGATCTTCAGGCGCAGCACGCGGCGCACTGCCTCGTCTACTAACGCGATCGGTACGCGCTCCTCGTCTACCAGTTCCGCCAGGTGATCGGCATAGCCGTCGGCCACCATATCCATGTCCAGCCCGGCCAGGATACTGAGCTGCGCAGCTTCTTTGAGATCAGCGGCCACGCCGTGTGGGATCAGCTCGCGCACCGCCTCGTAATCGCTGAGGGTCACACCCGCCCAGCCCCATTCGTCGCGCAGCACCGTGTGCAGGGTGAACGCGTTGACGGTGGCCGGCACGCCGCCGATCTCGTTGAAGGAACTCATCACGCTGCCCGCGCCTGCATCGAACGCGGCCTTGAAGGGCGGCAGATACACCTCGCGCAGGGTGCGCGCGGAGATATCGACGGTGTTATAGTCGCGGCCGGCTTCGGCCGCGCCGTAGGCCACATAGTGCTTGGGACAGGCCACGATCCGCCGGCCGCTGGTCAGATCCGCCGCCTGAAAGCCGCGTACGCGTGCCGCGGCCAGCTCACACCCCAGGAAGACATCCTCGCCCGCGCCCTCAGCGATCCGCCCCCAGCGCGGATCGCGCGCGATGTCCACCATCGGCGCGAAGGTCCAGTCGATGCCCGACGCCGACGCCTCTTCGGCCGCCACGCGTGCGGCTCGTTCCAGCAGCGCCGGGTCCCAGGTGCACGACTCGGCGAGCGGAATCGGAAAGATGGTTCTGAAGCCGTGAATCACATCGCAGCCGATGATCAGCGGGATGCCCAGCCGCGACTCCTCCACCGCGATCCGCTGGAGCCGATTGATCCGGCGCGGGTCGGAGAGGTTGAGGATCGAGCCTGCGCTGCCTGAGCGAACCTGATCTTCCAGGTCGGGCCGCGGCCTGCGCACAAATTCGAAGGGCTGGCCGGTCTCCTCGGCTTTTTTCATTTGGGCCGCGATCTCATTGGGGTCGAACCGGATCCAGGGCGCGATCTGCACCAACTGGCCCACCTTCTCGGCCAGCGTCATGCGCGTCAGCAGTTCCTCGGCGCGCGCGGCGCAAACAGGATCGATCCGGTCGTAGCGTAGGTTCTCTGTGCTCATCGATTCCCCTTGATGGTGATCTATCAACCCTCGCAGCGCAGCGATTCCCGAAGCTGGCGTTCTTTGGCAGCGCGAGCGCGGATGGCAAGCGGCGCGGCCAGGAACCGTCGAATGGCCGCCGGCGAGCGATCCGGCTTGTAATAATCTCGGAAGACCTCGATCAAGGCCACCGGTTCCTCCGCATATGGCGCCAGCGTCACCGGCTGCCCGGCTTCGATTTCGCCTGGACGGATCACACGGCAATAGCAGCCCGGCCGCTCCGCGGCGTGAAACCGCTGCACAAAATGGGGATCGCCCATCCGCCGCGCGAACGTATCGCAAGGGATGCGCGGCGCGGTCACCTCCAGAACTACGTCGCCGATATGCAGGCGGTCGCCGATGGTCAGGGTCGCGCTCTCAAGGTCGCTGATGGTCAGGTTGTCGCCGAACGTACCGGGCGCGAGCGGCTGGCCCAACTCGGCCGCCCACCAATCGTAGTCCGCGCCCCCATAGACATACACGGCCTGATCGGGCCCGCCGTGATGCCGGGTGCTGAGGATGGCATCGCCGGGGAGGCCCTCGCGGGTGATGCTGATCGGGCCGGCCACCGGCAGCTTGAAGATGCCGGTCTGGTCGAAGGGTCTGGTCTCATCGATGGGTCGGGCAGTGCCGATGTTGATGCTGAGCAGGTGCATTTACGCGAATCTCCTTGTTTTCGGTCTTGTTTGACAAATCCCTCCCGGCGCGGGATACTTAGGGCCTGCAAAAGAATCATTTCGCTAGTTGCCTTACTATAACGGAGGAAGGAACCCATGCCAAGTATCGTCTATTACGCGTCCCCCCGTCAGGCCCGGTTGGAAGCCAACGAAACGCTGCCGATCAAGCTGGATCTGATCGTGGACAAGCTGGCGATCCGCGATCGGGTCAAGGGCGAGCATGTCGCCATCAAGATGCACCTGGGCGGCAACGTCGGCTATTCGACCTTGCATCCTGTGTTCGTGCGCCGGGTGGTGAAGGCCGTCAAGGACGGGGGCGGCAAGCCCTTCATCGTCGATCTGAACTGGTCGGCCGGCGATGCCGCCGAGCGCGGCTACACCGCCGAAACCCTGGGCTGCTCGATCTTCCCCACCGGCGGCCTGGATGAGCATTACTACTACCGGCACACGCATCCATTCAAAAACATTACCGACTGGCTGGTGGGCGGCGGCATCCAGGATGCTTCGTTCCTGATCGACTTCTCGCATCTCAAGGGTCATCCCTCGTGCGGCTTCGGCGGAGCCTTCAAGAACCTGGCGTTGGGCTGCATGATGCAGACCACCCGCAGCGCGATGCACGATACCTGTCACTTCGACCCGTACTGGTTCCCCGAGCTGTGTCCAGACCCCCAGGTCCGCCAGGCCATCATCGATATCTGCCCGCACGGCGCTGTCGCGCAAGATAAGGAAAACCCGGACGGCCTGCACCTGCACATTGAGAACTGCAACCAGTGCGGCCGCTGCCTGAAGGTGGCGCCCGCCGGCTCGTTGAAGATCGATCCGGTCAACTTCCATGCCTTTCAGGAGGCCTGCGCCATCTCGGTCAGCCTCAGCCTGTCCACCTTTGCGCCAGGCAAAACGACCTTCATCAGCCTCGGCACGCACATGACGCCCGTCTGCGACTGCTTCGGCTTCACCGGCATGCCGATCCTGCCCGACGTGGGCATCTTCGGCTCGGACGACATCGTGGCCATCGACCAGGCCGCGCTGGATATGATCGCCAAGAGTAAGTTGATCGAAGAAAACGTGCCGCTCTCGATGGAGCCCTGGTACACGGAGGGACATCCCTTCCAGCATCTGCACGGTCCACTCAAGGACCCCTACAAGGTCGTCGAGTATGGCGAGAAACTGGGCCTTGGCTCACGTTCCTACGAACTGGTTGACGTAATGCCGGTCGAGCAGATCACGCGCGCGCCGCTGGGCTACATCAACCTGCACGCCGACTGAGCGAAAGAATCGGACGCGGACGAGCGCGGATGACGCGGACGCCGAGCTCTTTGTCTGGGGCGAGGGTTATGAGCTGCAAAGCGGCTCATAACCCTTGTTTTATTAACAGTCTTTTAGCGGCCCGCTCAGCAGGAAATCCAGCAGGACCTGGTGGAACAGATCCGGATCGTCGAGATTGGCCGCGTGCTTGGCGTTGGGGATGACCACGAAGCGGCAGTCGGGCTCCTGCTGGGCCCAGATCGGCATGATCTTGCGGATGTTCCCCGTCGCGTCCTTGTCGCCGACGATCAGCAGCAGCGGCTTGTCGATGCGGTAGCCGGGCTCATAGTGCAGGCACGCGGAAGTCGCCAGCATGATCCGGATGAACTCGTCCTTGCTCAGGCTCTCCACAGCGCGGCGCAGGAGCGCCTGCGATGCCGCCGACGTTGCCGTCATGGCCAACGACTGATCCACCAGCAGCTTGTACGGATAGAGCTTGAAGATCGGCCCGGCGAGGCGTAGGCCGAAAGATTCCAGCGCAGTGAGCTTCTGGAAGTTCCACGTGCAGTCCAGGCAAACCAGCGCCTTGACCCGTTCGGGGTGATGGAAGACCAGCTCCTGGTGCAGGTTGCCGCCCATCGAGTGGCCGACGAAGACGGCCTGTGTCGCCCCAAGCGCGTCGAGCAGCGCCAGCAGATCGTCGATGGCGGCGGCGAGAGAGAAGTCCGCGGGCCGCGAGAGGCCGTGGCCCCGCACATCCCACGCCAGGACGCGGAAACGCTCGCCGACTACTGGCAGGGTGGCATCCCACTCATGGTGGTCTACCGTCGCGCCGTGGGTGAAGACGACCAGCGGCGCGTCCGCCTGGCCGCCGGTCCAGTAGCGAATAACGAAACCATCACGTGGTAAGAGTCCTTCTGTAAGCTCCATAAGCCTTGTGCTCCCGTTCGCATGATACAGTGGATGCCCTATCAGCGCATCAGCATGGGCAAGAAGACATCGTGGAAATTCGTGTAATGCAGGATTACGCCGCTTGCTCCCACCGCCCAACCTTCATTGGCCGAGAGCATCGTGACTGATTTCAGCGTCTGAGTGACTGGACTGCTTACCTGGTCCCACGCATTTCCGTTCCAATGCAGAATTGTGCCGTTATCCCCGACCGCCCAACCATCACTCGATGAAACCATCGCCACGGAGTTCAGGTTATTGCTCACGGAGCTGGTTACCTGACTCCAATGGCTGCCATCCCAATGCAGAATGCGACCAGAGTAACCGACCGCCCAGCCATCATTCGTCGAAACCATCGCCACTGAATACAGCGTCGAAGAGCTGCCATAGCTGCCTACGTCAGTCCATTTGCTTCCATCCCAGTGCTTAATCTCGCCGAGCTGGCCGACTGCCCAGCCATCATCAGGCGAAACCATCGCGACCGAATACAGTCTGTACCAATGATAGTCGTACTTCTCAAGCCAAGCAGTCCCGTTCCAATGACCTGTTGCAGAAGCAACACTGCATGGAACACCCGCGCAATTACGGTAGCCTCCGACCGCCCATACATCCGTGGGTGAGAGGATGGCCAGGGATCTCAGATTGGTAGCGACGGTCCTCCACCTGCTCCACGTGTTGCCATCCCAGCGCAGAACAGCGCCAAATGCATCCGCTCCGCCCGCTGCCCAGCCGTCGTTGGCTGATATCATTGCTAGCGAGTGCAGGTCGTAATTTTGGGAGCCGGAATCGGAAATACTCATCTGACTCCAGGTCTTCCCGTTCCAGCGTAAGATGAAGGGGCCGTATAGGATTCCATTGGCAGACATTCCTTTGCCGCCCGCCGCCCAACCTTCATTGCTGGATACCATCGTCACCGAGTTCAGATACCAATCGCTATTGGTGACTGGGCTGGTAACCTGGATCCATGGACTGCCTGTGGAGTATGGAATCTCAAGGGAACCTGTTTCTCTGCCCGGCGCCGACCAGGCGCCGGAAGGCGGCTTCGCTGAAGGATGGCTCGCCGCAACTGCGAGCGGGGGTTCCACCATCAGGGTGAAGAACAGCATCAAGACAATAGCCCAATGTTTCGTGTTCACCCTAGCACCTCCTTGATTCCGATCGGAGCGAAACAAGCGAATCAATCGCCCAACCACCGCTCAATATCCGCCTTCACCGCGCCTGCATCCGCCGGCAGCTCCACCGGCGGGTTGCGGTGGCGGGCGGCCACGTCGGCGAGGGTTCCCTCGTGGTAGCCCACCTTGAACTCGCTGAACTTCAGCCCGTGTGCGGTGGAAATGACCACCACGCGCTGGCCCGGTTGGATCACGCCCTGCCGCGCCAGCTTGCCTGCGACGGCGAGCGCGACGCCGGTGTGCGGGCACGCGTAGAGACCGGCGCGGTCGGCCAGCGCCGCGGCATCCGCCAACTCGTTCTCGTCCGCCTGCTCCACCACGCCATCGAAGTCTTGCAGCGCCCGCGCCGCCTTCTCGTAGCTCACGGGATTGCCGATGCGGATGGCGGAGGCGGCGGTCGCGCCCGCGGTGACCGGCGCCAGCCGGCCGAACCCGCGCCGGTAGGCCTGGTAGAGCGGGTTCGCGCGTTGGGCTTGCGCCGCGGCAAGGCGGGGCACGCGGCCGATCAGGCCCAGCTCCTTCGCCAGCGCCAGCCCTTTGGCCAGCGCCGAGATGTTGCCGAGGTTGCCGGAGGGCAGCACGATCCAGTCCGGTGCGTTCCAGCCGAGCTGCTGCACGATCTCGATGCCGACCGTCTTCTGCCCCTCGACGCGCAGGGAATTCATGGAGTTGGCCAGGTAGATGCTGTTGTCGCGCGTCACTTCCTGCACGATCGTCATGCAGCCGTCGAAGTCGGTGTCGAGCGCCAGAACGCGCGCGCCGTGTGCGATGGGCTGGATGAGCTGCGCGGTGCTGATCTTGCCTTTGGGCAGGAAGACGATGGCCGGGATGCCGGCGGCTGCGGCGTAGGCGGCCAGCGCGGCCGAGGTGTCTCCGGTGGACGCACACGCGACCGCGCGCACGGGGCATGGTAGGGGCGGGGTGGCCCCGCCCCTACCGACCATCATCTGGTTGACTGCGCTCACCAGCACAGTCATCCCCAGGTCCTTGAACGAGCCGGTGTGGCTGACCCCGCACTGCTTGACCCACAGGTCGTCCAGCCCCAACGCCTTGCCTAGTCTCGGCGACGGCAGGAGGGGGGTGTAGCCTTCGCCCAGGGTGACGATATTCTCCGGGTTGAGTTGGGGCAGCACCCATTCGTGTTTCGCCCAAACCCCTGACGTACTGCGTATTCCGTATTGCGTGTTGCCGCCGTCGCGGTAAATGGATGCGCCGATGCGAGCGCGCCCGTCAAACAGGTTCTGCCATTCGGGGCCGGAATGTGCGGCTGCGAGGGCGGCTGCGTCGTGGGTGACTTCCAGCAGGCCGCCGCAGGCTGGGCAGCGGTAGATGACGGAGAAAACGTCATAGCGGCCGGGACAGCCGCGGATACAGCAATACCAGGCAGAGAAGGGTTGGATCGCATCCATAAAAGCAGATACCTTTGGAATGGGAGGATGGGGGCGCCGCGCGCAGTGTAACATCGCAAAATGGTTTAGGCAAGCAGCCGCAGATTGCTGGGGTGTTTGGCTTTCATCGGAAAATCGGGTAAACTGCTGCGTGATACTTCGTTTGAAAACCGACCAACTGGAGCAAAGCCATGACAGATCAAACACGACAAGTACAACGCACCATCGAGCCGCAGAGCGTAATGGAAGGCGCGGGCGTCCGGCTGAAGCGCAGCTTCCCAGGCCGCAGCCTGGATTTCCCCGATCCGTTCCTGCTGTTCGACCACTTCGGCTCAGATGATCCCGCTGACTACATGGCCGGCTTCCCGATGCACCCGCACCGCGGCATCGAGACGGTTACCTACATGCTGGTCGGCGCGGTCGCGCATCGCGACAGCCTGGGCAACGCAGGCGTGATCAAGGCCGGCGACGTGCAATGGATGACGGCCGGGGGCGGCATCATGCACGAGGAGATGCCCCAGCAGGCGCCCGATGGCCGGATGGAGGGCTTCCAGCTTTGGGTCAATCTGCCGGCCCGGCTGAAGATGTCGCGCCCGCGCTACCAGGAGGTTGCGGCCGAAACCATCCCGCAGGTCACGCGGCCCGACGGTGTGGTTATCCGCGTCATTGCCGGTCTGGCTGATGGCGTGACCGGACCGGTCACCGAAATCGCGGCCGATCCGATCTACCTGGATGTTTCTGTGCCAGCCCACAGCGTCTTCGCGTTCCCCGTCACGCGCGGCCACACGGCGTTAGCATACGTCTTCGAAGGCGAGGGTGCGCTGGGCGGCCAGATCGTCCGGGGACCGAAGCTGCTGCTGTTCGGCGACGGCGACGCGGTCGAGGCGCGCACCGGGGAACAAGCGGTCCGCTTCCTGCTGATGTCGGGTCAGCCCGCCAACGAGCCGATCTTTCGCTATGGCCCGTTCGTGATGAATACCCGCGAGGAGATCCTCCAGGCGCTGCGTGACCTGCAGGAAGGGACGTTCGTCAGACGGTAATTCGTTTTCCAAACCAGGTTTCTCGCAGAAACCTGGTTTGGAAAACGAAATCGTCTATGGGGCCGACTTTTTGTATGGAAAGAACGCTCACGCCAACCGATCTCGGCCAGTTCATCACCGAACAAGGCATCGCGTCCGAAATCGTGCCGATGACGGTCGAAACGCCTACCGTGCCGGCCGCTGCTGCTGCGTTAGGCGTCGCCACCGGGCAGATCATCAAATCGCTGTTGTTCCTGGTCAAAGAGCAGCCGGTGCTTGTCATCGCCAGCGGCGATACGACCGTCGACCGCCGGCCGCTGGCGGATCGTTTCGGCGTGGGCAAGAAACAGGTCAAGCTGGCTGACCCCGAGGCCGTGCTGCAATTGACCGGTTATCCGGCCGGCGGGGTCCCGCCTTTTGGCCATCCGGCGCCGCTGCCGACGCTTCTGGACAAAGGCGTGCTGGCCTGGGATGCGATCTATGGCGGCGGCGGAGACGATCATACGCTGCTGCGCATCTCCCCGCTGGAGCTGGCACGCGTGACAAAAGCAGAATGGATTGATCTGTAGGGGCGGGTTTGTAACCCGTCCCTTGAGGTGTCCCCATGCAAAAACACATCGAACTCACCCGGCAGCGCCTGCGGGCATTTGCGGCAACGCTGCAAAACATTCTCTACACTGAACGCGCGCCGGTGACGCTGGCGGCCTATGCCGCGCCGGGACGCATCAGCTATGCCGAGGCGATGCAGGGCGCGTATCGTCCTATCCAGGCCGGTGAACGCTTTGGGCCGCCGTGGTCCACCCACTGGTGCCGCGTTGAGATCGCGATCCCGGCTGCGTGGGCCGGCCGCGAGGTGCATCTGCTGTGGGACTCCACCTCCGAGGCGTGCATCTGGCAGGATGGCGAGCCGCTGCAAGGTCTGACCGGCTCGGGCAGCGGCTGGTCGGCCGAGCCGGCGCGACCGTTGCGCGGCGAGTATTGCCTGACGAGAAATGCTGCGGGCGGAGAGCGGATCGTGCTGTACGTCGAGGTTGCCTGTAACGGGCTTTTCGGCATGGCGAGCGAGCTGGCAGGGCCGACTTATTTGGGTCTGCTGCGCCAGGCCGAGATCGCGGTCTTCGACCGCGCGGCTTGGGATCTGTTCTGGGATTTCCAGGTGGTTGCAGACATGGCCTGCGAGCTGCCCGCCAACACCCCGCGCGGCGGTCAGGCGCTGTGGGCGGCCAACGCCATGGTCAACGCGATCGACCCTGCTGATGCCGCGACCTGGCCGGCGGCGCGCGGGATCGCCGCGCGCTTCTTCGCCGCGCACAACGGCGATGGCCAGCATAACCTGTCGGCCGTGGGCCATGCGCACATCGACACGGCCTGGCTGTGGCCGCTGGCCGAGACGCGGCGCAAGTGCATCCGCACCTTCACCACCGCGGTGCGCTACATGGCGGACTACCCCGACTATCGCTTCGCGTGCTCCCAGGCCCAACAATACGCCTGGATCAAGGACCAGGCGCCGGGGCTGTACGAGCAAATCAAGGCGCGCGTCGCGGAGGGGCGCTTCATCCCCGCGGGCGGCGCGTGGGTCGAGATGGACTGCAACATCCCGACCGGCGAGTCGCTGGCCCGGCAGTTCCTCTACGGGCAGCGTTTCTTCAAGCAGGAGTTTGGCGTCACCTGCAGCGAGCTCTGGCTGCCCGACGTGTTCGGCTACGCGGCCCAGCTTCCGCAGATCATGCAGTTGGCCGGCATCCGCCGCTTCCTCACCATCAAGCTCTCGTGGAACCAGTTCAACAAGCTTCCGGCCCACACCTTCCTGTGGGAAGGGCTGGATGGCAGCCGCGTTCTCACGCACTTCCCGCCGTTGGATGACTATAACGCGCGCGGGACAGTGAAGGACGCATTGCAGAACGTCGCCAATTTCCGCGATCACGACCGGGCCAACGAGAGCTACCTGCTCTTCGGCTATGGAGACGGCGGCGGCGGGCCCACCCTGGCGATGCTGGAGCAGGTTCAGCGCATGCGGGACGTGGACGGCCTGCCGCGCGTACAGATGCGTTCGCCGCAGGCGTTCTTTGACCGCGCTGAGGCCGATATCAAGGAGCCGACGGTTTGGTCGGGTGAACTCTACCTGGAGTTGCACCGCGGCACCTACACCACCCAGGCCCGCAACAAGCGCGACAACCGGCGCAGCGAGCTGCTTCTGCACGACGTCGAATTTCTCTCGGCCATCGCCAGCCGCACCGCCGGCCTTGCCTATCCCGCAGCCGAGCTGGAGCGCCTATGGAAGCTGGTGCTCCTCAATCAGTTTCATGACATCATCCCCGGCTCGTCCATCGCCGAGGTCTACGAAGACTCGGCCGTGCAATATGCCGAGGTGCTGGCGAACGGGGCGGCGCTGCGTGAGCAGGCCCTGGACGCCTTGATTGATCGTAGGGGCGAGGCACTCCGGCCGATATCTCTCTCAGACCAGCTTGTCACCCCTGACGAAATACCTGTGGAAGAGGCAGAACCGCCGGGGAGTGCCTCGCCCCTACTGTATGCCATCAACACGCTGAGCGCCGCGCGAACCGAGGTCGTCGCGCTACCTGCTGGCGTCCTGACCAGCCAGGTCGGCGCCGACGGCCGGCCGCTGGGCATTGTCAGCGCGCCGTCGCTGGGGTATACGATTTTTGCGCCGCACCCTGGCTCGGACATAGACCGGCCACAGCTTGAGATGGCCCGTGTGTCCGAATCCGAAATCGGCTTCGTGCTGGAGAACGACCTGGTGCGAGCGACCTTCGACCGGGGCGGCGGCCTGACCAGTCTGTTCGACAAGCGGGCCGGACGCGAGTATATCATGGCCGGCGGGACGGGCAATCGGTTCGTGCTGTTCGACGACAACCCCGCTAACTGGGATGCGTGGGACGTAGACGCCTTCCACCTGGAGAAGCGTAGTGACGTGGGCCCCGCACTGACGGCGCGGGTGATGGAGGCGGGCCCGCTGCGCGTCGCGATCGAGTTTGCTTACCAACTCAGCCCTGCCAGCACCCTGCTTCAGACGGTCTCGCTGACGGCGGTCTCGCCCAGGCTGGACTTTGCGGCCGAAGTCGAGTGGTACGAGACGCACAAGTTTTTCAAGGTCGAGTTCCCTCTGGCGTTACGCGCCGCTGCTGCGACCTACGAAACGCAATACGGCCACGTCCAGCGGCCAACGCATTTCAACACCAGTTGGGACCTGGCTCGCTTCGAGGTGCCGGCGCACCGGTGGGCCGATCTGGCCGAGCCGGATTTCGGCGTGGCGCTGCTGAACGACAGCAAATACGGTCATGCGGTCCACGGCTCCGTGATGCGGCTCTCGCTGCTGCGCTCTCCCAAATTGCCGGACCCGGGCGCCGACATGGGGCATCATGCATTCCGGTACGCGCTGCTGCCGCACCCAGGTGCGCCGCAGCAGGCTGACGTCGTGGCCGAAGCCTATTGTTTCAATGTGCCGCTGCTGGTCGGCCGGACGTCCGCCCCTCCTGGCCAGGTCTCGTTTTTCAGTATCGATGCTCCCGGCATCGTGATCGACTGGATCAAGAAAGCCGAAGATTCCGACGCGCTGATCGTACGGTTGTATGAAGCCCACGGCACGCGCGTCCGCGCCCGCCTGTCCAGCTCGCTGCCGGTGCGCGCCGCGGCGGTCTGCAACCTGCTGGAAGAAGACGTGGCATCCGTGTCCTGGCTGGATGGCGGTATGGAACTGGCGTTGCGACCGTTCCAGATCGTGACGCTGAAGCTGGAGATAGCTTGATTCTGGGATCGGAGATTGCAGCAGGCTCGTCAGGCTGATGGAGAATTCCTGTTTCCCCGCAGGGACGCTTGACAACCAGTCGCGAAGCGTGGTATATTTTCCGTCGTCACCGAAACGTTTTAATAGTTGCGACTGCGCCTCGGTTCTTTTGATCCTAAGGACATGGCCGTCATGACAGCAGTGATCCATCCGGAAAAAGAGACGATCCTCGATATCATCAACCTCAAGACTTACTTCTTCCTTGAAGGCGGCACCGTTAGAGCTGTTGACGGGGTGGATCTGTCGCTGCGGGGTAAGCAGACGCTGGGCGTTGTCGGAGAAAGCGGCTGCGGCAAGAGCATCACAGCCATGTCGATCATGCGCCTGATCCCCTCCCCCCCAGGCAAGATTGTCGATGGACAGATCAACCTGTATAACAGGAAGGGCGAAGGGGTCAACATTGCTACCCTCGATCCCAAGGGCGCCGAGATGCGCGCCATCCGCGGCGCGGAGATCGCGATGGTCTTTCAGGAACCGATGACGTCGCTCAATCCGCTCTATACCGTGGGCGCACAGATCGCCGAAACCGTGCAGCTTCACCAGGATGTCAGCCACCGGGAGGCGATGAACCGTGCGCTGGAGATGCTCACTAAGGTGGGCATCAGCGCGCCCAAGCAGCGGCTGAATGAGTACCCGCACCAGATGAGCGGCGGCATGCGCCAGCGTGTCATGATCGCCCTGGCGCTCTCCTGTAACCCCGCCATTCTGATCGCCGATGAGCCGACCACCGCCCTGGATGTGACCGTCCAGGCGCAGATCCTCGATCTGATGCGCCAGTTGCAGGCGGACTTCGGCTCTTCGATCATCCTGATCACCCACAACCTGGGCGTCGTGTCGCAGCTTGCGGATCAGGTCGCGGTCATGTACCTGGGCAAGGTGGTGGAAGCGGCGGGCGTGCATGATCTCTTCCATTCGCCGCTGCATCCTTATACGGTCGGCCTGCTGAATTCGGTGCCGGTGTTGGGTAGGAAGGGCCAGAAGGCCCTGGTGCCGATCAGTGGGATGGTCCCGTCGGCCTCGGAGGTGATCCCAGGCTGTGCTTTTGCCGCGCGCTGCACCAGGGTGACGCCGGTGTGCAGCAAACAGCGGCCGCCCCTTCGGGAACTCCTGCCGGGTCATCAAGTGGCCTGCTGGCTGTATGACGACGATCGCGGCCGTCAGACGTTCGGATAAAGGAGGTGATTGCCGAAAAACGAAGCGCTAGTCAGGCCTACATGCGCCACCCAGCATGCAGACCCCATATCATCGGGTGCGTCACAACTGCTCATCGTTGAGCAAAAGAGAGGAAAAAAGTGAACACTCGCACAAAGATGTGGCAATTCACGGCCGTGCTGATGCTGTGCGCGCTCCTGGCGGGCTGCGTCACACCGACCGTAGCCCCTGCGCCCGCCAAGGTCGAGCCGACCGCGGCGCCCCAGGCAGTCGAGCCAACGAAGGTCCCCGAACCCGTCAAGGTCGAGCCGACGGCAGTCCCGCCCGCTCCTGCGGCCGGCGAAGTCATGGCTCCGATCGCATACCCCGATCCCAACAAGCTGGATGTGGGCGGCGCTGAAGTCAACAAGCTGCCCATCGACCAGATCGTAACCTACAAGGCGCTGCCGAAATATCAACAAGCCCCCTCGCTGGATAAGTTCGTCGCTTCCGGCGAACTGCCGCCGGTTGAGAAGCGCTTGCCCAAGGAACCTGCCGTGTACCTGAAGAGCGGCATGAAGGATGGCATTGGCACGTATGGCGACCTGTGGCGCGGCTTCTTTGCCTGCCCGATCACCGGCTGGAACGATCTGGGCGGCGCCACCATGGGCTGGTTCGGGATCGAATCCTACACCACCCGCTACGGCGGGCTGGTCGCGACCGGGCCGCTGTACCGCGCTGATCAGGACATCGACCCCATGCCCGAAATCGCCAAGAGCTGGGAATGGTCCGCGGACGGCAAAGAGCTGACCATGCACCTGATCGAAGGCGCTTTCTGGTCAGACGGCGTGCCGTTCAACGCGGATGACGTCATGTTCACCTGGGAAGGCTATGTCCTGGACGACAAAGTTCCTGGCTCCCGCCATATCGATTCCTGGACATGGGACGGCAAGCCGGCCAAGCTGGAAAAGGTGGATGACTACACCATCAAATTCACCTTCCCGGTTTCCAAGCCGAAAGACGCCTTCTACTTGATGCACTCCGACGTCTTCCATGTGATGCCGGCCCACCAGCTCAAGGCCCTCCACCCCAAGTGGAGCACCGCCGACCCCAAGCCTTCGTACGCGGACTTCCAGAATGCCCTGAAACCCACGAATCTGCCGATCGTCACCATGGGCCCGTGGGTCATCACCGAATATAAGACCGACGAGCTGCTGATCATGCGCCGCAACCCCTACTACTGGAAGGTCGATGAGGAAGGCAACCAACTGCCCTACTTCGATGAAATCCAGTACCGCCAGGGCGCCAGCGGCATCGGCCGCGACCTGTGCGTGCTGGCAGGCGACTGCGACCTGACCAACCTGGAGAACCCCTCGGGCTTCGTCGAGATGATGACCAAAGCTGCGGGCGCGGACTCCAAGTTCCAGGTGAGCTGGGGCCCTGAAACCCTGGGCTACGCTGTCGATTTCAACTTTTCGGTTGACTTCGGCGCCAAGGATGACCGCGACAAGGCCGCGCGCGAGCTGATGCGCGACCTGAAATTCCGTCAGGCGTTGAGCTACGCTACCGACCGTGACGGCATCGCCCAATCCATCATGAAGGGCCCGTTCCTGCGCGGTTGGGCCGGCGGCCTCTTCCCCGGCGCGCCCGAGTTCGATAAGACCTCGGTCGTCTACTATCCGTACGATGTCGCCTCGGCCCAGGCGCTGCTGGCGGAGATCGGGCTGAAGGACACCAACAACGACAAGTTCCTGGAGTGGACGACCGGCCCGATGGCCGGCCAAACGGTGGTCCTGCAGTTGTGGGCTTCCGTGGATCAGAAGGAGACCCAGTCCGTCGCCGAAGCCCTGGTCAACCAGTGGGGCGCGGTCGGGATCAAGATCAACATGAAGCTCCTGGACAGCGCGACCGGAGCCGAAGCGGAACGGACCGGCAACTGGGATCTGCGGGTCAACCGCGAGGGTCAGGCCTTCGCGCTGCCGTTCACCAACCCGACCGCCCTGGCGCCCCTCACCAAGACCTTTGTCTGGCACTACGAGGGCGAGAATCCACGCGTGCTGATGGACTTCGAGCAGAGCCTCATCGACATCATGCAGAAGTACCGCAGCACCTTTGATGCTGATGGACGCCGGGCCTTGATGGCGGAGTACAACAACATCGTCACGAAGAACGTCTACAACATGGGCGTCTTCGTCAGCCGCTACGGCCTGGGCACGGCCAAGCGGGTCAAGAACATCCCGGACGGCACGCCGGTGTTCATGTACACCTGGGTGGAAGATGCCGTCCTGCTGGATCAACTCTGGACCCCGGCAGCGGACCAGTTGAAGCAGAACCGGCCGGACACCATCCCGACCTATACGAAGTAAATCCTGCAGGTTGAATGGGTTGGAGGAGCCATCCTCCAACCCATTTCAGGTTGTTTCCTGGAGGCGGCATGCTCAATTACGTTTTTCGCCGACTGCTCATCGCGATCGTCCTGCTCATCGGGATCGGCATCGTTTCTTTCGTCGTCATCAAGCTGCCCCCGGGAGACTTCGCCAGCCGATACCAACAGTTTCTAGTCGACCGCGGCACGCCTTACGACGAAGCCGTCAAGTCCGCCCAGATCGTGCGCGCGCAATATGGCCTGGACCAACCCATCGTGGGCCAATTCATCAATTGGGCGAAAGGCATCGTCACACAGGGCAAGTTCGGTTGGTCCTTTGCCTACCAAAGGGACGTGGGGGAGCTGATTGCCGAACGCCTGCCCAAGACCCTGCTGCTGGCATTGATCGCCCACTTTCTTTCGACCGTGATCGGAGTGGGGGTGGGGATCTTTGTAGCGCCCCGCAAATACGGCTTCTGGGATAATTTCTGGGCTATCTTGTCCTTTCTGTTCACCTCCATGCCGCGTTTTTCGATCGCGATCATCATCATGTATGTCATGGTCATCGTCTTCAGGCAGCCCAGCCTCTCCAACTTCTACTCGCCGGCGTATGTGATGGCGCCCTGGAGCTGGGACAAGGTGCTGGACATGTTCAGGCATATCTGGCCGGCCATTCTCATCGCCGGGCTGGGTGGTGTGGCCCGCAACCTGCGCGTGATGCGCGCCAACCTGCTGGATGTGCTCGGCGCCCAATATGTGCAGACTGCGCGCTCCAAGGGGCTGAAGGAAGGCACGGTCATCATGAAGCATGCGGTGCCCAATGCCCTCCACACGATCGTCGCTTACCAGGGCACGGTCCTGCCCTACATGATGCAGGGCGAGCTGGAAGTGGCTATCGTCTTGGGCCTGCCGACCATGGGACCCCTCTTTTACAACTCCTTGATCAATCAGGATATTTACATCTCGGGCTCCTTGCTCTTGATGTACGGGGCCTTGCTCTTGATCGGCAACCTGCTGTCCGACCTGTCGCTGGCTATCCTCGACCCGCGCATCCGTTACAGTTGACCGCGGGAGGGAGAAACATGATGCGTGACGAAATCATTGACACTGCGGAAGCCCGCAAGAAAGCTATCGTGCACGAAGTCAACGAGAACTATCTTCAGCTTGTCTGGCGTCGCTTTCGCCGCTCCAAGGTCTCGATCGTCGGCGGGCTCCTGGTTGTGGTCCTGGCGATGCTGGCCATTTTTGCCGATTTCTTCAGCCCGACCTCGTTATACGGCATCGACCTGGAAAAGACCTTCATCCCGCCCCAAAAGATCCATTTCATCGACGCTGGCGGCAAACTCCACCTGACGCCTTTCGTCTACAATTCTGCCTACACCTTGAATCCCAAGACTTTCCAGGTCATGTGGGTCGAGGATACCAGCAAGATGTATCCGGTCAAGTTTTTCGTCCGCGGCCCGGAGTACAAGATCCTGGGGCTGATCCCCAGCAACCTGCATCTGTATGGGGTGGAAGAAGGCGGCACGATTTTCATCCTGGGCACCGACAAGATGGGTCGGGACCTGTGGGGCAAAACCTGTGAAGCCGGACGCATCTCGCTGACCATGAGTTTATTCGGCACCATCATCAGCATCGTGATCGGCTCGGTGCTCGGGGTGGCTTCGGGCTATTATGGCGGCTGGATCGACAACGTACTCCAGCGCTTCACCGAGTTTGTAGCAGCTTTTCCCCAACTGCCGCTGTGGATGGCGCTGGCAGCTTTGATTCCCAAGACGACCGATTCATTTACCGTCTTTGTGGTGATGGCGATCATCTTCGCCATGTTGTCGTGGACCACTCTGGCGCGCGAGGTGCGCGGCAAGGTGCTGGGGCTGCGCAACAGCGATTTCGTCCTGGCGGCCAAGGAGATGGGCGCCTCGGATGCCCGGATCATCTTCCGCCACCTGTATCCCAACACGCTGAGCCATGTGATCGTCATCCTGACCCTGACCATTCCCGGTGTGATCCTGGCCGAATCCTTTCTCAGCTTCCTGGGGATCGGCATCACCGAGCCGCTGATCAGTTGGGGCCTGCTGATGCGCAACACCCAGGACATTCAGACCCTGGGCCAGAACTCCTGGATTCTGGCGCCGATCGTCTTCATCGTGATGGCGGTGCTGGGCTTCAACTTCCTGGGCGACGGCCTGCGCGACGCCGCCGATCCCTACGCGGTCAATTAGGACAACGATGAGACAGGCAATCACGGCGACACTTGGCTGTGCGCTGCTGGTGCTGCTTCTGGCAGGATGTGCCTCGCTGCCGCCGGCAGCGGCGCCGACCGGCGCGACGCCCCCTCCGGCAGCTACGGCTGCTCTCGATGCCGGCGCGGCTTCCGTCGGCCCGGCGGAAGCCCTGCAGACTATCTCGGGGATTGTTGCGGATGCTGCAGGGCCGGTGGCAGGCGCGATCATTCAGGTGCAGGGGAATGCGGACCAGACCCTGGCGGACGAGAACGGCGCTTTCACCTTGCGTGGCATCACGGCTGCGCGCCCCATCACGCTGACTGCCTGGTCCGCGGGTCACTATGTGGGCTGGACCACCCTGGATCTCGGTGCAGCAGAACGGCAAGCCGGGACCGCGGTCACCGTCACCCTGAAGCTGCTGCCGGACAGGGATAACACCGCATACCCCTGGTTCTCTTTTGAGGGGGTGCAGGGGACGGCAAGCTGCGGCCTGTGTCACCGGGAGTATCCCGAATGGCAGGCCGATGCCCATTCGCAGGCGGCCGTGAACCCGCGTTTCCTAACCATTTACACCGGCAAGAATGTCGACGGCGCTGCCGGCCAACCCACGAAGTGGGGCACCGCGGGCAAAGCCTTGCCGCCTGACCCGAATCTACCCCATTATGGTCCAGGCTTCCAGTTGGACACCCCCGATCGGTCCGGCAACTGCGCGGCCTGCCATACCCCGGTGGCATCCAAGGTGCCCAATGACGTTAATTGCGCCTGGTCGGGTTGCCACACCGACCTGACCGTCGAACGCTCGGCCGGCCGGGTCAAAGCCAACACTCGCCCGTTGGTTTCTTCGGGCGATGGCGCCGAAGGGGTGACGTGCGATTTCTGCCATAAGGTCGCGGACGTGATCGTCGACCCGCACACCCGACTGCCCTTCCCCGATATGCCGGGGATCCTTTCGATGCGGCTGACGCGTCCTGCCGACGGCGAGCAGATCTTCTACGGCACGCTGGTCGATGTGGCGCGTCGCGTCAGCTACTTGCCGCTGGAATCTGAGAGCGAGTTCTGCGCGCCGTGCCATTACGGCGTCTTCGGTGGCGTCGTCGGCCCGGGGACGGTGACGGGCGGCACGTTGATCTACAACTCCTACGGCGAATGGCTGGAAAGCCCCTATAGCGATCCCGAGACCGGCCAAACCTGCCAGCAATGCCACATGCCGGCGTCGGAGGCGGCCTACTTCGTGTTCCCGGAACGCGGCGGCCTGACGCGCGACTATGCGACCCTGCACGACCACAGGATGCCGGGCGCTGCGGATGAGGAGCTGTTGCAGAACTCAGTGACGTTGACGAGCACAGCGCAGCGCGACGGCGACACGCTCCGGGTGGCGGTCAGCGTCACCAACGACAAGACAGGACATCATGTGCCCACCGATGCGCCGATGCGCAGCATGATCCTGGTGGTCGAGGCGCAGGACGCGGCCGGAAAACAACTGCCGCTCAGCCAGGGGCCGGTGAATCCCGCCTGGGCCGGAAACTATGCCGGACAGCCCGGCAAGAGCTTTGCGAAGGTGCTCAAGGACGAATGGACGGGGGAAACGCCGACCGCCGCGTATTGGCGGCCGGTGAGCATCGTCGAAGATACGCGCCTGGCCGCGCTGGCAACCGATAGCACCCAGTACAAGTTCGCCCTGCCGGCCGGGCAGGCGGCGCAGGTCAAGGTCCGGCTGATCTTCCGGCGTGCGTTCCAGGCCCTGGCAGAGCAAAAGGGCTGGACCGATCCCGACCTCCTGATGGAAGAAACCATCATTCAGATAGCCAAGTGAGCGGATGAAAGCGATGGCTGACATAACAAACGATGTTCTCCTGGAAGTCAAAGACCTGAAGCTGCACTTTCCCATCTATCGCGGGCTGTTCCAACGGCTGGTTGGGCACGTGAAGGCGGTGGATGGCATCAGCTTCAGCGTGCGCGAGCGCGAGGTGCTGGGATTGGTGGGAGAAAGCGGCTGCGGGAAGACCACTGCCGGCCGCGCAATCCTGCGCCTCTATGATCCCACGGCCGGCGAAATCCACTATCGCGACAAGAACGGCCGGTGGGTGGATATCGCCCGCATCAGCCAGCACGATATGAAGCCCCTGCGCCGCGAGATGCGCATGATCTTTCAGGACCCGTTCAGCTCGCTCAACCCGCGCTTGACGGTGAAGGATATCATCAGCGAGCCGTTGGAGATCCACGGCGTGGCGCACGGCAAGGAGGCGGAGCAGCGCGTCGCAGAGCTGATGCGGGCTGTCGGCCTGAACCCGGCTTTGATGCGGCGCTATCCGCACGAGTTTTCCGGCGGGCAGCGCCAGCGCATCGGCCTGGCGCGCACCCTGTCGCTCAACCCGCGGCTGATCATCGCGGACGAGCCGGTCTCGGCACTGGATGTTTCGGTGCAGGCGCAGGTGTTGAATTTGCTTCAGGATCTTCAGGCCCGTCTCGGCTTGACGCTGATCTTTGTGGCGCATGACTTATCGGTGGTGGAACACATCTCGGACCGCATCGCGGTGATGTATGTGGGCAAGATCGCCGAGCTGGCGGAAACCGATGAGCTGCTGCACCACCCGCTGCACCCGTACACCGAGGCGCTGCTTTCGTCGATCCCGCCGGCCGACCCGGACATTCACCCCAACCAGATTCGCCTGCGGGGCGAGGTGCCGAGCCCGGCCAACCCGCCCGCGGGCTGTGTCTTTCATCCGCGCTGCTCCTATGCGCGCGAAATCTGCGGCCAGCAGGCCCCCACCCTGGTCGAGGTGGCAAGCGGCCATTTCGCCAGCTGCCATTTCGCCACCGAACTCAGCCTGCGCGGCATCGGAGGGCAAGCATGACCATCTCGGAACGCCTGGCGGCCTTTACAGCCTATCTTCTGCTCCCGATCGGCTGGCTGATCGTGCTCCTGTTCCACCGCCGCAGTACGGCGGTGGTTTTTCACTGTAAACAGGCTGTTGCCCTCGTCGCGCTCGTGGTGGTCGCGTTTGCCGCCTGGGTCGGGATCGCGTGGATCCTGACCTGGATCCCCTACGGCGCCATTGTGGCGGTCGCGCTCTTCACCCTGGTCATGGCCGTCCTGATCGCTGCGGTTGTCATCTGGCTGCTCGGAATGCGCAATGCCCTGGCCGGGCAGATGAAGCCGTTGCCCCTCGTCGGAGGCTGGGTCGACCGGTTCATGCCGTAATCACAAAAAGGAGTTCCTCTATGCCTCGGATCGCCCTGATCGGCGCGGGCAGCATTGTCTTCACCCGCAATCTGTGCAGCGACATCCTGCTGACGCCGGCGCTGCAGGAAAGCACCATCGCTCTGATGGATATCGACCCCGTGCGCCTGGCCCAGGCCCGCGATCTCGTGCAGGCGCTGATCGACCGCCGCGGCTTGAAAGCACGCGTCGAAGCCACCCTCGAACGCCGCGCGGCGGTGGACGGCGCCAACTACGTCATCACCACCTTCCAGCAGGGCGGCCTGGATGCCTATGCCCTCGATATCGAGATCCCCCGCAAGTACGGCGTCGAGCAGTGCGTCGGCGACACCCTCGGCCCGGGCGGCGTCTTTCGTGGGCTGCGGACGATCCCGGTGCTGTGGGATCTGTGCGACGACATGGATGACCTGGCCCCCGATGCGCTCCTGATCAACTACGTCAACCCGATGGCGATCAACTGCTGGGCGTTCGACGCGTACGGCGGCCGGCCGCACGTCGGGCTGTGTCACAGCGTCCAGGGCACCAGCGAGATGCTGGCCGGCTGGATCGGCGCGCCCACCGAGGAGATCAACTTCCTATGCGCGGGGATCAACCACCAGGCGTGGTTCCTCGAGTTCCGCCGGGGCAAGGAGGATGTCTACCCGCTCATCTGGAAGGCCATCGAGCGCCAGGAGGTTCTCAATCAAGAGCCGGTCCGCATCGACCTGATGAAGTACTTCGGCTATTTTGTCACCGAGTCCAGCGGCCACGCCAGCGAGTATGCGCCCTACTTCCGCAAGAACGCCAGGATGATCGAGGAGGAGCTGGTGCCGCGCTTCAAGGACGCGCACGATTTCTGGTTTGACTTCGGCCGCACCGGCGGCTACCTGCGCGAGTGTCTGGCCCGGATCGGGCAGTCCGAGGCGGAATACCGGGAGCTGATCGACGGCGCCCGGCCCATTCCCGCGGTGCGGACGCATGAGTACGGCTCAGCCATCATCGAGGCGATGGAGACCAACGTCCCGGCGCGCGTCAACGGCAACGTGCCCAACTACGGCCTGATCACGAACCTACCCGAAGGCTGCTGCGTCGAGGTGCCATGCCTGGTGGATGCCAATGGCATCCAGCCGACCGCCATCGGCGATCTGCCGCCGCAGCTCGCCGCGCTTAACCGGACGAACATCAACGTCCAATCGTTGGCAGTTGAGGCGTGCCTGGGCGGCGATGTCGAGGCCGTTTACCACGCGATCATGCTCGACCCGCTGACCGCCGCCGTCTGCACGCTGCCGCAGATTCGGGTGCTGGTGGATGAGATGCTGGCCGCGCAGAAGCAGTGGCTGCCTCAGTTTGAACTGGAGTAAAACACCACATGGAAACTCGTTTCCTGGGCCGTACGGGCATGAAAGTCAGCGAACTGTGCCTGGGCACTATGACATTCGGTCGCGAGGCCACCGAGGCGGACAGCCACCAAATGCTCGATCGTTTTGTGGCTGCCGGGGGCAGCTTCATTGATACCGCCAACGTCTACAGCAGCGGCATCTCCGAAGAGATCGTCGGCCGCTGGCTGAAAAATGTGCGCCGGCATGACCTCATCATCGCCACCAAGGTGCGCTTCGGGATGGGCGCGGGCCCCAACGACGTGGGCCTTAGTCGCAAGCACATCCTGGCTGAGGTGGAAGCAAGTCTCCGCCGTTTGGGCACCGATTATATCGACCTCTACCAGACCCATTGCTGGGACCAGGGTACGCCGTTGGAGGAGACGCTGAGCACGCTGGATGGCCTGGTGCGGTCAGGCAAAGTGCGCTACATCGGCGCCAGCAACCTCGGCGGTTGGCAACTGCAGAAAGCCATCGATCTCAGCCGTACTCACGGCTGGGAGGTCTTTTGTTGCCTGCAACCCCTCTACAACCTCCTGGACCGCGCCACCGAATGGGAGTTGGTCCCTGTCTGCCGCAATGAGGGACTGGGCCTCATCCCCTGGAGCCCATTGCGCGGCGGCTGGCTGAGCGGCAAGTACCGTCGCGGGATGGCTGCGCCACCCCAAGGCACCCGGGCGGAAATCGCCGAAAGCCAAAACTGGAGCGAAGCCTGGAGCAAATATGCCAATGAACGCACCTGGCGCATCGTCGACGAGTTGATCGCCGTCGCCCAGGAGGCGAACAAAACGCCATCTCAAGTCGCGCTTCGTTGGCTGTTACAGAGACCGGGAGTTACCGCCCCCATCGTTGGCGTCCGCACGATGACCCATTTGGAGACAAATCTGGGCGCGGTCGGCTGGGTCCTGGATGACTCACTGATGTCCCGACTCTCCGCGGTCAGCGAGCCTGATCTGCCATATCCCTACGACTTTGTCACCCGCGCCCAGACCGGCCGTTAGCCTGGCCCGGTAGAAACCAGAGGTTGTGCATGTCCCTGGAAACTGAGATCACTCAAACCTTTCAAATCCGATTCGGCGCGCCTCCCGCCTTCATCGTGCGTGCGCCCGGCCGCGTCAACCTGATCGGCGAGCACACCGACTACAACGATGGCTTCGTCCTGCCCCTGGCGATCGACCGGGCGACCTGGATCGCACTGCGGCCGCGGCCGGACCGCCGCGTCATCGTCTACGCGCTGGACTTCGCGGAGAGCGACACCTTCGATCTGGATGACCTGACTCAGAAGCCTGGGTCGTGGGCCGATTACGTACGAGGCGTTGCCTGGGCGCTGCAGCAACACGGCTACGCCACCGCCGGTTGGGAAGGCGTGCTTGCCGGCGATGTGCCGGTGGGCGCTGGCCTCTCGTCCTCGGCCGCGCTGGAGTTGGCGGTAGCCCGTGCGTTTGGGGCCGTGGCGGACTGGACCTGGGATGCGCCGCGCATGGCGCTGCTGGGCCAGTTTGCTGAGAACAATTGGGTGGGCATGAACTGCGGCATCATGGACCAGATGATCTCGGCCGCGGGCGTCGCCGATCATGCGCTGCTGATCGACTGCCGCTCGTTAGACAACACACCCATCCCGCTGCCTTCGGGCGCCGCCGTGGTCGTTCTCGATACGGCCACGCGGCGCGGCCTGGTGGATTCGGCCTATAACGAGCGCCGGACGCAATGCGAGGTCGCGGCCCGCCACTTTGGCGTCAAAGCCCTGCGCGATGTCAGCGCCGCCCAACTCGAGGCGGCCCGGCCTGACCTCGACGCACTGACTTATCGCCGCGCCCGGCACGTGATCACTGAGAACGACCGGGTGCTGCAGGCCTGCGATGCAATGCGCGCAGGCGACCCCCAGGCGCTGGGCCGGCTGCTGAACGCCAGCCACATCAGCCTGCGCGATGACTTCCAGGTTTCCAGCCGCGAGCTGGACACCATCGTTGAGATCGCGGCTCAGCACCCCGCCTGCCTGGGCGCGCGCATGACCGGCGCTGGTTTCGGAGGCTGCGCAGTGGCGCTGGTGCAGGCTGAGGGCACGACAGACTTCGTGGAATACGTAGCCGTCGGGTACACGGCTCGCACCCATCTTGACCCGCACATCTACGTCTGTCGTGCCACCAACGGCGCGGAGATCGTGCACCCATAAAACAGACTATAATCCTCCCGGCTTAGACAGCTAATCCCTGGCAGGATTTTCTCCACTGACTTACCCATGCAGGAGATAGTGCCCATGCTGACTTCAACCGGTATCGAAAAGAGACGGGAGCCGCCTGCGCAACCAGCTCACGAGATCGCACCGAAGATCCTGAATTTGCCGGAAATGGTTCAGGACATGTCTGAGGCCGACCGAGAACGGTTTCAGCGCGTCTTTTTCATCAGCGAAGTACCAGGCATGTTGACGCCGCCTGAAGCCATGCATGACTGGATTCGGGGTTATTTTGGTTCGTTGGAAGCCGTGTCGCCCCAGCGGATCATCAAGGTGACGAATCTTGTCACCTGGGAGGGCGCGCTATACAACGAGCTGCGTGCTCGCCGGCCCCTGGAAATCCGCAGCTCAGCCGACTTAACCAAGGTCATCGAGGAAACCCGGAACGATCCTTTTTGCCGCCCCTTGGAGGGAACTCCTGCGGATACCTTCGGACGGGTGCAAGGCACGCACTCTATTACTGCCAGTAACGTCGCCAAGTACGATGGCCTGCACGGTATCGTGATTTTCGATGAGCATGATCCGTTGGCTCTCACGGTTGAGAGGGTGCGAGATTACATCGACACAGCCTGGGCCTGGGGGCAAAAGGCGCATGCAGCCGATCCCGAAGCCAAGTACTTCTTCTTCATGTGGAATTGTGTGTGGAAGGCCGCGGCTTCGCTGGTGCATGGACACACGCAGATGACCCTCACGCGGGACATGCACTACCCCAAGATCGAGTTCCTGCGACGGTCCGCAGCAGCATACCATAACCAGTACGCCGCCAACTACTTCTCGGATTGGAGTGCCGTCCATCGCGCCCTGCATCTGGGGTTTCAATGGCGAAGCGTCGATGTGGCCGTGTCCTTGACGCCCGTCAAGGAGCGCGAGACCCTGCTCATCGCGCCCAGCCTCAACGACGATCTCAAAGACGCGATTTTTATCGTGTTGGATACTTTTGTGAAGCGGCAGGGCGTCAAGAGCTTCAACGTCGCCATCCAGATGCCGCCCATCGCGCCGACTCCTGAAGACTGGAGCGGCTTTCCTGTCGTTGCACGCATCGTTGATCGCGGGGACCCGATGAACCGCACAGGTGACATCGGCGCCATGGAGCTTTATGCCGCCAGTGTGATCGGCACTGATCCGTTTTTCGTGGCGGAAGCGCTGGCGGAGTCTTTTCTGGGGTAGGGGGCCAAAGATGTCCGAAACCGCGCAGCACGAAATCGTTACACCTTCGCCCTTGCTAGATCCCAACGGCCGGCTGGTGCAGATCGGCTGGGCGCGCGCGCCGCTGCTTGATTCCAACCTGGAGGCAGCCCGCTTTTATCCGCGCGTCTTCAGCCCGCTGCAGCGCTTTCGCGTCAAGCGTTGGGATTACTACGGCGTCACAACGCCCGCTCTCTTCTTTTCCGCTACCCTGGCTGACCTGGGCTACGCGGGGCAAGCCTTCGTGTATACCGTGGACTTCGCCACCGGCAGGTATCACGAAGAGACGCTGACCCTCCCGCCGGGCAGCGCGGTCGCCTTGCCGCGCAACAGCACCGAGGGTGAAACCCACTTCGACAACGGCAAGGCCCGCCTGCGCTTCCAGGTCCTGCCCGAAGAACGCCGCCTGTCGGTAGTCTGGCCAAGTTTCGACGGAAAGCCGCTCTCCGCTGAGATAACGCTGCGCACAGCGCCGGCCCACGAATCCACCGTGATCGTCATCCCGATCCGCGGCAACCGGTTCTACTATAACCGCAAGATGAACTGCCTGTCGGCCGAAGGCTGGCTGCAGATCGGCGGCCAACGCACCGAGATCGCACCGCAGACGTGCCTGGGCAACCTGGATTGGGGCCGCGGGGTGTGGGAATACCGGTCGTTTTGGGTGTGGGCCAGCGCGTCGGGCTTTCTCCTCGATCGCCGGACAGTGGGCCTGAACCTGGGCTTTGGCTTCGGCGACACATCTGCCGCCACCGAAAACACCTTGATCCTGGATGGCCGGGTTCACAAACTGGGCCAGGTGGATTTCACCTACGACCCGGCGGACTTCAAACGGCCGTGGCGCATGACGTCGTCCGATGGCCGGCTGGATCTGACGTTTGAGCCGTTCCTGGAGCGCGTGGCCGCCACCAACCTGCTGGTGATCACCAGCGAGGTGCACCAGATGTTCGGCCATTACCGTGGCACGGTGCGGGCCGATGACGGTGAGGTGCTGACCATCGACGGGCTGGTTGGCTTTGCGGAAGAACATCACGCCAAGTGGTAGACACGGAGAAATATATGAACGATGCTTTCCCGATACTGACAACTGAAGACCGGGCGCCGCGCACCGTCCTGCTGGTGATCGACGTCCAGCAGGGCCTGTTCCGCAAGTCCACCCCGATCTACAAGGCCGAACAACTGCTAGCCAACATCGACACGCTGGTGGTGCAGGCGCACGCGGCCGGCGCCCTGGTGGTCTATGTGCAGCACGCATCCGACAAGGTGCTGCCCTACGGCTCGGCCGACTGGCAGCTCCACCCTCGTCTGCACCCCGAACCAGGTGACCTTGTCATCGGAAAGCAGCATGGCGACGCGTTCGATGAGACCACGCTGCAGTCTGAGCTGGCTGCGCGCGGCATTCAGCGTGTCGTCGCGGCCGGACTGGTGACGCACGGCTGCGTTAAATCCACCTGCCTCGGTGCGCGGGCGCTTGGTTATGCGGTTGTGCTGGCCGCCGATGGGCATTCGAGTTACAGCAAGGACGCTGCCCGTTTGATCGAAGAATGGCACACTAAGCTCAGTGCGGCCGGGGTCGCGGTGCAACCAACCCGGGAGATTATGTTCTAACATGGCACTTCTCACCCTGCTTTCCTGGAATCTGAACGGCGCACGTGCGGCCTATCGCACCGGCTTCCTCTCGTGGCTGGCCGGTGCCGCGCCTGATATTCTCTGCCTGCAGGAAACCCGGGCCGACGCGGATCAGCTCCCGGACGAGATGCGCCAGCCGGCCGGCTATCACGCGTTCTGGCACGGCTCGGAGCGCAAGAAGGGCTACAGCGGCACGGCCCTGCTCTCGCGCCGCGCCCCAGACGCAGTGCAGTTTGGGCTGGGCGTGCCTGAGTTCGACGACGAGGGCCGCACGATCGTGGCCCACTACCCCGACTTCACGCTGATCAACTGCTACTTTCCGAACGGCAGCCGCGATCACAGCCGCGTCCCCTACAAGCTGGCGTTCTACGACGCATTCCTGACCCTGTGCGAGCGCTTGCGCGGAGAGGGGCGGCCGTTGGTCTTCTGTGGTGACGTCAACACCGCGCACCACGAGATCGACCTGGCCCGTCCCAAGGAGAACCAGAACACCACCGGCTTCCTGCCCGAAGAACGGGCCTGGATGGATCGGCTGGTCGCGCACGGCTATGTTGATACGTTTCGACACTTTTACCCCGACCTGGCCGACCGGTACACCTGGTGGGCGCAATGGGGCGGCGCGCGCGAGCGAAACGTCGGTTGGCGCATCGACTACTTTTTCGTCGCGACCGAGGTGCTGCCGCGCATAGCCGACGCCTTCATCCTGCCAGAGGTGCGGGGCAGCGATCACTGTCCGGTCGGCTTGAAGCTGGAATGCGAGGAACTCTGATCTTGCCATGATAAGCAGCCTTCCTTTTAGCGAGACCTACCTTGCTGCGGCTGTGGCACTCTTCATCGAGAACCTGGCCCGCTTGCGCCGGGCGATTCCTGCGCTCTCCGACCGGTTGATGGACCCGCAAACGGTGCAAGAGCGGATCGCACGCATCATGGCCGCATACGGCGGCGTCATGGCGCTAGAAGATGGCGTGCTGGTCGGCTACCTGGGCTGGTGGCTCGTGGATGACTTCCGCGGCGCCGGGCGCAAGGCCGCGTATTGCCCGGAATGGGCGCATACAGTCAAGGAGCCGCGCAAAGCCGAAGTCTACCGAGCCCTCTATCGTGCTGCGGCTACCACTTGGGCTGCGGCCGGCTGTCAATCCCACGCCATCACGCTGTTGGCGCACGACCGGGCTGCCGAACAGGCCTGGTTCTGGAACGGCTTCGGGCTCTTGGTAGTGGATGCGGTCCGGCCGATGCGCGGGCTGGATGCGCGGCCGCATTCCGATATGCAGTTTCGCGCCGCCACCGCGAATGATGCCGCGGCGTTGTCCGAGCTTGATGCCGAGCACTGCCTGCACTACGGCAGATCCCCCATTTTCATGGCGCCGGGCCGGGGTGAGACCGCGGCGGGCTGGACCGACTTCCTGGACCGGCCGCGCAACAGCGTGTGGCTGGCATGCGACGGGACCAAGCCGGTTGGATTCATGCGGTTCGATGGCTATGAGTTTGACGGCGCAGCGGTCGTCGAGTCGGAGATGGCTATCAAGATCCGCGGCGCTTACGTCCGGCCCGCCTGCCGCGGGCGTGGCGCGGCCGCGGGTATGCTGGACGCGGCGTTGAGAAACTACGCGGGCCGCGGCTTGACCTCCTGCGCGGTGGATTTCGAATCGTTCAACCCGGAGGCTGCTGCGTTCTGGCCCCGCTACTTCGAGCCGGTCTGCCTCTCCTTAATGCGTGTGCCTGAAACATGAATGCCCACCACATTACCACTCGACCCATTCAAGGGCCACAAGACTTCTGGAAAGTGCGCGACCTGCTGCTGCGCACCGTGCCGGCTGCGCCGCTCGGTCTGAACTGGGACATGCGGCGTTGGGACGGCGCGTATTTCTACAACCCCAGCGGCGCTTGGTCGGCCGACTTTGCCGACCACATCCGGCTTTGGGAGACGGGCGCTGGGCAGCTCGTCGGGGTTCTCAACGCGGATGGCCCGGATGAGGCATATCTCCAGGTCGACCCCGATTTTCGGCATCTGGAACCGGAGATGATCGCTTGGGCAGAGGAACATCTGGTCGCACCGGCCCAGGCCGGCAGCGTGCACCAGCTTGAATTCTACGTCTATGAATACGATGTTCTGCGGCAGCGACTGCTGGCCGAGCGCGGCTACGTGAAGATGGCGCATGGCGGCATGCTACGCCATCTGTGCCTGGGCCAGGGCCCTATTCCCGATCAGCCCATCGCCGCCGGCTACACCCTGCGCACCACCCATCCCGAGGAATTGGCCGACTGTCAGCGTGTCGCCGACCTGCTTAACGCCGCGTTCCACCGGGACTTCCACAACGCGGCAGAGTACCAGATGTTTGCGCGGCTTGCGCCCTGTTTCTACCCGGAGCTGGACCTGGCGGCCGAAGCGCCGGATGGCAGCTTCGCCGCGTACATCGGCATACCCTATGATGCAATCAACCGTCGTGGGGTCTTCGAGCCGGTCTGCACCCATCCCGATCATCAGCGCAAGAAGCTGGGCCGCACCCTGATGCTGGAAGGTTTGCGCCGGCTGCGCGCGATCGGCGCGCTCGATGTCACCGTGGACACCGGTGACATGATTCCCGCGAATCGCTTCTACGACAGCATGGGGTTCACCGCGGCCTATAAGGGCTATTCCTGGCGAAAGGTCTGGGTATAGGAGTGTGACGATTTTGACAACCTCGTGAAATAAGTTATCATCTCGTCACTGGTCGTTGTTATCTGCCGGCTTCACACGCGACTTGCGACCTACCTTCGGAGGTTGAAGCATGGATCCACTCATTCTTGCTCGCTGGCAATTTGCCATCACCACGGTCTACCACTTTTTCTTTGTGCCCCTGACGTTGGGACTGGCCGTCCTGGTCGCCATCATGGAGACGTTGTACGTCCGCTCCGGCGACGAGACCTGGAAGCGCATGACGAAATTCTGGGGCAAGCTGTTCCTGATCAACTTCGCCATGGGCGTCGCCACCGGCATCGTCCAGGAATTTCAATTTGGCATGAACTGGTCGAATTACTCGCGTTTCGTGGGTGATATTTTCGGTGCGCCGTTGGCTATCGAAGCGCTGCTGGCCTTTTTCATGGAATCGACTTTCCTCGGAATCTGGATCTTTGGCTGGGAGAAGCTTTCCAAGAAGGTGCACCTGGCAACGATCTGGCTGGTGGCCATCGGCTCGAACCTGTCGGCGCTGTGGATCTTGATCGCCAACTCATTCATGCAGGAGCCGGTGGGTTACGTGCTGCGCAACGGCCGCGCAGAGATGGTGGACTTCGGCGCCTTAGTGGCGAATCCGCACGTCTGGCTGCAATGGCCGCACGTCTTCTTCTCGGGGCTCTCGACGGCCGGATTTTTCATGCTGGGCATCAGCGCCTTCCGCTTGTTGCGGGAGCGGCTGAAGCCGGCCGCAGTGGAAGCCAAGGAGCCAACCTCCAAGCGCGGAGGCCGTAAACAGAAGCTTGAAGCACGCAGCGCGTTTTCCGAGGCCGCGTTCTTCCGCCGCTCGTTCCAACTGGCGGCTGCGGCCGCGTTGGTCGGAGCGGTCATGGTAGGCGGGATCGGCCATGCCCAGGGACAGCACATGGTCAGGACGCAGCCGATGAAAATGGCCGCAGCCGAGGCGTTGTGGGACACGGAGCAACCGGCTAAACTGTCGCTTATTTCCATCACCGACATGGCCAATCGCCGCAACATCTGGTCCCTTCGCGTACCGTACCTGTTGAGCATCCTCTCCTGCAACCGCACGGATTGCGCGGTCGAAGGCATCAATCAGCTCCAGGCCAAATATGAGGCGCAATACGGCGCAGGGAACTACACCCCGGCCGTGACACTGATCTTCTGGGCTTTCCGGGCCATGGTGGGTGCGGGAACCCTGATGGCGTTATTGGCGGCGGTCGCGCTGTATCTGCTCTGGCGAAAGAAGGTTCAGCTCCCGACGTGGCTGCTGCGCGTGCTGCCGTTCACAATTGCGCTGCCCTACCTGGCCAACAGCGCCGGCTGGATCATGACCGAGATGGGCCGCCAGCCGTGGATCGTCTTCGGCGTCTTGAAAACGCAAGACGCCGTCTCGCCCAACGTTCCGGCCGGGATGGTGTTGGCCTCGCTGCTTGGCTTCACACTGCTCTATGCTGTGCTGATGGCTGCCGACGTATACTTGCTTGCCAAGTATGCCAAGGCGGACCCGGTTGAAGTCGCCGCGGATGTCGTCCCAGCGTATGCATGACCAACGACCAAGGACGAAAGACGAAGCTTCGTCGTTCGTCGTTCGTCTTTCGTCTTTCGTTCATCGTCAATGACAGGAGGCAATTTTATGACTCTTAGCACCCTCTGGTTCATCCTGGTCGGTGTCCTGTTCACCGGCTTCTTCTTCCTGGAAGGATTTGACTACGGCGTCGGCATTCTCATGCCGTTTTTGGGTAAAAAGGACGAGGAGCGCCGGATAATCCTCAACACCATCGGTCCGGTGTGGGATGCGAACGAGGTCTGGCTGCTCACAGCCGGTGGCGCGATGTTTGCTGCGTTCCCGAACTGGTATGCGACGCTGTTCAGCGGTTTCTACCTGGCGCTGTTCCTGATGTTGGTGGCGCTGATCGTGCGGGCGGTGGCATTTGAGTTTCGAAGCAAGGACAAGAGCCCGCGCTGGCGCAGCTTGTGGGATTGGTGCATCTTCTTCGGCAGCTTTGTGCCCGCGTTGTTGTGGGGCGTGGCAATGGCCAACATCATCCGCGGCGTGCCAATCGACGCCAACATGGAGTATGTTGGCGGCTTCTTTAATCTGCTGAATCCGTACGCGTTGCTGGGCGGGTTGACAGGTCTGGCCCTCTTCACGCTTCACGGCGCGATCTTTCTGAGCTTGCGCACCGAAGATGAGTTGCGTCTGCGAGTCGAGGCGTTGGCCAAACGACTGTGGCCGTTGGTGCTGATCCTGGGCGTTGCCACCGCGGCAGCCAGCTACCTCGCCGGTATCATCACGGGCAGCGTTCCCATCATCTGCGCGGTAGTTTCTTACATTGCATTGCTGGCGTCGGGCTGGTTGCTGCGGCAAAAGCGCTCAGGTTGGGCATTTGCGATGACCGGGCTGGCTATCGCATTGACCGTTGCGACCATCTTCAGCGGCCTGTTCCCGCGCGTGATGGTCTCCAGCCTGAACCCGGAGTGGAGCTTGACGGTGACCAGCGCCTCTTCGACGCCGTATACTTTGAAGGTGATGAGCATCGTAGCGCTGATTTTCGTGCCCCTTGTGCTGATTTATCAAGCCTGGAACTACTGGGTGTTCCGCGCGCGGATCAGCGGAAAGAGTGCACTGAAGTACTGAGCTCCTATCCGAAAGGTATTCGCCAGGGGGCGTGCAAATGTGAGCACATTTGCACGCCCCTTTGTTGTGCTCTCTGTGCCGTGTTCACTGTCCGATTCGTGTTTGCTCCGGCTCGGTGGTATAATCTAACGCTCAGGATTCAGAGCATATGTCTCTCTTAGTTGCTACCGGTTTGGCCAAAGCCTTTGGCGCATTAGACGTCTTCTCTGGCGTGGATGTGCGCGTCGAGGCGGGCGACCGCATTGGTTTTGTTGGCGCAAACGGCGCCGGCAAGACCACCTTGCTGCGAATCATGGCCGATGTGGAGGCTGCCACTGCGGGCGATGTGGCGCGTAAGCGCGGCCTGACCACAGGCTATCTGCCCCAGGATCCACCGCCGGCCGGCGAAAGCTCGCTGCATGAGGCGATGCTCGAGGTTTTTGCCGAGCTGCGCAGCCAGGCTGCGGCGCTGTCCGACTTGGAGCATCAACTGGCTGCGGCAGCCGCGGCGGAAGCCGACGATTATGACGCGTTGCTGCAAACCTATGGTCAGGCTCAGACCGCATTCGAGGTTGCCGGCGGTTACGATTACGAAATACGCATTCGACAGGTGTTGGGCGGCCTGGGATTCAATGAGGACGAACACTCCAAGCCATTGGCGCACCTGAGCGGCGGCGAACGCACGCGTGCCCTGCTGGCACAACTGCTGTTGCGTGAGCCGGACTTGCTTCTGTTGGACGAGCCGACCAACCATCTCGATCTGGAAGCAGTTGAATGGCTGGAAGAGACGTTGCTGCGCTGGAACGGCGCGTTGATCGTCGTGGCGCATGACCGCTACTTCCTGGATAAAGTTGCCAACCGCATCTGGGATATGAACTTCGGCCGCGTCGAGACCTATCGCGGGAATTACTCGGCCTACCGCACCCAGAGAGAGATGCGCATCGAGCGTCAGCGCCGCGAATGGGAGTCGCAACAGGAGTTCATCGAAAAAACCGAGGACTTCATTCGCCGCAACCTGGCCGGCCAACGCACCCGTGAGGCGCAGGGCCGGCGTACACGGCTGGAGCGCTTTCTGCGTGATGAGGCCATTGACCGGCCACAGGACCAGAAACAGGTCCGTTTGGGGCTGACAACCCAGATTCGTTCCGGCGACCTGGTGTTGGCCACCAAGGATCTGGCGGTGGGTTACGACCAACCGCTGTTCTTCTGTCCCGACACCGAAGTCCGTCGCGGCGATCGGGTGGCGCTCATCGGCCCCAACGGCGCGGGCAAAACGACGTTGTTGAAGACCATCCTGGACCAGGTGCCGCCGCTGCGTGGCCGGATACGTCACGGCGCCAGCGTGCATGTCGGCTACTTAGCGCAGGCCCAGGCTGGGCTTGATCCCGAAGAGACGGTGCTAGATGCCGTCTTGGACGTCCGGAATCTGCCGCTAAGCCAGGCGCGTAACTTTTTGGGCCAGTTCCTGTTTGCGGGCGACGATGTGTTCCGGACCATTGGCACCCTTTCGGGCGGCCAGCGCAGCCGGGTGGCGCTGGCGCGGCTCACGCTGCAAGGGGCCAACTTCCTGCTGCTGGACGAGCCGACCAACCATTTGGACCTGGACACCCAGGAGATCCTGGAGCAGGTGCTGCGCAGCTTCCCCGGCACGGTGCTGCTGGTGACCCACGACCGCTGGATGGTGCAGGCATTGGCCACCCACATCTGGCGGGTGGATGGCGATAGTCTGAGGGTTTACAAGGGCAACTACGACGAGTATCTGCGCCAACGCACAGCCGAAGCAGAAACGGGAAGCAAAGCCGAACCGGAAAGCGAACCGGATGCGGCGGCAGAGTATGATCGTGAGCGGGCTCGAGAAGAGCGGCGCCAGCGCAAAGCTGCTGAAAAACATGCTGAAGCCGCGGCGGCCATGGAGGCGCACATTCACGAATTGGAGGCTCAACTCGGCGCCTTGAGCGATCAGCTGGAGGCTGCCAGTCTGGCCGGTGATGTGGGCAAAGTTCAGCGTTTGGGCAGGATGTACCAGGCTGCAGAGACGGAATTGCATCGGCTCATAGCGGAATGGGCGGAATTCGTATGAAATCTCTCGTCATCGGCCTGACCGGCGGCATCGGCTCAGGCAAGAGCCACATACGCAGTGTGCTGATCTCGCTGGGCGCCACAGGGATCGACGCGGACCTGGTGGCACGGGAAGTGATGGCGCCCGGTCGCCCTGCCTTCGCCCCCGTCTTGACTGCCTTCGGCAGCGAATTGTTAGGGCCGGGCGGCGCAATTGACCGCGTGCGGCTGGGTGAGCGCGTCTTTGCCGATTCCGACGCGCTGGCCCGGTTGGAAGCCATCGTCCACCCGATAGTGGCAGACGTCATCGCACAGCAGGTGGCGATAGCACAGACGCCGGTGGTGGTGATCGAAGCTATCAAGCTGCTCGAGTCGGGGATCAGCCGGCAGCAGTGTGACCAGGTGTGGGTCGCGCAGTGCAGCCCGCGGCTCCAGCTGGCCAGGCTGAAGAAAAGCCGCGGTATGAGTGCTGTGGAGGTGCGGCGGCGGATGGCCAACCAGATGCCGCCTGCTCAGATGATGGCCCAGGCGCAGCGCATCATTTGCACCGACGGCACCATGGCTGAAACTGCGCAGACGGTGCTGGCCGCATGGGTTGAGTTAGGTCTCCCCCTGCCCCCGCCGGTCATCCGCTTCGCCACTTTGGCCGATGCGGAGGGCACGGCCGCAGTGCTCAACAGCGTTGTGCGCGAGGGTGGGCGCACCATCACAGGGCGCACCTTTACTCCAGCGCAGGAGCGGGCTTATCTGCGCGCGATGCCGCGCCGCTCGTTCCTGAATATTGTGCTGTTGGGCCGAGTGGTGGCCGGTTTTCAGGTGGTGGAGCCGTATGCCAATTATACGCCTACCATGGATCACGTGGCCACTCTAGGCACCTACATTCTGGCGGCAGTCCGCGGCCGCGGTCTGGGACGTACTTTGAGCGGGACGACCTGGGATGCTGCCCGGGCCCGGGGGTTCAGCAAGCTCGTCATCACGGTGCGGGAAGACAACCTCGATGCGCAGGCCTTTTATGGCGCGTTGGGCTTCCAACCGTGCGGCCGCCTGGCGCGCCAGGCATTTGTTGACGGCCGGTATGTGGACGAGTTATTGTACGAGTTGTTTTTGGAGGTAAAATGAAGCAACTTCGCACGTTATGGAACAGTCATCCGAACCTGGTCTCCTGGTTTGTCCTGGCGGTCGGAATGGTGATCATCGTCGTCATCGCCGCGCGCCAGGTCGGCTTCCAGGCCGGACAGTGGGCTGCGCTGATCGCCGCGACCGTGGCCCTGGCCGGCCTGTGCGTGTGGATCATCAGTTGGGAAGATGGCGATGAGGATGATGACCAGACGGTGATGAAGAACGAAGGGTAACGTGGTGCGTGATGCGTGGTGCGTGGTGCGTGTTTATCCGCAATACGCAATACGCAACACGCACTACGCAACACGCACTACGCAACACGCAATACTTGTCATCTATTTGTATTCCTGTAACGAGTAATGAGTAAATGAGTAAACGCGATTACTACGAGGTTCTTGGGGTGCCGCGCGATGCGGACGAGAACACCATCAAGGGCGCTTACCGCAAATTGGCGCGCCAATACCACCCCGACGTCAACAAGTCGGAGGACGCCGAAGAACGCTTCAAAGAGATCAATGAGGCGTACGAGGTCCTCAGTGACACGGAAAAACGGGCGGGCTACGATCGATTCGGCCATGCGGCGACGCAGGGCGGTTTTGGCGGTGGCGCGGGCCAGGGATTCGGCGGCTTCCCCGGCGGCTTCGGTGATATCTTCGAGGAGTTTTTTGGCGGCTTTGGCGGCGCGCACGCGACGCAGCGCGGCCCGGCGCGCGGCAATGACCTGCGGTATGACATGGAGATCACCTTCCAGGAAGCTGTCTTCGGCGCCGAGAAGGAGATCGAGATCCCGCGCCAGGAGCTATGCCCGCAGTGCCAAGGCTCTGGCGCCGAACCGGGCACCAAGCCAGTCCGCTGTCCCCAATGCAATGGCACCGGCGAGGTGCGCCGTGCCCAGCAGACGATCCTGGGCCAATTTGTCAGCGTGACTACCTGTCCGCGCTGCAACGGAGAGCGGGAAATCGCGACCACTCCTTGCACCAACTGCCACGGCCAAAAGCGCGTTCGCGTCACCCGCAAGTTAGCGGTGAGCATCCCGGCTGGGGTAGACGACGGCATGCGCATCCGCCTGGCGGGTGAAGGAGAGCCGGGTGAACGCGGGGGACCACCGGGCAGCCTGTTTGTGGTGCTGCGCGTGCAGCCGCATCGGGTGTTCCAGCGCCAGGATAATGATATTCTGCTGGAGCTGCCGGTGAACATCGTACAGGCTGCGCTGGGCGCCGAGGTCGAAGTCCCCACGCTGGACGGTCCCAGCAAGCTCACCATCCCGGCAGGCACCCAGCATGGGGCGGTTTTCCGTTTGCGCGGCAAAGGGGTTCCCGTCCTGCGCAGCAGTCGCCGCGGGGATCAGCTTGTCTCCGTGCGCGTGGTGGTGCCCGAAAAACTGAACGAGAAGCAGCGCAAGGCGCTGAAAGAGCTGGGCGAGTCGTTGGGCCTGGAGTCTCTGGGCAAAGACAACCGAAATCTGTTCGAGAAGTTGATGGACGCGGTTGGCAACGCGTTGGGGTGATGATGGACTGGATTGAAATCAGCGTTCAAGCCGATGGCGAGGCTGCTGAGGCCGTCAGTGAGTTGTTGAACCGCCTCAACAGTCGGCCCGATGGCCAGGGTGGCGCGGTGACCGAGGTGGGCGGATTTGATCCGGTGGGCGAGAACCACCACCCATTCATCGTGGTGAAAACCTATCTGCCCGCAAACGAACCGGAGGCATTGGACCGGCAGCGCCAGATCGAAGAGGGGCTATGGTACCTGGGCCGCATCTATCCGTTGGGCGAGGTCACCGTGCGACCGTTGGCCGAGGAGGATTGGGCCAACGCGTGGAAAGCCAGTTATCACCCGTTGCGCGTCGGCCGCCGCTTTCTGATCATCCCTGCCTGGGAAATAGATGCTCTCCGAGCTGAACCGGATGTCCTGTCCATCGTGCTCGATCCCGGCATGGCGTTCGGTACGGGTCTGCATCCCAGCACCCAGTTATGCCTGGTGGCCATGGAAGACGTCGTTCGACCGGGCCAGCGCGTGCTGGACGCGGGCTGCGGCTCCGGCATCCTCAGCATTGCCGCGGCCCGACTGGGCGCCGCCAGTGTGGACGCCTTCGATATCGACCCCATTGCGGTGACGGCAACCCAGGAAAACGCGGCGCTGAACGATTTGCCACTGCCCATCAACGTCGTCGTCAGCAGCCAGCCCGGCGAAGGCCCGCTGTGGGTGCTGCCTGCTGGCACGCAGCCGACCTGGGATGTGATCCTGGTCAACATCCTGCCGCATGTCATCGAGATGCTGCTGGATGCCGACCTGCACGGCTACCTGGCCCCCGGCGGCCGCATGATCCTGGCCGGCATCATCGAGGAACGAGAGCCTGACGTAGCGGCCGTGCTGGCGCGACATCGACTGATGGTCGTCGGCCGCCTGAATCAGGGTGATTGGGTATCCCTGGTCGTTACACACGACGCATCTGTATGAAGCAAGTCTATCCCATCCTCGAACACGATATCTGCCATGCACCGCTTTTTCATCACTCCTGACGCGCTGGGAGCGCACCCCGTTATGCTCACCGGCGACCAGGCTCACCAGGTGCGCCGGGTGTTGCGGCTGCGCCTGGGCGACCGGGTGATGCTGCTGGACGGCCAGGGCTGGGCCTGTGAGGCGATGCTGATCGCGCTCGGTGAAGCGGACGCAAAATTCCAGGTCGTGCGGCGTTGGGAGCCGGAGGGCGAGCCGGCAACTCGCATCACCCTGTATCAGGCTGTGCTGAAGGGTGAACGCTTCGGGTGGGCATTGCAGAAAGGTACTGAGGTGGGGGTCAGCGCCTTTGTGCCGATCGTCTGTGAGCGTAATGTGGTGGATGATCTGGCTGCCGTGGAAGAAAAGCGTGAGCGTTGGGAGCGCATCATTCAGGAGGCAGCCGAACAGAGCGGACGAGCGCGGTTGCCGAAGCTACTGCCCGCGCAGTTGTTTACGCAGGCCGTCCACGCGGCCGGCGGTGCAGCCGGGCCCACTGTAACACCACCGTTACGCCTGATCCCCTGGGAGGAGGAGCACACGCTGCGGCTGAAGGATGCGCTGGCCGACTGTAACTTTGGCCAGGGTGCGTGCATCGAACTGTTTATTGGCCCGGAAGGCGGCTTTACCGGCGAAGAGATCGATCTCGCGCGGCAGTATGACATCCATCCGGTGACGCTTGGGCCGCGCATCTTGCGGGCCGAGACGGCCGGAACCGTGGCCGCGGCGCTGATCTTGTATGCGGCAGGGGATATTTGAAAGTGACGGGAAACCAGGCTCCTCCGAGAAATCTGGTTTCTTTGTAAAGAGGAGATGTGTGATGCTGGATTTCAACCTAAACTTGGGTGGCGGTGAGAAGGCCGAGGTCGAAGACCGGGCCGAAGCGGGTCTGCGGCCCGAGATCGAAAACGTGATTATTATCGGCAGCGGCCCGGCCGGCTGGTCGGCCGCGATCTATGCCGCGCGTTCCGATCTGCGCCCGCTCTTGATTACCGGCAACGAGCTGGGCGGTCAGATCGCGCTCACCACCGAAGTTGAGAATTTCCCCGGCTTCGAGCAGATCCAGGGGCCTGAGCTGGTGGAACGCATGCAGCGGCAGGCGGAGCGCTTCGGCACCGAGGTCCTGATCGACTACGTCGCCGAGATCGATGTGAACGGCCCACCCTTTACCGTGAAGACGGTCGGTGGACACGAATTCAAGACCAAGGCGATCCTTGCGGCCACCGGCGCATCGCCGCGCCGGCTGGGCGCAGCTAACGAAGAACGGTTGACCGGTCGCGGGGTCAGCTATTGCGCGACTTGCGACGGCTTTTTCTTCCGCAACAAGGAGGTTGTTGTGGTCGGCGGCGGCGACAGCGCGCTGCAAGAGGCGTTGTTTCTGACCAGGTTCGCGTCCAGGGTGCGCATCGTTCACCGCCGCGACACGCTGCGCGCATGCGCGATGCTGCAGCGGCGGGCGACCGAGAATCCCAAGATCGAGTTCGTCTGGAACTCGGTGATCACGAGCATCAACGGTGCGGAAAAAGTCGAGAGCATCACGCTGAAGAATGTGGTCACCGGCGAGACGCACGACACGCCGATCGATGGCGTCTTCGTCTATGTCGGCCACCTGCCCAATAATCAGCTTTTTAGCGGTAAACTCGCCATGGATGAAGAGGGCTACCTGATCACCGACAAGCTGATGCGCACCAGCGTGCCCGGCATCTTTGCCGCGGGCGAGATCCAGGATCACCGCTTCAAACAGGCCGCAACCTCGGCCGGTCAGGGCGTGGCCGCGGCGCTCGAGGTTGAGAAGTATATCGCCGACCTGGAATACCGGACGTACCCGGGAAGCAAATAGTCCAGAAGTCAGGAGACAGGGGGCTGATTTTGCTTTCACCAGCCATTCTTCAGGCTTACATGCGCGCTGCGGCCGCCGGCACTCACGACGTGGTCGAGGCCCCACCGTTCGAGCTTTTCTTTACCCCGAACGACGCGCTGCGATTCTATAATTACGGTGTGCCGACCGAACCGGTGCGGGACATCTCGCCGGAGATGCTGGCGGCGCTGCGCGCCGAGTTTGCGCGGCGCGAGCGCTTGCTGCGTTTCGAGTTCATCGAGCAGTACGCGCCCGATCTGAGCGCTGCACTGGCTGCAGCAGGGCTGATAGAAGAGGGGCGCAACCCATTGATGGTGTGCACCCCCGAGACGTTTCACCCCGCGCCCGTAGTCCCGAGCCTGGAGATTCGCCCGCTCGCACCTGCATCATCGCGCGCCGACCTTGCCGCGTTCATCAGCGTGCAGGAGCGGAGCTTCGGCGAGGAAGACCAAGTCGGCCCCACCGATGCGCAGGTGGAAGATCTGCACCGGCGCTCGGGGCAAGGGGGCCATTACTTCCTCGGCCTGCTGGACGGCGAACCCGCCGCTACAGGCGCTTATACGGCGCCGCTCGACGGGTTCACCGAGCTGGTGGGCATTGCCACGCTGGCGGAATATCGGCGCCGCGGCATCGCCAGCGCGCTTACGGCCGACATGACCCAGGCTGCTTTTCGGGAAGGGGTGCGGGTGGTATTCCTTGGCGCCGCTGACGAGCGCGCCGGCCGGGTGTATCAGCGGGTGGGGTTCCGGCAGTATGCCACCGCACTCGCGTATTGCGAAGAATAACCCCAAAAAGACCCCCCCCGGTTTCTCTCAGAAACCGGGGGTCTTTTTATGTTACCAGAACATCGGCCCCATTTCCTGCCCGGCGACCAACGCTTCCATCTCCTCATCCGATGGCGCTCGCTCGAACCGGCTGGCCGCGGCCAGCACCTTCGGCAGTACATAGATGTCACCGAGTGTGTTTAGGAAGATGCCGGGCCGGCCTAGCACGTACCACACGGCCAGGTCGATGTCGGCTTGTTCTTCCAGCGGTTCGTACCAGGTGGCGCGGGTGTGCGGGCCGTCGCCCCAGAGCCTGCGGGCGAGCCCTTTGATTGTCTGCACCGGCACGTCCCGCTCTGCGCAGAGCTTTGTTAGTGTCTCAAAATCGGCTGCATAGCGCGCATTCTGCATTAACAAATAGTTGTAGGGCAGCAGCACGGTGTCGAAGTCGAAGCGCGCCAGGCTGCGCAGGTGCATGGCCGGCGCAACGATCTCATGGCCGGTGACGCCGATGAAGCGGACCAGCCCTTGCTCGCGCGCCTCGATGGCCGCCTCCAGCGCGCCGCCCGGCCCCATCGCCACCTCCCACTCCGCGGGATCGACCAGGAAGTGCAGTTGCAGCAGATCCACATGGTCGGTTTGCAGCCGCTCCAACGACTCGTGAATTTGCTCCTTGGCCTTGGCGTAGGTGCGCTCCTGGGTCTTGGTGGCCAGGAAGAAGTCCTTGCGATGGTGTTTCATCCACGGGCCGATGCGCAGCTCAGCGTCGCCGTAGTTGCGAGCCGTATCGATGTGGTTGACGCCGTATTGCAGCAGCACATCCAGCGTGCGGTCGGCCTCAGCCTGCGTTACGCGGCCCAGCGCGGCCGCGCCAAAGATGGTGCGGGTGCTCAAATGGCCGGTGCGACCGAAAACTAACTTAGGAATCATCTGTTTTACCCCTTACCGTAGTCGTAGAATCCCTTGCCGCTCTTCTTACCCAGATACCCTGCACTGACCATCCGGCGCAGCAGCGGCGGCGCAGCGAAGCGCGGGTCCTTGGTCTCAGCAAACACCGCGTCCGCGATGAACAGCGTGGTGTCCAGCCCAACGAAGTCCAGCAGGGTGAACGGGCCCATGGGATGGCCCAAGCCCAGCCGGATGCCGGTATCGAAATCTTCCTTGGTGGCGACCCCTCGCTCCAATGCCTCGATGGCTTGCAGCAGATACGGGATCAGCAGCAGATTGACGATGAACCCAGGCGTGTCCTTGCTGACGATAATTGTCTTACCCAAGCTTTCGACAAAGGCTTTAGCGGCCTGGAACGTCTCTTCGCTGGTCAGGAAGGTGCGCACCATCTCCAGGAGAGTCATCACTGGGACCGGCTGCATGAAGTGCAGGCCCAGGACTTTATCGGGTCGCTTGGTGGCGGCAGCCATCTCGGTGATCGCCAACGACGAGGTGTTGCTGGCCAGGATGGCGTGCGATGGCGCCACTGCGTCCAATTCGGCAAAGATCTTGCGCTTCAGATCAAGGTTTTCGACAACCGCCTCGATGATCAGGTCGCATTCCGCGAGCGCAGCGATCTCGGTGACGCCGATAATGCGGGATTGGGCCGCATCACGGTCTGCGGCGGCCAACTTGCCTTTGGCTACTGCCCGATCCAGCGATCCGTTGATGCGCGCGATGCCGGCTTCGAGCAGGCCACTGTTGACTTCGCGCACGATGACAGTGTAGCCCGATTTGGCACACACTTCGACGATGCCCGCGCCCATCAGCCCACAGCCCACGACGCCGACGCGTGAGATACCTTGCGACATTGCAAGCCTCCTGTGATGTGTGGTGGTTCGATGGCGTTATTATACCGGTTTTGGGGCAATAAATCAATGATTGCCTCCCGTGCATCCGGTTGGCACTTTGCCCGTGCCTGATGTAAAATGCTGCACATATCGGTTCTCAGCCCTTTCAACCCGGAGTATCCTGATGCGAGCTGTCGTCTTTGAGCGCCACGGCGGACCCGAGGTGTTGGCGTACCGTGAAGACATATCCGTTCCTCAGCCCGGCCCCGGCGAGGTGCTGGTTGCCGTTCGCTACGCAGCCCTGAATCGGCTGGACGATTTTGTGCGCACCGGCTGGCGCGGGCTGGACCTGGCGTTCCCGCACATCCTCGGGTCTGACTTCAGCGGCGCTATCTCTGAGCTGGGCGTAGGCGTGACCGGATGGACAGTGGGCCAGCGCGTGGTAGCCAACCCGACATTGTGGTGCGGCGCCTGCCCGCAATGCGTCGCCGGTTATCACAACCGCTGCGATGTTTTTGCTATCCTGGGCGAGCACGTACCTGGGGCCTATGCCGAATTTGTCAAAGTTCCGGCGCGTAATCTGGTGGCAATTCCGGACGGCTACCCGGATGATTTGGCTGCGGCCGCGCCCCTGGTAAGCGTCACCGCCTGGCACATGCTGATCGCTGCCGGCCGGCTGCGCGCCGGCGAGACAGTGTTGGTGGTGGGCGCCGGCGGCGGTGTCAACAGCATGGCCATCCAGATTGCTAAGTTCGCCGGAGCGACTGTCGGCGTGGTGGCTGCCAACTCAGATAAGGCAGCGCAAGCGCACCGCTTGGGGGCCGATTGGGTCATCGACCGTTCGCTTGAGGCCAACTGGAGCAAGGCGGCCTATGCCGCTACCGGCCGGCGGGGAGTTGATGTGGTGGTCGACAATGTAGGTGCGGCGACATGGAGCGCCAGTTTGCGCTGTCTGGCTCGGGGCGGTCGTCTGCTCACCGTAGGCGGCACCACGGGCTATGAGGCGGTCACGCCAGTCAACCTGATGTTCGGTAAACATCTCAGCATCGTCGGCTCCACGATGGGCACCCAACCTGACTTTGAAACGGTTATGGCTCAGGTCTTCGCCGGCAGGCTGAAGCCGGTCATTGATCGCATCTTCCCTTTGCCTCAGTATCCCGATGCACTGGCGCGCATGCTGGCCGGCGACGCGTTCGGCAAGATCCTGGTCCAAGTTGTTTGAGTCCGACAGAGTAAGGAGAATCTTCTCTTGAACAGAAATCTGGTTACTGTGCTTCGGTGGCTGATCGCGTTGACGCTGCCGATAGTCATTATCTTGTTCTCCGCACGAGTAATGGTCAACACCTGGTATCCTCGATTCGAGTACGCCAAGGCGGATTTTCCGCCTGACAGTTACGGCTTCACTCAAGCTGACCGTCTGAAGTTGGGCGTCGCTTCCATCGACTTCCTGAACGCTCCGGAACCGCCCGAAGAGGCCATTCGGATGCTGGTGGAGCTGCGCTTGCCCGGCACTAATCAGCCGCTCTTTAACATGTACGAGTTGAGCCACATGATCGACGTCAAACGCCTGACCGATGTTCTGTGGCGCGTGCTGTTGGCTGCCGCCATCATCGTCGTTGCAGGGCTGGCCGGGCTGCTGGCCCGCCGCGCAACGCGGCGCGACGGCTATGCTGCGCTGTTTGTTGGCGGCGCGTTGACGTCGGGCCTGCTGGTAGTGTTGATTGCACTGGTCCTGCTAGCCTGGCGCTGGTTCTTCATTGCATTTCACGACGTTTTCTTTGCGGCCGGCACCTGGACCTTCAACTGGACCGACTCCCTGATCCGTCTGTTCCCGGATCGCTTCTGGTTCGATGCCGGGGTCTTGCTGGTCGGCGGTGCATTGGCACTGGCGATCATGGTGACGGCGGTTGGGTTCTTGCTGGGACGGCGCGCAGAAAAGTAACATGCTTTGTACAATACCCTTTTGTTTAGCAGATCGGTGCGTGTTACAATCAAGTTCATTCATCTATCCTCATTTTCCTGCAGGGAGGTCTTGTGTCTAAAACTTCTCGTGGCGTCGAAATCAACCACAGTGATGTCCCCATCCGGCTATTCAAGTCGGACTTTCTGGAGTTTTTCACTCACATCAGCCCCATTGCTGTCCTGGTGATTTGGGTGCCGGTAGTAGCCTATCTCCTGGCGCGGGCCATCATGAATGTGGCGGCAGACGGCGCGTGGTGGGTCATTCCGGTCGGTTTCATCGTCGGCCTCGTGGTTTGGACGTTTGCCGAGTACACGCTGCATCGCTTTCTGTTTCACTACCATGCCAAGGGCGAGCGCGCACAGCGGGTCTTCTTCCTTTTCCACGGCGTGCATCATGCCCAGCCGCAGCTCAAAACCCGCCTGGTGATGCCCCCGGTTGTCAGCATCCCGTTGGCCGCGCTATTCTACGGCCTGTTTCACTTCCTCGTGGGCGTTCTGCTTAAGGCGCCGCACTGGGTCGGGCCGCTTTTTGCCGGCTTCATCGTTGGATATCTGGCCTACGACATGATCCATTACGCCACGCATCACTTCTCGATGCGGTCGGGTTACTGGAAGTACATCAAGCGCTACCACATGGCCCATCACTTCAAGGCGCCAAACGCGCTCTACGGGGTCAGCTCGCCGATATGGGATTATGTGTTCAGGACGGTCGCCTGATCGAACGCGGCGGGGCCAGGTGACATGCAGCATGTGATGGGTGTCATGGACGGCACAGGCTGACGCTCATATACTGCTTCGCAGATGACCGGCATTTTTAAACAAGTGCCGGTCACTTGTCGCATAGGAGGTTTCATGGAGTCTGTAGTGCTCGACTCCCTTTCTTACACGTTGGATGTCCCGACTATCCTGCAGCTATTGCATGTCCGCCAGGGCTCCAGCCGTGAGATCGAGGTGCGCAAGCTGATCGCAGAAGCCGAGGTCATCGCCGCGCCCAAGGCGGTCTATCGGTTGGTCTTTATCGACGACAAGGGATCGGATTTCATCGTTGCCGATGGCCGGAAATTCGAGAGCCGCGTCTTACGAGTCAACCTTGATGGCCTGCACCGTGTCTTTGCTTACGTCTGCACCAGCGGGCGCGAGCTGGCAGCCTGGTCTCAAGACCAGCAAGACATGCTGGCCCAATTCTACGCCGACACGATCAGTGAAGCGGTGTTGTACAGCGCGATGACGAGCCTGACCCGGCACCTGACTGATACGTACGCACTGGGCCAAACAGCCGTGATGAACCCTGGCTCACTGGCCGATTGGCCCATGCAGCAGCAGCGGCCCTTGTTCGACTTGCTGGGCGATGTGCAGGCCGCCATCGGCGTCGAGTTGACTCCAAGTCTGTTGATGCTGCCGACCAAGTCGGTGTCAGGGATTCTTTTTCCGTCCGAAGAAACCTTTGCCAGTTGTCAAATGTGCCCGCGTCTGGATTGTCCCAACCGGCGCGCCGTGTACGATGCGGGGTTGTTCGAGCGGAAGTACGCGGAAAGCAGAAGTTAGAAGTTGCAGGAGCAGACATGAGTCGATTATCTGAGCAGAAAGCTGCGTGGGAAGAAAAGCGCGTGGCCAAGCTGATCGCCAAAGCGCCAGAGCGTCAGCCGCACTTCGAGACCAGCTCCGGCATCCCGGTGGAACGCGTCTACACGCCGGATGCGGCTGCCGAAGCTTGCCCGCAGGTGGCCGAGTCGTACCTGGCCACGCTGGGCTTTCCCGGCGAGTACCCCTTCACCCGCGGCGTCCAGCCGACGATGTACCGCGGCCGCTTCTGGACCATGCGCCAATACGCAGGCTTCGGCACCGCCGCCGAGAGCAACCAGCGCTACAAATACCTGCTGGCCCAAGGGCAAACCGGCCTCAGCGTGGCGTTTGACCTACCTACGCAGATCGGCTACGACGCGGACGATCCCATTTGTCTGGGCGAGGTGGGCAAGGTGGGTGTGGCCATCTCTTCGCTGGCCGACATGGAGACGCTGCTGGACGGGATCCCGCTGGATAAGGTCAGCATCAGCATGACCATCAACGCGCCGGCCGCGATCCTGCTGGCGATGGTGATCGCCGTGGCGCAACAACAGGGAGTCGATCCTAAGCAGCTCCGCGGCACCGTGCAGAACGACATCCTCAAAGAATACATTGCGCGCGGCACCTATATCTTTCCGCCCGCACCGTCCATGCGGCTGATCACCGATTTGTTTCGCTACTGCGCAGCCGAAGTGCCCAACTGGAACACGATCAGCATCTCGGGCTACCACATCCGCGAGGCAGGCAGCACCGCCGCGCAGGAAGTCGCGTTCACATTGGCGGACGGCATTGAGTACGTCAAAGCCGCCATCGATGCCGGGCTGGCCGTAGATGACTTTGGGCCGCAGTTGGCGTTTTTCTTTAACGCACACAACAACTTTTTCGAGGAGATCGCCAAGTTCCGCGCGGCACGGCGCATTTGGGCTGCGCTCATGCGCGACCGCTTCGGCGCCAAAGACCCTAAGAGCTGGCAGCTTCGGTTCCACACCCAAACCGCCGGCTCCACGCTGACCGCGCAGCAGCCGGAAAACAACGTGGTGCGTGTCACACTTCAGGCGCTGGCGGCAGTGCTGGGCGGCACGCAAAGCCTGCACACCAACTCCAAGGACGAGGCGTTGGCCTTGCCCTCAGAGGCAGCGGTCGAGGTCGCCCTGCGCACTCAGCAGATCATCGCCTATGAGTCGGGCGTAGCTGACACCATTGACCCGCTGGCCGGGTCCTATTACCTGGAGCAGCTGACCGACGAGATCGAGCGCCGGGCGCTGGCCTACATCGAAAAGATCGACGCGTTGGGCGGTGCTCGCAAAGCCATCGAGGCCGGGTTCGTCCAACAGGAGATCCAGGATGCCGCCTACGCTGCGTTGCGAGCGGTGGAGGCCGGTGAACAAGTTGTGGTCGGTGTCAACAAGTTTCAGCGGAAACAGGATGCGCTGCCTGCCGACCTGCTTAGAATCGACGAGGCGGTCCAGGCCGAGCAGATCGCCCGGCTTCGCACCGTGCGGGCCAATCGGGACGCCGTCAATGTCGCCGACGTCCTGGCCCGCATCAAGAGCGCCGCCGAAGATCCTGCTGCGCCGCTCATGCCGCTGTTTGTTGAAGCAGTCAGCGTTTATGCAACGCTGGGTGAGATCTGCAATGCTCTGCGCGACGTTTTCGGAGAATACCGGCCGTAAAATGAAGAAACAACCCACATCTCGCATGTGCTTTGTCTGCGGTGAGAGCAACCCAGGGGGCGTGCATGTGCGTTTCTACGAACAGGAAGACGGCTCCCTCCTGGCGCGCTTCACGGGAGTCGACCGGCACCAGGGCTATCCCGGCCGGATGCATGGCGGTGTTATCACGGCCATCCTGGATGAAACCATTGGCCGCGCCATTATGATTCGTTACGGCGAAGACATCTGGGGTGTCACTGTTGAGTTGAATATGCGCTTCCGCAAGCCGGTGCCGTTGGGGGTGGAGCTGACCGCGGTCGGCCGGATCACCGCCGAGAACAGCCGCCTTTTCGAAGGCAGCGGTGAGTTGCTTCTGCCTGACGGCGCCGTTGCAGTCTTGGCCGCGGGCAAATACATGAAGCTGGACATCAGCAAGATTGCCGATTTCGACGCCGGGCGGGAAGAGTGGTACGTGCGGCCCGACTAAAAGCTGGAAACCGGCTACTGGAAGCTAGATTTTAGCATTCAGTATCCGGCATCTAAGAAGGAAACCATGACTATCAAACGTATCGACCATATCGCTATCGTCGTTGAGAACCTGGAACAGGCGCTCGGTGTGTACCGGGACGCGCTGGGGATGACCGTGACCGATGTGCGGGAAATGCCGGAGCAGGACGTGAAGATGGCGTTCCTGCCGAGCGGAGACTCCGAGCTCGAGCTGCTGGAGCCGCTCCACGCGGATTCAGGCATCGGCAAATACCTGGCTAAGCGCGGCGAGGGGCTGCACCACATCTGCCTGGAAGTGGACGACATCGAGGCCACCCTGGCCGATCTGAAGGCCAAAGGCAGCCAGCTCATCGATGAGACGCCGAAGCGGGGTGCATACGGCAAGATCGCCTTCATCCATCCCAAGGGTGCGCACGGGGTGTTGGTGGAATTAGTGCAGCGCGACTGAACATGCCCTCTTTTCTTAATCGCCTGAATTTCTTTCAACGGCCGCCCGACGCGCCGCCTACTCCCGCACAAGTGGAAGCCAACATCCGCAACCTGGTGCTCGAGATCGGCTGGTTCGGTGTGGTGTGGGGAACGGTTGTAGCGTTCCTGCAGGTGTACATCGTCCGCCTGGGCGCGTCGAGTCTTTTGGTGGGCGCGATCACCTATGGGCCGGCGCTGGTCGGCATTTTGTGGCAGATGCCCGCGGCGCGGCTGGTCACACGGACTGGCGGGCGCATGGCCTGGGTGATTGGCAGCGGCTTCTTCTTCCGGCTCCAGTTTCTGCTGGTCGCGCTCTTGCCGTTTTTCTTCTCGCAAGGCCGCGCCGAGATTACCGCGCTGGTCTGGGTGGTGGGTGCGGTCGCGTCCAGCATCAGTAACGTCGTTTTCCTCTCCATGATGGCAGACGCAGTGCCGGCCAGCCGGATGACGCAGGTGGTGGGCTGGCGTATCGCCGGCTTTGGCCTCGCGAACACGATTGTGACCTTGCTGGGCGGCCAATTCTTGAGGTTTCTGCCCTTTCCACTCAACTACCAGGTGCTGTTCCTTGTTGGTTACGCAGGTGCAATGATCAGTTGGGGCTATGTCCGGCGCATCCATGTGCCTGATCCGCCGGCCGACCGGCGCCAACATCCCGCATTCTGGCGTGACCTGAGCCGGATGTTGCGATATCCGCGCTTCGGGCGCTTTCTGCTTGCGGTGGGGGTGCTGCAGCTGGCCCTGGGCATGATCGCGCCACTGCTGCCGCTCTATTGGGTGCGCAGCCTCGGCGCCAGCGACGCGCAGGTCAGCGTGGTGATGACCGTGACATCGGGCGCGCTGGTGATCGGCTCGCTGTCGATGCGCCGCTTGGTGAGCAGGATCGGCCGGACGCGCGCGCTTGCCGCGGGCGCCCTGGGCTACGCGTTCTATCCGCTGCTGACCTCGCTCACGCCATCGGTGTGGTGGCTGGTGCCGTGGGCCGCACTGGCCGGCCTGTTCAACGCGACCTTCACCGTCACCCTGTTCGACAACCTGGTTTCCGTCACGCCAGCGGAAGATCGCACCAACTACATGGCAGTCTACAACGTTGCCGTGAATATTGCGCTGTTTGCGGGGCCGATCCTGGCAGGTTTGCTGGCGCGCGACTCGGCCGGGGTCGAGCTCGGTCTGCGGGTCGCTGCCGGCGTATGTTTGGTTGCCGGTGCGCTGCTGGCGCTGCGGAAGGAAATGTAAGCTCAAAGTTTCCGCTCCTCCGACCCAGGAGCGCTCAGCTGTTCAATTTGGCATGGCGCACGCTCAGTTGGGCGCATTGACGTCCGGTCTGACTGTGTGTATAATGCCTCACAGCCCTGTGCAGG
>CAZELR010000010.1:0-96068 GCA_964513075.1 uncultured Anaerolineales bacterium
CCTCTTTTTGGCCCCAAAACCTTTATTCTATTCCAGAGTTACGTTGGACGTAACAAAAGACGTCCAAATAGAAATCAGGTTTTTCGCAGAAATCGGGTTTCTATCAGGTGCTCGCGGTGGCTGCGGACTTGTACGAATTGCGTCTTTGGCGTTCTAGAGTTAGGATATGGTTATCTCACAGTGCATGGGCAACGTAGAATTCCTACGTGCCTGACAAAAGGAGCATTCTCGATGGAACTGCAAAACTTCTCGGTTGAAGACTGGTACACCGTCATTGCCGGCATGAGCTCGGCGGCGAGCATCGTGTCGATGTCTGATGTGTCCGGCCCACTGGGCCTGGTGAAAGAGGCCATGGCGTCCACGGCGGCGCTGCGCGAAGATGCGTCGCAGTCCGCGTTCATCGCGGCCCTGCGCGCGCAGATGACCAGCGCTGACAAGGAAGACAAGGAAGCGCTGATGAAGGTCGCCATGGAGAAGCAGCAGGCCATGAAGGGCCAGGCGCAGACTACAGAGGAGGCGCAGCAGATCGCCCTCGATACGATGCGGGACGCGATCCAGCTTGTCGAGGAGAAGGCTGGAGCCGAGGCGGCTGCGGACTACAAGCAGCTCATCTGGGCGGGTGCGCAAAAGGCTGCCAAGGCCAGCAAGGAAGGCGGGTTCCTCGGCATCGGCGGCAAGCTCGTGTCGGAAGCCGAATTGGCAGCGCTGCAGCAGGTCAAAGCGGCGCTGGGCCTGTAGGCGCGCTGTACGCAGATCCTGCGTCTCTATCTTTCCATGAGCCAACAGCCGGCCTGCACAAGGCCGGTTGTTGATTTAGTTGCATAATCCTCACCCCATGATACCTGGGCGGCCCACCCCAGTCAAACTATTGAGCGGGCCATTTGTTACTAAAAGACTTGAAGGAGCTATAAACCATGACGCGCTATCTGGCAGGAACCGCAAGCGAGCTCCCGGTGGGAGAAAAACGATCGATCAAGGTCGGCGACAAAAGTATTGTGCTCTATCACCTGACGGATGGCTTCCATGCCACCCAGCACAGCTGCACCCATGTCTTCGGGCCCCTGGAGCGCGGCACAATCGTGGAGGATGCCCAGATTCAGTGCCCGCTGCACCGGGCGCGGTTCGACATTCGCACCGGTGAAGTGGTGCAATGGGCCAACTTCCCGCCGGGCATCCAGGCGCTCAACTTCATTCGCGGGGAGCGAGCGTTAGCGACCTATCCCGTGACGGTCGAAGATGGCCAGGTCTACGTCGAGCTGTGACCGCTGAGCGGAGTGATCGCGGCACGCCCTAACGCCAAAGCCCAGGCATCCGTCCAAGATCCCGAGGGGAGTTCGCCGTTATTATCAGGGATGGCAGATAGGAGGGCGTCCCTGCATGATGATTGGACAAGAAGAGACCCGGTTTCTGCCAGAAATCGGGTCTCTCTACTAAACGTCACTTCGCGGCCGCGGCCGTCTCGGCGAACAACGTTTCCAGAGCCTTGAAATCCGCGGCTTTGAGGGCGGTTCCTTTACCGCCCCCGCGCAGCCACTTCTTCACGCTCTTGGTATCCAACACCGGCACGGCGGGGTCGGTGACCTGGAGGGTAACGCGCGGGTCGATAAAGACGATCACCGGCTCCACGTTGGCCGAGACTTCGGGCAGCTTGCTGTGCAGCCAATCTTGCAGTTGGGCAGCCTGGCGCCGCGCCTCTTCGGTCGGGTTGCCCAGCCCTTCTTGTGCAAAGACCAGGAGGACCCGGCTCAGGCTGAACTTGGTATTCCATGTCGAGCCGGTTGTCGTGACCGTGCCGGTCTGGTCGCGCGTGATGAACGTATAGACGCCCTGGGGGCTCAGCAGCACGTAGGGCGCAGGCAGCGTCCAGATGTAGAAACTGTAGCGGTCGTCGAACCCCTTCATCGACTCTTCCAACAGCTGGTCAGGCCGGGGTGTGCGGCCCCAGCGGCGCATATAGTAGCTGCCAAACTGAGCCAGGATGAACCCGATGACCAGGGCAGCCAGCGAAACCCAGACCAGTTGCTGGTTACGGTTGAACGAGGCGAACATCCCGGCTATGAGGACCGCGATGCCTGCCAGGCTGGTGATCGTGCCCAGCCGGCGACGACGATGGATCATTTTGGTATTGGCGGTAACACGCATTGGGTTTGAGCCTTTCTTATATTAATCCTGCGTCGCCAGCGCGTCGCGCAGCGCGGCGACCAGGTTCTGTTGAACGCTTTTCTCGGCCATACGGATCATGCTGCGGATTGCCTTGGCATCGCTGCGGCCATGGCCGATGACCACCACGCCGTTGACCCCCAGCAGCGGAGCGCCGCCGATCTCGCGCCAATCGAACCGTTTGCGCAAGCTCAAGACGCTGGGCAACAGCAGCACCAAACCGGGCAGCATCAGGATCAGGCCGGGAATCAGCAGGATAAGAGCTAGTTTGTTCAGCACGCCGGCGGTTAGTTGGCGCTTCAGGAACTTCCCCAGGAACGACACCAGCCCTTCGGTGAGCTTCACGATCACGTTACCGGTCAGACCGTCGGCGACCACAACGTTGGCCAGCCCCTTGCCGATATCCTTGCCCTCGATATTGCCCACGAAGTTCAGGCTACTGGCTTTCAGCAGCGGGTATGTTTCACGGATCAGCATGCTGCCTTTGTCCGCCTCTTCGCCGTTGGAGACGATGCCGACCTTGGGGCGGTCCAGGCCGAACATCACTCGGGCGTAGGTCTGGCCCATCTGGGCGAATTGCACCAGGTACTCCGGCTTGCAATCCGCGTTCGCGCCGATATCCACGATCAGGCAGGGCACGGGCGCCGCAGGATAGATGCTGCCCAGCGCTGGGCGCTCCACCCCACGGATGCGGCCGATGCCGAAGAGTGCCGCGGCCATCACCGCGCCGGAGTTGCCGGCCGAAGCGAACGCGTCCGCCTTGCCCTCTTTCACCAGGCGCATCCCCACCATCATCGAGGAGTCCTTCTTGGCCCGCACCGCCAGCGTATGCTCCTCCATCTCCACCACTTCGGAGGCGTGCACCACTTCGATGGGCAGGCCGGACGTGTCGCCGTGCTTGGCCAGCTCAGCGCGTACGCGGTCCTCGATGCCCACCAGGATGATCCCCGTGCCGCGCTCCCGGGCTTCGGCTACGGCGCCGGCTACCACCACCTCGGGCGCGTGGTCGCCGCCCATCGCATCTACAACAATTTTCATCGTTCCCCCTCAAGTGCAAGTCACGCGTCCAGAGCATAGACCGCCATGCCGACCAGTCCGGGGCCGCCCAGCGCCGCCAGCGCCGGGCCAAGGTCGAAAACGAGCTCCTCGGCCACGTTCAGCCGGTCGCGCACCATCTGCAAGAAGGCCAGCGCCTGATCAGGCACGTTGCAGTGTCCCACCGCGACGCGCGCGGGCTGCTCCCCCACCGCCGCGGCGACCTGGCTCAGCATTGCCTCGAACGCACGATGTTGACCCCGCACCTGGCCCGTCGGCTCCAGTCGGCCCTCGGTTGCAGTCAGGATCGGTTTGATATTGAGCATGTCGCCGAGGGTGCCGCGCAGCTTTGGGGCGCGGCCGCTGGCAATCAGATAGCGCAGGTTGGCCGGGGTGCAAACCAACTGCATGCGCGCGCGGACCTGAGCCAGGCCGGCGAGGATGGCAGGGACATCGGCGCCGGCACGAACCAACTCGGCCGCGACGATGGCCTGCCAACCGGCGCCCATCGAAGCATGCTGGCAGTCCCATACTTGCGTCGGCACCGGCGCAGTTTCGGCCGCGATCACCGCGCTGTTATAGGTGCCGCTCAGGAGGCTGGAGACGCAGACCGCAACGATTTGGTCGGCCCCCTCGGCCGCGGCCCGCTCGTATGCGACGGAAAACTGCCCCGGCGTAGGCTGTGAGGTGGTGGGCAGTTGATCCACCGTCGCCAGACGGCGGTAGAATTCCTCCAGCGAGAGCTCGACTTTGTTGAGGAAGGCGACCTTGCCGAAGTGGATGTTCGCTGGCACCTCGATGATGCCCAGGCGAGCAAGATATTCGTCGGGAACGTTAGAGCTGGAATCAGTGATAATCTGGACGCGCATATAAGTTCCTTGATGACGCCAACGCAGGCTCTCGCACTGTGTGTATCGGTTGCCAATTCAGAAGGTGCGCGCCAGTATACGATAGTTCCGGGTAGTTGACAAACATGCGCCTTGGAGGCCAGCAATTCTCGCTTTGCTTTCACCCTAAGGTAAAGCTTACCCCTCACTGGCGAAGTGATTTGACTTCATCGCCTTCGCGGTGCTAAAATCGCCTCCATCATGGTGGATGTGGGAAGGGCTGTTATTGACAATCGCGCTGGATCAAGTATAATTCCCTCACGAGATTTGCCCCCGTGGTGGAATTGGTATACACGGCAGGTTGAGGGCCTGTGTCCATATGGACGTGCCCGTTCGAGTCGGGCCGGGGGCATTCAAACGGTTTCCCTCCTCAGCACAGTGCCGACTTTTTCTTTGACGCCCAAGCACACCCCTTGCTAAGAGCCGGCACGTAGTAGCAGCTATATCTTGAATCATGCTCCGACCGGCGCACCATGGAAAATGGCACTACCTCGCGTTTCACTCGAGGCGGCGGCGCTTAGCCCCGAACCGGACGCCCTCGCGGCCCTAGATCACTGTCTTAGGACAAGCAGTCACCCTGTCCTTCATGCTGGTCAGGAGGCCTTTCATCATGGCTATTCAAGACCTCCCGATTTGGGTTTTTGTCCTGGTCGGTTTTGCAGCCCAAATGATCGACGGCGCGTTGGGCATGGCTTATGGCGTCAGCTCAACGACGCTCCTAAGCAGCTTCGGAGTGCCTCAGAAGTTCGCCAGCGCATCCGTGCACGCGGCTGAAGTGGTGACCACGGGAATTTCAGGGCTGTCGCACTGGCGCGCGGGTAACGTCCATTTTGACCTGGCCAAGCGGTTGGTGATCCCGGGGGTGCTCGGCGGCGTGCTCGGGGCCTATGTGCTGTCCAATCTCGATGGCGATGTGATCAAGCCATACGTGGCCATCTACCTGGCCGGCATGGGCCTGGTCGTTATTTTCCGGGCGTTTCGCAGCCTGGCCCCGAGACAGGTGCGCACATGGCTGCTGCCGTTGGCATTGGGCGGCGGGTTCATGGACGCCATCGGCGGCGGCGGCTGGGGCCCCGTCATTACCTCCACGCTGCTGGCCCGGGGCAACGAGCCGCGCTTCACTGTGGGCTCGGTGAACCTGACCGAATTCTTTGTCACCCTTGCCCAGTCGATCACCTTCGTGATCACCCTGGGTGGCGGCGAGCTGTCAGAGTATGGCGTCATCATCCTGGGCCTGTTGATCGGCGGCGCGCTGGCCGCGCCGCTGGCCGCCGTAGTGGCCAAGCGGCTGCCCCACCGGCCTTTCATGCTGCTGGTGGGTCTGATGATCCTGTTTTTGAACATTCGTACCTTGATCTTGATCCTATGATAGTTTTTTGGGGACGCAGAGCTACCTGATTGGCTTGATTGTCTTTTTTGGACGCAGATTTACCTGATTTTCATGATTCTTCTTTTGGAGTTAACGAGATGGAAGAGTTGCATGAACCGGCGGCCGCGTATGATATTGAGAATTACAAGCATTCGGAGTTGACCCGGCGGATCATCGGCGTCTTTTTCGAAGTGTACAATGCGCTGGGTTATGGCTTCCTGGAGAAGGTCTATGAGAACGCAATGGCGCTACGGCTGCGCAAGGCAGGTTTCCACGTCGTCCAGCAGCAGCCCATCAAGGTGTATTTCGACGGCGAGGTTATCGGTGAATATGCCGCGGACCTGGCGGTCAACGACCTGGTTATCGTGGAACTGAAGGCCGTCAAGGAACTCGCCGAGGAACATGAAGCGCAACTGCTGAATTACTTGAAAGCCACCGAATACGAGGTCGGGCTGCTTCTCAACTTCGGACCGAAGCCCAAATTCGTCCGCAAAGCCTACGACAACGCCAACAAACGCAATCTGAAGCGCCCGTAAGACCGGAATGGGACGCAGATTAACCTGATTGACCTGATCATTTTCGACGGAATCAGGTATACCTGATTACCGTGGCATAGGTTAAGGCAATCAGGAGAATAAGGAAAATCTGCGTCCTAGCCAAAATCAGGAAAATCTGCGTCCCACTATCGTAATGGAGGTTCTATGAAGGGGATCATTCTTGCCGGGGGAGCCGGCACGCGGTTGCATCCGCTGACCATCGGGGTGAGCAAGCAGCTCCTGCCGGTGTACGACAAGCCGATGATCTATTACCCGCTTTCCATGCTGATGCTGGCGGGCATCCGCGACATCCTGGTGATCAGCACGCCGGAACAACTGCCGCAGTTTCGGACCCTGCTGCGCGATGGGAGCCAGTGGGGCCTGCGCTTCGCCTATGCAGAGCAGCCCACTCCCCGCGGGCTGGCCGACGCGTTTATCGTGGGCCGTGAATTCGTGGCCGGCGGGCCGAGCTGCCTGATCCTGGGCGATAACATCTTCTACGGTCATGGATTGCCGGCCAAGCTGCGCGCCGCGGCGGCATTGACCGACGGCGCGCTGGTGTTTGCCTACCCGGTGAAGGACCCCCAGCGCTACGGCGTCATCGATTTCGATGCCGAAGGCCAGGCGTTGAGCATCGAAGAGAAGCCCAGCCAGCCCAAGTCGCATTACGCGGTGCCCGGCCTCTACTTCTACGACAGCCAGGTCACGGAGATCGCCGCCGACCTGAAGCCGTCGCCGCGCGGCGAAATCGAGATCACCGACCTGAACCGGGTCTATCTGGAGCGGCGCCAGTTGCATGTGGACGTGATGGGCCGCGGGGTGGCATGGCTGGACGCGGGCACGCATGAGAGCCTGTTGCAGGCGGCCGGTTTTGTGCAGGCGGTGCAGGACCGGCAGGGGATGATGATCTCGTGCCCCGAGGAGATCGCGTTCCGCCTGGGCCTGATCGACCGCGAGGCGTTGCGCAGCCAGGGCGCCGTGCTGAAGAACAACGAATACGGCCGGTACCTGCTGCGCCTGGCGGACCAAGACCTGCCGCGGCCAGAAAACAGTTAACTAAAGAGGACTGCGTGACCTCCACCGGCACCACTGCTTTTCTCCAGCAAGCCCATCGCAACAATTGGCAGCGCTACCTGGCCTCGCTTCGCCCGGGCGCGCGCCGCGGATGGGACGTGTGCGTGCTGACGGCCAGCGATGAGCGCCAGGCGCAGATGTACCGGCGGCAGCTCGCGTGGCGCCGCGCGTCCGGCCTGCTGCCCGCGGGAACGCAGTTTCTGGTGCTGCCCGATCCTCCGGGCCGGCGCATCGGCTCGGGCGGCGCGACCTTGCGGGCTCTCGCCCGGGTGCAAGGTTCAAGGTTGAAGGTTGAAGGGAGCGCCCCGTCCGACCTTGAACCCTTCGGTGAACTCAGGGCAGGCTCTTCAACCTTAAACCTTGAACCTTCAACCTCGATTGAACCTTCAACTTTGAACCTTCCACCCGCCCCGCGCATCTTGATCATTCACTCCGGCGGCGACTCCAAGCGGCTGCCGCACTGCTCGGCCATCGGCAAACTGTTCGCGCGGGTGCCTCGCGTCTTGCCCGACGGCCGCGCCTCCACCATCTTCGACGAGTTTCTGATCAGCCTGAGCGGGCTTGCAGGCGGCCCGAGCGGCGCGCTGATTGCGTCCGGAGACGTGCTGCTGATCTTCGATCATCTGCAGCTCTCGTTTCGCCGCGGGGGCGTCACCGGCGTGGCCGCTGCGGCTCCGGCCGAGATGGGACTGCGCCACGGTGTTTATGCGAGCGGAGTCGGCGGGCAGCGCGTGATCGCTTACCTGCATAAGCCCGCCGCGCCCGAGCTGGCCCGTTGGGACGCGACGGCTGCAGACGGAACGGTGCAGATCGACACCGGCCTGGTCTGGCTCGACACAGGCGCCGTGGACCGCGTCTGCGCGCTGGCGCAGGACCCCGCCGTTGCGGCTGTGCCGCTGAATCTCTATGGCGACTTGCTGCTGCCGCTGGCAGAATCGACCTCGCTGGAAGCCTACCTCGCGGATGTCAGCGATGGCCCTGCCACTCCGGCCGTGCAGGCCGCGCGGCGGACGATCTGGGAGCGGCTGCGCGATAGCAGCACCCCTTTGAGCTTTGGCGTTGAGCGACTGCAGCCTGCAGTGTTTGTGCACTTCGGCTCATCGCAGGAGTATTGGCGCATGGTGGCTGGGGATGCCGACCTGGCCGCGCTCTGCGGCTGGCAGGCCAACACCGCATCCTGGTCTGCCGCCTCGGAAGCGGTCCAGCCTTCCACCTTGACCCTTGAACCTTCCACCTTCAACCGCCAAGTGCTCATCAACGCCCAGGTGGATGGCCCGCTTACGCCCGGTCCTGAACCCCTCCTGGCCGCCGACTGCCGCCTGGCCGGCCCAGTGGCGTGGCACGGTCCCGCGCTCATTTCTGGCGTCGACACCAGCCAGCCGTTGGTGTTGTCCGGCCGTGTGGTGCTCGACCAGTGGCCGTTGGCCAGTGGCCGGTTCGTCACGCGGCTGTTCGGGCTGTCCGACGACCCCAAGCGCGGGCGCAGCGATCCGGCGGCCACCTTCGTCAACCGGCCCTGGGCGGACTGGCTCGCCGCCGCCGGCATCATGGACGAGACGATCTGGCCGGACACCTCCCCGGACCAGCGCACCCTGTGGAACGCCCGGCTCTTCCCCGCGCTGGCCGACCGCGAGGCGAGTCTGGCGTTGGCGCTGCCGCTGCAAGATCCCGCGGCCGCAGAGCCCGGCTGGCTGTCGGCCTGGACCACGGCCCCACGGCTGTCGCTGGCTGAAAGCTTCGCCGCGTCGGACGGCGAGCGCCTCCTGGGCGAGGTGGCTGCTCTCGAAGACGCCATCGCAGTCCGCCGCTTCGTGGCTGCGGTCGCGGCAGAGCGGCCCGCGGGCGAGGCGGCTCCGCTGCTGGGCGCGTATCCCGAAGTGCGCGGCCGCCGCGCACCCCTTGCCGCCGCCGCCATTGCTGCAGCCGACCCGGTATTCCGCTGGCGCGGCTACACAGCGCTCACCGTCGCGACCGGCGACCCGACCTGGGAGGACCGCGCCTTTGCCGGCCTCGCCGAGATGATCGAGGAGTCGACGTTCAAGGTTCAAGGTTCAAGGTTTAAGGGCGAAGGTTCAAGGTCGAAGGTTACGGGGGAGGGCCCCCTTCAACCTTCAACCTTAGACCTTAAACCCATCCGCGTCACCGCGGCCGCGCGCATCGATTTCGGCGGCGGGTGGACCGATACGCCGCCCTACAGCATCGAGCGCGGGGGTGCGGTGCTGAACGCGGCGATCACCCTGCGCGGCGAGCATCCCATCATTGCGGAGGCCGCGCCCCTGGCTGAGCCCCGGCTGCTGCTCGAGAGCCGCGACATCGACGCGGTCGTGGCCCCGCGGACTGCCGGCGAGGTGTTGGCCTACGCCAACCCGGCCGACCCGTTCGCGCTGCACAAGGCCGCGCTGGTCCTCAGCGGCATCGTGCCCGCGCGCAGCGACCCCGCCGCGGCCATCGCCGACGTGCTGCGGCCGCTGGGCTGCGGGCTGCGCTTGGCCACGGCCACCACCATCCCGCGCGGCTCGGGCCTGGGCACCAGCTCCATTCTGGCCGGCGCCGTCCTCGCCAGCCTGCATGCCCTGCAACCTTCAACCTTCCACCTTGAACCTGAAACCTTATTCGATGAAGTCCTCTGCCTGGAGCAGATGCTGACCACCGGCGGGGGATGGCAGGACCAGGTGGGCGGGCTGACCGGCGGCATCAAGCTGTTGACCACGCGGCCGGGGCTGCCGCAGCAGGTGCACATCGCGCCGGTGACGCTGGCCCCGGAGACCGCGGCCGGCCTGGCCGACCGGCTGGTGATGGTCTACACCGGGCAGCAGCGGCTGGCCAAGGACCTGCTGCGCGGGGTGATGGGGCGCTGGATGGCGCGCGACCCCGAGATGGTCTGGATCCAGGCCGAGATCGCACGGCTGGCCGTGGCCATGCGTCACGCGCTGCTCGGCAACGATCTGGACGCTTTCGGCGCGCTGTTGGGCGAGCATTGGACGCTGAACAAACGCATGGACCCCGGCTGCACCAACCCGTTCATCGACGATCTGTTCCGGACCATGGGACCCTTCGTCAACGGCGGCAAGCTGGCCGGCGCAGGCGGCGGCGGCTTCGTCTCCGCGATTGCGCGCGATCGCAACGCCGTGTCCGCCCTGTCTGCCGAGCTGACTGCGCGCTACCCGCGCACGCCGGTCGCGGTCTGGCCGTGCGCGGTGCCGGACGCAGGGTTGAAGGTTGAAGGTGCAAGGTAGAAAGTTTAAAGTAGAAGGTTGAAGGGGGCGGGTCAAGGACCTGCCCTGGATTTGCCGATAGGCTCAAGGAGAGGGAGCATGGCTGAGCGATTTGAGGAATTGGAGGTCTGGCAGCGGGCCCGGAAACTTGCCGGACGCGTCTACGATCTGTCGGACGCGGGGCCGTTTGGCCGCGACTTTGGGCTGCGCGATCAGATGCGACGTGCTGCCGTCTCCGTGATGTCAAATATCGCCGAAGGCTTCGAAAGCCGCACACAGAGCCTTTTCATCGACTTCCTGGGACGCGCCAAAGGATCTGCCGGCGAGCTTCGTGCGCAGTTCTATCTCGCTTTGGACCGGGGATATGTGACCCCCGATCAATTCGCAGAGGTGCAACGCCAGGCCGAGACTTGCAGCAAGCAACTCGCTCGCCTGATCCAATACCTCGAAACCCAACCCAACACTCGTCGCATTCAAGAAGATGGAGTGATTTACGACTTTTCCCCGGAATCTCAATCCTTAAACCTTGAACCTTAAACCTTAAACCGAAATAGGAGTTCACATGAAGACAGCACTAGTCTGCGGCGCCGGCGGCTTCATTGCCGGCCATCTGATCAAACGCTTGAAAGCTGAGGGATATTGGGTGCGTGGGGCCGACATCAAACGTCACGAGTTTGCTCCTACCCAGGCCGATGAATTCGCGGTGCTGGACCTGCGGGAACCCCAGAACTGTCGCGCGGCGCTGACACTGGGGGACGGCACCTTCGACGAGGTGTACCAACTCGCAGCCGACATGGGCGGCATGGGGTTCATCCACTCGGCCGAGTGCGAGATCATGCACAACAGCGTGCTGATCAACGTGCACATGATCCACCAGGCCGCGGAGATGCGCGTGCCGCGCTATTTCTACTCGTCGTCGGTGTGCGTATACCGCGACATGCAGCCCGGCGAGCCGGAGATGACCGAGGCGCAGGCAGTGCCGGCCAACCCGGACAACGAGTACGGCTGGGAGAAGCTCTATTCGGAGCGGATGCTGCAGGCGTACGGCCGGCACTACGGCATGACCGTGCGCATCGCGCGCTTCCAGAACTGCTACGGCCCGGAAGGCACCTGGACCGGCGGCCGCGAGAAGGCGCCCGCCGCGACCTGCCGCAAGGTAGCCGAGGTCCCCGACGGCGGCACCATCAAGGTGTGGGGCGACGGCACCGCGATCCGCTCGTACACCTACGTCGACGACATGACCGACGGCATCTACCGGCTGATGCACTCGGACCTCGAGGGCGCGTGCAACATCGGCAACCCGGAGTACGTGTCGGTGAAGGAGCTGGTCGATATCGTGGCCGAGGTGGCGGGCAAGCGCATCAACGTCGAATGGGTGAAAGGCCCGGTGGGGGTGCAGAGCCGCAACTTCAGCAACGCGCGCATCTACACCACCGGCTGGCGCGCACACATCTCCACCCTGGAAGGGATCCGGCGCACGTATCCGTGGATCGAGCAGCAGGTGCTGAAGGCGCGGGCATGACGTTGCGACGTTAATAACGTTAGTGACGTTAATATAGAGGGGTGTCCTGCGCGCATTTGTGAGTCCGAGGCGGACGAGAAGTTGTGAAGTTGTGAAAAGCTGTGAAATCCGTGAATTTCACAAGTTTCATGTGGTGAAAGTTGTGAAGTTGTCCCCCCCCTTAAGGGGGACAACTCACATTTCACAACTTGTGAGGGCAGCGTTCCGACCTTCAACCCTCTTAGCACCATGTCCCGCACGGGGTCAGTTGGATCGAAATTGATGAAAAACGTTACGTTGGGGGTCTCTACATTAACGTCACTGACGTCATTAACGTCATTACGTCATGGCCTGGGCCGGCTGCGGCTGAGAACTACCGTGTTAAGCCCCTTATAGAAACTATCTGAAATTATCAGACTATCTGACTATCTGAAAGATGATCGGTGATGGACACTGCTGATGGGTAAGAGGTTCAAACCGTTTGGCCTGCTTGTGTTGGCTTGGTTCTTGTTACTGGGTCTCGCGCAAGGTTCGGCTCTCTTCAACCGCGGCATGGTAAACACGGGCTTGCTCCATTTGGCGAAAGCCGCCTCATGTGATCCGGCATGGTTCGTCTGTAAGCTCGCGGCAAATCAGACACTCTCATCTCTGGCGCCTTACAGACTGAGTGAACTCACTCGGGCGCACAGTTTACTGGAATCAGCGGAGCGGCGATCACCTTCGGCCATCACTCGTCTTCACCTGGCCACGGCTCAGTTCTTGTGGGGCGACAGGCAATCGGCACTTTCGTTGTTATCGCGGGCCAAGAGTTATCCTCTCGGTCGGAGTCCGCTCGTATCGGAGGGTCGATACGAGAACTATTTGATACGAGCCAGGGCAGCCATGCAGTCGGAGAATTGGTTGGGCGCCATTGACGACTTTCACCAAGCTATGGTGCTGGAACCGGATCGGATTCTGCCGGTTGATGATCGTGAGTTATACATGGCACTGGCCGGTCAGCAGAGGCAAGACGCTGCGGCAAATCCTTCGGACGTGCGAGCGGAATTTCTGGCAGGTAAGTATCTGACACAAGCCGAGGTATGGACTGAAGGGCTTGACTTGCTTCAAGAAGCGCTCGTTGACGACAATGCAGGTCAGCTTTCGGCAACTGAGCTTGCCTTGGCCGAGGTGTACCGGGCGCGAGCGCTGCGAGAGATTGGAAATCTGGCCGGCGCTCAGGCATCTCTCGAGCAGGCAATCTCACTCTCTCCCGAACCTCGCCAGTCCTACATCGACCTCCTCGATCTCTTGCAGGAGACTAAAAGTGGCAGCACCAAGGATGTCGAACGGCGACTTGCAGCCTTGGGGCCGACGTTCCGTTTGGGCCAATTCGGATCGGATTATGCTTTGGATAAACCGGCAGTTTTGCCAAACGGTTGGACGCTGGTTGGCTACGAGGTGGATGAGCAGCTTCTTGAATGGGCGACGGCGGTGGACCTGGTCCTATGGTGGCAGGCTCCTGCAACCGTGCAGCCTGCGAAGGAGTTCCTCCGTGTCAATGGTTACTGGCTGCAACGTCAGACAGTTCGCAACCTCTTCCCTAACTCAGGACTTGAATGGGGGGTAGATGACCGAGGCATTCCACTCGGCCATGACCGTGAGTATTACGCAGCGCCCGAGGGCAGTTTAGGCGTGGAGATGTCGGAACGGAACGGTGTGCTGACGCAAGTACTGTGGGCCCAAAACAGCGCGCAGGTGCAACACGTGGCGTTGATCAGCGCTCCTTTTGTCGTTGACGCGAATGCTTATTACCTGATGGCCGGTTGGTTGCGGGATGAGGATCAGTTGGCCAGGATCGGCCGTCTGTGCGTTGAGCAACGCTTTGGGCCAGACCTGATCTACACCATCGTGTCTCCGAAAGGTGGCCGTCCGACTGGCGATTGGCTTCACGTCGCCGACCTGGCGCCTGCCATGCCGGATGGGTCACCGATAGACTGTGAGACGTTCGTGAGCAATAACAACTCGCGCGGCAAGTCCTCGTGGGACAACGTGTTACTGGTGCGTCTGTCTACTCCATGAGCATGTTCGTGCGTTTTCGGGGCCTTTGGCGACGCGGCCAGAGTATCACCTCCTTTGGCGGGCAAGTCGCGCTGACCGTTGGCACCAACTTTGGTTTGGCAGCGCTTGGCCTGATCACGGGCAGCTTGGTGGCGCGACTGCTGGGGCCTGAAGGTCGTGGTGAGTTGGCGGCGATTCAAACCTGGGCTACTTTTCTTGCCCTTTTGGCATCCTTGGGATTGCCCGATGCAGTCGTGTATTTCACAGGTCGTACTCCCGCCAAGAGCGCCACGTACCTGACCTCGGCAGTAGTGGCCATGCTCTTGAGCGCAGTACCGTTCGCGCTGGCGGGTTACTTGTTGATGCCGATCTTCTTGAAGGCGCAGTTTGCGGCGGTCATCGTAGCCGCACGATGGTATCTTGTAGCGTTCGTTTTCCTTATGGCGACCATGGGCATGCTGCTTCATCCTCTGCGAGGGCGGAACGATTTTGCAGTTTGGAACCTATTGCGCATTCTTTCTATCGCGGCCTGGCTGGCCGTTCTCATCGTCGCTTGGCTGACCGGGCAGGCTACGCCGGCTGCTGTGGCAGCCGGCTATCTGATCTCGCTGGTGACAGTGGGCTTGATCACATTCTATGTGCTCAAACATCGTGTGCCCGGTCCCTACGCGCTCAAACCGGAGCTCTGGCCTTCCATGCTGCGTTATGGTCTGCCTTCCGCTCTGAGCGCGTTGCCCCAGACGTTGAACTTGCGCCTGGATCAGATGCTGATGGCCGCGTTTCTGCCTGCATCGCTGCTGGGCTACTACTCAATCGCTGTCGCGTGGAGCGCGGCTGTCTCACCGATGATGCAAGGGATCGGGGCCGTGTTGTTCCCACGAGTGGCCAATGAGAATTCGACGGCCGAACAGATTGAGGTTCTGGGGCGGGGCACCCGCCTCGGTGTTCTGGTAGCCATTGTTCTAAGCGTTATCGTGCTCCTGGTCACACCCTTGGGCGTCCGGCTGATCTTTGGCCGTGCCTACGTCCCTGCGGTCCCTGCAGCGTTGATCTTGGTGATCGCAGGTGGAATCTCAGGGATTAACCTCATCTTAGAGGAAGGCTTGCGCGGCCTGGGACACACGAAAGCTGTCCTTTGGGGTGAGAGCACCGGTCTGGTGGCGACGGCCATCGGGCTGGCCTTGCTGCTGCGTCCGCTCCTGATCAATGGTGCAGCGGTTGCCTCCTTGCTAGGTTATAGTGTAACGGCGATCGCCTTGGTTTTCTGGTTACAGCGTCTCACAGGTCAATCGACTGGCTTCTTTGTCCGACCCAGAAGCGAGGACTGGCAAAGTGCCTGGGGGCGCATTAGAGCGTTTGCCAATGGAGCACTTCGATGAACCGAGCCATGAAGTCAAAGGCGCTGGGCGCGTCTGGTAATCATTCTGCATGATATACGGTTGTAGCGGGAGTAGCATATGACTATGCGGGTTCTCCTGATAGCAAATTGCCAGTATTATCACGTTGGCGGATTCTTTAGCAAGGCTTTACAGCAATTGGGGATCGATCATGAGTTGGTCGATGAGCATGAGTTGATCGACCGATCCCTTAATTCACTGCCTGGCAGGCTTGCTTATCATGTGTTGCGGCGACCGGTGAGCTGCGCGTTGTTCAACGAGCGAGCGATCGGGGTTGCCAAGCGCTTTCGTCCGCAGATTGTCCTGCTTGCCAAAGGGGCTTGGGTTTCGCCCCACACCCTTGCTGAGATCAAGGCCACTACGGGTGCGATCCTGGTGAACTATGCGACGGATGATCCCTTCAATCATGTGGCTGCCAACCATGGTCTTGTCGCCGGGATCCCTTTCTATGATCTCTATGTCTGTACAAAGCGAGCCATCATGGGAGATGTGCAGCGGGCCGGTTGCCGCAATGTGGTCTATGTGCCTTTTGGCTACGAACCGAGCTTGCACTATCCGCAAAGTCCGGTCAACGAAGCAGAACGGCAACGTTTTGACAGCGATGTCATCTTTATCGGAGGTGCAGACAGCGATCGCGTTCCTATCCTTCGAAAGGTCGCCGCGCTACCTGACGTACGACTTCGTCTATACGGTGGATACTGGAACCGCGATGTGACTCTCCGTAAATACTATTATGGTTTTGTGTATGGCCGAGACTATCGACTAACTCTGAACGGCACAAAAGTCGCCATCTGTCTGGTACGGCGAGTCAACCGCGATGGCCATGTGATGCGTTCATTTGAGACTCCAGCTTGTGGGGCATTCATGCTGGCTGAACGGACAGAGGAGCATCAGGCTTTCTTTGTCGAAAACGAGGACATGGCGTGCTTCGGGTCCGATGGAGAACTCGTCGATCAGATCAGGTACTATCTTGCGCATGATGCGGAACGGCAGCGGATTGCTCAGACCGGTTATAGAAAAGTGACTACCGGCAAGAATACTTATTGTGATCGTCTCCAGACAATACTAGCCCAGGCAGAGGCGTTAAGGTAATGCGATTGTCGGTATCGAAACGCAAACCGCTATTGTTGATTAGTGTCTTCAGCTTTGTTTTGGCATTGATGGCCCTAAGCGTCGCGTCATTCAGTGCCTGGGAATTGGATTCCATCTCTACCCTCGTGGGAGCTTACCTGGGGCTTATGGCCCTGCTGATCATCGAGCTGGTAGTGGGCAGCATGTGGCTCAAGGCCCTTGCGCCAAACAGCAGTTCTTGGTCGCATCCCCCGTTTCTGATCACGGTTTGGGTGCTGCTGTATATGGGCGTGCCAGCACTGTACTCCATGCTGCGACCGGACATTCTGATACCGCTGGAGTTCATCTCTATCGATCCTTTCTATACTGTCCTGGGTACATGGTTGATTGTGGTCGGATGTTTGGTGCTTTGGATCGGATACGGCGCAAGTTATTGCGTCTGGAAGGCTCCGCTGTTCCTTCGACGTCTAGCGGAACGTCAACCCAAGCAGAGCGTGGTGTTGATTCTTTTTGGTGCTGCGGTTTTGCTCCAAGTGATCCAAGTTGTGGTGACCGGGATTGCATATGGCGCTGATTCTTCTCGAATGGGGGCGCTTGTCCCGTTTCAGCAATGGCTAAGTTATTTTCAGGATCTTAATCGCCTGGTGCTCGCCTTGGTCGCGCTCAAGAGCTTCCGACGAGAGTGGCCGCTTTGGATACTCGTTGCTGTAGTTGTGCCCCAGCTCGGGTTCGGCTTCATCTCCGGCTTCATGAAGCCGATCATCTGGATTGCCTTAATTCTATTCATGGCAGCCTTGGTTGCGAAGGTCAATCTTCGACGTCTGGCTGCGCCGATAGCGTTCTTCCTTGTTTTGGGACTTCTCATCGTGCCGGTGGCGGAAGATTTGCGCTCTCGAGCGAATACCAGTGCACTTGACACCACCGATCTCGCGGAAGTGGCTGATGCCACTGCCGATTCCGTGGTTGCTGCATGGTCAAGCGGTGCAGGTGCCAATTGGCAGCAAACATTTGATCGGACGATGTATCGCAACGCCGTGGTAGCCAGTACGCCGGGTATCATCATGCAGAAGACGCCGGCGCTCATTCCCTATCAGGGGATCGAGCAGTTTCTGGCAGTCCCTGCCTATGTAATTCCGCGTGCGCTATGGCGCGACAAGCCCGTGCTTTCACGCGGCAATTGGTTCTCCATCGTCTATCTCAACCAGCCCGACTTCCTGAAGAGTTCTGCCGCCATCACGATCTTCGGCGAGGGCTATATGTATGCCGGCTGGATCGGAACGATGTTGGCATGCCTGATCCTGGGGCTGCTCCTGGCGGGGACTTATCGCATCACAGCGGGTGTGGGCCTGTGGGCCATCTATATCGCGTTGGTTCCCACATTCATAGATGTGGAGGGGCAGTTCACCGACATATTTGTGGCCCTTGTGCAACGGCTGGTCGTTTTTGTACTGGCTTATTGGCTGATGGTATGGTTGTCAAATCCGAGGCGCTTATCCTCCACTTTCGGTGTTCCCAGACAATCGTCTGCCCTGAAGCTTACTCGCCAGAGCTCATCGATCCTTCACAGGTGAGTACGCCGGAGAGCGCAGGATGACTCCTAAATTCGCGCAGGGATAAGGTGGTTCATGGATTCAGGCACTTTACGGATCATCATCTCAATGGTCGATCACCCTGACCGAATGAGTGGGGCGGTTCGACTGGCATTTGACGAGGCCCTTTATCTAAAGGATTTGGGCCACGACGTGTGGGTCGTGGCCCCCGACTCTTCGAGAAGCCACCCTCAGTATTCCCGGTTGCAGGGGTTACACGTTCTCTGTTATCCTAAACCGAATATCGGCGCGTTCAGTGTTCGGCGTATCAAGATGCATCAGAAACAGACGAGTCTCCTGTTAGCGAACCACATTCAGGGGAAGGTAGACGTGATCCATGGACATGCCCTCCTCCAGTATGATGGAATGATATCGCTATTTGGAGTCGGCACAAGGCGCGGTTACTCTGTACACTCGCCCGTTCAACTCGAAACTCAGGCGAACGGCCGAGGATCTTCGCTGCCGAAGCGCTGGCGACTTTCACTCGCAGGGTGGCTCCTCAACCGAGTCGAAAAACGCTGCCTGGCTGCATCGGATTTCGTGACCTGCGACTCAGAGTATACCAGATTGCTTCTACGGTCTCTTCACGGAGACCAGATGTCGCAAAAGCCCATGGTCATTCCAGGTTGGGTTGACCTGGAGAGATTTCGGATTGTTGCAGAGCGTCAGATGCTGAAAGAAAAGCTCAACTGGCCCACTGACGTACCTGTATTGTTTACTTTGCGCCGCTTAGTCCCGCGCATGGGGTTTGACCAATTGCTCCTGGCCCTTCGGCAGGTCAAGTCCGCCGGACTGAGATTCCGTTTTATTATTGGCGGTGCTGGACCCTTGCGGACACAACTCGAATCTATGACTGAACGGTTGGATTTGGGCGATTGCGTCTGTTTCACTGGTTTCGTTTCGGAAGAAATGCTGCCCGCTATGTACGCGGCCGCCGATGCCTTCGTCCTACCCACGACGGCTCTCGAGTGCTTCGGACTAATCGTTCTTGAGGCGCTGGCGTGCGGTCGGCCTGTGTTGGCAACCGCTGTGGGTGCCATTCCCGAGATACTGGGCCCGATTGAGGCTCGATGGCTTGCGCGCGATGCGGATGGTGGATCTATCGCCGAATTACTGATCGCATTTCTCCGAGGTGACTTGCCAAGTCATGAGCCGACCTCTCTGAGAAATGAGGTAGTGCAGAACTATTCTCGAAACAGGATTTTGCCGAGGCTAGTGTCTCAGGTCTTGGGATCTGGGTGAATAGTTCCGAAAAAAGCTCTTCCTCGCTTGTGAGACGACTCTCAAATTGACCTTGGCCGACTTTATTGCCTCCAGATATGGTGGGTTGGTGGAGAGTCCTGTGAAGCGCATCCTGATAAATGCGACGAATCTTACCGGCTCCGGTGCGGTTGCTGTTGGGCTGAGTCTGCTGCCGCCGCTTGTGCAGTCCATGGCCGGCGATACATTCTCGCTTCTGCTACCCAGTCAACCGGCGTTTCGGGCGCTGAGTCTTCCTGGCAACGCTCGCACCGTGTTCTTCAGGCGGCGGACCGGATACTTCAATGACCTAGATCGCTTGAGGGAACTACTTCTGGTTGTGCCGCGAATTGCTCGAGAGATGAATGCGGATATCTGCTTGACATTGGGGGACCTGGCCCCGATGGGATTGGCCTGCCCCAGCGTGCTTTTTCTCCAGCAGTCGCTGCTAGTCTATGATCGAAATGAACTGGCTGGCCTGGCCGGGTGGCACGGTTTGAGGAGTTTCGGACTTCGCAACTATTTCGCGCTTACTGTGCGTCGAAACACCCGGGTTGTGGTCCAAACACAGGTGATGGCTGAACGGTTGGCTAAGAGCTATCATGTTGACCCCCAGCGCATTTCTGTCATTCCTCAGCCGGTGCCCCAGCACGTGACTCTCGGGATGAAGGGAACTGCGATTTATCCGCAGATCGCGGCTTGTAGCAAACCGATCAAGTTGCTGTTCTTGGCGGCGTACTATCCTCATAAGAACCATGGGATTCTGCCCTTCATCGTGGAAGAGCTACGCCATCGAAACCTAACTGACAAGGTCCAGGTTTTTCTGACGCTCGATGAAGCTCGTGTTCCGCCCGAGGAAGCGACTAAGTGGCTGAATCGATTCCCGGAAGTCGTTACCAACTTGGGACGTATACCGAGTTCTGATGTTGCTGCAGCTTGTCGGACAGCTACAGCATTATTCATGCCCACACTTGTCGAAAGCTATGGCTTGATCTACCTTGAAGCAATGGCGTGCGGTCTGCCAATCCTTACATCTGATCGTGATTTCGCTCATTGGATATGTCAGGACCTTGCACTCTATTTTGACCCGCTGGATGTCGGGTCGATTGTTGATGCTGTGGAATCACTACCATCGTTGGATGTTGAGGCATATCGCAGTGCGGCAAGCCAACGTCTCAAAGCCTTTCCCAGAGACTGGACCGAAGTTGCCCAAAGCTTTGCTGATATACTGGTACGAGGTTGTCCCAAAGTGATCGAACCATGCGGATACTGATTGCTGAGCCGTACTACGAGCCAGACGGGGGGCCGGCAGCCCCACTCTTTACTATGCTCTGTCAGGAGCTGGCGCGCCGAGAGCATCAAGTGACCGTTTTGACGGCCGTGCCCCATTACCCTTCTGGCAAGATACCTGAGAATTTTCGCGGGTTAAGGCCGCGTCGCACGGTTGAAATGGGCGTTCAGGTGATCCGCGTCCCCTTGCCTTCGGTGAATCGATCCCAACTCGGGCAGCGATTGTGTCAGTTCCTTGCCTATCAGGTGGGCGCCGTTCTCGCCGGCTGGAGAATCGACTGCGACGTCCTTGTCTCCATTACGCCCTCTTTCGAAGTTTGGCTGCCTTTCATGTATTTCTCAGCGCTGCGCGGTAAGCCGGCGGTCTATTCGGTGCATGATGTTTACCCTGATTCGGGAGTCCAGTTGGGGATCTTCCGCCACAAGCTGATCATCAAACTCGTGACTTATCTGGAACGTGGTTGCGCAGATCGTGCTGTCGTTGTACGAATTCTTTCCCAATCCTTCACTGAAGGCGTCAGGCGTTTGGGAGTTCCACAGGACCGTATTCGCCTCATCTATGATTGGGTAGATACGAATCTGATCACTCCTCTCCCCAAGTCAAACCTTTTCGCCATTGAACAGGGTTTGGACAAGGACTTCGTCGTACTTTACGCAGGCAATATGGGGTTCTCCCAAGGGCTAGAGCACGTGCTGGAGGCGGCGCGCTTGCTGGCAGATGAAGAGATACGATTCGTGCTAGTCGGCGAAGGAGCAGCAAAAGACTCCTTGCTGGCTACCGCCAACTCCTGCCAACTGAAAAACGTCACATTCCTACCTTTCCAACCTCGCGCCCGTCTCCCCGAAGTACTGGCCACGGCCGACATATCACTGGTCACCCTGCGTCAGGGCATGGGGTTCAATTCGTTGCCCTCCAAGACCCTTTCGATTCTGGCCAGCGGTCGGCCCTTGGTCGTCAGCATCGATCCGGGCAGCGACACATGGAATCTGGTGGAACGGTCCGAGTCAGGCATCAACGTCCCTCCAGAGGATTCGGCGCGGCTAGCAGAGGCGATTCGCACACTGAAACAGAAGCCGGCGCTGCGTGACCAAATGGGACAGAATGGGCGTCGATATGCCTTGCTCCACCATTCGCCGCAGTCAGCGGCCGAAGCGTTTGAAAAGATCCTGACCGAAGCTTCAGCCAAGTGAGCAGGGCGGCTGTGGCTCTCTTGAAGAATCAGATTAACATGAACAGTCAAGGAATCGTAATCGTCACTAATGGCAACTATTTCGCCCGTCTGATCCTGGAAGATGTGCTGGACCGCTACGGCAGCCAGGTCCGTGGTATACTGCAGATCACAGGCGATTACAAAGGGCGGACCGGCTTGCGTTCTTTGTGGGCGATCGGTCGCGAAACGGCAGCACCTTACGTGACCTATAAGGTGATAAGTTTATACGGGTTTGCACTCGCACAGCGCACTTATCCCGGCGCGCAGTTTAGCGTGGAGAAACAGGCACAGCGGAGGGGCATTCCTCTTCGCTCATTCGTGGTCGTGAATACAGATGCAGCTCGATCCTTTGTGGAATCATTACAGCCAGATCTTTTGATTTCGGTAAGCTGTCCTCAGTTCATTGGTCGCAAGATGCTGTCGCTGGCGCCGCTTGGCGGCATTAATATACACTCATCGCTGTTGCCAACTTATGCCGGTCTCGCGCCGTACTTCTGGGTGCTGAGTCGGGGTGAAGAAGTGACCGGCACCACCGTTCATTACATGAGCAACAAGTTCGATGAGGGCAATATCTTGGTACAAAGGCAGCTGGCCATTAAGCCGGGTGAAAGCGCCTTTCATCTGTTCAAGCGACTCGCCCTGCTGGGAAGCTCCTCTCTGGCAGATGCCGTGCCTCTAGCCCTGGATCGTTCGCCGGGCGACAAGCAGGATCTATCAAGATCCTCATACTGTTCGCATCCCAAATTCAGCGCCTACCGAACATTGCGCCAACGGGGTCACGTACTCATGCGGCTGAGTGAGCTGCGCAGCGCAATTAACGAGGAAGCGCATCGTTCCGCGCAAGCCAACACGCCTGAAGCAGGATAGCTTTTTGACCACCCCACTGCCATCTCGGCGGTGGTTTTTTCACCCAAGTTATCAATTGTCCGTCTCCGATCACCAGGAATATCATCATGCGTCAGACCTTTCTTCCCTTCGCTCTGCCTGATGTAGACGACACCGAACTGCAGCAGATCAAGGAGGCGCTGGACTCCGGCTGGATCACCACCGGGCCCAAGACGCACCAGTTCGAGGCAGAGTTCGCCGCGGGGGTGGGCGCCAAACATGCCATCGCCGTCAACTCCTGTACTGCGGCCATGCACCTGGCGTTGGATGCCATCGGCCTGGCGCGAGGCGACGAGGTGATTACCACACCTTACACCTTCGCAGCCACCGCCGAGGTGATCCGCTATTTCGACGCGCGGCCGGTGTTCGTGGACGTCGATCCCCGTTGCCTGAACATGGCTCCGGACCTGCTGGCGGCCGCGATTACCTCCCGCACGCGCGCGATCATTCCCATCCACGTTGCGGGACAGTCCGCGGCGCTGGATGAGATTCACGCCGTGGCCCGGCGTCACGGTTTGCCCGTGATCGAGGACGCGGCCCATGCCTTCCCCACCCGTTACAAAGGCCGCATGATCGGCAGCCTGAGCGAGTTCACCTGCTTCAGCTTCTATGCCACCAAGACCCTCACGACCGGCGAGGGCGGCATGATCTGCACCGAAGACGATGCCTGGGCCGAGCGCTGCCGCATCATGGCGCTGCACGGCATCAGCAAGGACGCGTGGAAGCGCTATACCGCCGAGGGGTCCTGGTACTACGAGATCATCGCGCCGGGCTACAAGTACAATATGACCGACGTCGCGGCCGCCATGGGGCTGGCGCAGCTCCGCAAAGCGGATCGGATGTGGCAGCGCCGCCGTGACATTGCGGCGCAGTTCAATCAGGCCTTCGGCGGCTTGCCCCAACTGCAAATCCCGCACGATCGCGCCGATTGCCAGCACGCCTGGCACCTGTATATGCTGCGGCTCAACCTGGAAGGGCTGCGCATCGGCCGCGCCGAGTTCATCGAGGAGTTGAAGCGCCGGAACATCGGCGTCAGCGTGCACTTCATTCCGCTGCACATCCACCCGTACTACCGCGAGAGTTACGGCTATTGTCCGGAGGACTTTCCCATAGCTTATCGCGAGTATCAACGGGAGATTTCCCTGCCTATCTACAGCAAGATGAGTGACGCAGATGTCGAGGACGTCATAGATGCCGTGACGCAGATCGTGGCTGCGCACAAATCCTAAGTGATGATGCGTTTCATCGACCTGCTAGCGTCTGGTTTGGGAATCGTGCTGCTTTCGCCGCTGTTCCTGGTGATCGCCGCAGGAATCAAGCTCAGCGCGCCGGGACCGGTGTTCTATCGCGCCACCCGAGTCGGCAGGGACGGCGTGCCCTTCCGGCTCTACAAGTTCCGCAGCATGGTCGTGGGCGCGGACACGTCAGGCCCCGGCATCACCGCGGCGGGAGACCGGCGCATTACGCCTGTCGGGCAGTTCTTACGCAAGACCAAGCTGGATGAGCTGCCCCAGCTTCTCAACGTGCTCAAAGGCGACATGAGTTTGGTCGGCCCGCGGCCGGAGGACCCGCGTTACGTGGCGCTCTACACGGCAGAGCAGCGCCGGGTGCTGGCTGTGCGTCCCGGCATCACCAGCGCTGCCTCCCTGGCCTATCGGCACGAAGAGCAGTTGTTGAGCGGCGAGAATTGGGAAACCACCTACCGCGCCCGCGTGTTGCCCGATAAGCTCGCGATCGACCTGGCCTATCTAGAGCAGCGCACCCTGTTCAGCGATCTCAAGTTGATCTTTCGAACTGTCGTTGCTATCTTTGATTAGCGGTTATAGAACTTGCGAGGCAACTCCGACGTGACCCAATCTTCCTTCCTCAATCGCGTCAGCCGCAGCATCCGCAACCGGCATTTGCTTTTGGCAGACGTGCTGCTGCTGCCGATGGCTGTCTTCCTGGCGTTTGCGCTGCGCCTCAACCAGGCGCAGCTGGCACTTTATCTCCACACGATGCTCATCTACGCCATCGCCGCGCCGCTGATCAAGATCCCCATCCTGACCGCGCTGGGATTCTACAGCCGCTTCTGGCGTTACGCGGGGACCGATGAGCTGCTGCTCCTGGCGGGCGGTGTCTCGCTGGGCGCGTTGGTCCAGGGCGCGATCTTCCTGGTGATCCAGACGGCGACCTCCGCGCTCATCATCCCGCCGGTCCCGCGCTCCATCCCTCTGCTTGACCTCCTGATTGCGCTGGGGGCCATCGCCGCGCCGCGGCTCGCACTGCAATTGTGGTCACAGAACAGCCGGACCCCCACCAGGGCCGGCGTGACGCCCCATGCATTGCAGCACGTGCTGATTGCCGGCGCGGGCGAGGCGGGCATTCTGATGCTGCGCGAGCTCCGCGCGAACCCGCAGACCGGCCTGATCCCGGTGGGCTTCGTCGACGATGATCCCACCAAGCGGGGCATGCTGATCCACCGCGTCCGCGTGCTGGGCGGCCGGGACGCGATCCCCGAGCTGGTGCGCCAGCACCACGTCGAGCAGGTGATCATCGCTATGCCCAGCGTCGCGGGCGTCGCGATCCGCGAGATCGTGGCCATCTGCGATGCGGCCGGCGCGCGCGCCCGCATCATTCCCGGCATGTACGAGCTGCTGGACGGCAGCGTCAAAATCACCCAACTGCGCGACGTGCAGATCGAGGACCTGCTGCGCCGTGCGCCCGTGCATACCGACACCGCAGGGGTCGCGGCCCTGATCCGCGGCCGGCGCGTGCTGGTGACCGGCGCGGGCGGCTCCATCGGCTCCGAGCTGTGCCGCCAGATCCTGCGCTGCGAGCCCGCGTCCCTGGCCCTGCTGGGTCACGGCGAGAACAGCATTTTCGAGATCTACAACGAGTTGAAGGCAGGAGTCAGAAGTCAGGAGACAGGAGACCGGGGACAGGAGAATCCGCAATCGCAAATCGCAAATCGCAAATCGCAAATCACGCCCGTCATCGCCGACATCCGCTTCCCCGAACGTCTGGCCGCGGTCTTCAGTCAACATCGTCCCGAGATCGTGTTCCACGCGGCCGCGCATAAGCACGTGCCGCTGATGGAGGACAACGTCGAGGACGCGGTCACCAACAACGTGCTGGGCACTCGCTGCCTGGTGGACGCGGCGGTCGCTGCCGGGGTCGAGCACTTCGTGTTGATCTCCACCGACAAGGCGGTGAACCCCACCAGTGTGATGGGTGCGACCAAGCGTGTGGCCGAGCAGATCGTGCAGGACGCGGCGCAGCGCACGGGCCGCGCGTTCGCGGCGGTGCGCTTCGGCAACGTGCTGGGCAGCCGGGGCAGCGTGGTGCCGGTCTTCCAAAAGCAGATCGCGGCCGGCGGACCGGTGACGGTGACCCATCCCGAGATGCGCCGCTACTTCATGACCATCCCGGAGGCGGGGCAGCTCGTGCTGCAGGCGGCCGCGCTGGGCCGGGGCGGCGAAGTGTTCGTGCTCGACATGGGCGAGCCGGTTCGGATCGTGGACTTGGTCCGCGACCTGATCCGCCTGTCGGGCCTGGAGCCGGACCGCGACGTCGAAATCCGCTACACCGGGCTGCGGCCGGGCGAGAAGCTGCGCGAGGAGTTGTTCGACGCGGGCGAGGACTTTGCGCGCACACAGCACGACAAGATCTTTGTGTGTGCCAACGGCACGGCGAGGCTGCCGGAGCAGGAGGCCCTGGCTGCCGGGTTGGCCAACCTGGCAGCGGCGGCCGGGCGGGAAGACGCGGCCGGAGTGCGCGATGCACTGCGCGTGCTGGTGCCGGAATACCGGGTTGAAAGTTGAAGGTTCAAGGTTGAAGGGGGAAGAGGACGGGCGGCAGCCCCTTGACGGACGTCTGCCGGGGGTTGTTTCGTTTCTGCACGCGTTAGCCAACGACGATCCGCACGATCTGGACGCGTGGCTGACGGCAAACACGCTCGATGTGCGTCTGGCGGCCTGGCTGGTCAGCCAGCGGCTGGCGCCGCTGGCGTTCTATCGCCTGCGGGGCGCGCGCCTGGCGCAGTGCCCGCCGGACGCTGCGGACATCCTGCGTACGGACTACTATGCGGCCGCGGCGCACCATGCCCTGCTGTCCGCGGCGCTGTGCGACCTACTGGCCGAGCTGGCTCCGCTCGATATCCGGCCCGTGGTCCTGAAAGGCATGGCCCTCGGCAGCACGCTCTACCCGGCGCCGGCAACCCGTCCGGTCTCGGACCTGGATCTGCTGATCGACCGCGACCAGGTGCCGGCCGTGGAACAGGCGCTCTTGGGGCAGGGCTACCAGGATGTGCTGGGTCTGAGCCCCGAAGATCACCTGGCATACTCGAACCATTTGCAGGTGCAGCACGGCGTCGGGGATGGGCAAGCTGTCAGCATCGAGGCGCACTGGGAATTGGTCCACGATCCCGGCTACGCGCGGTACATGAACGCGAAGCAGTGGCTGTCACGCGCGCGGCCGGCGGCCCTGGGCGAGTGCTCGGCGCTGGTGCTTGGGCCGGCCGACCAACTGCTCCACGCCTGCGCGCACTTGCTGCTCCATCATAATCAGAACCCCCAACTGATCTGGCTGCTCGACCTGCGGCTGCTGGTTCAGCGCTACGGCGCGACCTGGGACTGGGCCGAGCTGGTGCAACGCGCGGCCGCGCTGCACTTGGCCGGCGGGCTGCGCTACTGGCTCAGCCAGGCCGAAGGCTGGTTCGGCGCATTCCTGCCGGAGCACGCGCGGCAGGCCCTCGCGCCCATCTTGCCGGCCGAGGATGAGGCTCGCTACCTCGCCGTGGCGCAGGCCGGCGATCTGCGGATCTGGGCGAACTACTGGCAGCGCGTGAGCGGCGCCGCAGGCTGGCGCGGGCGGCTGCGCTACGTGCGCGAGATTTTTTTCCCGCCCTGGGCCTACATGCAGCACCGGTACGGCGCGCGCTCGCGCTGGCTGGCGCCGTTTTACTACGGCTGGCGCTTCGTCCGCGCCGGCCTGGTTGCTTTCAGGCGATCACGCTGAGCGTAGAGTTGCCAACTTTTCCGTAAAGTTGGCAACTCTGTGATGTTTTAGATGATGAATTTCCGCAACAAGCTTCACCCCATCGCTCCCATCCTGGCTGCAGCCGAGCCGCTGGCGCTGCTGTGTGTCGCGCCGCTGCTGCTGTTCCCCGCGGTGCGACCTGCGTGGACCGCGGCCGGGCTGGCGCTGTTGGCCGGGCTGGCGCTGGCGCGCTGGCTCGCGACCGGCGAGTTGTGGCCCGCGACGCCGTTCAACGCGGCGCTGCTCCTGTTTGGGCTGATGCTGCCGGTTGCCTGGTGGGCCTCGGCCGCGCGCGACCTTTCGTGGCCCAAACTCACGGGGCTCATCCTGGGGCTGCTGGCCTTCCGGGCCCTGGCGCTGGGCATCCGCGATCGGCGCACCCTGGCATGGGGGCTGGCCGCGTTCGCCGCAACCGGCGCAGGCATCCTGGCGGTCGGCGGCCTGGGCACGGGCTGGTCCGCCAAGGTCGCGCTCCTGCAGCCGCTGGTGCAGCGCCTGCCCCAACTGTTCGCCGATCTGCCCGGTGCACCGGCCCTGGGGGTCAATGCCAACCAGTTGGCCGGCGCGGCGCTGCTCTATCTGCCGTTCTGCCTTGCGCTGGCGGTGGGGAGCTGGCGGGAGGGGCGTCGCGGCGTCGCGCTGGCCAGTTTCGCCGGTGCAGCGGTGGTGGGCGGCGTGCTGCTGTTGACCCAATCGCGCAGCGGCTGGATCGGCGGCGCGGCGGGCCTGGCGGTGTTGGGGACCCTGGGCGGGCTGACAAGCGGCCGGCGCCGGGTGAGGCTGGCCGCGCTTGTGCTGCCGGTCATCCTGCTCCTGGCATTGGGTGGCATAGTGGCATTCTTGGGGCCGCAGCATATCGCGGCGCTGTGGACCGCGCCGGCATCTGCCGCGGGCGCCGACGTGGTCGGCGTCGCCGCTGCGGTCGGCCCGGTTTCTCTCTCGGGCCGGGTCGAGATCTGGTCGCGCGCGCTGTATGCCATCCAGGATTTTCCGTTCACCGGGGTTGGCCTGGGCGCGTTCCGTCAGGTGGTCAACCTGCTCTATCCGCTGTTCACCGTCGGGCCGGATGTCGACATCGCACACGCGCACAACATTTTTCTACAGGTGGCGCTGGACGTGGGGCTGCCGGGGCTGATCGCCTACCTGGCGCTGCTGTGGGTAGCCGGGGGGCTCGGGTGGCAGGTCGCGCGGCGCAGGTCATCTCTGATTCGGGCGCCGGCTCTCGGCCTGTTGGCCGGGCTGGCGGGACTGCACGTTTACGGGCTGACCGACGCGCTGGCACTCGGCTCCAAGCCGGGCATCGCCTTCTGGATGAGCCTGGGGCTGCTGGTGGGGTTGTGGCAGGTCGGGCAAACCGAGCCCGAACGAGTGTGGGACGCAGATCGGCCTGATTAGCCTGATAAGAGGATCAGGAAATCCTGCCCATCCGCGTCCTCTTCTACCCCAGCCGCAGGGCGGCCAGCGCGCTCTCCACGCTGACGGTCGGGCTGACGTTGTACTGCACGTCTGCAATCTTGCCCGCCTCGTCCACCACGAAGTGCGAACGGATGATGCCGAAGTACGTCTTGCCGTACATGCTCTTCTCGCCCCACACGCCGTACAGCTCGGCCACCTTGTGTTCCTCGTCCGCCAGCAGCCGGAACGGCAGGTCGAACTTGGTGCGGAACTTGACGTGGCTCTTAACCCCGTCGGGGCTGATGCCGAACACCAGCGCGTTCTTCTCGTTGATCTCCACGTAGTTATCGCGGAAGCCGCACGCCTGGGTGGTGCAGCCGGGCGTGTCGTCCTTTGGGTAGAAGTAGAGCACCACGCGCTGCCCGCGCAGGTCGCTCAAGCGCACGATGGCGCCGTCATCGGCCGGCAGTGCAAAGTCGGGCGCCGGGCTGCCCACCGCCGGCACGTTTTCGGGAACGTCGGTTGAGTTCTTCGCCATGAGAATCTCCTGGGTTGAAGGTCAAAGGTTGAAGGTCCAAGGTTGAAGGTCGACCCCGTCACCTGTCACCTTGAACTCTGAACCTTAACCCATTATACAGGTCGCTCACCGCGCGAAAAGCAGGGCTGCCTACAATTATTAGCGAGCTGGACTACTTGTCTTCCCCCTGCCTGTCTGCTATACTGCCGGATATAATCGGAATAATCCAAGGAGAAGCTGTATGAGTATGGCAACGAAGCCCACTGACGAAGACCTTCAGCAGACACTATCGCCCGCGGCGCGACCGGCGGTGGTCAACAACTTCTCTCTGAACATCGCCACCATTAACGGCTCTGGCAGCCAGACCAGCAATGGTGTCCTGCTGCGCGCCTTCTTCAAGATGGGAATCCCCGTCAACGGCAAGAACCTCTTCCCCAGCAACATCCAGGGCCTGCCCACCTGGTACATCATCCGCCTCAGCAAAGACGGCTACCTGGCCCGCAAAGACGCCTACGAGATCGCGGTCTGCATGAACGGCCGCACCGTTGCCGAGGACATGGCCAACGTCGCTGCGGGGGGTGTGGTGGTCTATGACGACTCCCTGCCCATTGCGGCGCGGCGGCCCGATGTCACCTACTACGCCGTGCCTGTGACCAGGATGGTCAAAGAGGCCAATCTGCCGTTCGAGCTGCGCGATTACATCGCCAACATGGTCTACGTCGGCGTGCTGGCCCATTTGTTGGCCATCGATATGGCCGAGATCGAAGATGCGGTGTCGTGGAACTTCGACGGCAAGCCAAAGCCCATCGAGCTCAACATGAGCATGGTGCGCCGGGCGCACGAATGGGCGGTGGCCAACCTCGTCAAGACGGACCCGTATCGCGTTGAACGCATGGCCGGCTTCAACGAAAACAAGATGCTGGCGGACGGCAACACCGCGGCAGCACTGGGCACCATTTTCGGGGGCGTCAGCTTCGTGGGGTGGTATCCCATCACGCCGGCCTCCAGTATAGTGGATGCGCTGAGCAAGTATCTGCCCAAGCTGCGCACCGATCCCGAGACCGGCAAGGCTAACTTTGCCGTGATCCAGGCCGAGGATGAGTTGGCGGCTTTGGGGATGGTGGTGGGCGCCGGTTGGGCGGGCGCGCGGGCGATGACGGCCACGTCCGGACCGGGCCTCGACCTGATGGGTGAAATCGCTGGCCTGGCCTACTTTGCCGAAGTGCCCGCCGTGATCTGGGATGTCCAGCGCATTGGCCCCAGCACCGGCCTGCCAACTCGCACCTCCCAGGGTGATATCTCCGCGGCCTACTACCTGAGCCACGGCGACAAACGCCATGTCCTGCTGTTCCCGGCTGACCCGAAAGAAGCCTTTGAGTTCGGCCACGTCGCGCTGGACCTGGCCGACCGTCTGCAGACGCTGGTGATTGTCCTCAGCGATCTGGATCTCGGCATGAACGTGTGGGTCAGCGACAAGTTCGAGTACCCCGAAAAACCGCTGGATCGAGGCAAGGTGTTGACGCTTGAGCAGCTCAAGGAGCTGCACGGGACGTGGGGCCGCTACAAGGATGTGGACGGCGACGGCATCGGCTGGCGCACGCTGCCCGGCACACCCCTCGCCGCGGCCGCCTACTTCACTCGCGGCACCGGCCACACCGAGTACGCCACCTACAGCGAGCGCCCCGAGGATTGGGAACAGAACATGGACCGCCTGGCGCGCAAATTCGACACTGCCCGCAGCCTGGTGCCTGCGCCCGTGCTGGACGAGGCAAAAGACGCGCCGATCGGCATCATCAGCATCGGCTCGAATCATCCGGCCATCGTCGAAGCGCGCGAGCTCTTGGCCGCGGCGGGGATCGAGAGCAGCTACATGCGCCTGCGTGCGCTGCCCATCAACGACACGGTGCGCGCCTTCTTGCGCGGCTACAATCGGATTTTTGTAGTGGAGAACAACCACGACGGCCAGTTGCATCAGATCCTGCTCTCGGAAGAGCCGCTGTGCAGCGGCGGGCTGCTGTCGTTGGCCCGCAGCAACGGGCTGCCGCTGACCGCCGCGTGGATCGCTGAGCAAATTCAGAAGCGGATATGATGTAAGGAGGATGGGATGGAGACCGTGATTGAAACGGCTGCCAAGGCGGCGGGCATTAAGGTAAACAACTTGGGGCTGGAAAAGGTTGCCTACAAGGGCGCGCCCTCCACCCTCTGCAAAGGCTGCGGCCACGATTCCATCGGCCAGCGCATCATGAACGTCGCCTGGGAGCTGGGCCTCGACCAGACGCAGGTGGTCAAGATGAGCGGCATCGGCTGCAGCAGCAAGTCACCGGCCTACTTCCTGGGCTGGAGCCATGCATTCAACGGCGTGCATGGCCGCATGCCGGCTCTGGCTACGGGCGCCGCAGTCGCCAACCGCGACCTCATTGTGATCGGCGTTAGCGGCGATGGTGACACGGCGTCCATTGGCACCGGCCAGTTCAAACACGCGGTGCGCCGCAATGTGCCCATGGTCTATATTGTGGAGAACAACGGCGTTTACGGTTTGACCAAGGGCCAGTTCAGCGCTACCTCTGATCTGGGCCAGCGGCTGAAGTATGCGGGAATCAACAATCTGCCGCCCTTGGATATCTGCCTGGAGGCGCTGGCTGCCAACGCAACCTTCGTAGCTCGCAGCTTCGCCGGCGACCCGCGCCAGGTGGAGACGCTGTTGAAGGCAGCGTTCAGCCATCGCGGTATCGCAGTGCTGGACATCATCAGCCCGTGCGTCACCTTCAACAATCACGACGACTCGACCAAGAGCTACGCGTGGGGCAAGCAAAAAGAGACGCCGCTCAACGAGTTGAACTTCATCCCGAACTATGAAGAGATCAACATCGGCTACTATGAAGGTGAGATGTCGGTAGCCATGCATGACGGCTCGCGCGTCGTGCTGAAGAAGCTTGACCCCGACTACGATCCGACGAACAAGCTGAATGCCTTCCTCACGCTGGAAGAGGCCCGGCAAAAGCAAGAGTTTATTACCGGGTTGATCTACATTAATCAGGAGGAACGGCCCGACCTGCACGAGCTGCTGCATTACGCCGACACGCCGCTGGTGCACCTCCCAGATGACAAGCTGCGGCCGAGCCGCGAGGCGCTGGAAGAGGTAATGGCGAAGTTGTAGTGCCGGGCACGTGGACGCTTAAACAAAATGGCTCTGGACAAGTCACCCGTCCAGAGCCATTTTGTATCAGATTAGCGCCCCTTTTCGGGTTAGTCTTTAGAACGGGATATCATCCTCGTGGACTGGGAAGTCATCGGCGCCACCTACAGAAGCGCCGCCTGTGCCCTCGGCGCCCTCGGCGCCATCGCCGCGGCCACCCAGGAAGCGGACGTTGGTGGCTGTGAGCTCCAGGCTTGCGCGGGCATTGCCTTCACGGTCCGTGTAGGCCGAAGCCTCAATGTCGCCCTCGACTAACACCAACCGGCCCTTTTTGAGATACTGCGCGGCAAGCTCGCCGAGCTTGCGCCACGCGGTGACCCGGAACCAGGTGGTCTTTTCCTGCTGTTCGCCGTTGGCGGTGGTCCATTTTCGAGTAGTGGCGACGCTGAAGCTGGTGACGGGGACGCCTGCCGGGGTGTAGCGCATTTCGGGGTCCCGTCCGAGATGCCCTATGACGATGGTCCGTTGATACATGTGCGTGTACTCCCTTCTGATTCGGCATGAATCACTTCATAGTGCTTGCAGTTCACGGATCGAACTGTGACGTTATTATATCCCAACCTCTTGGCCTGTCAAATTTCCAGAACGAACGTTCTGGAATGCTTGTTCGACTTATACTGTCTGGGGCAGCACCGTGATGGCTGCCGGGTCCAGCCACAGAGCCAACGGTTCGCCGGCGCGGGGCAGGTCGATGTCGTTGGTCGATGCTTCGCAGGTGAGTCGAAACCCGGCCGCGTGCTCGCTGCGGATCAGGTAGTAACTCCCCCGAAACGAGGCTTCAACCAGGCGGCCGGACACGATGTTTGGGCCGTACGCGGTTGCCGGCCGCACATCTGCCGCTTCCGGGCGGATCAGCACCGTGACGCGGCTGCCGGCCGCGGGGGCTTGTGTCACGTCGCCGGCCTCCAGCAGACCCAGGGCGGTGTCGATCTGCACGCTTGCTGCCGCGGCTGAGGCGACGGTTCCTGCCAGCAGGTTCTTGAAGCCGAGGAATTCTGCCACATACGGGGTTGCAGGATAGCGGTAGACCTCGGCCGGCGTGCCGTTCTGTTCGATCCAGCCGCCCTCGCCTGTCTCTGGCCGTGCGCGCATGATCAGCACCCGATCGGCCAGGGCAAACGCCTCTTCCTGATCGTGCGTCACATAAAGCGCTGTGACCCCTACGCGTTTCAGGATGGCGCGCAACTCGTTCATAAGCTGCTCGCGCAGCGCGTGATCCAGCGCACCCAACGGCTCGTCCAACATCAGCAGGCGCGGTCGGGGCGCCAGGCTGCGGGCCAATGCGACGCGCTGTTGTTCACCGCCGGACAGCTCGACGACGCGCCGCTTCTCGTAGCCGCTGAGCGCCACTAATGCCAGCGTTTCGCTCACTCGCTCGGTGATCTCGGCCGGCGGACGCTCCTGCATGCGCAGCCCAAAGGCCACGTTTGCGGCTACATCCTTGTGCGGGAAGAGCGCATAGTCCTGGAACATGAAGCCGAAGTTGCGGCGATGCGTCGGCAGGCCGGCCATATCACGCCCATCGACCCGCACCCAGCCGGCGTCAGGAGCTTCCAGGCCGGCAATGATGCGCAGCAGCGTCGTCTTGCCGCAGCCGCTGGGTCCCAACAGGCAGACGATCTCCCCCTCCTGCGCAACAAAGCTGGCCTCCTTCAGCACCGGCAGCCCCGGATAGCTCTTCGCGACGTTCCATACCTCTAACATCCCGACCTCCGTTCCCTCGTCCTTCATCCTTCATCCTTCATCCTTCATCCTTCGTCCTTCATCCCTCGTCCTTCGTCCCTCGTCCTTCATCCTCCATCCTTCGTCCTCCATCCTTCATCCTCCATCCTTCGTCCTCCATCCTTCGTCCTTCATCCTTCGTCCTCCGTCCTTCGTCCTTCGTCCTCCATCCTTCATCCTTCAAAACTCCCCTCCCTCGCCCACCCTGAACCGCTCGATCAACAGGAACCCAACCGCGCACACCAGCATCAGCAGCGTGCTCATGGCCAGCGCCTGGCCGTAATTCAATGCGCCTGGCTGGCCGAGGAGCCGGAAAATCACCAGCGGCATGGTAGGGAATTCGGGCCGCGCAATCAGCAGCGTTGCACCGAACTCGCCCATGCTCATCGTGAACGCAAAGATCGCCGCCACCAGCAGCGCGCGGGCGATGATGGGCAGCTCCACTTCACGCCAGACGCGCCAGGGGGACGCGCCCAGCACGGCCGCGGTCTCGCGCCAGGCAGGGTTCAGCCCGCGCAGCACCGGCAGCAGCGTACGCACCACGAACGGGAAAGCCACCAGGGTGTGCGCGATCGGCACCAGGACCGGCGAAGCGCGCAAGTTCAGCGGCGGTTGGCCCAGCGCCAACAGGTAGCCGAAGCCCAGCGTCACCGCTGAAGTGCCCAGCGGCAGCAGCACTACCGGGTCCAGCAGGCGGCCGAACTTGCCCCGCGTGCGAGCCAACATGAAGGCCGTCAGGGTGCCCAGCAGCAGTGCCAGCCCGGTCGTCAGCACCGCAAAGATCAGGCTATTACGGATTGCCGTCACGGGCGGCACGAAGAAGATCGAGCTGGTCCGGTTGACGAATAACTCGTGGTAGTAGCGCAGCGGGCTGTCCGCGGCCAGCGAGCGTGTGGCCAGCGCAGCCAGCGGCGCGGCAAGGAAGAGCAGCAGCCCGGCCACTGTGGCCGCAACTAGCGCAGCCCGTCCCAGTGTATTGGGCAGCACGGCCGTGGACGCGGCGGGCCGCAGGTTGAGAGGCAGCGCAGTGCGCGCCTGCGCGCGGGTATACACGGCCATCACCACGAAGGTGAGGGCCATCTGCGCTAAACTGATCGCCGCCGCTTCCGGTAACCTGAACAGCGTCACCGCCTGGCGATAGATTTCCACTTCCAGCGTGGCGAAGCGCGGCCCGCCCAGCACCAGGATCACGCCGAAGCTGGTAAAGCAAAACAGGAAGATCAGCAGCGCGGCCGCGGCGACGGATGGCAGCAGCAACGGCAGCGTGACCTCTCGGAAGACGCGCGCGCGCCCCCCGCCGAGCACGCGGCCCGCTTCCGACAGCCGAGGATCCAGGTTGGCCCAGAACCCTCCCACGATCCTGACGACGACCGTGGTATTGTAGAACGCGTGGGCCGTCAAGATCAGCCAGATGGTCTGCTGCAAGCGGATGGGCGGCTGGCTCAGGTCGAACCAGTTCATCAATTGGCTGTTGAGCACCCCGCGCGGCCCCAGCAGCGCTGTGAAGGCGGTGGCCACTACCATGGCGGGCATCACGAATGGGATGGTGGTCAGGGCGCGCAGCAGGCTTTTGCCGGGGAAGTGGTAGCGTGCAAAGACGAATGCGGCCGGCATGCCCAGGGCCAGGGTCAGCGCGGTGGAGGCGATCGCTTGCCAAGTGGTAAACCACAGCGCGCTGCCAAAGTACGGCTCGCGCCAGAGATTTGCCATCGGCGCCAGGTTCAATTGGCCTTCGGGTGCAAAACTCCTCACCAGCACGGCCGCCAGAGGATAGAAAAAGAAGATCCCCAAGAAGCCCAGAACCGGGAGAAAGAGTAAGGACGAGGCATTTCTTCCACGTTTTGTCGCAACCAACATGCTTACTCCGAAAACGAAGCTGCGCTGGCCGGATTCGTCACGGAATCCCGCGCCCCGGCTACCTTAACACCACATCTGTCCACGCCAGCAGCCACTTCTCGCGACCGGCTTCGATCTGTGCGGGCGTCAGTGTGACCGCGTCAGATGGCACCTGGGCAAAGTCGATGAAGACGGGTGGTTGTGATGTCGCAGCACGCGCCGGATAGACCCACATCTGCAGCGGAATATCCGTTTGAAAAGTCTCACCCAGCATGAAGTCCACCCACTGGCGCGCTAGTTCGGGTTCGCGCGCGCCTTTCAGAACGCCGACAAACTCAACTTGCCGGAAGCTGCCACCGGGAAGAAACAGGTTGCCGGTGGGCGAATCGGTCGGTTGCGGGTCGGCGAAGAAGACCTCGGCAGCCGGGCTGGTGGCGTAACTCACCACCAGGGGGTGGTCGCCTTCGCCGCTGCCGCCGCTGAACTGCCCGTAGTAGGCGTCTTGCCAGCCGTCGGTCACGAACACATCGTTGGCGCGCAGGTCGCGCCAGAAATCCAGATAGGTGTAACTTCCCGTCTCGCCGAAAGCGGCGATGGTGGTCAGCAGGAAAGCCAGCCCCGGCGAAGAGGTGGCCGGGTTTTCCACCACCAGCAGACCGTTGTAAGCCGGGTTGGTCAGATCACGCAGCGAGGTGGGCAACGGAATCTGGTTATCGGCGAAGTACGCTTTGTCGTAATTGATCGTGACATAGCCGAAGTCTGCCGGTAACAGACGGCTGCTCGGGTCCAGTTTCAGGCCATCGGGGATGCCTGCCAGCAGGGGGGATGCGTAGGCCTCGAAGATATCGCCGGCCAGGGCACGGCTCAGAAAGGTGTTATCCACGCCGAAGAACACGTCGGCCAGCGGGTTGCCCTTGCTCAGGATGGCCTTGTTCAGCGCCAGACCGGCATCCCCCGACTTCAGAAACTGCACCGTGCAGCCGCACTGCGCCTGGAAGGCCGCCACCACTCCTTCGCTGACGCTGAAGCTATCGTGCGTCATGACTGTTACCGTGCGTCCTGTCGCCGGCATGGGCGCCACGGTCGCGGCCGCAGTGGGCGCCGCGGCCGTGGCGCCCACCGCCGGGGCCGCAGTCGGTGTGGGCGTAGGCGTCGTGACGCAGCTGGTCAGGACTGCCAGTAAAGCCAGAATAGCGACGATAGATAGTTTATGCCTCACCATGATTAGCCTCCGCGTTGAAAGTCAATCCGGAAATTCAGCTGTGCACCCTAAGCCGTCTGAAGCACCAACAGCCTGCCATGCTGCAGCATGATCTCAGCCTCATGCAGCAGTAGTACGTTGCTGACGCCGCGCGCGCTGCCGGCGAACAACGTCTCATCTTCCAGCGGATAGCGCAATCCGCGTGTGCTCACGCCTCTAGCGTCGCTCCCTAACGGCAGCAGTGACACAAGGTCGCCGGGCATCCCCGTGAGCGTCAGTCGCGCCGGGTCGCGAGCGGTCGTAGGGCCCCGCAGCAGCCGAACGAGCTCGGGCCCATCGACCAATGTGACATGCCGGTCGATCAGGTCCGCGCGGGCCAGGAGGAGCACGTTGGCCAGCAGGTGGTCGGTCCGGCCCCCAAGCGCGCCACAGATGATGATCTCCTGGGGTTCGGCGGCCAATGCCTGTGTCAGCGCCAGTTCCAGGTCTGTTTCGTCCTTATCGGTGGGCGCCTTCAGCGTAGGCGTTCCGTCCGCCTCTATGGCGGCGGCTGTCCCTGCGGGCAGCGAGTCGAGATCGCCGACCAACAGGTGGATTGGCCAGCCCCAGGCCCGCGCGTGCTGCGCGCCCAAATCCGCTGCGATCACGCGATCTCCAACGTGCGGAGCCAGATGGATGGGCTTCTGTGCCGCAGGACTGCCCCCGACGATGAAAACTCGCATAGCATCCTCGCAACCAACAAAAAAAGCGACCCCCTTCGGGTCGCTGCGTCTTCTGGTCTGCATCCCTACGCCGGCATTACCCGTCAGGTTCATGGGGTCGCCGGCATGTCGTTCCTGGAGTAGGAACAGGGCCGACCTCTCAGCCAGGCTCACCTGGCTCCCCCTGCGCGGCGTTTTTCGCCCAAGGTGCAGGCTGAAAACGCCGATGTGCTTTCGTTAACTATGAACAAAAATATCACACACGCGTCTTGATGTCAAACCTGCTGAGTATGAATGAAGTGTCATCGTTTTTGCCCGTTGAAAGCGTTGACACGCCTAAGATACAATGCTATAATGCACGCGTTCTCTGATGGTTCACCGAGTGCTTCAGTGAAATTTCCAGCGGAGGCGGCCTCTTGTTTGTCGTTTTATCCAGGACAGTTCAAACGCGCCGGGTTGGGATAACTTCTTGTGCTGCGGGGAAGTCTTGCGAAGCGTCCCCGGCTGGCCTTTTTTCCTGCGCGTGTTGGACGCCTTGTCCTGGCATCGGTCTCCCTTGGCAAGCGGTACACATTAACCAGAATTTCTCGATTGAGGTTGCGCGTCCTACTTACACTTCGCTTTCTTGAATCCACCACCATGGAGGAATAGTATGTCTTCAAGATCTCAGCCACGCAAGATGCTCCCTTTGGTATTGTTGTTGATGATGGTTTTGGCGATGACCCTGACCACATCCGGCGTCGCCCTTGCTGAGGGCGCGCCCCACAATTTGGTGCCCGGCTATCCCATGTATGGTTGTTATGACGTCATAACGACTGGAACCGGCATGTGGGGCGGCGGCACACCTTACCTCATGGAGTTGGGCGTCCCCGGCCCTGTTGTCGATGCTTACTTGACCTGGATCGGCACCGAGGACAGCGATGCACCGGGTGCGCCAAATCAGAGTGACCTGACCGTCAACGGTACACCGGTGGTCGGCGCGCTGGTGGACCAGAAGAGTCTCGGTCCAAACAATCCGGACTGGTACATGTGGCGCGCCAAGGTAGGGCCAGGTGGCGCCAACCTGATCTCTCAGGGCCTCAACAAGCTGAACATCTCCGGCTGGAGCTATCTCTATTCGTCTCCGGCCGACTCGCGGCGCAACGGCATTGCGCTGGTAGTCGTGTACGCTACCGGAACCTGCACCCGCCCGAACCAAATAAACCTGATGGATAGCATGGACTACTACTGGGAGCTGTGGGACAACGGCGCTGAGGGCACGACCGACGCGCTCACCTTCACCTTCCCGCCGGCTCCGGTAGATCGCGATGCGACCGTCTGGCTCCACCACGCCGGCGCGGATCATATTCATCCCTGCCGTCAAGAAAATTTATGGGCCGCGATTGGCAGCGGCCAGCCACCCACCGAGATTGTCAACTACTGGCTCTCCCCGCCTGCCGGCATTAACGGCGGCAGGCGCGTGGTAGAGAATGGGTTCAACCCTGCTTCCTGCGGCGACACGAACTCCGCCTGGCCCGTCACTTCGTTAGTGGGTTGGTTGGAAGGCGCAGGGCCCACGCCCAACGTGGGTGGCAATGTCGCCCCCGAATGGGGATTCATCAAGATTAAGGTCAGAATCCCTGCTGGCGCGACCTGGCTGGTGCTGGAGGGCGAGTCGGAAAAGACCGGAAGCAGCAACCTTTCCGCCACCGGCGAGAGCGGTGCTTTGTTCGGCCAGTTCTCCATTCCTCTGTATAACCCGGAGCTGAAGGTCACCAAGACCGACGGTGTCGACCTGGCGGCCCCTGGCGATCAGCTCACCTACACCATCAATTATGAGAACTACGGTTACGGCGTAGCTGATAACACCGTGATCGTTGACACGCTGCCTCAGAAGGTCAGCTTCGTCAGCGCCACCAACGGCGGTGTTTACGACGCCGCCACCCGCACAGTGACGTGGAACCTCGGTTCGCTCGCCATCGGTCAGCAGGGACAGGTGGCTGTCACCGTGGCGCTTGATCCGATCTTCGAACCTGGCACCACCACGCTCACCAATGCGGTGGCAATTAGCACCACCACGCCGGGCGAGTTGGACCCGAGTGACAACACAGACACCGACGAGACCAATGTGTCCGCGGCCGCCGAGTTGCAGATCGACAAGACGGGGGCTCCGAACCCGGTTGATGCCGGCGGAGATCTGACCTATACCGTCGATTGGACCGTTAGCGGCAACGCTTATGCACACGGCGTAAGCATCGTCGATACGCTGCCGTCCAACGTCGTCTTCGTCAGCGCCACCAATTCAGGCGTCTATAACCCGGTGCATCACACCGTGACCTGGTCGGTAGGTGAGGTCACGCCGGTGACCAGCGGCTCTTATCAGGTAGCGGTCAAGGTCAAGAGCCCGCTGTACAACGGCACCCAGATCGAGAATACGGTCGTCATCAGCGACGCAGCCGGCGATACGGATGATGCCAGCTTCGTCAGCACGGTGCGGAGCAGCCACCAGCTGGCGATCGATAAGTCGGCAACTCCGGAGCCGGTGGATGCGGGCGGCTTACTGACCTACAAGATCGACTGGTCGGTGACGGGCAACGAGCCGGCGAAGAATGCGGTCATTGTTGACACGCTGCCGGCCCAGGTCACGGTGCTGGATGCGGGCGGCGGCACCTATAATGCTGCGGCGCACACCATCACCTGGCAGCTCGGCGAGGTGATGACGCCCCAGAGCGGCAGCTTCACCGTCGTAGTGCGGGTGGCAACCCCGTTGTACAACGGCACGCAGTTCGTCAACACGGTGAATTTCAGCGACCAGACCCCCGGCTCCACACCGGTGAACGATACCGTTACGAGCACGGTGCGCGCTGACCATACGCTGTGGCTCAGCAAGGATGACAATCCCGACCTGGTGGCGAAGGGCGCCGAACTGACCTATACGCTCCAATGGAGTGTGACGGGCAACGAGCCGGCTGACAACGTCGTCCTCGTTGACAACCTGCCCTTTGGCACCCAATTCGTTAGCGCCTCTAATGGCGGCGTCTTTAACCCGGCGACCCGGGTCATCACCTGGAACCTGGGCAACAAGGTGCCGGGTGACAGCGGCACGGTAACGCTGGTGGTCAAAGTCAACCGGGACTTCCCGAACGGCATCCCCATCGTGAACAAGGCGATCATCAGCGATGATAAGCCTGGCAAGGAGAAGGAAGCTGACGAGGAGACCGGCGTGATTCAAACGGCCGAGGGCTCCATCGGCGATACGGTCTGGATGGACCTGAACGGCAACGGGATCCAGGAACCCGGTGAACCCGGCCTGGCCGGTGTGGGCCTGACGCTGTCTGCTGCCGGCCCCGATGGCCTGTGTGGCACGGCCGATGACACGGTGGTGGCGAACACCGTCACCGATGCCAATGGCAAGTACACCTTTGGCCAGGTGCCGGCTGGCACCTATTGTGTCGCGGTAGACGATGCCACGCTGCCCGCTGGGCTGAGCCTGGTCAGCGGAACCGATCCTCACGGCCCGATTGTACTGGCCGAGGGCCAGGCTTACAAGGACGCTGACTTCGGCTACGGCAGCAGCAATCTGGGCGCCATCGGCGATCGGGTTTGGAGCGACGCCAACGGCAACGGCGTTCAGGATCCGGGTGAGGTCGGCATCGCCGGTGTGACGGTGAATCTGGTGGGTGCCGGGGCTGACGGTTTGTGCGGCACAGCTGATGATACCGTGCTGGCGACGACTACCACCGGGCCGGGCGGCAACTACCTGTTTGCAGGCCTGGCTCCTGGCAAGTATTGTGTGGATGTGACCGATACGGCCGGCGTGCTGGCCGGCGCCACCCTGACCGGCGGGACTGACCCGCATGGCCCCATCGACCTGGCTGCCGGCCAGACGTACCTGGATGCCGATTTCGGCTATCGGAGCACCGTCTGCGTCGGACAGATCGGCAACCTGGTGTTCTATGATGTCAACCGTAACGGCGTCTTCGAGTCCGCCCTGGGCGAGGTCGGCATCGCCGGTGTGACCATTAACCTGGTCTCCGGTGGCTCGGTCCTCACCAGCGTCACCACGGATGCCAACGGCGCCTACCTGTTCACCGGCCTGTGCGACGGCGCCTATCAGGTCGTCGTCAGCGACCTGAATGGTCGGTTGATAGGCTACACCCAAACTTACGGCGTGCCCAATACCGATAACAACGGCCAGGTGAGCCCGTTTGCGGTCACCATCACTGGCGGCAACAGCGTGCTCTACGCGGACTTCGGTTACGCCGATGGGCACTTGCTGAGCGTCAGCAAGTCTAACAATGTCTCGCCGGTGGCGGTTGAGGCCGGCGCTCAGTTGGTCTACACGATCAATTACAGCGTGAGCGGACGCGAAGTCGCACCCAACGTGGTGCTGCGCGATAAGTTGCCGATGCAGGTTGACTTCGTCTCCTGCAGCAATGGCTGCGTCTACGATCCCGCCCTGCGCACCGTGACCTGGAGTCTGGGTGATCTGGCCCCTGGCGCCAACGGCGCTGTGACGCTGACGGTCCTGGTCAAGAAGCCGCTGCCCAACAATAGCTACATCTTCAACACCGTCATCATCAGCGATGACGCAGGTGTGACGGATGAAGCCACCGACATCGTGCGTGTGCATGCGGCACCGATCTTAAGCCTGGACAAGACCGCAACCCCGGCGGGTACGGTTAAGCCCGGCGACACGATCGAGTACAAGCTGTGCTTCGCCAACACCGGCAATGGCAATGCCACCGCTGTGGTGCTCACGGATGTGATCCCGACCTACACCACCTATGTGGCGGCGAGCGCAAATCCGTCCGCAACGTACGATGCTGCCAGCCGCACCTTGACCTGGAGTCTCGGCACGCTGGCGCCGGATGCCTCTGCCTGTGGCACCTTCCGGGTCACCGTCGATCTGACCATCCCCGGTGTGACGGACGTGCCAGGCGGTTTGACCGTGGATAACGTCGCACGCCTGGCGAGCGCCGAGTTGCCGACGGTGATCGATACGACCAGTAATCCGCTGAATGCCTTCGTCAAGCCGACGTTGGTCAAGACGTCTGACCCGGCGGGCGAGGTTAAGCCCGGCGATACGATCACTTACAGCGTATGCTATGCCAACCAAGGCAACGCTAACCTGACCGGTGTTGTCATCACCGATGATATTCCGGTCAACACCACTTACGTGAGCGGCAGCGCGACGCCGGCCGCCACCTACAATGAGGCGGCCCGGACCCTGACGTGGAACGTCGGCATCGTCGGCCCCGGCGCCACCGGCTGCGTCACCTTCAAAGTGACCGTAAATATGATTATCGTGGGCCTGACGGGTCAAGCCAATGTACCGTTGAGCTTTGCCGAGTGGAACGCGATGACCATCGACAACAATGCAGTTCTGGGGTCGGATCAGGTGCCGGATGTGCCGGCTACGGTCAGCAATCCGCTAAATGCGACGGTCGATCTCGGCATCTACAAGTCCGTCAACAAGTCCGAGGTCTTCGTGGCTGTGGGCCATCAGGAGACGCTGGTCTACACGGTTACGGTCATCAATAACGGTACGGCCACCGCCACCAATGTGGTCGTCACGGACGAGATCAATCCTCGGCTGTATGACGCGGTTGTGACGACTTCTAAGGGAGCGGTCACGTACGATCCCATCACGCGTGTCTGGTCGGTTGCTGTCGGTGAGCTGGCGCCGGCCGAGCAGGTGGTGATCAACATCACAGCGAAGACGGAGCCGGTAACCGAGTCCATGAAGGTGCCGTTCTCTTACGACCTCACCAACGTAGCCACCGTGTCGTTCACAGAGGGCGCACCACGGGACTCGAACCCGGTGACGGTTCGGGTCAGGGCGATGGCGCCGGAGGCTATCCCGGAACCAGGCACCATGCTGCTGCTGGGCAGTGGTCTGGCCGGCCTGGCGGGCTATGCACGCATGCGGGTTCAGTCCCGCCGGCGCAAGAACGGCTAACGCGTTCACGGGCCTGTGGCGGATGCTGAGGCTTGCTGAGGCATCTACCACAGGCGCATCAACCTAAAAGTAACGCCCCGGGCCAACTGGCCTGGGGCGTTGCGCGTCCTGAAGCACCCTGCTGCCTTGCGGTCGCGTGCCTACTCCCGCGCTGACGTGAACAGCAGGCCCACAAACTGTTTTGCCAGCGCTAACGCCTCTTCGGGGCTGGCAGAAACCGGCGCGGTGATCTCGAACAGCACCATGCCATCCTGCAGGCTGCGTGCGTAGTTGGGCCAAAGGTAGAAGTAGAGCACCAGTTGTTCGGCCGTCTCGTCAGTGCCGTACGTCTTCCGGGCAAACATGCGCAGGGCATAGATCTCGCCTTTGCTCAGCGCGACCGCCTCGGAGCTGGCATCGGTCTGCCAGCCGTCGGTGTCGTAGCAGATCTGCGGCGAGTGGAAGCTCTTGGATTTGCGGCTGCCGATAAGGCTCAGCCACAGGGAGCGGCCGTCGGGACGCGAATAAAGCCGGGACACGTATTGTTCCGGCTCCAGGAGAATGGCGACTTCGAGATTGGTCTGGGGCACGTCTACCCCTGTCCAGTCGCCCAATTGCAGCGGTACGCGCGTCAAGTCGCTCGCCAGGTTGAAGTTGTAAGGGGTCGTCACGGCGCGCTCGCGCTCGGTGCGCTGCCAGTTATCGATGTCGGTCACGAACTCGTATCCGGCGGTCGGGGCAATTGCGTTGAGCTTGCTGCGTTGGCTGATGATCAGCGCGCTGCCCAAAGCAGCGATCAGCAGCAACAGGACTAGAAGATATCTTCTCTGATCTCGCGACATCCGATCACCCAACTGAGCAGTATCAGCAGCGCCGTTGCGCTGAGAAAGAACACGATCCCTGAGTAGTCGTGGTAATACTTGAAGCCGGCATCAGTGCCCCAGGTGTTCGCGACCCACAGCAACGACGAGACCCGCAGCACGTTGCCCAGGGCGGCGATGGGCAGGCTGCTCACTGCCAGCAGCGCCTTAGCCCACCGCGGCCCTTCCACCACAAAGACCACCACCGCCACCAGGGTCAGCAGCGTGACGATGGAGCGCAACCCGCTGCACTGCGCACCTACCACCAACTGCGTATTGGGCAGGCTGACCTGCGCGCCGTTGACGGTGATGGGGATGCCGAACAGCCGTATGCATTCGGCCGAGATGTTGCCGGTGATTTGCGCCAACGGCACGCTCAGCGGTTCCACGAACGGCAGCGGCACCATGAAGATCAGAAACAAGATCGGAAAAGCCATACGTTTCAGGATGGCCGTCCCCAGCAGATACCAGACCAGGCCCGCAATCAGCACGATCATCGCGAGCGCGGCAAGGAAGTAGGCTCGTTGGAGCAGCGCAACCAGGTAACCTGCCAGCCCCAGCACGACGAGGCCCAGCCCCAGGGGCGTGGCGCGGTCGGGCTTTGGCTGTGCCGATGGCTCGGTTGGCTGCTTGGATCCCAGTCGCCACGCGAAGAAGGCGGAGATGAGCGGCACCAGGGGTCCGTGGGAGTAGTAATCGTTTCCCAGCCACTCGCTCAACAGCCAACGCAGCGTTGGATAGAAAAGCGCCAGCAGCACTCCCCCGATCAGGGCTGCGCTGGCGACTTTGCGGTAACGACTCATCAAGTGATCTTCCCTCGCCCGGTTTGCGGGTCTGCCCCTGACATTTCTCCGAGGCTGCGGCAGTGTAACAAAACCGACACAGTGTGTCAAGTGCGCCACAACTTCAGACCTTTAGGGTCTCGCAGACCCTAAAGGTCTAAACAAACTATGTGGCCCACGCCACCTGGGGTGAACGATAGAAGTTAACCTTCTGCGCCTGCCAGCGTATTCCGTGCGCGGCCAGCCGCTGCCGATACTCCTCCCACGACCGTCCGCTGCTGGGTGACCATCCGATTTCGGCGCAGCCCGCCAGCCGCGGGAAGGTTAAGAATTCGATATCCGCGCGTGTCTCGACGGTTTCCGTCCACAAGGCCGACTCGACGCCCAGGATGTTTTCCGGCGGCAGGCCGGGCACGATCGTTGCCGGCTCCCACTCGTATGCATCGCGCACCTCGACATATCCTGCCCAGTTCAGGCCAAGCGGGGTGGACGGATCGTACTGCATGTCCAGATAGGCCCTGGACGCCGGGGAGAGGATCACCTTGACGCCTTGCGCCGCGGCTGCGCAGGCCAGCGAGGGATCCTGGCTGCGCGTGTTCCAGAACTGCGCGATGGTGGAGGGCGCCAGCCGCGCCGCGGCAATCTCCTCCCATCCCACCATCTGCTTGCCGTGCCTGCCGACGATCTCTTGCGCCCGCTCGACGAGGGTGATGGCGTCCTGTTTGGGGGTGGACCAGGCCTCATCGCCCCCGATGTGAAAATAGGGCCCCGGCGTCAAGGCCGCGATCTCACCGATTACGTCTTCCAGGAAGGCATAGGTGATTTCTTTGTTTGCACACAATGAGCTGAAGCCCACCTCGGTGCCGGTGTAGAGCGCCGGCGCCACCCCGCTGGCGTTCAGCTTCGGGTACGAGGCCAGTGCTGCGTTGGTATGGCTGGGCATTTCGATTTCGGGAACGACGATGATGCAGCGGTCTTCGGCGTAGCGGACGATCTCAGCGTATTGGGCCTGGGTGTAGTAGCCGCCCGGCCCGCCGCCAACTGCGGTGCTGCCTCCATGTTTCGTCAGGTTGGGCCAGGCTCTGATTTCGATGCGCCAGCCCTGGTCGTCAGACAGGTGCAGATGAAGGCGGTTCAGTTTGTAAGCCGCCAACAAATCGATAGTGGCTTTGACATCTTCCACCGGGAAAAAGTGGCGTGCCACATCTAGCATTGTGCCGCGCCACGGGAAGCGCGGCATGTCTCGGATCGTCCCGGCAGCGATAGCCCAGGGTCCGGGACGGCTGGTCTCAAGCCCGATATCTGCCGGCAGCAGTTGGCGGATGGTCTGGAGGCCGTAGAAGATCCCTGCCGGCCGGTATGCGGACAGTGTGATCCCTGTGGTCGCGACCGTCAACTCGTAACCCTCTTCTCCCAGCACCGGATCGCCGCCTGCAATGCTGAGCTGGATATTGCCTGGTGAGGGCGTCGCCAGGGGTGTTCTGCCGGGCGGATTTTTGCCGGCAGGTCGCAGAGCATGGGCCAGCATCGCACCGAGCCTGGCCATTTCGGCCGTGGCCGGCGCGACGGTGATCATCGTGTCGGCTGTCAGGTTGAATGCGCCGTCGGCCGGAGCGATGGCCGCTGGTCGCGGGATAAGGTTGTATAGAGACGGAGTATCCAACATGGCGCAGCCTCGCAGCGACAAAAAAGCTGGGCGCCGAACTTCCGTCCAGCGCCCAGCATCCAGTATGCAGTATCCGGTCTTTACTTTTCGATTCCCAGCACTTTGTACAGCGCCGCGTAATCGAAATGCTCATTCAGCAAACGGGAGAACTGCTCCACCTTTAGCGGCTGCTGGAACCTGCTCTTGCCGAAGAACCCCTCGATGATTTCGATGGTCGTGAGGGTGTCTTGGGGGGTCAGCAGCACCGGCACGCACAGCTCCTCCGCCCGGTTAAGGACGGTGGGGCTGGGATAGATGTTGCCGGTCAGGATCAAACAGCGGGTGGAGGTTTCCAACGCCGCGAGCTGGATGTCGGCGCGATCGCCGCCGGTGATGACGGCCTTGTTAGGCTTGCTGCGGAAGTACGACAGTGCGCTCTCGACGCCCATCGCGCCGACCAGCATGTGCTGCACCAGTTCATCGCAGCACTCGGCGCAGCACAGGATCTCCCCGTCCAAGCCCTCGGCCAACTCGCGCACGCTGGGCGCAGTGAGCGTCTCGTCTTTGCGCAGCACACCGAAGGTTGTGATGCCATGTCGGGCGAAGAAGGGTACGATCAGGTCTTGCACGTTTTCGATCCGGTTCCGCGGCACCGCGTTGATGACGACGCCGGCCATATGCGTACCGAAGTAGTTCTGCGCGGTCATGGCGCGGTCAACCAGCAGGGTGTCGTCGTACTTCAGCACGGCTAACACCCGGGCGTCCAGCAGCTCCACCACCTTCTTGGGCGGCAGACCGGCGACGTACCCCTCGCGCAGGCTCCGACCACCCTCCAGGATCAGCACATCGCGGCCTGCCGCAAGCTTGGCGAATGCTTCCATCAGCCTGGGTTGGTAGTCCGTTTCGGGGCCGCGGAGCTGTTGCTCCAACTTGGCGGGGGTCAACGCCACAGGCGCGATCCATTCGGTTGGCTCATCCATCTCGAAGATCTTCTTGGCGAATACGACATCCTCGTCATACGCCACGCTATTTTGCATCTCACTTCTGACATTGACCGGCTTCATGTATCCGGCCTTCAGTCCGGCTTCGCGGAAGTGTACGCCCAACCCGATGCAGAGAGCGGATTTGCCGGAGAAAGTCTCAGCGGAGGTGATGTAAAGTGTTTTCATGTACTATGACTCCTGGTCCTTTTGTCTATCAGATTACTTCAAAGCCAGCCGCATGTCAATGCCCAGCACACCCCGGCCCTTCTCAAATACGAGCAAGGGGTTGATGTCGAGTTCGACAATCTCCGGGAAGTCGGTGACAAGTTGTGAGATTCGCAGTAACGTATCGACGAGGGCATCCTGGTCGGCCGGCTTCTCGCCGCGCACGCCGCGCAGGAGCTTGTAGGAGCGGATCTCGCTTAACATCTCCACCGCGTTGCGCCGGTCGATGGGCGCCACACGGAAGGTGACGTCCTTCAGCGCCTCGACATAAATGCCGCCCAGACCGAACATGATCAGCGGGCCGAACTGCGGGTCGCGGTTGACGCCGATAATGATCTCGCGGCCGCCCTTCACCATCTGCTGAACCTGGCAGCCCCAGATCGTAGCATCGGGCATGTGCCGCTTGCCGCGGTACACCAGCAGATCGAATGCGTCACGCACCTCGCTGGCGGAAGCGATATTCAGCTTGATGCCGCCGATGTCCGATTTGTGCAGGATGTCGGGGGACGCGATCTTCATCACGACCGGGTAACCGATCGATTCCGCCAGTGTGACCGCCTCATCAGCCGTCGCGGCCAACCCCGTCTTCGGCAGCGGGATGCCATAGGCAGCCAGGACATCGCGGGCCTCGGTGTCGCCCATCGTCACGCGGCCATCGGCGCGCACGGCGGCAAAAACCGCCTTGACCTTCTCACGGTCGACCGCGAACTCCTCAAGCGCCAGCTTGGGTGTGTTGAGCCATGTGCGCTGTTTCCACATCGCCGAAATTGCGGTCACGGCACGCTCGGGCACCTGGTAGTTTGGCACATCATAGGAGCGCAGGACCTCGACCCCCTTGCGTATGGCCAGGTCACCCATCATTGCGCCGAAAACCGGTTTATTGTACTGCTTCGAAAGCTTGCCCAGCACCTCGGCCGTCTCAGGGATTTGTGTGGAGGTCTGCGGCGTCAGCACCAGCAGCACGGCGTTAACCGCGGGGTCCTTCAGCGCGGCCTCGATTGCCAGGCCGTACCGTTCGGCCGGCGCGTCCCCCAACACGTCAATCGGGTTCGCCACGCTGGCCGCGGCCGGCAGCAGCGGCTGGAGGTATTGTTTGGTTTCGTTGCTGATCGCGGCCAGGTGCAGCCCGGCGTGTTCGATGGCATCGGAAGCCATGATGCCGGGGCCGCCTGCGTTGGTAATGACCGCGATGGCGGGGCCTTCCAGCAATGGCTGGCGGGAGAACGCCTGGGAGATATCGAACAGGTCTTGTACCGAGCCTGCACGGATGATGCCGCATTGCTTGAACGCAGCCTCGTAGGCCGCCTCAGAACCGGCCAGGCTGCCGGTGTGCGACGATGCCGCCTTCGAACCGGCGCTCGTGGTGCCTGATTTGATAGCGATGATCGGCTTGCTGCGGGTGACTTCACTGGCTACGCGGATGAACTCGGGCCCGTTGGTGATCGATTCCAGGTAGGCCATGATGGCCCGCACCTCGGAATCTTCGGCCCAGCCCGACACCAGGTCAAACTCGTTGATATCGGCCTTGTTACCGATGCTGTAGAACCTTGAGAAACCGATGCCCTGGCCCAGCGCCATGTCGAGGATCGAGGTGCAGAGCGCGCCGGATTGCGACATGAAGGCGATTTTGCCACGGCGAGGCATGCCGGCGGCGAAAGAGGCGTTGAGCTTGCAGACTGTGTCGATGATGCCCAGGACGTTGGGGCCAATCATCCGCATGCCGTACTTTTTGACGATCTGGGTGACCTGCAGCTCCAGCGCCTTGCCCTGGGGCCCAACTTCTTTGAAACCGGCGGTGATGACGACCGCACCCTTCAAGCCGCGCTGGCCGCACTGTTCCATCACGGCGGGCACGGCTTTGCTCGGCACCAGGATCACAGCCAAATCGACCGGATCCGGACAGTCCAGCACGGATGCATAGGCCTTCAACCCCAGGATCTCCGGCGCTGTCGGGTTAATCGGGTAGACGGCGCCTTCATAACCGTACTGGATTATGTTGTTCAGGACCTGATAGCCCAGCTTGTCTGGGCTTGTGGAGGCGCCGACGACCGCAACGCCTCTGGGCTCGGTGAACATCTCAAGCATATTCAGACTCCCCTTCTTGAGGGTCTCGGTGGGCCGGGGCGGATAAGTGGAGCCAGCCCATCCGGCCAGATGGAGCGCGCACAACGCGCGCAAGCAAGTCGCTGCCGTCACCGGCGCTAAACAACAGGATTATTGCACGATAGACGGGGCTGGTAAATGACGCGGGTCATGTCTCGTCGGATGGTTTGGTGGAATGCCCTGAAAAGGATAGAATGGGGCCAAGGAGTTACGTATGATCTACCTTGACCATTCGGCTACGACTGCTGTTGACCCGCGCGTGGTCGAGGCAATGCTGCCCTATTGGACCGAGATGTGGGGCAATCCATCCAGCATCTATGGCCTGGGCCGGCGCGCCTCAGCGGCATTAGAGGACGCGCGCGCGCGCGTGGCGCGGCTGTTGAATTGTCAGCCGGCGGAGATCGTTTTTACGGGCTGCGGCACCGAAAGCGATAACCTGGCGATCCGCGGCAGTGTGTTGCCCCTGGCCGCGAAAGGCCGCCGTCACATCGTCACGACCCCCATCGAGCATCACGCCGTCATTCATACCGCGGATGATCTGGCCGAGCATTTCGATGCCGATGTGACCTACGTGCCGGTGGATCGGGCCGGCCAGGTGGCTCCGGCGGCCATCGAAGCCGCGCTCCGGCCCGACACTGCGCTGATCAGCGTGATGTACGCCAACAACGAGGTCGGCGCCATTCAGCCTGTCGCGCAGATCGGCGCACTCGCCCGGCGGCATGGCGTGCTGTTTCACACCGACGCGGTGCAGGCCGGTGCCGCCTTGTCGTTGGACGTGCAGGCATTGAACGTGGATCTGTTGGCGCTGTCAGCGCATAAGTTTCACGGACCCAAGGGTGTGGGGCTGCTCTATGTGCGCCGCGGCGTCCGGCTTGTCGCCACCCAAACCGGAGGCAGCCAGGAACGCGGCCGTCGCTCGGGCACCGAGAACGTGCCGTATATCGTGGGGATGGCGCGGGCGTTGGAGCTGGCCCAGGCCGAGCGTGAGTCCGAATCGGCGCGTCTGTTGGCGCTGCGCGAGCGTCTGTGGGCCGGCCTGAGTGCAGCAATTCCCGACATCGAGATGACCGGCCATCCGAGCCAGCGCCTGCCCGGCCATCTCAGCCTGATCGTGCGCGGAGTCGAGGCGCAAAGCTTGCTCATCGCCCTGGATCTTGCCGGGGTGGCTGCTTCCTCGGGGTCCGCCTGTGCCAGCGGCGCGCCCACCCCAAGCCACGTGCTCACCGCCATGGGCTACGGTCCGGTCGAGGCGTTGGGCGCGCTGCGTTTGACGCTGGGGCGCGAGAATACCGAGGCCGATGTCGATTTTGTGGTCGCGAAGCTGCCGGAGATCGTGAAGAAGATTCGGGGACACGGGTAGAGCGATGGCTGAACGTGTGGTCGTCGCGATGAGCGGCGGGGTCGATAGCTCGGTGGCTGCGGCGCTGCTGGTGGAGCAGGGCTACGAGGTCATCGGCGTGATGCTGCGGCTGTGGTCCGAACCGCTCGCGCCGGCGTGGGGGGGCAGGGCTGAGGCCGCCGCCAACCGTTGTTGCTCGCTTGACGCGGTCCACGATGCGCGCGCGGTCGCCGATCGGCTGGCGATCCCGTTTTATGCGATCAACGCCGAGCAGCCCTTCAAAGAAGCGGTGGTCGACTTCTTCATCCAGGGCTACGGCTCAGGATTGACGCCGAACCCGTGCCTGGTATGCAACCGCAGGATCCGCTTTGGCTTCCTGCTGGCGTATGCGCGTTCGCTGGGCGCGCGTTTTCTGGCGACCGGACATTATGCCCAGGTGCGCCGTGATGCGGCCGGCCGCTACCAGCTTGTGCGCGGCGCTGACCGGGCCAAGGATCAATCCTACGTGCTCAGCGTGCTGGGCCAGCCCGATTTGGCCGGCGCGTTGTTTCCGGTGGGTGCATACACCAAGCCGGAAGTGCGCGCCCTGGCCGCGCAGCGCGGTCTGCCCACGGCCGCGCGCAGCGACAGCCAGGATCTCTGCTTCGTCGCCGATGGCGACTACCGGCGTTTCCTGGCCGACTACGCGCCCGAGACGATGCGCCCCGGCCCGATCGTCGATCGTTCTGGCCGGCAGCTGGGCATTCATCGCGGCCTGCCGGGCTACACCATCGGCCAGCGCGGCGGGTTGGGCATCGCGGCAGCCCAGCCGCTGTATGTCTTGGCGCTTGATGTGACGCGCAACACATTGGTGGTGGGCACGGCCGCGGAGTTGGGGCACGACCGGCTGCGAGCCGCGGCGGTGAACTGGATCGCCGGTGAACCGCCGGCCGGACCGCTGCAGGCCGCGGTGCAGATTCGCTATCACGGGCAGATGGTTGCTGCCACCATCACACCGCAGCCGGACGGCGCTGCCGAAGTGCAGTTTGCCGCGCCGCTGCGCGACATCACCCCGGGTCAGGCCGCCGTGTTCTATGACGGCGACATCTGCCTGGGCGGCGGGACGATTGTCGCGTCCGGGGCAGGCGCTGAGGAGACGCAGGTTGAACCCATGGGTTGACTGGTTGCAGGATGTGGCGCTTTCGCCCGCGCTCTGGCTGGGCGTGGTCCTGGCGTTGATCTACGGCACGTTGTTCACGCTGTGGTGCGGGGGCGGCTGGCGGGCCTGGCGGCGCGATCTGTTGGCTGGGCTGGCGGGCTTTGGGATGGGCCAGGCCCTGGGCGTGCTGTTCCAATCGACCTGGCTGCGCGTCGGGGAGGTCCAGCTTCTGTGGGGCACGTTGGCCGCCGCAGCGGCGTTGCTGATCGGAAGACGCTTTACGAAATGAAAGACTCGTGGTAGACTATTCATGTTCGGAGGTGCAGCATGGGAATTGCGCGCGATATCGCCATCATCGTCCTTGCCGTTGAGTCGATCGTAGTCGGCGTCCTGTTGGCTGTCCTGGTGTTCCAGGTTATCCGGCTCGTCAAGCTTCTTCGCGAAGAGGTGCTGCCCATCTTGAACTCCACGCAAGAGACGGTCAGCACGGTGCGCGGCACGGCGACGTTTATGAGCGATCATCTCATTCAACCGGTTGTCAAGGTTTCCAGTTTTGCGGCCGGTGCGCGGCAAGCAGCGAGCACCCTGCTGGGCCGCCGGGGCAAAGTATGACGCTTGAAGGAGGCAAACATGAGTGAAAATGGTGGCGGTGAGTTCTTTTTCGGACTTGTGATCGGGGCGTTGGCCGGTGCAGCCGCGGCCTTGCTGTTGGCGCCTTCGTCGGGCGAAGAGATCCGCCAGCAGATCAGCGAGCAGGGCGTGGCCCTTAAGGACCGGGCCGAGAAGGTGGCCAGCGAGGCCCGGACGCAAGCGCAGCAACTGGCCGCAGAAGCACGCAGCCAGGCGGAACAAGTGCAGGAGCGCGGCCGCATTGTGCTCTCTGAGAATGTCAAAAAGGCCCAGCAGGTAGTTCAGGACGCGCAGACCAAGCTCAGTTCGACGGGCGAAACGGCCTGAGACTGAGGTGGAGCCAGGAAAATAGAAACCAGGTTTCTGCACGAAACTTGTTTCGCGGAAACCTGGTTTTCTGTCTGCGGTTAGTTGCTGGCGCTGATCTCGCGCCGTGCGCGCGGCAGCTCCCTGGCAACATCCCCGGCCAGCACGCCCGCCATGCCGGTCAGGCGGCCGACAAGTTGGCCGGCGTGGCCGTGCAGGTAGGCGCCGGCAACGGCTGCCTCAAACGCCGGCAACCCCTGCCCCACCATCGCCACGATCGCCCCAGCTAACACATCGCCGCTGCCTGCGGTGGCCAGCGCGGGCAGGGCAAACGGCAGCACGCCAACCCGGCCATCCGGCGCGGCAATGACCGTATGCGGTCCCTTGAGCACCACAACATGACCCCACTCAACCGCCCAGCGCCGCGCAGTTTCGATGCGCGCGGTGTTGACCTGCGCGGCGGTTGTGCCGATCAGCCGGCCCATTTCGCCGGGGTGCGGAGTCAGGATGCTGTTGGGCGGCAGGCGTTGCGGCCAATCGGGCAACGACGCCAGGATGTTGAGCGCGTCAGCGTCGATCACGGTGCGGCCCTGCCACTGCTCGCCTGGCAGTCCTGCCGGGCCCAACACCCTCTCGATGAAGGCGCGCGCATCTTCTCCCGTGCTGAAGCCCGGCCCGATCAGCAGCGCGTTGTAACTCTCCGCCCCGGCCAGCAATTCGGCTGCGCCTGCAGCCGTGTGTGTCCCCGCCGGACCAGGCAAGGGGAGCCAGGTGGCCTCTGGCAGCGCGCCGGCCAACGCAGGGTGCAACACGGCTGGCACAGCCAGCGTTACTAACCCCGCGCCCGCCCGGGCCGCGGCCGTGCCGCTGAGGAGCGCGGCGCCCGGGTAGTTGAGCGACCCCGCAACGATCATGATGCGGCCGAAGCTGCCCTTGTGCGCATCGGCCGGCCGGCCCGGCAGCCAACGACGAACGAACGCGTGATCGATCAACGCTCCCGGGACGTCCTCGGCAAGCTCGGGCGGGACACCGATGTCGACCACCGACAGCAGGCCGCACGCACCGGCGCCTGGGTATTGCAGATGGCCCCACTTGGGGAAGGCAAAGGTCACCGTCAGATCGGCGGGGATGGCGGCTGGGTCCAACGCGCCGGTGTTGCAGTTCAGACCGCTCGGGCAATCGACGGCCAGCACCGGCAGTGGCGGCCACTGGGGAGCCATCTCGTCATCTTCCCAATCTGCGTCGAAGGGCTCATCTGGATCGGGATCCCAGGCGTCCTCCTCATCGTCCTCCGGATCGAATCCGGCGGGCGGGAGCGGCGGCAACTTGAGGCCCAGGCTTTGGGCTTCTACGAGCGGAAAGCGTGGAATGTTCAGGAGCGGGGGAAGGTCCTCCGGGGAGATGTGGCTGCGGCGCGCCACGACCTCCTCTTTCACGATCTGCATGAGCTCGGCCAGCCGGCCTTCGATGGGACGCGCGGCGCCTGTGCCCAGCAGCGCATCCACCACCAGGCTCGCATGGGCTAACTCATCACGCAGGTGGATGAAGTCGCTGTCGTTGTCGGCCCAGAGGATGGCGATGCCGCGGCGCCTCCGCTTGAGCAGGCGGAGGTTCTCATCCCCCTTGGCATCGCGTTTCCAGATATAGAGCGCTACATCGTAGTCCAGCTCGCGGAGCGCACGCGCCGCCACCAGGCCGTCCCCGCCGTTGTTGCCGGGCCCCACCAGGATCAGCACTTTCTCCTGGGGCGCGACCAACTGCAGCGCCACGGCAATCGCGCTGACGCTGCCTCCGGCCTGCTCCATCATGGCCGCGTACGAATGACCGCGGGCATCAGCGGCTTGCTCGATCCGGCGCATTTCTTCGACGTTGACTAGCTTCATAGACGACTCCTCTCTTACTCAGCTCTGGCCGGCCTCTGACCGAGCCGGGGCTGGCCGCATCGCCAGACGTCCGGCCACCAGGACCATGCTGCTCACCACCGGGATCAGCAGCAGCAGGTACGCGAAGCGCAGCAGAGCCGAGGGTGAGGCGCCGATGGGGTCCAGCGGATGCCGGAGCACCCCTGTGCGGCCAGCCATCACCGCCACCGCGACGGCCAACAGCAGCGCGGCGCCGGCTGTGAAGCGGCTGTCGCCCAGCAGCCGCGTGATGACGACGACAATCAGACCCGCAGCGATGAGCTGCAGCGTCATGGTCACGCGCGGCTCACCCCAGGCGATCCACGGCCCCCAGGTCAGCCGGGTCGCGGGCATGCTGACGACAAAGTGCGCGACCCAGAAGCCCCACCCGCTGAGCAGCAGCGCCTGGGTCCAACGCTCCCACGCCGGTTTGCGGGTGGCCAGGGCGACCAGGCCGGTCACCCCCGCTGCCAGCAGCCCCAACATTCCGGCCCGGCTCAGCGCACCATGCAGGTACACGATCTTGATGACCTGGCCCAGGGTCTTTTCAGCCGGCATCAGGACGAGGACCAGGAGCGCCGCCGTGACGCACAGGGCAAGAAGAAGCCAAAAACGACGCGTAGAGACATTCATAGGGTTGCACATCTCCGAAAAGGCATGACGGGCATGATAACCTAACTTGCGAGCAAACTCAAACACGTCCGAATCGTTTCGCATTTTGCGTTCTCCGTGGTATCATCCCGTTGATTCATAAGCCGGAAAGGATAGGCCTTGCATGGGTTGGCTCCTGCTGATCGTCATCTTTCTGCTTTCTTTCCTGCTGACCTGGTCTGCGTACCGGCGCGGGCGGCTGACGACTCCGTGGCACTGTGATATAGTCGCGCTTGGGCTGCTGGCGCTGGCCGCGTTGGGGTTTTTCTGGCGCGTGGCGGCAGGCCAGAACTGGATGCCCGCGGACGGCGGCGACCTGGTCTCGTTCTTGTTCCCCACCTATCGCTTTGCCGCCGCCAGCCTGCGCGACGCCGCATGGCCGTTGTGGAATGCATTCACCTACGCCGGCGCGCCGCACGTCGGCGACATCCAGGCCGGCTTTCTCTATCCGCCCAACCTGCTGCTTTTCCTGCTGCGGCCTGAGTTCCCCTATGCCGCGTTGCAGTGGCTGAGCATTGGCCACATCTGGTTTGCGGGGGCCGGCATGTATCTGTTCTTGGCCCGCGGCCAGGGCCTCCGCCGCCTGGCTGCGCTGGCCGCTGCACTGGCGTTCATGTTCTCGGATGTGTTCCTGACCCATTTCGGCAATCTGAACCTGAACGCAGCAGCGAGCTGGCTCCCGTGGATCTTCTGGGCGTACCTGGGGAACCGGCGAATGCGATCCGATGGATCGCCCGAATCAGCGCATCAGCGCATCGACGAATCAACCCTTCGTCCTTCGTCCTTCGTCCTTCGTCACTTCCCTTCAACCTTCAACCTTCGACCTTCAACCTTTGCCGGCCTCCTGCTGGCCATCGCCACCCTCGCCGGCCACATCCAGGCGACCCTCTTCATCGTGTTAGCGCTGGTCATCTATGCTGCATTGGATCTCTGGCTCGCAAGACATGAGCCGCAGCCCGGCCGCCGCAGCCTGGCGGCCCTGGCCGGATTGTGCATCTGCCTCCTGGTTACTTTGCTGCTCGCCGCACCGGTGCTGCTCCCTGCGCTCCAGCTTACGGGATACACCGCGCGGGCCGGCTGGCGCTACGCTGAAACCGCCGGCTACTCCCTTTCCCCCGCGCAGTGGGTCGGCTGGCTGATCCCCGGCTTTTTTGGCCGCGGGCCGCAGTACCACTGGGGCGCATGGCCGCGGGTCGAGATGGGCTACCTGGGCATTTTGCCGTTGATCCTGGCTGGGCTGGCGGTGGCGCTGCGCCGCGAGCGGCGGACCTGGGCCTTTGCCGGGCTGGCCGGCGCCAGCTTCGTGCTCAGCCTGGGCATCTACGCCATCCCGCACGGCTGGCTCTCGCTGCTGCCGGGCTTCGGACAGTTGCGGGCGCCCGCGCGGCTGGTGCTGCTGACCGATTTCGCCCTGGCGGCGTTGGCCGGCTTCGGCCTGGATGCGGTGTTGGCGCCCCTCACCGACCGGGCGCGGGCGACGTTCGAGCGGGTCTGGCGGCTGGTGGGGCGCGCCACCGGACTGGTTTGGGCGTTCGCGGTGCCGTTGGCGTACGCAGTCTTGTTGTTGATGCAGGACCGCGATCAGGCGATCGTGATTCGCGTTTCGATCACCCTCATCGCGGTGGTGACGTTCGCAGGCTTGTTGGCGGCAAGCTGGCTGTGGCTGACGGCGCGGCGCGGCAATTGGGCGCGCAGCAGCACGCTGGGCTGGCTGGCGGCCGGGCTGATCTTTCTGGACCTGGCCAGCCTGGGCGCATACCAGGATTTAGGCGATCGCGACCCAAGCGCCGGGTTCGCGCAGCCCGCGATCGCGGCCTTCCTGGCCGGCCAGCCCGGCCCGTTCCGCATCGACAGCCGCACGCAGATCGACGCGCTCTGGCAGCCGGACACCGCGCTGCTGTTGGGCCAGGAGGACGTGGGCGGGGTGGCCAATCCGCTCGTGTTGGCCGATTTCGAACGTTACTGGGGCGGGCTGGGCTCGCGCTCCACCGCGCTCTATGACTTGCTGAACGTCCGTTACGTGATCGCCGGCAAGGACACGCCGCTGGACTGGGCTAAGTTCGTGCTGGCGTTCGACGGCGACCCCAAACTGAACGTCTACGAGAATCGCAGTGTCCTGCCGCGGGCTTTCGTGGCGGCCCAGGTGCAGGTTGCCGCGGATCACGAGGCGGCCTGGCAGGCGATTCATGCCGCAGGCTTTGCTCCGGCCGCTACCGCCGTGGTGGAGGGGGCAACGGATCTGAGCGGCGGCCGGGGCCAGGTGAGCGCCGTCGTCCGCAGCGGCAACCGTCTGCGCTTCCAGGTGACCGCGGACGCGCCGGCCTTCGTCGTGATCAGCCAGGTGTGGTATCCGGGCTGGCAGGTGCGCATCGACGGCCAACCCGCGGGTGCGCCGCTGCGCACGGATTACCTGTTCCAGGGCGTGGCCGTGCCGGCCGGCGCCCACACCGTCGAGCTGCGCTTTGCGCCGCGGCTGTGGGGGTTGGGCTGGCTGCTGGCGGGCGCGGGGCTGCTGTTGGTGGCCGGCCTGGCCTGGGCGGCGCGCCGCCGTCGCTAATGATGTCATGCTGAACGGGTCTACGGCTCAAAGTGCGCCGCGGCGAGCCATTAGTGAAGTTCACATGCCGCGGACGTCACCACAGCCGATGAAAACCAAGCGGAGCATCCTGAGCGGAGCACCGCAGTGCGCAGTCGAAGGATGCGAAGCGGCTCATTTTTAGGACCATCTCGTCGTGCGGCCGAGATCCTTCGCTGAGGTTTCGTCGTAATTGACCTTGAGTGGTCAACCTGCTGCTCATGAAGTACGAGGCACGAGATTCTTCGCTAGTGTCTCGCCGCAATGAGTGTTAAGTGGTTGACCCGCTCGGAATGACAAACTGTGCTTCGTGGGCTACCCGCATGACACCCGTCGGGTGGCTTGGCAGCACTCAGGATGACGCGCTGCACTGCTTTGGGGAGTTCACTTATGTCCATCGACGCACCGATTCATACCAACGAAGCCAACCTGCCCCGGGTTCTGAACGCCGGTCTGCCGGTGCTGCTCGTCTTCTGGAAGCGCGAGTGTCCCGCCTGTGACCAGCTTGTGCCGGTTCTGGATCGGCTGGCGAAGGCGTACGCGGGGCGAGCGCTGATCGCCAAGATCAATATTGCCGACGAGCCGGGCCTGGCGCGGCGCTACGCGGCCGCGCACCTGCCCACCTTGCTCTTCTTCAAAGACGGCAAGCAGGTGGAGCGCGCGGTGGGCGCGGCTGCTGAGCCGGAGCTGGCCGCCTGGCTGGACTTCCTGGGCCGCGGCGGTGCGCGGCCGCTCGTGCCGTCCGGCCCCAGCACGCCGGTGCATGCCGCCATGCCTGGCGCCGCCACGCGCGAGCCGGCCTCTGCCCGGGCCGCACCCTCTCCGCAGGGCGCTCCGGCCGGCGGCCAGCCCGTGGTGCTCACCGACGCAACGTTCGACCAGGCCATCCGCGGCAAGACGCCGGTGCTGGTGGATTTCTGGGCCGAGTGGTGCGGACCCTGCAAGATGATTGCGCCCGCCGTAGCCCAGTTGGCCGGCGAGTTCGCAGGCCGCGCCGTGGTGGCCAAGCTCAACGTGGACGAGAACCCTCGCACGCCGGGCCGCTTCGGCATCCAGGGCATCCCCACCCTGTTGATCTTCCGCGACGGCCGGATGGTGGACCAGATCGTCGGCGTCCAGCCGATCGGCACCTTGCGCCAGCGGTTGGCGCAGCACGTGGGCTAGGTAAGAGGCTGCCCTCTTGACCACCTCTTCAGCCACCCGTCGCCCGTCCGGCATGCCGGCGTTTGTCATCGTCTGGTTGGGCCAGATCGTCTCCGTGCTGGCCAGCAGCATGAGTCACTTTGGCCTCACCATCTGGATGTACCAGCAGACGGAGAGCGCCACCGCGATGGGGCTGATGCAGGTCGCCTTCATCACGCCGTTCCTGATCCTGTCGCCCATTGCCGGCGTCATGGTGGACCGCTATAACCGCAAGCTGATGATGATGGTCAGCGATCTGGCCGCCATCATTGCCACCGGCGGCGTCTTCATCCTCTTTGCCATGGGCCGGCTGGAATTCTGGCACCTCTACATCTCCGCAGCGCTCAACGGCATCGGCAACACCTTCCAGTGGCCGGCCTACTCGGCGGCCATCACCACCATGGTGCCGAAGGCGCAGTACGGCCGGGCCAACGGCCTGATGTCGCTCATGGAGGCTGGGCCGGGGGTGCTGGCGCCGATGCTGGCGGGCGCGCTGCTGCCGCTCATCGGCTTGGCGGGCATCCTGACGATCGATGTGCTGACCTTCTTCTTCGCCATCGGCGCGCTGCTGTTCGTCTTCGTGCCGCAGCCGGTGCGCACCACAGCGGGGGAGGAGGGCCGCGGCAGCCTGCTGCACGAGGCGGCTTACGGCTTCCGCTACATCTTCCAGCGCCCCAGCCTGCTGGGCCTGCAGCTGGTCTTCTTCTTCGGCAACCTCTTCGCGGGCATCGGCTTTGCGGTGCTGGCGCCGATGGTGTTGGCCCGCACGGCCAGCAACAGCGTCGTCTTCGGCATGGTCGAATCGGCGGGGGCCATCGGCGGGGTAGTGGGTGGGGTCGTGATGAGCGCCTGGGGCGGCTTAAAGCGCCGGGTCCACGGCGTGCTGGGGGGGTGGATCTTGTGTGCGCTGCCCTTCGCGTTTGTGGGCATCGGCCAGGGGCTGCCGCTCTGGCTGCCGGCGATGTTCTTGCTGTCGCTGTTCGGTCCGCTGGTCAACACCTCGAACCAGGCCATCTGGCAGGCCAAGGTGGCGCCCGACGTGCAGGGCCGGGTCTTCTCGGCCCGCCGGCTGATCGCCTGGCTCACCAACCCCATCTCGCCGATCATCGGCGGCACCCTGGCCGACTTCGTGCTGGAGCCGGCCATGCGGAGCGAGAGCGGCCTGGCCTCCCTCTTCGGCTGGCTGGTGGGGACGGGGCCGGGCGCGGGCATGGGCCTGTTGATCGTGATGTGCAGCCTGCTCGGCGTGCTGGTGCCCGTAATCGCCTACTTCATCCCCGCCATCCGCAACGCCGAGACGATCCTGCCCGATTATGAGCAGCCGGCTGCGGCTTGACTGGAGGAGCGTCCTGTCTCCCTCGGTTCGCACGAATCGCGCGGATGGTAAATCGCAAATCGCAAATCAGAAATCAAAAATCGCTGCCGCTACTGACTTGCCTCCACCCCGAACTTCAGATAGCGTTCGGCGCGCTCCTCGATCACTACCTGGGGCTGCATCTCCTCCACATAAGCCTGGAGGGTTGCGAAGTCCGGCTGGGTCCAGATGTAAGTGGCCCGGTGAAAATAGGTCGAGATGTAGGGCTGCAAGAAGATGAAAAATGAATCTCGGAAGATCACCGCGTCGACGCTGCCGGCGTTCGGGCCGGCGCTCGGGCCAGTGTTCGGGCAGATGGTCTGGAACGGCTGCTGGCTGCGAGGCACGTTCGGTTCGTTTCCCAGGATTTGTGTCTCGCAAGCCGGCAGGGCAGCTGTTAGCACCGGCGATGGATGACTGAACATGTGGCCTACTGACATCATCACCACCAGGTCCTCATCCCCCCCGCCTACTTGCTCGCGAAAGTCAGTGGCCGCATAGCGCATCGGCCTGATGGCCGGCGTTTTTGCGGCCAGTGCAGCGGCGATGGCGTGCTGGGCGATATTGGCGCCCCAGGCGTTCCAATGCGTGCTGGTCTTGTCGTAGAGCAGCGGCCCGCTCCCCTTGGCAGCCAGCAGCACCGGCCGCAGATCGAGGACCGGCACCTCGGTGTGGGCTGCCAGGTGGGCAACAAGCTGATCGGCGCGGGATTGCTGTCCGACCTTGGTGACTGTCTCCGGCAGATACTCGGGATAAATAGTGTGTTTGTTGGGCGCGATCACGAAGAGGTAGGTGATGCCCCGGGCCTGCAGCCAATGATACTTTTGCTCCAGGTCCGCCTGCCACGCGGCCAGTTCATCCTCGGTCAACGGATCGTTATTGCGGTAATCCTCGAGAGCGTTGCCGTCCTCGGGATTGGCGTAGAAGAACCAACCCTCCTTGCCGACAAGCACCTTCTCTGTGGGCGAAACGCCCAGCCGCACATTGAGCACGTTGTACAGATAGACGAACTGCTCGCGGAAGCCGAAATGGTCGTTGTAGAATGCCTCAAAGCTGCCGGGGAACTCACGCAGAGCGCTCAGGCTGCGCGGGATGCCGGGGAAGGGCGCGAGCTCGCGTTTCTCGACCTCGGACGCCCAATTGCGGCTGGTGAAAGCCAGCGGCAGGAAGATGCCGGCCAGGAAGGCGGCGATCAGCAGGATGTGGCCAAGATTGCGTTTCTGCATCGTCAGGGTCAGAACCGGAAGTAGATGAACGGGTTGTAGGTCCCTGCTGCCAGATAAGCGACCGAAAGCAGGAACAGCACGCCAAGGAGCCCCAGCGTGACGGTTGAGACGGCGCCGCGGCGCACCGCGCGGCTCTCGACCGCCCTCCAGGCCGCGATCCGTTGGCTGATCATCCGGCCCACCGGAGTGGCGGCTGCGACGCCGATCAACAGGGTGATGATGACCCGGTTGTTCAGATAGACCAGCGTATCGTAGCGGCTGCCTGCCGCCGCGCTGCCCCCGAACATGGCGGAGAGGTAGCCCAACGCCTGGGGCAGGTCGGCAGCCCGGAAAAACACCCAAGTGATGGTCACCAGCAGCAGGGTGTAGCCGTGTTGGAGCGGCTTGGGCGTCCGCTCCAAGATCTTCCCAAAGCCCACGCGTTCCAGCACCAGATAGACCCCGTGCAGCAGCCCCCAGATCACGAAATTCCAGCTTGCTCCATGCCACAGCCCGCACAGCAGGAACACCGTCGTCAGGTTCAGATAGGTGCGCCAGGCGGCCCCGCGGTTGCCGCCCATCGGGATGTAGAGGTAGTCGCGGAACCACGTCGAGAGCGAGATGTGCCAGCGGCGCCAGAATTCCCGTATCGAAAGCGAGATATAGGGATAGTCGAAATTCTCCATGATGCGAAAGCCGAGCATTCGGCCCAGGCCGATGGCCATATCGGAATAGGCCGAGAAGTCGAGATAGATCTGGAGCCCATAGCAGATGATCCCCAGCCAGGCCGGGCCGGCGGTCAGGTCACCCGCGGGAACGGCGAAAACCTTGTCGGCCACCTCTCCCAGCGGGTTGGCCAGGATGAGCTTCTTCGCCAGGCCGAACACGAACCGCTCTATGCCGGCAGAGAAGCCGGCCGCGGTGACCGTGCGCGCGATGAGCTGGCTGGCCATGTCGCGATAACGCAGAATGGGGCCGGCGATCAACTGCGGGAAGAGTGCGATATAGAGCGCACACTGGACGAAGGTCCGCTGTGCGGTGCACTGCCGGCGGTAGATATCGACCAGGTACGAGATGGCGTGGAAGGTGAAGAACGAGATGCCGATCGGCAGGTGGACCGGGCCGAGGACGATCTCAGGCAGCGCCAGGCGCGCCAGCGCGACGTTCAGGTTGTCTGCCAGGAAGTTGGCGTATTTGAAGTAGACCAGCAGCAGCAGATTCACCGTGATGCCGGCGGCCAACGCCAGCCGTCCTCTGCCGCCGGTCCGCGCCCGCAGCCCCTGCTCGATCAGGATGCCGAAGAAGTAGTTGAGGGTGATGGAGACGAGCATGATCAGCACATAAACCGTCTCGCCCCAGGCATAGAAGAAGAGGCTGGCCAGCAGCAGGAAGACGTTGCGCAGCTTGCCGGGAACGGCGAAATAGCCGAGCAGCGTCAGCGGCAGGAACACGAACAAGAAGACGGGAGATGCAAAAACCATCCGGCAGGAGGTCCTTTTCGTCTTGAATGTCTAAGCGGCGCGTGATGTTATCATGTTTGCGGCAAGCATACCAAATCTCAACCCCATCTTGCCAAACGGCCTGTGGGTGGCGTTAACGCAAAGGGTTGCCAACTTTTCGACCAAGTTGGCAACCCTTTTACTCCTCGAGGAGGACTCGAACCTCCAACACCTCGGTTAACAGCCGAGTGCTCTGCCAATTGAGCTATCGAGGATTACAGCTAACCCCATTATAGCGAAAACGGTTCTTCCGTCAAATCATCCCAGGTAATCGCGCAGCTTGCGGCTGCGGATGGGGTGGCGCAGCTTGCGCAGCGCCTTGGCCTCGATCTGGCGGATGCGCTCGCGGGTGACGCCGAACTCCTGGCCCACCTCCTCCAGGGTGCGCGCGGTGCCGTCCTTCAGGCCAAAACGCATCTCCAGGACTTTGCGCTCCCGCTCGCTGAGGCCGCTCAGGATCTCGTTCATCTGCTCCTTCAGCAGGTGGCGGTTGGCCTGGTCGGCCGGGCCGGGCAGGCTGTCGTCTTCGATGAAGTCGCCCAACGAGCTGTTCTCTTCGGAGCCCACCGGCGTCTCCAGCGACATCGGTTCCTGCGCCAGGCGCATGACGCGGCGCACCTTGGCCGCGGCGATCTGCAGGCGCCGCGTCAGCACCGGGTCCAGCGTCTGCCCCAACGCCTGGGCCTCTTCGATGGCGCGGCGGTCGTCGGGCGCCAGGTAATCCATCTCGATGGCCACCTCTTCCGGCGAGGGTTCGCGGCCCAGCTCCTGCATCAGGCGCCGCTGGATGCGGATCTGCCGGTTGATGCTCTCGACCATGTGGACAGGGATGCGGATGGTGCGCGCCTGATCGGCGATGGCGCGGCTGATGGCCTGGCGAATCCACCACGTAGCGTAGGTGCTGAACTTGAAGCCCAGGGTGGGGTCGAACTTGTCCACGGCCCGCAGCAGGCCGATGTTGCCCTCCTGGATCAGGTCCAGGAACGACATGCCGCGGCCCACGTAGCGCTTGGCGACGCTGACCACCAGGCGCAGGTTGGCCTGGGCGAGGCGCTGCTCGCCGTTGATGCCGCGCTGCCGCACCAGCTCGAGCAGCTCGCGGGCCTCCGGGTCCAGCTCATCCGATTTGAGCTGTTGGAGCGCCTGCTTGCCCGCGATGATGGCCGTCGCCAGGGTGACCTCTTCTTCGCCCGTGAGGAGGGCGGTGCGGCCGATCTCGTGCAGGTACATGCGCACCGGATCGCTGGTGACGGTCGGGTCGCCCCATTCGTCGATCACCTCTTCCAGCGGCCGGCGCACCTCACGCTCGACCTCCTGCTCCAGCTTCAGGTCGCGCTCGATGACCACTGCCTCGCCGTCTGCCAGCGGCTCATCGAGCAGTTGCGGCAGGCCGTCGGGGCCCAGGGCAAAGCGGACCTCGACCAGGTCCTCGGTGGCGCCGTTGTTGTCGGATTCCGGCGCCAGCTCGGCTGCGGGCGAGGCGCGCCGCGCGCGCGCGTTTTCACCCCGGTCGGCGGCTGCGCGGGCCGGTTTGGCTGCGCGGCTTGTGGTGGCACGGCTGGGAGCGCTGGCACGGGCCGCCACGGGGCGCGGCGCCTCTGCGAGCGGCTCGTCTCCGGAGCGGTTGGTTTGACGCCGACGTTCAGCGGTCATCGTCTGTTATCCTTTTGGCGCTGCGGTTCGGACATCAGTTTGTCGCCTTGCGGCTGGCCAGCACCCCGGCCACCGAGCGGGTGTGGCGCATTTTTTGGATGTGCCGTTTCTGAATCGTGTAGGCAGCCATCAGCTCGTTCAACTCACGTGTTTGTTCGCGGGCATCGCTCTGCTCATTTTCCCGAATCAGGTACTCGACTTGTTGCACCTGGCGGCGCAGGCTGCTTTCGCGCAAGAGCAGCAGCGAATCGCCCAGGTCCTTGATCAGCTTCTCGTCGGTCAGCAGCGGCTGGCGCTGCACCTCGGCAATGATCCTCCGGCTGACTTCCCACAGGACATCCGGCAGCTCGGCAATGCGATCTTCGACAGTGGCTTCGTCGTTTCCCGGCCCCAGCGCCAGGAGCTCGGACAACAGCGCCCGGTTCTCGGCGTTGGAGAAATCATCAGGGCTCAACGGCGGCGCCTGCAGGTCGATCATCTCGGCGTCCAGGGTAGGCACTACGTCAGGACGCAACAACAGCCAGCCCAGAAGGTGCTCCTCAGCGCCGAAGACTGCCGCGGCAGGGCGACCACGCCGGCCGGGTCGGGCTGTCGGGCCGGCGGCCTGCGGTTCCGGCTGGGGCCCGGCGTTCGCGGCCGCGGCTGTGCGGGGGGACGGCGCAGCCTGGCTGTCAGCCGTGTGTCCCGCCAAACGTCCCGCCGCCGCGATCTGCCCCGCCACCAGGCGCTCGTCGGTGTGCACCAGGCGGGCCAGGCTCTGAATGTAGTGCTCCCGCTCGACCGGGCTGGCGATCTCGTAGATCAGCGGGGCCAGGCGCTCCACCGCGTTGGCCTTGCCACGGGCGCTGTTCAGGTCTTCGTCCTGGGCCACCAGGTGCAGGTAATAGTCGACGATGGGCCGGGCGCTCGCGATCACTTCCTGCCAGCGGGACACGTCCGCGTAGGCCAGTTCGTCCGGATCCAGGCCGGCGGGCAGGGTGGCGATGCGCAGCTGCGCCTTCAAGCGGCTCTCCTGGCGCACCAGGCCGGTGGGACTGATCACCGGCTCCCACTCACGCTCCAGCGACTGGCGGGCGGTCTCCAGGCCGCGCAGGGTGGCGTGTTCGCCTGCTGCATCCGGGTCCAACGCCAGGGTGATGTTGTTGCTGTAGCGCTTGAGCTGGCGCATCTGCGACTCGGTCAGCGCGGTGCCCATCCCGGCTACCACGTTGCACACCCCCACCTGGTGCGACATCAGCACGTCCATGTAGCCTTCGACGATCACCGCCAGGTTCGCGTCACGGATCGCCTTTTTGGCCATGTCCAGGCCGTAGAGCGTGTTGCCTTTGTCAAAGAGCGGCGATTGGGGCGAATTGATGTACTTCGGCCCCGGTCGCTCGGGATCTTCCTTCAGGATGCGGGCGCCGAATCCGATGGCGCGGCCCTGCATGTCTCGGATCGGGATCATCAGCCGGCCCCGGAAGCGGTCGTAGTAGCTGACGCCGGCCTCTCCTTCGCGGCGGATGATCAGCCCGGCTTCTTCGAGCTCTTCCAAGCGGTAGCCCTTGTTCAGCAGCCGATCGCGCAGGGCATCCCAGGTGTCCAGCGAGTAGCCGAGCTGCCAGGTTTCCCAGGTGGCCGGCGTCAGCCCGCGGCGCTCCAGGTAGGCGCGCGCAATGGCTGCCTCGGAGTTCTTGTTGAGCAGGTAGTTGAAATAGACGGCCGCGTCGGCGACGATGGCTCGCAGCCGCTCGAGATGGGCGTCCTCGGCTGAGCTGCCCTGGTCCCGCGGTTTCAGCTCCACGCCGGCCTTGGCTGCCAGCAGCGCGAGCGCCTCGCCGAAGTCAAGGTTCTCGCGCTTCATCACAAATGAGAAGATGTCCCCGCCGGTGCCGCAGGCCCCGAAGCAGTGCCAGCCCTGGGTTTCGGGGAATACGATGAACGAAGGGGTCTTCTCGTTGTGGAACGGACAAAGGCCCTTGTAGTTCCGTCCCGCCTTGCTGAGCGGGACGTATCCGGAGATCACGTCGATGATATCGAGGCGATCCTTGATTTCGTCGATCACGCTCATGGCGGAATGAATTATACTAAACGGATTGCAGAGTGTCAAACATCCTGCAAATCTTAAGTTTAGAAACAAGCGGCTACACCAGAGGAGTTCGCATCCTCTGGTTCATTCTGGTTTCTAAGATCAATTTCTAGTGCGCGATCTCCTGCCGCGACCAGGGCCAGGCACGGCTGAGCGGGCTGGCCAGGTAGATCGCGGCGCGTTCGGCATCGACGGCCAGCCCGAAGATCGACGTGGCCCCGCGGCGGGCCACCAGGGGTGTATCCGCCCAATCGCCGCGGTCCAGGTCGTAGGCCAGGACGCCTTCTTCGGTGCTCACCAACAGCCGGCGCCGCACCGGGTCGACGGCGAGGGCCTGTGCGCCGGTCAGCGGGCGGTCTAGGGCCGCCGGAATGATTTCGACGATGGCGCCGGTGTCGCCGTCGAGTGCCGCGATCTGCCGATAGTGTGGGCTCAGCGCGTAGATCACGTAGACCCGCGCCCGCGCCCCCGCCGGCGCCTTCGCCTCATCGACGACCAGCCCCTGCGGGAAACCCCACCCGTCCAGCGGCGTCACGGTTAGTCGCGCGGCGGTGTCCGCATCCAGCACCGCGACCCCGGCGTCTCCGGTCAGCCCCACAAAGACGCGGCCCGTGCCCGCGACCTCCGCCACGGCGTACGGCCCCGCGCCCACCGCCACTTCGGCCAGCGTTCGCAGGTCGCCGGCTGCCAGCACGCGGATGACGCCGGCCAGGGTGTCGGCGGCGAAGATGCGTACGGTTCCGTCTGCGGCCGTGACCTGGGCCAGCCCGCCCGGCAGGCTGAAGACCGGCGCGCTCTGCGCCTCCACCGCCAGCGTCTGCGCGTTCAGCGCCAGCACGGCCTTGTACTCACGGCTGGCCACGAAGAGGCGGCCGGCCGGCGCGTCTATCACCAGGCCGCCCGGCCCGATGTCCAGGGCGACCTGGGCCAGCACGCGGCCGTTGGCCGGATCGTATAGGGTCAGCGTGGTTTCATCCGCCAGGTAAAGATGGCCGGTGTTGGGGTCAACGGCCAGGATGTGGGCGGCCGCCGGCAGGACCGGGGTGGCAATGGCTCCGGCCTGGGCGACGGCCTGGGCCGCTGCCTCTCTGACGATCAGCGGCAGGAAGATCGCATGGGGCAGCGCGCTGGCCTGCAGGGTGTAAAACGCGCCGGCGCCGCCCAGGCCCTCCTGTTCTTCGACGCGCAGGGTGTAGATGCCGGAGGCCGGCGCCTGCCATGCCAGGCGCGTGATGATGCCGCTGTTTAGGGCATCGCCACCTGTCATTGCCTCATACTCCGCGCCGCCAGGTAGGGCGCTCGACCCTGCGGCCAGGGGCGTCACCCCATCCTCGGCAAACAGCGTCAGCTTGATGCGAACGCCGCCCACGGCATTGGCCGTAAACAGGTAGCGGCTGCCGCCCAGGGCTGTGATCCTGACCCAATCTATGTCGCCGGGCAGGTGGAAGGTGTGTTCTTGCGGCGCAGCGTCGATCACCAGCTCATGGGCCTGCTGCGGCACGTCGTCCGGCTCGTAGTCGTCGGGTGTGCCGGGCAGCACCGGGGTGAGAGTGTGCGTGGGCGTCGCGGTGCCCGTCGGCGTGACCGACGGCATCGGCGTCAGGGTCGCAGTGGCGGTGGGCGTGACCGACGGCGTTGGCGTCACGGTTTGCGTCGGCGTGTGGCTCGGCGTCGGGGTTACGGTTTGCGTCGGCGTAACCGTGGGGGTCTGCGTCGGCGCCGGCGTGACGGTGATGGTGGGTGTGTCGGTGGGCGGCCGGGTGGCTGGCGGCGTGGGCTGGATCAGGGGGCCGCTATCCTGGAAGATGCTCACGGTGTCGTCGCCGCCGTTGCTGACGTAGACCCGGCCTGTGGCCGCATTCACCGCAATCCCCTCCTCAGCGCCGCGGCCGACCGGAACCCAGGCCAGCCACAAGGTAGTCTCGACGTCGTAGATATGCATCTGCTGGTCGTCGGCGCAGACGACGAACAGGTGGCCGCTGGCCGGGTTGACCGCCACCTGATACGGCGCACAGTTCAAAGGCATGTGTTTGACGACGGATAAATCCGCGAGGTTGATGATGGTGACCGTGAGGCCATCCCGGTCGGCGGTATACAGCCGGCCCCGGAGCGTGTCGATGGCGATGCCATAGGGACCGCTGCCGGTGGGCAGCTCGCCCTGCCGCGCGCCGTCGGCAAGATCATAGATGCCGACGGTGCTCTCCAGATGGTGGGTCACGTAGAACCGGCCGCGCGCCGGATCCAGCGCGATCAACGAAGGCTCGCCGCCGGAGGGAACTTCGCCAAGCAGCGCACCGCCGGCGCCGTCCAGCAGCGAGATCGTGTTGCTGCCGAAGTTAGCCGCGTAGACGATCCCGGTGGCCGGGTCAACCGCTACCCCATCGGGCTGGGAACCGACCGGCATCCCGATCGGCTCGCCGGCCGTCTCCGTCGAGACGCGGCTGACATCGCCGGTAAATTTATTGGCCACATACAGCAGCCGGTTGACGGGGTCGTAGGCCGCGCCATTGCCGCCACCGGCGCCGCCCAGGCTGATGACGCGCGAGACAAGACCCGTTTGCCCGTCGATGACCGAGACATTGGCAACCAGGTGGTTCGCGGCATAGATCAGGTTGTTGTAGCTGTCCACTGCCAGGCCGTGCGGGTTCTGACCCACCCATACCGTTGCCAACGGCTGCGCGACCGGGGTCGCCGTGGGCGTGCGGGTGGCCGTCTGCGTGCGCGTGGCAGTGGGTGTGCGGGTGGGGGTGGCTGTGCGCGTGCGCGAAGGCGTCGCCGAGGCAGTCGGTGTGGGCGTGGTGGTGGGTGTCCAGGTCTGGCTCGGCGTCACGGTTACGGTCGGGGTGAGCGTGTGTGATGGTGTTGCCGTCGGCGTTGCCGTTGTCGTCGGCGTGAACGGGAGGGGCGTATCTGTCGGCGATGGCGTCCCGGTCGGCGAGCCTGTGGCAGTCGCAGTCGCAGTCGGGGATGGCGGCGTCAGCTCGCCTGTCGCGGTGGGTGTCGGCGTCAGCTCGGATGGCTCGCCGGTGGCGGTGGCCGTCGGCGTGATGGTGGAAGATGCACTCGGCGAAGCCGTAGCCGTCGGCGTTATCGTCGGCGGCACAAGCGTTTCTGTGGGTGAAGGGGTGACGGTTGGCGCAGGCGTGTGCACCGGCGTTACCGAAGGTGTGATAGAAGGCGTGTGCACCGGCGTCACCGATGGTGTGGGCGTCACCGACGGCGGTGACGTCACCGACGGCGTTGACGTCACCGATGGTGTGGGCGTCAACGACGGTGTTGGCGACGGCGTTGGCGACGGCGTTAGTGTGAGGGTGACAGTGGCCGTCGGGGTGGCAGTCCGCGTACGCGTGGGGGTGGACGTGGGCGCACTGACGACGACGGCCGCCGTGTTGGATAACGATATGGTCGTGAAATTGCTGGCGCTGACCGTGATGCTGCTGGTATACGTGCCTGCGGCGCCGGCCGCCTTGGCTTGAAACTTGAGCGTGAACAGGCTGGAGGCGTAGGGGTAGGACTTGTCCAGCGCCTGGACGCTGACGTACTGTGCGTGCAGCGAGTTGTCTTCTTCCACCCAATTCCAGTTGCTCCAGGCGCTGCCCGGATCTGAGAGCTCGTAGGGCGCCACCCCCATGAGCTCGGGCCAGGCGCGCCAGTAGTACTGGAACGCTCGGCTGACATACTCTGCACGGTTGGTTTCGTTGATGGCAGCGTAGCGCCGGTCGTACTGCGAATAGAGCTCATAGCCGGTCTCGCTGAGGAAGATCGGCGCCGCGGGCCGGCCATAGGCGGCCAGCACCTTGATCTCAGGAACGTAGCTGTCGATGGCGACGCTGCTGTTGATGGCCTGGCCGCGGTGAATGTTGAGCTCGGGCGGGTAGTTGCCGGGGTAGCTGTGCGCGGCCCAGACGTCGAACGCCCAGCGGCTGTTGGGCACGTTGGTGAACATGGTCTGCATGAACGTCGTCGGCGCAATGTTGCCGCCGGGCGCCAGCGGTCCGTTCAGGATCACGATGCGCGCATCGCCTCCGGTCATGGTGCGGATGGCGCCTGCGGTTTGTTCCAGGAACTGGCCGTACTCGGTTGCGTTGGCAGCGTTGCCCCATTCGAGGTTCAGGTTGGGTTCATTCCAGATCTGAATGTACAGCGTCTGTCCATCGCGCCGCGGCAGCCCCGATACGACGCGCGCGAAGCCCTGGGCAACGTCGGTGTAGTTGCCTGGCGAGCTAGGCGTCGGCTTTTGCCAGAACGAGCCGCCACTTACCCCCGCCAGCCGTATCACCGGCTTCAAGCCGCGGTCGTATGCGGCGTTGACGTAGTCGATCCAGCAGGAAGTGGGCCCCGAAGTCGCAGCGGTGATCCCATAGAAGAGCTGCTTGGCGAACGCTGCATAGCCCATGAGGGTGCGGGTGTGGTTGAGCTGCCACTGGGTATAGGCAATGTTGCAGCGCTCCTGCACCATGGTGTTGATGCCATAGAAGGAGTCCCCCCGCCGCGCCGGCACACTGAGCCCGCTCCAGGTGAGGACGCGCCCCGCGACGGCCGGGTTGGCGCTGCTGATCTCGATGCCGTCGCGATAGATATGTGTCGAGCCGGAGACGTAAGTGAAGCCGGACGGCAGCGTGTGGGCCAGGCTGACGCCCAGCCCGGCCTGATCTCCAGAGTTCGTCAGCACGTCGCTGTAGGTGACGGTTGCACCGGTCAACACCGAGCTTGGGCTGACGCCGGCGCTGAGGCCGACGACGGGCCACGGCACCGTGGGCGGCGCCACCGGCGCCGCCGTAGTGCCAGCCTGCAGGGGCAGCAGCATGCTGAGGACGATCAATGGGACAAGCCGGACGAGGCTGTGGTGCATAGATGCACTCCTAGCTGGTGGGTATTTCCTCCTGCTCGAACTGGCTGTTGTACAACTCAGCGTAGAACCCGCCGGCGTGTAGCAGGCTTGTATGGTCGCCCTGTTCCACAATGTCGCCGTCGCGCATCACCAGAATCAGGTCAGCATCGCGGATGGTCGACAGGCGGTGGGCAATGATGAAACTGGTGCGCCCTTTCATCAGCGCGTTCATCGCGCGTTGAATCAACACCTCGGTGCGCGTGTCCACCGAGCTGGTCGCTTCATCCAGGATGAGGATTCGGGGGTCGGCCAGGACCGCGCGCGCAATGGTCAGCAGTTGCTTCTGCCCCTGTGAAACGTTGCTGGCCTCCTCGTTCAGGACCATCTGATAGCCGTCCGGCAGCGTGTGCACGAAGTGATCGACGTGCGCGGCCTTGGCAGCGGCGAAAACCTCCGCATCGGTCGCCTCCGGCCGGCCGTAGCGGATGTTCTCCAGCACCGTAGCATTGTAGAGCCAGGTATCCTGGAGCACCATGCCGAACAGCTTGCGCAGGTCACCCCGCGCGAACTCGCGGACGTCGTGCCCGTCCACGCGGATTGCGCCGCTGTTCACGTCGTAGAAGCGCATCAGCAGCTTGACCATGGTCGTCTTGCCCGCGCCGGTCGGTCCGACGATGGCGATGCGCTGGCCGCAGCAGACGCTCGCGTTGAAGTCGTTGATGATCACCTTGTCGGGGGTATAGCCGAAGCGGACGTGTTCGAAATCCACTCGGCCTTCCGGCTGGGTCAACTGCACCGGCTCGGCCGGGTCCGGCTGTTCCTCGGCCTCGTTCAAAAATGCGAAGACGCGCTCGGCCGCCGCGGCCGTCTGTTGCATGACGTTGGAGACGTTTGCTAACTGCGAGATTGGCTGCGTGAAGTTGCGGACGTACTGAATGAAAGCCTGGATGTTGCCGACGGTGATCATGTTGCGCACCGCCAGCCAGCCGCCCAGCACCGCCACCGCCACGTAGCCCAGGTTGCCGATGAAGCCCATCACCGGCATCATCAGCCCCGAGAGGAACTGCGATTTCCAAGCCGAGCTGTACAAGGTGCCGTTGTGGCCGTCGAACGTGGCAACACTCTTGGCCTCACCGTTGAAGGCCTTCATCACCAGGTGGCCGCCGTACATTTCTTCGACGTGCCCGTTGATGTGGCCCAGGGTGTCTTGCTGTTGCTTGAAGTACTTTTGCGAGCGCCCTACGATCTGCGAGATGAAGACCAGCGACAGTGGGATGATCAGCAGCGTCGCCAGCGTCATCTGCCAGCTGATCGTCAGCATCATCACCAGCACGCCCACCACGGTCACTGCCGAGGTAATGATCTGTGACAGGCTCTGGTTGAGGGTCTGACTCACCGTGTCCACGTCGTTGGTCACGCGCGAGAGCACCTCACCGTGGTTGGTGCCATCAAAGTAGCGCAGCGGCATCCGGTTAATTTTATCGGCAATGTCTTTGCGGAAGGTGTAGGTGACCTTGGCCGTCACGCCCGCCATGATCCAGCCCTGCACGTAGTTGAAGAGTGTGGCCAGCACGTAGAGGCCGGTCATGGTCAGGATGATGTTGCCGATGTAGACGAAATCAATCCCCTGGCCCGTCCCGGCGATCTGCCCCAGCACGCCCTCGAACAGCTTGGTGGTCGCCTTGCCTAAGATCTTTGGGCCGAGGATGTTGAACACGGTCGAGGCGGTGGCTGCCACGAACACCACGACGAACGACCATTTGTATGGGCTCAGCGCCTGCAGCAGCCGGCGCATGGTGCCCTTGAAGTCGCGGGGCTTTTCGCCGCGCACCATCATACCCATCGGGCCGTGCCCGCCGGGGCCGCCGCGGCCGGAGCCGGGGCCAAGGGCCGGCGGTTTGCTTTCCTGGGCCCCTCGCGGCCCTGGTCTTTGAGATCCGCTTTGCACGCTCATGACAACTCCTCCAGGCTCAACTGCGAAAGCGCAATCTCGCGGTAGGTCTCGCATGTCTCCATCAGCTCGGCGTGGGTGCCGATGCCCACCACCTCGCCCTCGTCCAACACCACAATTTGTTCGGCGTTCAAGATCGTTGACACGCGCTGGGTCACGATCAGCAGCGCGCTGTCGGCTGCATTCGCCTTCAGCGCGTGGCGCAGCGCAGCGTCGGTTTTGAAATCCAGCGCCGAAAAGCTGTCATCGAAAATGTAGATCGGCGCATGTTTGACCAGCGCGCGGGCGATAGAGAGGCGCTGCTTCTGTCCGCCGGAGACGTTAGCGCCGCCCTGGCTGATCTCCAGGTCTAGGCCGGCGGTGTTGGAGTCAATGAACTCGCTGACTTGGGCGACCTGCGCGGCCTGCTCAATCACCTCCTGGCTGGCGTCCTCGTCGGCGTAGCGCAGGTTGCTCTCGATCGTGCCGGAGAAGAGCACGCTCTTCTGCGGGATATAGCCGATCTTCTCGCGCAGGTCGTGCTGCGTCACCGTGCGGATATCGACCCCGTCGATCAGGATCTGCCCCTCGGTGACGTCGAAGAAACGCGGGATCAGATTGATGACGGACGACTTGCCCGAGCCGGTCGAGCCGATGATGGCCGTGGTCTGCCCGGGTTGGGCAGTGAAGTTGATGCCGCACAGCACATTTTCATCTGCGCCGGGGTAGCGGAACGAGACGTCGCGGAACTCCACGACGCCTCGGAAGGGCTCAGGGAAGCGGGCCGGGGTCTGCGGGTCGCGGATGGCTGTTTCGGTCTCCAGCACCTCGGCGATGCGCCCGCCCGAAACCGACGCGCGCGGGATGATGATGAACATGAACGACATCATCAGGAACGAGAAGACGATCTGCATGGCATACTGCATGAAAGCCATCATGTCGCCCACCTGCATCTGGGCCTGGGCCACCTGGTGCGACCCGATCCAGATAATCAGCAGCGACGTGCCGTTCATGATCAGCATCATCGTCGGGAACATCGCGGCCATCACACGATTGACGAACAGATTCGTCCCGGTCAGGTCCACGTTGGCCTGATCGAAGCGGTCTTGCTCGAAGGACTGCCTGTTGAAAGCCCGAATGACCATCATGCCGGACAGATTCTCGCGCAGCACGAGGTTAAGGCGGTCAATCAGTTTCTGCATGATCGTGAACTTGGGCAGCGCCAGCGAGAACACAACCACCACCAGGCTGAGCAGCATGGCCACCGCGACCGCGATGATCCACCACATGGACGAGTCCTTGTTGATGGCGCGGATGATGCCGCCCACGCCCATGATCGGCGCGTAGAAGATCATACGCATCATCATAATCACCAACATCTGGATCTGGGTGATATCGTTGGTGGTGCGGGTGATCAGCGAGGCGGTTGAGAAGCGGTCGAACTCGGCGGAGGAGAAGCTCTCCACCTTGCGGAATACCAGGCGGCGCAGGTCGCGGGCTACACCGGCGGCCGTTTTGGCCGATAGGAAGCCGACCGCTATGGCGCAGGCGACCGATAGGAGCGTGATGAGCAGCATGAGCAGGCCGATGCGCACGATGTAGCGGGTTTGCAGGCCGGCCGTGTCGATGCCGAGGGCTTTGTACTCGGCCTTGACCACGTTCACGGCGGCCTGCTCCACGGCCTTGTCGCCTAGCGCGGCGAATTGCTGCTGCATGGCCGCGCCGATTTGCTCGCGCTGGCTGGCCGGCAGCTTGCCCAGCAGGGCAAACAGGTCGGCGCCTGCCGGCAGCTTGGACAGGTCGAAGCCGCCTGCCTGGCTCATCTGTGCTGCCTTGGCAGGGTCGGCCATCGCCTGCTCGAGGCCGGAAACGACCAGCAGCCCCTTGCCAAGCACCGGGTTAAGCCAGGCGATCTCGTCTGCGCTCACTGCGTTGAGGCTCGCTGCGGCCAGGGCGTAGACGGGCTCTTTGGCTGCGCCGGGTACGGCTTGCACCGTCTTGGCGTAGTCGGGCGAGGCGGCATCGACAAGGGTATAGGCGGCCATGACGCGCGCTTTTTCGTCTGCAGTAAGGAAGAGACCCAAACGGTCCATCTGACTCGCCCGGATGGCGGTGGGTACGGCGTTTTCAATGCCGCCCTGTTGAATTCCGGTGTTGACGATGCGGGAGAGATAATCGGGCAGCGCCAGGTCGGCGTTCGCTTGCACGAACAGCAGCACGATGGCGAGCAGGATCATGGGAAGATAGGGTTTAAGATACTTCGCTAAACGGATCATTGGCGGATGTACTCCTGGTTCGGGGATCCTTGCGCCAGATCGAGATCCTCTTGGGTATGATGGCATTGCTCCGCTAAGGAGCGCTGCAGCTTTTCGAGCAGCACGGTGAGCTGTTCCCGTTCCTCGGGATCGAGTCCCGAGAGCAGACGGTTGAGGCCTTCCAGGCGGCGCGGGGTGGTGCTATGGAGATAGTCGCGGCCGGCCGGGGTAAGTTGAATCCGAAAGGTGCGTAGGTCGGTGGAATCGAGGGCGCGCTGGATGAGTCCCTGCGCCTCCAGGCCGCGCAGCAAGGCGCTGATGGTGTTCTTGCTGACGCGCTGCGAACGGCTGAGCACGGTGGGCGAGAGGCCGGCGCTATCTCCCAGATTCTCCTCGATGAGCAGGCGCAGCAGCAGCCCCCAGCGCGGCCCGGAGAGTCCCATGTCGTCGCTGGGCTGCGCGTCAAACAATCTGCTCAAGCGCGCGACCCGCTGCAGCATGATGAATAACTCGATGCCGCTCGAGTCCTCGATGTTGAAGAGTGTCTTGATCTGATCGTGGATACGGCTGCGAACTTGGTCCCATTCGGAACCGGCGCGTGGGTTCATACTGCCTCGTCGGACATTAGTAACACGTAGAACTATTCGACGCGGAAGTATACAAACATAACGGCTAACTGTCAAGAAGGGGCTGTCACCTCTTCGCGGTACTCGGAACTTGGGTCAGGCAGGGATTGCGAGGAGGGCGATCGCCCTCCTCGCAATGACATTTCAAAGTCAACTGCGCAGCGTCGCACTCAGCTCTCGCTCCAGCCGGGCCACGATCTTTGCGCGCGCTTTCTTGGTATCCTCGTCGGTCAGGGTGCGGTCAGCCGCCTGGAAGGTGAGCGCATAGGCCAGCGATTTTTTGCCGGCCGGCACCTGGCCCCCGCGATAGATGTCGAACAACCGGACATCGACCAGTAGCTTGCCGCCGCTCTGGCGGATCAACGCCGCCACCTGCGCCGCGGTCGTATTTTCATCTACCACCACTGCCAGGTCTTCGTAGACTGCCGGCTGACTGGAGATGTTGGTCATCTCAAGCGAAGCCGCCAGGCCCCAACCGGCCAGCAGCGCGTCCAGGTCGAGCTCCATCACCGTCACCGGCTGTTCGGGCAGATCGAATGCGGCGCGCGTCAATGGGTGCAGTTCGCCTAGCGTTCCGATCTCCGTGCCGCCCAGCAGCAGCCGGGCGGCGCGGCCGGGATGCAGATAAGCCCGCTCGGCCCGTTCCCACATGACCTCCGGCAGCCGCAACCGTGCGATCAGCGCCTCGACCACACCCTTCAGGTCAAAGAACCCCAGCGGCGACGCGTCGTGCCCCAACCAGATGCCGGCTTCGCGCGGTCCGACCAGCAGCGCGGCGACCCGCCGCGGCTCGGCCGGACGCACCTCGTCCGGCCGCGGATAGAAGACCCGGCCCACCTCGAAGATAGCGACCCGGTCGGTGAAACGCAGGTTGGCGCGGGCGGTGTTGATCAGCCCGGGCAGCAAGGTTCGCCGCAGGTGCGCCTTGTCCGAGGTCAGCGGGTTGAGAATAGTGACGTAGGCGTCTGACAAACCAGGTTTCTCCGAGAAACCTGGTTTGTCAGACGCCAATTTGGCCTCGTCCCGCACGTCGATGATCGAATACGTGATCACCTCATCCAGTCCGGCGCCGACCAGGATGTCGCGCGCCTTCTCTTCGCCTTCCAGGGCCAGGTTGCGGCGCTGCGGCGGCAGCTCGTCTTCCAGCAAGGTCGGCGTCAGCCGGTCGTACCCGTAGATACGCCCGATCTCCTCGGCCAGGTCGGCCGGGATGTTGACGTCCAGACGATAGCTGGGGACGGTGACGCGGAGTTGCTCCTCCGCTCCCCTGGTCCCCTGCTCTGCTGCAACGTCGAACTCCAACGCCCGCAAGATTCGCACCATCTCCTCCGGCGGGATCGCCGCGCCCAGGATGCGGTTGACGTAGGCCGGATCAAGGGGGATGGTCTTGATCTCCGGTTTGGCGGGGTACGCGTCGCCGTAGATCGGCCGCGCGGTCCCGCCGGCAAGCTCGCCCAGGAGTTGGCAGGCGCGCGCGAGCGCGTGCACGGTCAGCTCAGGGTCCACCTGCTTGCCGAAGCGGCTGCCGGCCTCACTGCTCAACTTCAGCATCTGCGAGGTGCGGCGGATGCTGAGGAAGTTGAAGTTGGCCGACTCCAGCAGCACGGTGACCGTTGCGTCGTTGACCTCGGTGTTGGCGCCACCCATGACACCGGCCACGGCGATGGCGCCTGCGGTGTCGGTGATCAACAGCATGTCGGGGTCGAGCGCCCGATCGATGCCGTCCAACGTCGTCAGGTGTTCGCCGGAATGGGCGCGGCGCATGATGATGGTGGGGCGGCCGCCTGCCCGCGCCCGCAGCAGATCGTAGTCGAACGCGTGCAGCGGCTGGCCCAGCTCCAACATGACATAATTGGTCACATCCACGACGTTGTTGATGGGCCGCATGCCCGCGCGCTGCAAGCGCTGCTGCAGCCACATCGGCGATGGCGCGATCTTAATCCCTTCGATCAGCGCGGCCGAGTAGCGCAGGCATAAGTCAGGCGCGTCGATCACGATGCCGGTGAAGTCCGCATCAGAAACCAGATTGCGCTGCGGAACCTGGTTTTTTGCTGCCTCTGGGTATCTGAGCGGCTGCCCCAGCAGCGCGGCGGCCTCGCGTGCGATGCCGGTAACGCACTGCAGATGCCCGAACGCGCCCTTGATTTGGAACTCGAGCACCGCGTCGCCCAGGTAATCGATCAGCGGCATGCCCACCGGCGCGTCGTCCGGCAGCACCAGGTTGCCCTCGTGTGCGTCGCTGAGGTCCAGCTCTTTCTCCGAGCAGACCATGCCTTCGGACACGATGCCGCGAATCTTGCTGGGCTTCAGCCGGACGATCTTGCGCTCCTCGCTGTGACCGTCCACTAGCCGCGCGCCGGTCATGGCGAACACGACCTTCGGCCCCTTGCCGCCGCTGAGGTCCTGGCCGATGTAGGGAAGCATGTTCGGCGCGCCCGTCACAACGGTCATCGGGTGGCCCGCGCCGTAATCGACGCGCACCAGCGTCAGCCGCTCGGCATCCGGATGGCGCTGTACGTCGAGGATCTGCGCAACGAAGACCTTGTCCCGATCCCAGAATTCGCCGATGCGCTCTATGCCTTCCACTTCCATACCCGCCAGCGTCAGCCGCTCTGCCAGCGCTTCCACGGGCAGGGTGATGTCAACGTAGTCTTTGAGCCAACTGAGAGGAATCTTCATGTTCATTTACTCCCTATGTCGTGGTACGTGTTGCGTGTTCCGTTGGTTTGGACCATGTGCCCAAGACGCACTACGCACCACTCACCACGTAGCACGCTCATCCGAACTGCCCCAAGAACCGCAAATCGTTCCCATAGAAGTAACGGATATCGTTGACGCTGTACTTCAGCATCGTCGGCCGCTCGACGCCCATGCCGAAGGCGAAGCCGGAGTAGACATCCGGGTCATAGCCGCCGTTGCGCAGAACGGCCGGGTGCACCATGCCTGCGCCCGCGCATTCCAGCCAACCGGTATGCTTGCAGACCGCACAGCCTTTGCCCTCGCACAGTACGCAGTCCATGTCCATCTCGATACTGGGCTCCGTGAAGGGGAAGTAGCTGCTTCGCACCCGCAGCTTGCGCTGCGAGCCGTACATCTGGCGCGCGAACTCCCTCAGCGTGCCGATCAGATCAGTCATGCGAATCCCTTTGCCCACGGCCAGTCCTTCCATCTGGTAGAATTGATGCTCGGACCGGGCGGTGACCTGCTCATAGCGGTAGCATTTGCCGGGCAGCACCACGCGGATCGGCTCCGGGCACCGCTCGCGCATCGCCCAGATCTGACCCGGGCTGGTGTGCGTGCGCAGCACTAATTTGGGCAACACATCAGGTTTCTCCGAGAAACCCGGTGTGTCTTGTGTGACCCAGAAGGTGTCCCACATATCGCGCGCGGGATGGTAGGGCGGGATGTTGAGCAGACCGAAGTTGTAGTCATCCGTCTCAACGTCCGGTGCGTCGTAGACCTCGAAGCCCATGCCCGCGAAGACCGCATAAAGCTGGCGCAGATTCTGTGTGGTGACGTGCAGGTGTCCCAGCGCCGGCGCCCGGCCCGGCAGCGTCACGTCCACCGCGCCTGCGACCAACTCGGCGGCTAATGCCTCCGCCTTGAGCGCTTCCTGACGCGCATCAAACGCAGCCTCCAGCGCCGCTTTGACTTCGTTCGCCGCGACGCCGTAGGCCGGACGCTCCTCCCTGGGCAACGCACCCAATACCTTCATCGCCTCGGTCAGCGCGCCCTTGCGGCCCAGGATGCGCACGCGCCACGCTTCCAGCGCATCCGCATCGGCCGCCGCGGCCAGACCGGCGAGGGCAGCATCTCGCAGTTGGACAAGACTTTCGTGCATGGTTCCCTCCCGACAACAAAAAAAGCAGCGCACATCCCAACAGGGACGAAGTGCGCTGCTCGACTTCGCGGTACCACCCTGGTTCCTTCGCATGCCAGGCATGGCAAAGGCCCTTTTCTCCGGCGGCCCGATTGAACAGGCTTACCGGTCACCCTGGTAACGGTGGGTTGCCGGGACGAACTACTTAACCGATTTTCGATTGCCGATTTTGGATTGTAGATTTGAAGCCCTCATGTGGGACAATCCGAAATCTAAAATCCGAAATCTAAAATCGACAATGGTTTTCCCTCGTCCGGCTCGGGAGGGAACTTCGGTGCGGTTCATGCCGGCCGGGCTTGCAGCCCCGTTCGGGGCCCGGCCTCTCTGGGGTCATCCCCGCGCCTACTTTCCTCCGTCACAGCCTGTGATCGTGGCTATTCAATTGTCAAGGGCATTATGCCGCAGGCAGTGGCGCTTTGTCAAACTACAAAACATCCACATCGTGCGGATGGCTCTCCAGGACGCCGGCCGGGGTGATCTGCACGAACTCGGCGGTGGCTTGCAGCTCGGCAATGTTGGTTGCGCCGCCATAGCTCAGCCCGGAGCGCAGGCCGCCCACCAGCTGCGTTAAGAGATCCTCCACCGGCCCGCGATAGGGCACCGCGGCCTCGACCCCTTCGGCTACGACCTGCGTCCAACCCGGATCATCCCCCTCGCTTTTGGCCTGGCGATCCGGCCGATCCATGGTGGCCGCCAGCGAGGCCATGCCGCGGCTGACTTTGGCGCGGCGGTTGTTGCGCACCACCACCACGCCGGGGCTTTCATCGGTGCCGGCCAACAAGCTGCCGACCATAACGCTGTCCGCGCCGGCAGCCAGCGCCTTGACGATATCGCCTGAGGTGCGGATGCCGCCGTCGGCGATGATGGGCACGCCGTAGGGCCGCGCCGCGTCCGCACATTCGGCGACCGCGCTCAACTGGGGGACGCCGAAGCCCGTCACGATGCGGGTGATGCAGATGGAGCCGGGCCCTACGCCGACCTTGATGGCATCCGCGCCGGCTTCGATCAGGTCTCGGGTGCCGTCAGCCGACGCCACGTTGCCTGCGATGATCTCCATCTTGGGGAACGTCTTGCGCAAGGCGGCCACCGCGTCGATGCAGTGCTCGGAGTGCCCGTGGGCAATGTCGATGACGATGACATCGGCGCCGGCGTCCAGGAGCAGGCCCGTGCGTTCCAGGAAGCCGGGCTGCACGCCCACTGCCGCGCCCACGCGTAAGCGGCCCTTGCGATCCTTGGTGGCGAGGGGGTGCTCAAGCGTGCGCAGGATATCCTTGCTGGTGATCAACCCGACCAGCCGTCCGTCGGCATCGATCAGCGGCAGCTTCTCCAGGCGGTGTTGGCCCAGGAGGCGCCGTGCATCTTCGAGGGTTGTATCTGCCGGGGCCGTGATCAGCCGTTCAGCAGGGGTCATGCGTTGGCGCACCAGGTTGGCGCCATCTGCCAGCTCCAGATCGCGGCGCGTCAGGATGCCCATCGGCCGGCCGGCTTCATCTACGACGACCAGGCCGCCGATGTCGTGCCGCGCCATCAGCTCACGGGCCGCGTCGACCGTGGCCTCCGGTGCGATGGTGTGCGGGTGCTCGACAATGTGGCTCTCGACCCGTTTAGCTCGCCGCACTTCTGCGGCCTCTCGTTCGGGGGTCATGAAGCGATGGATGATGCCCAGGCCGCCGGCCCGCGCCATCGCCACAGCCATCTGCCATTCGGTCACCGTGTCCATGTTGGCGCTGACGATGGGGATTTCCATGTCGATGTGCCGGGATAGACGCGTCGCCGTGCTGACCTCGGCTCGAGAACGCACGGCGGAGCGGCGTGGGACGAGCAAAACGTCATCGAATGTGAGACTGGGGTTCGGGCGCAGCTTCATCGTGTTTCCTCCCGGCAATATGTCAGGTGTCTTGTCGTCGTCGATCCGTAAATCCTGCCCATCCGCTGTCCTCTCCTCACCCCGCCCGCGCCAGACGGTGTTGCAGCATGTCTGCCAACGCGCGCGCCCTCGCGGGTGCATCACCGATGTAGTCGGACGCGTCGAGCCAGGCGAGGATCTCGGATGGTGATGCATGAATCGTGAGACGTGAGTCGCGGTGAAGAGATTCGATCAATGGGTTCGGCCTGCCTGCCTGCACCTCGGCCCACGCGGCCAGGGCGTGCTCGCGGATCACCTCGTGCAGCACCTGGCGGTCGCCCCCGCGCTTCACCAGTTCCATCAGGAGTCGCTCGGTGGCTGCAAAGGGGCCATACGCGTCCAACAGCCGGGCGCTGGCCGCGCGGTTCACCCGCAGCCCCGCGATCAGCTTGTGTCCGCGGCGCAGCAGCTCATCGGCGATCAGGAACGCTTCAGGCAGCAGGCTGCGGCGGTTGGCCGAGTCGTCGAGGGTGCGTTCCAGCAGGTTGTGACCGGCATTGTCCCACGCAATGCGCGGCAGTGCGGCCAGGGTGCGCGCCAGGCTGTCGATGTTCTCCGCGTGGATGGGATTGCGCTTAAACGGCATCGCGCTGGAGCCCACCTGGCGCGCCGCAAACGGTTCGGCCCACTCGCCGATGGGCGGTGATTGGAGCACGCGCAGGTCGAACGCGAATTTATAGAAGGATGCGGCCAGCCCTGCCAGCGCGGAGATGATGCGGTAATCCTGCTTGCGCGGGTAGGTCTGCGTGGTCACGGGAAACGCTTCCAGACCAAGGGCAGACATGGCAGTTTGTTCGAGTTGCGCGGCGGTGACGTGGTGCGTGGTGCGTGGTGCGTTGCCGGCGCCCACCGACTCCGTCGTTCGTCGTTCGTCGTTCGTCTGTCCCCCGCGACCGATATTGGTATCATGGGCGTCATGCAGCAACTGCACATAAGACGCCGACGTACCCACCGCGCCCTTGAAGCCCTTGCCGCGGATGTTGTCGCGCGCACGGCGCAGCTCGTCGTAATCGGCCAGCAGATCCTGCGCGTACTGCGCCAGCCGGTAGCCTACGGTGGTCGGCTCTGCGGGCTGAAGATGCGTGAACGCCATGGTCGGCGCATCGGCCCAGCGTTCGATTTGCTCGGCAAAGGCTAATAGCAGCGCGGCCAGCTTTGCCAGCACCAGGTCCAGGGCATCCCGGGTGCGGAGGGCATCGGCATTGTCCTCGATGTCCGTCGAGGTTGCGCCCAGGTGGATGATGCCGCCGCCGACCGGACACTGCTCCGCGTAGGTCTGCACCTCGGCCATCAGGTCGTGGTGGATCTCCGCTTCGATGGCCTGTGCCCGCGCCAGGTCAATGTCATCTGCATGTGCAACGAGGTCGGCGACCTGCTCAGCGGTCACCAGCCCGGCGGCCTGCTCAGCTTCAGCCAACGCCACCCAGATGCGCCGCCACAGGCGCCGCCGCTGCATTTCGCTCCACAGCGCCCGCATCTCCGGCGACCCGTAACGCCAGGTGAAGGGGGAGAGATAGGTGTCGTGGGTAAAGATTGGCTCGGCGTTCAAGATCAACCTCGGGCCGAAAAATCATTGATGGCTAGACTGCCTGTGCATAAGCCTGAATCGACCGCCGCAAGAATTCCTCGTCGATTTTGCCCAAAGGCGTCGGGGTCTCCAGAATGCGCCCCGGGATGCGCAAGGCCGCCGGATCGAAGCCCTCGCGCAGTTTGAAAGCGATCTTGCGGTGCAGCACCTCCGCGCCGAAACGCGAGAGGTCCTCAGTCGACCACTCGTATCCGGCCGTAGCCAACGCCTTAAGCACGATCTCAGGAGTATACATCCCGCGCGCGAACAAGCAGATCACAAGGCTGGTCAGCACCTGGCGCCACCGCTCCTCCTCCAGCAGCCCTGCGGCCACGCCCTCGGGCGTGAGGGTCTCCCCCTTGGCGCCGGCCTTCTGGTCGATGCTGTAGCCCGCACTGTCCAGATGGCTGTGGCGTGCGCCGGTGAGATAGCCCAGGTGACAGCCTGGCCCCGTGTGATAGCCCGGCATCTCGTTGCCGCCGAAGGTCAGGGCAAAGTCCGAGCCGCCATAGATCGCGGCCGCATATTCGGCGCCGCGCGCCAGCGCCCGGTAGAAGTCGTTGGGCTGACTGATAATGCGGCCGACAGCTTCAAAATAGGTCGCGTAGTTGCCCCACTCCAGGATCAAGCCATCAGTTTCCTTTGCGGAGATGAGCCCGCGCTGTAAGGCTTCGGTGGCCCATGCCAGCGTCACCCCCATGCTCATCACGTCGAGGCCCTGGACCTCGGCTTCGTCCAGCACCTGGAACATGCCCTTGATATCGGTGCCTCCCAGCAGGCTGCCCACCGCAAAGATCGGTTCGTGGTCGTAGCCGATCATCGAGGTCTTGTAGAAGTAAGGCTCATCAGGGTAAGGGTAGCGGATGGCGGCCAGGTGCACGCAGGCCACCGGACAGTGCGCACAGGCCACTCGGCGGCCCAAGTACTGCTCGGCCAAGCGTTCGCCGCTGATCTCCTCTGCGCCCTCGAAGTGCCCTTGCTGCAGGTTGCGCGTTGGCAGGGCCCCCAGTGCATTCAGGGGCAGCACATTCATGGCCGTGCCCAGATCGTGGTACTTCTTCATCGTCGTTGATTGTGTGGCGGACTGGTAAAGCGCGTCGTAGAGTTGGCGATAAGCCTTTCGGTCCGCGACGGGCAGTGTGCGCTCGCCCGAGATGACCAATCCTTTGAGCTTTTTGCTGCCGAAGATCGCGCCCAGGCCCAGGCGGCCGAAGTGACGGTAGGTCTCAGTGATCACCGCGGCGTAGGTGACGCCCATCTCGCCGGCCCGGCCGATGCGCATGATCGACCGCACGCCTGCGCCCGGCTCCCGTTCGCGGAGAACGGAGCCGGCTGTGTAGGCGCTGTGCATGCCCCAGAGTGCACTGGCATCGCGGAAGTGGACGTGGCTGCCGTCGATAGACAGGTACACCGGCGAGGAACTGCTGCCACGGATGACGATGGCGCCGTAGCCGGCCATACGAATGGCGATCGCGCTGCGCCCGCCGGCATGGCTTTCGCCCAGGTTGCCGGTATGCGGCGATTTGAACATGGCCACCGTCTTGGAGGCCAGCGGGTAGAGCCCGGTCAGCGGCCCGACCGCCAGGATGATCGGGTTGCCGGGAGCGAATGGATCGGTGCCTGGCGCGCACTCTTCTTCCAGCAGCCGGATGCCTACACCGGCTCCGCCTAACCCGACCTTGAACAGCTCTGGCCGCTCCTTGACGGAGAACGAGCGCCGCGACAGATCGATGTAGAGGACGCGCGCGAGTGGGTCATTGACCAACATGAGTCTCTCCTTCGTTGGGCTGGGGTGATCCCGCCCCTCCATTCGCTTTTCCGGCCGTGCTGCTCGGGGCCAGCTCTTCCATGCCCAAGACATCGTACGGACAGTATGAGACGCAATAACCGCAGTGGACGCAGATTTCGGGCTTGTTTTGCTCGTCATCCCACAGCACGGCACCGAACGGACAAGCCTCAGCGCAATTGCGACAGCCGATGCACAACTCGGGTTTCAAGCGCACACCGCCCCCTGGCCGAATCAGCAGCGCATCGGTCGGGCAGACCCGCGCACACGGCGGATCCGGACAGGCACGGCAGACGATGACAACGTATCCCTTGCGAACACCGCCCGCTGAGCGCACCCAGATGCTGGCTCCGGCGAGGCCTCCGGTCCCCGAGCGACGAGCGCAGGCAAACACGCAAGACTGGCAGCCCACGCAGCGTTCTTTATCGAGTAGAGCGAGTCGTTTTGCCATTCTATTCTCCGAACGGAAGATAGCACCTCGACCTGGCGATCACCGTTTCCTCCCAGTGAATGATCATTGTATCACACATCATGAATCAATAGCCTGATAAATCAGATCACGATCAGCTGCTCGCGCGCCGGCCCCACTGAGATGGTGCGGATCGGTACGCCTGCCAAAGTCTCGATGCGGCGCAGATAGGCTTGCGCCTCCACCGGTAGATCGCCCCAGCTGCGCGCGTCGCGCGTCGGCGCCGCCCAGCCCGACCACATCTCGTAGACCGGCTCGCAGCGTTCCATGTCCGGCGTGTCGGGCACGCGGGCCATGACCTCGCCGTCCAGCCGGTAGCCGGTGCAGATCTTCAACTCGGTCAGGCCATCCAGTACGTCCAGCTTAGTGATAGCCAGGCCGGTGAAGCCGTTGAGCCAGGCCGCATACGGCAGCGCAACAGCATCGAGCCAGCCACAGCGTCGCGGCCGACCGGTGGTTGCGCCGTATTCCTGGCCCACCTCGCGCAGGTGTTCGCCGATATCGTCCTTCAGTTCGGTGGGGAACGGCCCCGCGCCGACCGCAGTGCAATAAGCCTTGGCCACGCCGATGACCTCTGTGATGGCCGAGGGGGGCAGTCCGGCGCCCGCAGCCGCGCCGCCCGCGATCGGATTGGACGAAGTGACGAACGGGTAGGTGCCCCAGTCCAGGTCGCGCATCACGCCGAGTTGGCCTTCGAGCAGCACTGCCTGCCCGCCGCGCACCGCGGCCTGCACCAGCGGCAAGGTGTCTACGATGCGGTCGCCTAAGGCGATGCGGCCGCTGAGGGCGGTACGCCACATCTCGGCTTGATCCAGCAGGTCATCCAGTGCCAGGGGTGGCTGGCCGAAGTGGGCCAACGCAAGATTCTTCTGCGCCAGTGCAGTTGTCAGGCGTTCCGCCAGATAGGCGGGGCGCAACAGGTCGCCGAGGCGCACTCCGGTGCGCGCGGCTTTGTCGGCGTAGGCGGGGCCGATGCCGCGTTTGGTGGTGCCGATCTGACTGCCCCCGCGCGCGCCTTCCTCCAGCCCATCCAACAGGCGGTGATAGGGCAGGACCACGTGTGCCCGCTCCGACAGCCATAGGTTCGCCAGGTCGATGCCGGCTGTCGTTAGCTCGGCCATTTCCGCCAGCAGCGTATCGGGATTGACCACCGTGCCCGGTCCGATAATGCAGCGGGTGGCCGGGTTGAAGATGCCGGAGGGGACGAGGTGCAGCCGGAATGTGCCGAAATCGTTTATCACGGTGTGGCCGGCGTTGTCGCCGCCCTGGAAGCGGATCACCATATCGGCGCGTTGGGCCAGGTAATCGACGATGCGGCCCTTGCCCTCATCGCCCCATTGGGCGCCGACGATTGCAGACACAGTCATGGTTGCACCTCCAACACGGGAAGGTTGGCAACTGTCGCACAGTTGCCAACCTTGAAGTTAAGCCATTCTATCACAGTCGCGTCGATTTGTTCCGCCCCTGCGAACGCCTTTGCGCCGACGAAGGACGCAAAGCGCACCAGTCCGCGCCGGAACGCCGCAACGAAGGCGTCATCGGCAAGCAAATCGTGGGCCAGCCCCAGGCGCTCGCGCTCCTCTGGCCAGAAGCCGAGCAGTTCCAGCGTCTTGGTCTTGCGGTTCAGCTTGGCATCGACGCGCGCCACCAGACGATCGCCCCACAGAATGGGCAGGGTGTAGTATCCCCAACGTCGCTGGTGCGCCGGCTTGTAGACTTCCCACGCGTAGTCGAAATCGAAAAGGGCTGCGGCTCGCCCGCGTGCGCTCACGATATCCAGCGGCGCAAGGAAGATGACTTCCTCCTCGGTGGTAACATCCAGCGGCGTCCACGGAGCCGGGACGTCGCCCGTGGCGACTGTTTCGAGCAGGCGCAGGTCGCTCGCCAGTGCGTAGTGAATCTCCTTGGCGCCTTCGATTCGGATCGGAATGGCGACATCTTCCTGTACCAGCCGCGCCATCCATGCTTCAGCCTCGGCCTTCTCGATGTGCCGCGCGATGAAGTCCGCTGTGCTCACGCGCCAGGACTGGAGTCGCGCCAGGCCGAGAAAGGCGAGTGTCTTGGCTGCGAAGTAGGCCTCTAGCCCCGCCTCCGATGCGCGGGTGTCGTACGCCGCGGGTGCAACCCTCTCCCGGAGGTCATACACCCGCTCGAAGCCTTCCCGATGATGGATCATCACCCGGCCTGTGGCCCAAAGCTGGTAGAGTGCGACCGCGGTGTCCTTGTCCCCTCGATAGCTATTGACCCGGGCGTTGCCGGCGAAGGCGCGATTGCCGAGCGGGCCGCGTGCCCTAAGCTCGTCCAGAACTTGCGCGATCACGTCGCCATGCTCCGCGGCAAACGTGCGCCAGCGCGGGTGCTCGCCGAACGCGGCCATGTGCCGCCACCAGTAGGGCAGCTCGGACATGGGATAGAGGTAGAGTGCACCACCGTAGTCGAAAAACCCGCGGCGGTTGTAGACGACCTCGTTGAGGAATTCGGTCTTGTAATCCAGCACGCGACCCCACAAGGCGATGTCGTGGCTGCGGGCGATCACGTTGAGTGGGTCAAGCTGCAGTGCCTCGCACGTGCGCAGCGCCTCGGCCACGCCATCGACGCCCTGCCAGCGCCGCCCCGGCCACAACCCCTGGCGGCCTAGCACAAAACGGCGAGCAGCGGTCTTGGAAATAGTAAGTTTAGGGTTCATATCTCTCCCGAGAATAGCCATCTTGGCGCCATTGTACCTGCGGTCCAGCTCGGCCGTAAAGCCCAAGTGCGCTTTGGCGCAAACGTCGGAGGTGAGTATAATGTCCGGGCCACAAGCTGCCAAACGAAGCCGCACGCATCTCCACGAGAGATTCTCCGCATTTGACATCTCACGGGCGCATCAAAGTCACGCTAAGGACCAACATGACCTCCACCTTGAGTCGATACAAGTCTCGCCTTGGCCTCATCCTGCTGATTTTCATCGCATTCATCTCGCTCGGCCTGCCGGACGGCCTGTTGGGGGTCGCGTGGCCTTCGATCCGGGCCGGCTTTTCGCTGCCCCTCGACTCGCTCGGCATGCTGCTCGTTGCAACGACGACGGGTTATCTCACGTCGAGTTTCTCCAGCGGCCGCCTCATCGCGTGGCTGGGGGTCGGCAAGGTGCTGGCCATCAGTTGTGCGCTGACCGGAGCCGGGCTGATCGGCTACACCCTCGTGCCGGCCTGGTGGATGATGGTCGCGCTCGGTGTGGCCGCCGGGTTGGGCGCAGGCGCCATCGACGCCGGGCTCAACACCTACGTGGCCGCGCATTTCGGCGAAGGGCTGATGCAGTGGCTCCATGCCAGCTACGGGATCGGCGTCACGTTGGGGCCCATCATCATGACCCTGGGTCTGAAGTACTTCAGCGCCTGGCGGGTGGGTTACGTGGTCGTCGGGGCGGCGCAGCTTGTGCTCGCGGCTTCTTTCATACTGACACTGTCCATGTGGCAGAGCAATGATCGCCATGTCCAGGCCGAGCAGCCCAAACGGCTGACGGATTACAAGACTCCCATGCCCGAGACGCTGCGCCAGCCCGCGGTCTGGCTGAGCCTGCTCATGTTCATCCTGTATGTCGGTTCGGAGGCGAGTTTGGGCAGCTGGACCTACTCGCTGCTTACCGAATCGCGCGGGATCGCGCCCCAGATGGCGGGCCTCTGGGCCGGCAGCTACTGGGCCATGTTCACCATCGGCCGCATCGTCGCCGGCTTGTACACAAAACGGGTCGGCGTCCACTCTCTGGTGCGCGTCAGCCTGCTCGCAGCAATCGCCGGCTGCGTGCTCCTGTGGTGGAACCCCTTCGACGTCGCCAGTCTGCTCGGTGTGGCGATCGTCGGGCTGGCCATCGCGCCCGTCTTCCCCGCCATGGTTTCGGGGACCAGCGAACGAGTCGGCGCGCGGTACGCGGCCAACACGATCGGCATGCAGGTCGGCGTGGGGGGCATCGGTGCAGCGGCGATCCCGGGCCTGTTTGGCGTGTTTGCGCGGCGCATTTCGCTGGAAGTCATCCCGGTTTGCCTGGTCATCACGTTTACGGCGCTGTTGGGGTTGTACCTGCTGTCGATGAAGCCGAAGAACGCATGACGTGCGGCTCGGAAAACAGGACGCGGATGAACGCGGATTGACGCGGATGCTGCTTTACGAATAGCCACTGAATTTCCACGCTCGGCGCTCTGCACCCCGACAGGGGGATGCTAATCGGAAGAAATGCCGGCGGCGCTCAGGACGGTGGCTGCATGCAACGTGACCCAGCGTTCGGTTTCCTCGTGATCCCCCATCGCCTGCCAGGGGTGGGCGCGGAATGGCCTGGCCCCGCTCCACGTCCCATTTGGTCGGCGCCGCGCGGCCAGCCAGGCCAGCGCCGGCTGCGCACCGGGATGCGACAACACCCCTAACTCGTCCAACAGGCGCAGCACGAAGAGAATGTCGGCCTGGTAGAAGATCGGGAAGTTGAGGCTCGACCACAGCGCGTGCGGCTTCCCCGGCGTGGGATAGTGTCCCCCGACCAGGCGGCCGGTTTCCAGCAGGAGGACCAGGCCGCTCTCGATGGCGGCCGCGATCTGCGGTGTGCGGCGCTCCATCGGCAGCGTGGCCAATCCCCACAGCGCCCGTGCCGCGCCCCAGGCGCACGGCAGATCAGCGTTGTACCGGCAGCGCCAGCCCGCCTCGGTCGCATCGCGAGTCACCCGGTCGACCAGCCGCTCGACGCGCGGATCGTCCTCGAACCCACAGTGGAGCGCGTAGCGCAGCATGTTGCCCCAGAAGCAGACCCAGCCGTGGCCCGCCTTGCGCATCTCCGCGTCCGTTCGGGCCAACATGGACTCGACGCCCCGGTGCATGCGCGCGTCGGTCCCGTCGGCCGCGAGCTCGATCAGCAGCGTCATGCTCCAGTGGGTGCTGACGTACTTGGGCGTGTAGTAGCTGCTCTCGCCGGCCCAGTTGCCCCGCTCGGTCTGCCGGGCGAGGATGGCCGGGATCGGGCCGGACGCGGCCATCTCCCGCCGCGCGGCCTGCACCTCGGCATCCTCCTCCGACCGGCCGAGCAGGCGGCGGAGGGTGAGATAGCGGATGGAGGGGGTGTTGGCGGCGAGAAGCCAGGGGATGGGGGTTGGGTCTGGCATTGAGTGGTCTCTCCCGTTCATTCTAGCACCTGCAGCAGGTTACTTAGTGTCAACAGCCCGGCATCAGCGCCCGGCTCCAGGAAGGGGCGCACATCGGCCGTCACGTGATCCCAAGTCAGGGACCGCAGCCGTGCGCGTACGGGTTCGCGCCACGCACCTTCGGTCAGCTCTGCACCGGGCCAGCCGGTCTGCTGCAGCGCATTGTTGAGCAGCGTCAGGTTCGGGCCGGGCCACCCCGGATCGCTCAGGTACCACATCAGGTCGTAGAGGTCGCGGCCCTTGGTGTATGGCCGCTGCAAGATCGCGTGGAGCTTGCCCGCCAGCAGCGAGGCCCGATCATGATGCTGAAGCTGCAATGGCACGTACCGGCGGATCACGGTGGTCGCCAGGACCGCGCCTGCGGGCGGATTCGTGTCCACCTCGATCTTGACGGCCAGCACTTCATCCGGGAACGGCGACAGTCCTAGCTCGTTGAGCAGCCCGGCGAAGCGGACAAAGGCGCTGTGGACGACCTTCCGGTCGCTCACTTTCAGCTCAACCGCGTAGCCTTCGGCGGTCAAGGCCGACTTAATGGCCTTGAGATAGGCGCGGAAGTCGTATTGCCCTTGTGCGCGTTCCAGCGCGAAGTCCAGGTCTTCCGAATAGCGTTGGCTGTTGTACAGGAAGCGCAACGCGGTGCCGCCGTGAAAGGCCAGCGGGATCAGCGCGCCGGCGCGCTGGAGCTCCCCCAGGATCCTGGCTTGCAGGTATTCGCGAGCGACGTTGCGGCCGTGGGCAGGGGTCGGCGCGGCGCGCACGAGCTGCGCAAGATACTCTTTCATAACACCTCGTACGCTTCGACTTCGGCCCGGGCCAGGTCTCGCACGCGTTGGGCCGCGCGGCGCAGCTTGGGGCTGCCGATTCGCCCGGCCAACCGATCCAGTTCAGACAGGTTCAGCCGGTCAAGATTTTGCAGGCGCAACTCAGCCAGATAGTCCGGGGCATCCCCACCAGGTTGGAGGTAAACCAAGTCGAGCAGCGCCTTTTCCGGCGTGGCGACGAAGGCGCTCTGGCCGCCCCCGACCTCGACCAGACGGTAGCTGTGGAACAGCTTGTTTTGGATGCGCTGATACGCATAACCGCCCAACGGCGTGTCCCAGCGGCCGGCGCGACCTGTGGTGACGCTCGTCGTGACCGGCGTATATTCTGGAATGAGGCTATAGTGGGCGAGTGCAGACTGGCAACTGACGTAAGAGCCACGCATCAGGGCATTGGCAACCACAAACGGATGGGGCTTGGTCTTCTGGAACGGCGGCGCCAGCGCATACACGCCGCGCCGCAATTGATACAACTTTCCGGTCGCCTTCCAGCGCGACAACTGCTTTCGCACATCGCGCAGGCTCACATCGCCGGCCAGAAGCAAGCCGGTCTCAAAGAGCGGCTCGTCTTTGACAACTCTGATGAGTTCCGTGAATTCCATGCGAGTATGTTACCATAGATGGTAAGTTATTGCAATGAAATCCGTTTGATTCGGGTGCACGAGATGTTTCTCTGCCGATCTGCTGAAACCGATGTTCCGGTCGTCAGGGCGTCTGGACGCACTTGGTGTGCCAGCCTGGACACTTCAGTGCCAGGCGTTGGTGGCCTCAGTCCCCCTGCTCCTCTGCGCCCCCCGCCACCAACGCCATCTCCAGCGCCTCGCGCAGCGTGCGTGCGCCCAGCACCTCCAGCCCGGCGGGCGGATGCTCCAGCTTGCGGGCTACCGACTGCGGGATCAGCACGCGCGTGAAGCCGAGCTTGGCGGCCTCGTTGAGCCGCCGCGGGAGCTGGCCGACGGTGCGCAGCTCGCCGCTGAGGCCCACCTCGCCGACGAGCGCCAGGTCGGCCGCCACCGGCCGGTTGCGCGCCGACGAGGCGATGGCGACGGCTACGGCCAGGTCGGCCGCTGGCTCGTCCACCTGCAGGCCGCCCACCACGTTGACGAATACGTCCTGGTCGGCCAGTCGCGCGCGGGCGCGCTTGCTCAGCACCGCGGTGATCAGCAGCAGCCGGTTGAAGTCGATGCCGTTGGCGGTGCGCCGCGGCTGCGCGAAGGTGGTCGGGCTGGTCAGCGCCTGCACCTCCACCAGGATCGGCCGCGTGCCCTCCATGGTGACCGCGATGGCCGAGCCGGGCGCGTTGGGCATGCGCTCGGCCAAAAACGCCTCCGACGGATTCTTCACCTCGGTGAGCCCCTTTTCCGTCATATCGAACACGCCGACCTCGTTGGTGGAGCCGAAGCGGTTCTTGACGGATCGGAGCAGCCGGAAGGAGTGGAAGCGTTCGCCTTCAAGATACAGCACGGTGTCCACCATGTGCTCCAGCACGCGCGGCCCGGCAATGGCCCCTTCCTTGGTCACGTGGCCCACCAGGAACAGCGGGAAGCCGCTTGCCTTGGCCAGCCGCAGCAGGTGCGCCGAGCAATCGCGCACCTGGCTCACGCTGCCCGCGCCGGAAGCAATGGCGTCGGAGTAGATGCTCTGCACCGAATCGACCACGACCAGCTTAGCCGCGGACTGCTCGATGTGGGTCGCGATGCTTTCCAGGTGTGTCTCGGCCAACACCAGGATATCCCGCGTCACGATCCCCATCCGCTCGGCGCGCAGCTTGATCTGGGCCGCGGATTCTTCGCCGGAGACGTAGAGGATGGGGCCGCCGGCCTTGGTCAGCGCGTCGCAGAGCTGCAGCAGCAGGGTGCTTTTGCCGATGCCGGGATCGCCGCTGATGAGCACCACCGATCCGGGCACGATGCCGCCGCCCAGCACGCGGCTCAGCTCGCCGATGGGCACGGGGATGCGCTCGTAGCCGTCGGCAGGGATGTCGGGCAGCGGCTGCGGGCCGACGCCGCCTGCGGCCAGTGCAGTGCTGCCGGGTCGGCCGGGCGCCTCGGGCTGCACCACCATTTCCACCAGTGTGTTCCACTCGCCGCAGTCTGGGCATTGGCCCATCCACTTGGGCTGGGCGCTGCCGCAGGCCTGGCAGACGTAACGGGTTTTGGGTTTGGGCATGGGTGGCCTCGTATTGCGTATTGCGTGCTGCGTACTACGTATTGCTTGTTATATGCTGAATCGCTCAAATGTTCGGATTGATTGTATCGCGAACAGAGAGGGAAGTCAAAACAGGATCATTATACCACTGGCGCGAAACGCTTGGTACTATGGCTTGGACGTGTTATAGTGAGGTGGATGAAAATCCGGACTAGAGGCTTTAGCCGGTCTTTGTGGACAATGAGCGTAACCGGCTAAAGCCTCTAGTCCGCGACTGTTTAGGTATTTCGTAGAATCGATTGATTCTGTAAGGAGGCGATTGCCGATGAAAACGATCCTTTGTTACGGCGATTCCAATACGTGGGGCTATGACCCTGTGAGCGAAGACCGCTACCCGCTGGCGCAGCGGTGGGTCAGCGTGCTGGCGCGGGAGCTGGGGCCGGAGTACCAGGTGATCGCGGAGGGGCTCAACGGCCGGACAACCGTGTGGCCCGATCCGGTGGAAGGAGAGTACAAGAGCGGCAAGAGTTACTTGCTCCCCTGCCTGGAGTCGCACCATCCCATCGACCTGGTCGTGCTGATGTTGGG